>NZ_JBIBST010000003.1:0-770054 GCF_043077765.1 Streptomyces sp. NPDC015661 | reverse complement strand
TTAAGCACGCCGCCAGCGTTCGTCCTGAGCCAGGATCAAACTCTCCGTGAATGTTTACCGGTAATCCGGTGAGACACTCGCGTTGAGCGGGACAGGCAGGCCGGAATATGGCCCGCTGTCCACAGCGTCCTCGCTGTAGTGTGCCACCCCGAGGGGTGGACTTTTTCAAAGGAACCTCGACCATCCGAAGATGGACGGGGTATCAACTAATCTGGCGTTGATTTTTGGCACGCTGTTGAGTTCTCAAGGTGCGGACGCTTCCTTCGTTCCTGTTTCCAGGCCCTCCGGGCGCTTCCTTCGTTTCCGACTCTATCAGATCTTTCCGATCCGATTTCCTCGGTGCTTTCCGGTCCCTTTCGCTTTCGCTCCGGGCCCTTCCGGCGTGTCCACTACGTTAGCTGATTTCTTCGGCGACTCATAATCGAGCCAATCGAATTCGAATTCCGGCATGCCGAAATACGCCCCTGCTGGGGAGTCATCTTGAGTAGTGGGTGGCCGCTGCGGGGTGCTCGAACAAGCAGACCGTTTCCAGCGGCTCGGGCTACGTTACGGGGTCCGGTTGCCCGAGTCAAGGCGACGTTTGCGGGGCGTGTGGGCGCGGTACGGGCTCACCGTCGGGTCCTCGGTGATCCAGAAACGCCAGGGGTGCGGGGCCCCGTCGCCGCCGACGCCCGTGCGGGGGCCGCTGTTGATGCGGTCCGGGGCGGGGGGCGTGCCGGTGAGGAGGGCGAGCGGTCCGTCCTGACCTGCGCAGGTGTCCGTGCCGTTCAGGGAGAGGGCGATGTCGAGGGCGGTCGCCAGGCGGGCCGGGCCCTTCGCCAGCTCGTGGTCGGAGCGGGCCGAGCGGCGGCGCGGGCGGGCCTGCTCGGCGCCCTCGATGAATTCACCCGCGCGCAGGAGGACACCGCTCGCGTGTCCCTCGGGGCCGCACACCAGGTTCAGGCAGTGCCACATGCCGTACGTGAAGTAGACGTACGCGTGCCCGGGGGGTCCGAACATGACGGCGTTCCGGTCCGTACGGCCCCGGAAGGCGTGGGAGCCGGGGTCGATCGCGCCGGCGTACGCCTCCACCTCCGTGAGGCGGAGTTCCATCCGGCCTTCGTCCGTGTTGCGGACGAGCGTGCGGCCCAGGAGATCGGGGGCCACCTCCAGTACGGGGCGGTCGAAGAAGGCCCGCGGGAGCGGCGTACGGTCGGGGCTCTCGCTCATGGCGTCCGAGGGTAGTGGGGAACCGGCTACGGTCGTCGCGCGTATGTAGGGGTCAGGACCCTAGAAGGAGTGGAAGTCATGGGATTCAAGAAGCTGCTCGCGAGCCTGGGTGCCGGTGGGGCCACCGTGGAGACGGTGCTCACCGAGGAGAACGTCGTCCCGGGTGGGGTCGTCCAGGGCGAGGTGCGGATCCAGGGTGGTTCGGTCGCGCAGCAGATCGAGGGGCTGTCCGTCGGGCTGCAGGCGCGTGTCGAGGTCGAGGGCGGTGACCAGGAGCACAAGCAGGACATCGAGTTCGTGAAGGTGCGTCTGGGCGGGGCCTTCGAGGTGCAGCCCGGGGCGGTGCACGTGGTGCCGTTCGGTCTGGAGATTCCGTGGGAGACGCCGGTGACGACCATCGCCGGGCAGCAGCTGCGCGGGATGAACATCGGGGTGACGACCGAGCTGGAGATCGCCCGGGCCGTGGACTCGGGTGACCTGGACCCGATCAACGTGCACCCGCTGCCGGCGCAGCAGGCGATCCTGGACGCCTTCATCGGACTGGGCTTCCGCTTCAAGAGCGCGGACATGGAGCGCGGGCACATCCGGGGGACGCGGCAGCGGCTGCCCTTCTACCAGGAGATCGAGTTCTTCGCGCCGCAGCAGTACCGGGGTCTGAACCAGGTCGAGGTCAGCTTCGTCGCGGACGACCGTGAGATGGACGTCGTCCTGGAGATGGACAAGAAGCCGGGTCTGTTCACCGAGGGCAGCGACTCCTTCCGTGCGTTCAAGGTGGGGCTGCACGACTTCCACACCACGGACTGGGCGGCCTACCTGAACCAGTGGCTCGCCGAGGTCGGCGGCCGTCGCAACTGGCTCTAGGCTCGGCCCGTCAGCGTTGACGGACGATTCGGAGGTACTCGACGTGTCCGAGGGCAAGAGGGCGCCGCTCCCCCACGACTTCCATCCGCCGGTGGCAGCGTTCACCGTGGTGAGCGACGACGTCGCGGCGGGCGGGGTCCTGAAGGACGCTCAGGTGTACGCGGCGGGGAACACCTCGCCGCAGCTGAGCTGGGAGGGGTTCCCCGCGGAGACGAAGAGCTTCGCCGTGACCTGCTTCGACCCGGACGCCCCGACGGGCAGCGGGTTCTGGCACTGGGTGCTGTTCGACATACCGGTGTCGGTGACGGAGCTGCCGGTGGGTGCCGGATCGGGGTCGTTCGAGGGGCTGCCGGCCGGTGCGGTCCACGCGCGGAACGACTACGGCTCGAAGGACTTCGGCGGTGCCGCTCCGCCGAAGGGGGACGGGCCGCACCGGTACGTCTTCACGGTGTACGCGGTGGATCAGGAGAGGCTCGGTCCGGACGCCGACGCCTCGCCCGCGGCGGTCGGGTTCAATCTTCGCTTCCACACCCTCGGGCGTGCCCAGCTCGTGGGTGAGTACGAGGATCCCGCGCAAGGCTGATCGTTCGTCAGTTGTTTGCCCGCTTCTGGTCTTGGAGAGATCAGAAGCGGGCATCTTTTGTTGCGCAGGAAATTGCGTTGTCCGACCCGGCCGGCCCGGCCATCGTTGATCCAAGCCCGAAGACCCCTTCCGGGGCTGGGGCCGGCACACGGGAGGTGGGCAACATGCGGGACACGCTGGTACTGAACGCGAGCTTCGAGCCGCTGTCGACGGTCACACTCAACCGTGCGGTGGTGCTTGTCCTACAGGACAAGGCCGTCGTCGAGCAGGCCCATCCCGAGCTGAGGGTGCGGGGTGCCGCCGTCGATCTCCCGGTGCCCCGGGTGATCAGGCTCTGCCGGTACGTACGGGTGCCGTTCCGAAGACAGGCTCCGTGGTCGAGGAGGGGGGTGCTGGTCCGGGACCAGCACCGGTGCGCGTACTGCGGGCGGCGGGCGACGACGGTCGACCACGTGGTGCCGCGGGCGCAGGGCGGTGGGGACAGCTGGCTGAATACGGTCGCTTCCTGTGCCGAGGACAACCACCGCAAGGCCGACCGGACGCCGGAGCAGGCGGGGATGCCGCTGCTGCACCAGCCGTTCGAGCCGACCCCGGCGGACGCGATGCTGCTCGCGATGCGGGCGAGCGAGCGGTCGGAGCTGCCGGAGTGGCTGGCCAACTCGGCCGCTTAGACGCGTAGACGCGTAGACGTGTGAACGGGTGGGCCCGTCTCCCTTGGGGGAGGCGGGCCCTTCCGTCGTTGCGGCTAGCCGAGGGTCAGCTGGAGGATCGCCACGATGCCGACCGCGATGATCACCCCGCGCAGGACCGTGGGGGGCAGTTTGCGGCCCACCTTGGCGCCGAGCTGGCCGCCGAGGGTGGAGCCGACGGCGATGAGCAGGACGGCCGTCCAGTCGAAGTCGGCGACGAAGAGGAAGAAGACGGCTGCGATTCCGTTGACCAGGGCGCCGAGGATGTTCTTGACGGCGTTGATGCGCTGGAGGTCGTCGTGGAGCAGCAGGCCCATGAGGGAGAGGTAGAGGACTCCCTGGGCGGCGCCGAAGTATCCGCCGTACATGCTGGCGAAGAAGAGGCCGACGAGGAGCACGGGGCCGCCGTCGGGGTGGGCCTCGGTGCCGGTCTGTTCGCGGCGGCGCTTCACGGCGGCGGCGATGCGGGGCTGGAACAGGACCAGGACGAGCGCGAGGCCGATGAGGACGGGGACGATCGCGTCGAAGGCCTCGGACGGCAGGGCCAGGAGCAGGATGGCGCCGATGAGGCCGCCGGCGAGGGCGACGGCGCCGAGTCGCAGGACGCGGGACTTCTGGCCCCCGAGTTCGCGGCGGTAGCCGATGGCCCCGCTGATGGAGCCGGGCACGAGGCCGAGGGCGTTGGAGACGTTCGCGGTGATCGGGGGGAGTCCGGTCGCGAGGAGGACCGGGAACGTGATCAGCGTTCCCGATCCGACAATCGTGTTGATGGTGCCGGCGCCGATGCCGGCGGCGAAGACTGCCAGGGCTTCCCAGATGGACAACGCCATCTCCTTACATGGTCAGTGAGTCGCCTCCCCGCCCTGACGTCGTCAGGGTCGAGGGGCTCGTTACTGATCATGCACGAATTACGTGTACGCGTCAGTCGACCGAGGGTTCGTCTCGCCGTTCGGCCGCCGCGCCCTTGACGTTGAAGCCGGGGGTGCCGCCGCCGACGTTGCCGAAGGCGCCGGAGAGGCCCTTGAGCGCGTCGCCGATCTCGCTGGGCACGATCCAGAGCTTGTTGGCGTCGCCCTCGGCGATCTTCGGGAGCATCTGGAGGTACTGGTACGAGAGGAGCTTCTGGTCCGGGTCGCCCGCGTGGATGGCCTCGAAGACCGTGCGGACGGCCTGCGCCTCGCCCTCGGCCTTGAGCGCGGCGGCCTTGGCCTCACCCTCGGCGCGCAGGATCGCGGACTGCTTCTCGCCCTCGGCGGTGAGGATCGCGGACTGGCGGGTTCCCTCGGCGGTGAGGATCGCTGCGCGCTTGTCGCGCTCGGCGCGCATCTGCTTCTCCATCGAGTCCTGGATGGAGGTCGGCGGCTCGATGGCCTTGAGTTCGACGCGGTTGACGCGGATGCCCCACTTGCCGGTGGCCTCGTCGAGGACGCCGCGCAGGGCCGCGTTGATCTCCTCGCGGGAGGTGAGGGTCCGCTCCAGGTCCATGCCACCGATGATGTTGCGCAGGGTGGTGACCGTGAGCTGCTCGATCGCCTGGATGTAGCTGGCGACCTCGTAGGTCGCGGCCCGGGCGTCCGTCACCTGGTAGTAGATGACCGTGTCGATGTTGACGACGAGGTTGTCCTGGGTGATCACCGGCTGCGGCGGGAACGGGACGACCTGCTCACGGAGGTCGATCCGGTTGCGGATCGAGTCGATGAACGGGACGACGATGTTCAGTCCTGCGTTGAGCGTGCGGGTGTAGCGGCCGAAGCGCTCCACGATCGCCGCACTCGCCTGCGGGATGACCTGGATCGTCTTGATCAGGGCGATGAAGACGAGCACCACCAGAATGATCAGGACGATGATGACTGCTGACATCGTGTTCCCCGTGCCCTTCGCTGCCGGTTGTCTGCCGGGTATCTTCCGATGATCGAGTTTCCCAGATGGCGGAGCGTCATGGGCGAGGTTCGGTCACATGACGTCACATGACCACGGCGGTCGCCCCGTCGATCTCCACGACGTCGACCTGTTCGCCCGGTTCGAAGCTCTGGCCGGTGTCGAGGGTGCGGGCCGACCAGACCTCGCCGGCGAGCTTGATGCGGCCTCCGTTGCCGTCGACCCGTTCCAGGACGACGGCCTGACGGCCTTTCAGGGCGTCGACGCCGGTGCGGATTCCGGGACCGCCGTCGCGGTGGCGGACGGCGATCGGGCGTACCACCGCGATGAGTGCCACGGAGACGACGACGAAGACGAGCACCTGGGTGACGATGCCGAAGCCGAGGGCGGCGGTCACCGCCCCGGCGACCGCTCCTACGGAGAACATGCCGAACTCCGGCATCGCGGTCAGGACCAGCGGAATGCCGAGCCCCACCGCGCCGATCAGCCACCAGACCCACGCGTCGATGTCCACGTGGTCATGGTAGGGCGGTGGGGTCCTTCCGGGACAGGGCGCGGGCGGCTGTGCGGGACGCCGGTGCCCTCTCCGGTCACTTCAGGGGCAGGCCGTGGGCGGTCCAGCGGTCGCCGACGCGCTCGACGACGAGCGGCAGGCCGAAGCAGTGCGAGAGGTTGCGGGAGGTGAGCTCGGTCTCCACGGGTCCCGCGGCGAGGACCTTGCCCTGGCGGATCATCAGGACGTGGGTGAAGCCCGGGGCGATCTCCTCGACATGGTGGGTGACCATGATCATGGAGGGGGCGTACGGGTCGCGGGCCAGACGGCCGAGGCGGCGGACCAGGTCCTCGCGGCCGCCGAGGTCGAGGCCGGCGGCGGGCTCGTCGAGGAGGAGGAGCTCCGGGTCGGTCATCATCGCGCGGGCGATCAGGGTGCGCTTGCGCTCGCCCTCGGAGAGGGTGCCGAACTTGCGGTCCAGGTAGTCGTTCATCCCGAGCCGGTCGAGGAAGGCCTTGGCGCGCTCCTCGTCGACCGGGTCGTAGTCCTCGTGCCAGGTGGCGGTCATGCCGTACGCGGCGGTGAGGACGGTCTGCAGGACGGTCTGGCGCTTGGGGAGCTTCTCCGCCATGGCGATGCCGGCCATGCCGATGCGGGGGCGGAGTTCGAAGACGTCGGTGCCGACGCCGCCGAGCTGCTCGTCCAGGATGCGGGCGGTGCCCTTGGTGGGGAAGAGGTAGCTGGAGGCGATGTTCAGAAGGGTGGTCTTGCCGGCGCCGTTGGGTCCGAGGATCACCCAGCGCTCGCCCTCCTTGACCGACCAGGAGACCTCGTCCACCAGAGCCCGTCCGTCGCGGACCACGGATACGTCCACCAGCTCCAGTACATCGCTCATGAGCGCGTTGTCTCCCCTTGCGGTCGAGTCTTGTCGTCGCCTTGCGCCGGTGGGCGCGGCGTCCAGGGGAAAACCTACGTTATCGACGGAGCGGACCGGTCCGTAGGGCTTCCTTTGAGTCCTTAGTCTGGGGGGATGCTTTCGGAACCACGCTCAGGACGTCTGGCCGCCTGGGGCAATGCCCTGCTGGCCGGGGCCGTGTCGCCCGACGAGGCGGCGACGGCGATTGTCGGGGAGGACGCGGTGCACCGCGTCGAGGGGCTGCCGGGTGAGGCGGGGCCGGTGGGGCTGACGCTCGCGCTGGGCCGGCTGCGGCGGCTCGGGGTGACCGGCTGGCGGGTCGCGCTGCCGGCGCCGGGGCATCCGCTGGGGCTGAGCGGGCCGCCGGACTTCAACGCGCGCGCGTTGGAGGCGGAGGAGGCGGTGGTGGGCTTCGGTGCGCCGTACGGTCTCGTGCCGGAGGTCTCCGAGGCCGGTCCCGCGGGTGATGTGCACGTCTCGGTGGTCTGGCAGTGCCTGGCCGTACGGGAGGCCCCGCCGGCCGACGTGCCCTCGCTCGGCGAGGCGGAGCGGGAGCTGGCGGAGGCGCTGCGGGACGCGACGGCGGTGCTGACCCGGCTCGACGTGGCGGCCTCGGGCCCGGCGGCGGACGCGGCGCGCGAGGCGTACCGGGCGCGGGCGGAGGTGGGGCGCGAGGTGCTCGCCCCGGGCTATCCGCCGCGCGCGGTGCGGGTCCTGGAGCTGGCGCAGCGGATCGGCCTGCTGGTGAACCTGGCGTACGACCACGGGCACGGGGGCGCGGTGAGCGCCTCGGAGATGGCGGCGCGGGGGGCGGCGCTGCGGCCGGTGGAACGGGTGGCACGACGGGCCCAGGTCGCGGCGTACAACGCGTACGTGGAAGAGAGGGAGCGGGACCGGGGCTTCTGACGCCTGCGCCTCCACCTCCGGCCCGGCGGACGGAGTCCGGCGCAGCGACCCCGAAGCCCGAGAGGCCCCCGGGGCCGAGCGGTGCGAGGGACGCGTCAAAGAGGGGCCGGCGGCGCGGGGGGCGGCGCTGCGGCCGGTGGAACGGGTGGCACGACGGGCCCAGGTCGCGGCGTACAACGCGTATGTGGAGGAGAGGGAGCGGGAGCGCGGGTTCTGAGGCCTGCGCGGCCGGAGGTGGGCGCCACGTCGGTCGCCTCGGCGGCGGAACCGTGCGGCGGGCCGTGGTCGGCTGAGGTGGTGGGGCGGCTGCAGGCCGGTGGTTCCGGTGCGCCCACCCGTTCCGCCCTTCGCGGAACGTATGCCCACCACCGGCACGAACCCCCGGCCCCGGGGGGATCGGCCGGGGGCGGGGGTTCGGTCGGGGAGGCGTCAGCCGTTGACGGCGCCGTTGCCGAAGGCCGGGTTGAGCAGGCCGATCACGTTGACCGTGTTGCCGGAGACGTTCACGGGGACGTGGACCGGGACCTGCACCAGGTTGCCGGAGGCGACGCCCGGCGAGTGGAGGGCCTGCCCGTTGGCGTCCGCGTTCGCGGAGGCGACGCCCGCACCGGCGGCGACGATGCCTCCGGCGACCATGGTGAGGGCAGCGGCCTTCTTGAGGTTCTTCACTTGGTACATCCTCCTGGTCGTCGCTGCGGCAGGTCCGCCGCAGCACGCCATGGAGAACGCCCCACCCCCCGTCGGGTTGCGCCGAACGGGGGACATACACACGACGGTATGAAGGACTGAACGGTCGTGCGCTCCGGCGCGCGAAGGGGGCGCATCAGCGGGTGAGGCCGTGCCTCACCGCCCAGAGCGCCGCCTGGGTGCGGTCCGCGAGGTCGAGCTTCATCAGGATGTTCGAGACATGCGTCTTGACCGTCTTCTCGGAGAGGACGAGCGCGCGGGCGATCTCCCGGTTGGACCGGCCGTCCGCGATCAGGCCGAGGACCTCGCGCTCCCGCTCCGTGAGGGACGGCCCCCGCCCCGTGCCCCCGTGGGAGTCCTCCTGGGCGAGGAGCGCGCCCGCGACCTCGGGCTGGAGCAGGACGTGCCCGGCGTGGACGGAGCGGATCGCGCCGGCCAGGGCGTCGGGGTCCACGTCCTTGTAGACGTATCCGGAGGCCCCTGCCCGGAGCGCGGGGACGACCGTCCGCTGCTCGGTGAAGCTGGTGACGATCAGGACCCTGGCGGGGTTGGCGAGCTCGCGGAGCCGCTTGAGCGCCTCGATGCCGTCCGTGCCCGGCATCTTCACGTCCATCAGGACCACGTCGGGGCGGAGCTCCTCGGCCCTCGCGACCCCTTCGTCGCCGTCGGAGGCCTCCCCCACGACCTCTATGTCGTCCTGCACCTCCAGGAAGGTGCGCAGGCCTCGGCGGACGACCTGGTGGTCGTCGACCAGCAGGACACGGATCGGCTTGTCAGCCACCGGGAACCTCCATCTCGATCGTGGTGCCCTCGCCCGGGGCCGAGGTCACGGTGAGCCGGCCGCCGACGCCGCCCGCGCGGTCCCGCATGGAGACCAGGCCGAGGTGGCGGCCGGCCCTGCGGACCGTACGCGGGTCGAAGCCCTTGCCGTCGTCGGTGACGGTGAGCCGCGCGCCCTGGCCGCTGCGGGTCAGGGAGACCGCGACGAGCCGCGCGTCCGCGTGCCGCAGGGCGTTGTGCAGGGCCTCCTGCGCGACCCGGAGGACGGCCTCCTCCTGGGCGGCCGGCAGGGCCCGGGTCCCGGGGCTCTCGAAGGTGACCCGGGCGGAGTGGGCGCGGTCGAGGACCTGGATCTGGGTGCGGAGCGTGTGCACGAGGCCGTCCTCGTCGAGGGCGGCGGGCCGGAGCTCGACGACGGCGGCGCGCAGCTCGTCGGCGGCCTCGGCGGCGAGCGCGGCGACCTGCTGGAGCTCGCCCTTGGCGCGGGCCGGGTCGCGGTCGACGAGGGCGGCGGCGGCCTGGGCGGTCAGCCGGAGCGAGAACAGCTTCTGGCTGACGGCGTCGTGCAGCTCGTGGGCGAGGCGGGAGCGCTCCTCGGCGATGGTGAGCTCGCGGCTGCGCTCGTACAGGCGGGCGTTGGTGAGGGCGATGGCCGCGTGCTGGGCGAGGATCGAGAGGAGTGCCTCGTCCTCGGCGGTGAAGCCGCAGCCGCCGTCGGGCTTGGGGCAGCGCTTGTTGGCGAGGAAGAGGGCGCCGAGGATCTCGTCGCCGTCCCGGACGGGCAGGCCGAGGAAGTCGGACATCTCGGGGTGGGCGTCGGGCCAGCCCTCGAAGCGGGGGTCCTCGCGGACGTCGGCGAGCCGCTCGGGCTCGGCCTTGTGGAGCATCGAGGCGAGGATGCCGTGCTGGCGGGGCAGGGGGCCGATGGCCTTCCACTGCTCGTCGCTGACGCCGTCGACCACGAACTGGGCGAAGCCGCCGTGGTCGTCGGGGACGCCCAGGGCCGCGTACTCGGCGTCGAGCAGCTCGCGGGCGGAGGCCACGATCGTCTTGAGGACGTCCCGGACCTCCAGATGGCGGCTCATCGCCAGGAGGGCGGTGCTCACGGCGGCCAGGCCGGAGCTCGGTCGATGGCTCATGTGTTCACCGTACCGGCGGGGTGTGACGGTCCGTATCCGCCCGGGGACGAGGGCGGCGCAGGTCTCGGGACCTAGGTCGAAGTGCCCTTGGCGGTCCGGGCCGGGGGACGAGGCGGTGGGCGGGGGTGCGGCCGGAGGCTTGAGCCATCCAGAAGGAAGAGGGGATGGACGTCATGGCTGTCGCGATCATCACGGGTGCGTCGAGGGGTCTCGGGCGGGCGCTGGCCACGGCGCTTGCCGGGCAGGGCTGGGATCTGGTGCTCGACGCCCGCAAGGCGGACGTACTGGAGGAGAGCGCGGAGGCGGCCCGCGCGCGTGGCGCCCGGGTGGTGGCGCTGGCGGGGGACGTGACGGACGCGGCGCACCGGCGGGAGCTCGTGGCGGCGGCGCGGGAGCTCGGGGGGCTCGATCTGGTGGTGAACAACGCGGGGATCCTGGGCGCCGAGCCGCTCGTGCCGCTCGACCGTCACTCGCTGGACGGGTTCCGGGCCGCCCTTGAGGTCAATGTGGTGGCTCCGCTGGGGCTCCTCCAGGAGGCGCTGCCCCTGCTGCGCACCTCGCCCGCCGGTGCGGTGGTCAATCTGAGTTCGGACGCGGCGGCGGAGGCGTACCGGACCTGGGGCGCGTACGGGGCGACGAAGGCGGCGCTCGACCAGCTGTCGGCGGTCCTGGCGGTGGAGGAGCCGGGGCTGCGGGTCTGGTGGGTGGACCCGGGCGGGATGCGGACGGACATGCTGGCGGCCGCGGAGCCCGGCGAGGACCTGTCGGGGACGCCGACACCGGACGAGGTCGCCCCCGTCTTCCTGCGGCTGCTCGACGAGCGGCCGGCGAGCGGGCGGTACTCGGCGCCGGCCTTCCTGGAGACACGATGAGCCTCGCCGTACGGGTGCCGGCGGAGCTGTCGGCGCGGGTGCCGGCCGAGCAGCGGGGGCCCGGGCGGGGCCGGGACGACGTGCGGCTGCTCGTGTCGCGGGGCGAGGCGGTGTCGCACCACTCCTTCAGGGAGCTGCCGGCACTGCTGCGGGCCGGGGACGTGCTCGTCGTGAACACGTCGACGACGCTGGCGGCGGCGGTGGACGGGTGGTCGGCAGGACACCCCCCGGGGCACCTTCCCGGGCCCGGGCCCGGGGAGCCGGTGGTGGTGCACTTCTCGACCCGCGGGGACGACGGGCGGTGGGCCGTGGAGCTGCGGACGCCGGACGGGTCGGGCAGTACGCGCCCGCGTGGGGGCGGTCCGGCGGGGGCGGTCGTGCGGCTGCCCGGCGGGGCGCGGCTGGTGCTGGCGGAGCCGCTGGTGCCGGGGAGCGGGCGGCTGTGGTGGGCGCGGGCGGACGTGGACGTGCCGGGGCTGCTCGGGCGGTACGGGCGGGCCATCCGGTACGGGTACACGGAGCGGGACCAGCCCCTGTCGGCGTACCGGACGGTCTTCGCGCGCCCCTCCCCCGACGGGGCGGGCTCGGCGGAGATGCCGAGCGCGGGGCGGCCCTTCACGGCCCGGCTCGTGGCGGAGCTGGTCGACCGGGGCGTACGGATCGCTCCGCTGTCCCTTCATACGGGGGTGTCGTCGGCGGAGGCGCACGAGCCGCCGTACCCGGAGCGCTTCGAGGTCCCTGCGGCGACGGCGGCCCTGGTGAACACGGCCCGCGCCGAGGGCTGCCGGGTGATCGCGGTGGGGACCACGGTGGTGCGGGCCCTGGAATCGGCCGCCGTCGACGGGGTCGTGCGGGCCGCCGGGGGGTGGACCGGGCTCGTGGTGACGCCCGCGCGGGGAGTGCGGGTCGTGGACGGGCTGCTCACCGGCCTGCACGAGCCCGAGGCCTCGCATCTGCTGATGCTGGAGGCGGTCGCCGGACGGCCCGCGCTGCGGAGCGCGTACGACGCCGCGGTACGGGGCCGCTACCTCTGGCACGAGTTCGGCGACGTCCATCTCCTCCTCCCGGCGCAGGAGCCTCACCCTGCGCATTGCTGACGCAACGCCCGGTGAGTTTGTTACGTGCCCGATGTGAGGCCGCGCATAGGACCCACATCACTTACGAAGCCCCCTAGTGGACCCATGACGCCGGATATCGGCGGAGGAAATGGGGCACAGGGGGCTTCGTGCGGCCTGTGCGCGACCCCCTGATCCACTACCCGGGTTCGTACGTCACACCTTTGCCACGGGATTTTGCTGCCGCTAAGAATTGCCCCCGTCGCCGCCGAGCAGGCGCAGCGCCGCCCCGGCCGAGCGACCCCCAGCGATTCGAAGAGGTAGTCCTGCATGTCTGCGAACACCCCTGGCCACTATCGTGGTCTGAAGAAGACCCACAAGGCCACGATCGCCGGCGTCGTCGCTCTGAGCGCCGCAGCCCTCACCTTCTCCCTCGTGCCCGGTAACAGCGGCACCGAGACCGAGCCGCAGGCTCTGGCCGGTACGCAGCAGGTCGCCTGGTCCTACGACGCGAGCAGCCCGCAGGCGAAGGCGCTTGCCGCGAGCCTCGACGAGCAGCAGGACGCGATCAGCCTGAAGGCCAAGCAGGAGGCGGCGGCGAAGGCCAAGGCAGCCGCCAAGGCAAAGGCCGACGCCAAGGCGAAGGCCGCCGCGAAGGCCAAGGCCGACGCGCAGGCCAAGGCCGCCGCCAAGGCGAAGGCCGAGGCCAAGGCGAAGGCCGCCGCGAAGAAGCGCGCCGCCGAGAAGGCCGCCGCGAGCCGTTCCGTCGCCCGTACCCCGGTCTTCGCGAACAACCTCGACGGCTGGATCCGCGAGGCGCTCTACATCATGGACAAGCACAACATCCCGGGCACCTACAACGGCCTGCACCGGAACATCATGCGCGAGTCCAGCGGCAACCCGTACGCCATCAACAACTGGGACATCAACGCCATCAACGGCGTCCCGTCCAAGGGCCTGCTCCAGGTGATCTACCCGACCTTCAAGGCGTACCACATCCCCGGCACCAAGTTCGACCAGTACGACCCGGTCGCCAACATCGTCGCCGCCGCCAACTACGCGGCCGACCGCTACGGCTCGATCGACAACGTCAACAGCGCGTACTGAGTCGCCTCGGACACGCCGAAGGGCGGCACCCCGTGCGGGGTGCCGCCCTTCGGGGCTGTCACTACTTGCGCATGACCTCGGGCTCGTGGCGGCGCAGCAGCCGCGCCACGAGGACGCAGCAGACGGTCGCCATGAACAGCTGGATGCCCAGGTCGAGGCTCCACTGGCCGACCGTGTGCTCCCACAGCGGGTCGGTGTTCGTGGGGTCCTTGTGGTCCCACGGCGGCATCAGGTGCGCCAGGTCCAGGGTGGTGCCGGCGCCGGCGATGCCCCAGCGGGAGGGCATGAGCCAGGCGAACTGCTCCAGGCCGGGCGAGCCGTACACCTGGAAGAGGATGCCGGTGAACACGACCTGGATGATCGCGAACATCACGAGCAGCGGCATGGTCTTCTCGGCGGTCTTCACCAGCGCGGAGATGACCAGGCCGACCATCATCGAGGTCAGGCCGAGCGCGATGACCTGGATGCACAGCTCGGCGGCCGGCGGCATGAACAGGCCCTCTTCGGGCAGCGCGCGCGTGGAGAAGCCGATGCCGCAGATGATCACGCCCTGGAAGGCCGTGATCAGGCCGAGGACGATGACCTTGGACATCAGGTACGCGGAGCGGGACAGGCCGACGGCGCGCTCCCGCTCGTAGATGACACGTTCCTTGATCAGCTCTCGGACGGAGTTGGCCGCGCCGGAGAAGCACATGCCGACCGCGAGGATCAGCATGATCGTGCCGGCGTCGCCGTTGAAGCGGGACGGCGGCGTGGGCTTGCCGAGGCCGAAGTCGGCCGGGATGACGACGGACACCGCGCCGAGGACGGCCGGCAGGATCACCATCAGGGCCATGAAGCCCTTGTCGGAGGCGATCACCGACACGTAGCGGCGGATCAGGGTCAACAGCTGCGAGCCCCAGCCCTGCGGCTTCGGCGGGCGGGCCATGGCCTGCTGCGGCATCTGGACGGGCTGCGCGGCGACGGCGTCGATGTCCGCGGCGTACATCTGGTAGTGCTGCGAGCCCTTCCAGCGGCCCGCCCAGTCGTAGTCGCGGTAGTTCTCGAAGGCGGAGAAGACGTCGGCCCAGGTGGAGTAGCCGAAGAAGTTCAGCGCCTCCTCCGGCGGGCCGAAGTACGCCACGGAGCCGCCGGGTGCCATGACGAGCAGCTTGTCGCAGAGGCCCAGCTCGGCCACCGAGTGGGTGACGACGAGGACCGTGCGGCCGTCGTCCGCGAGGCCGCGGAGCAGCTGCATGACGTCGCGGTCCATGCCCGGGTCGAGGCCGGAGGTCGGCTCGTCCAGGAAGATCAGCGACGGCTTGGTGAGGAGCTCCAGGGCGACGGAGACGCGCTTGCGCTGGCCACCGGAGAGGGAGGTGACCTTCTTCTCCTTGTGGATGTCGAGCTTGAGCTCGCGCAGCACCTCGTCGATGCGGGCCTCGCGCTCGGCCGTGGCGGTGTCGCCGGGGAAGCGGAGCTTGGCCGCGTAGCGCAGCGCCTTCTGGACGGTCAGCTCCTTGTGCAGGATGTCGTCCTGCGGGACCAGACCGATGCGCTGGCGCAGCTCGGCGAACTGCTTGTAGAGGCTGCGGTTGTCGTAGAGGACGTCGCCCTCGTTGGCCGGGCGGTAGCCGGTCAGCGCCTTGAGCAGGGTGGACTTGCCGGAGCCGGACGGGCCGATGACGCCGATCAGCGACTTCTCCGGGACGCCGAAGGTGACGTCCTTGAGGATCTGCTTGCCGCCGTCGACCGTGACCGTGAGGTGGCGGGCCGAGAAGGAGACCGAGCCGGTGTCGACGAACTCTTCCAGCTGGCCGCCGACGATGCGGAAGGTCGAGTGACCGACGCCGACGATGTCCTGCGGGCCGAGGAGGGCCGTGCCGCCCTTGGCGATCGGCTGGCCGTTGACGTACGTGCCGTTGTGCGAGCCGAGGTCGCGGATCTCGAAGCGGCCGTCGGGCGTCGCGTGGAACTCGGCGTGGTGCCGCGAGACCTGCAGGTCGGAGACGACCAGTTCGTTCTCGAGGGCACGGCCGATCCGCATGACGCGGCCGAGGTCCAGCTGGTAGAAGGTCGTCGGGCTGCGGTGGTCGCCGTAGGGCGACGGCGCCGGCGCGGAGCCGCCGGGGTGTCCCTGGGCGGGCCCCTGCTGGTGCGGGACCTGCTGCTGGGCGGGCGGCTGCTGGGGCTGCTGCCAGCCCTGCTGCGGCGGCGGCGCCTGGTGCGTGGCCCAGTCGGCCTGGGCCGCGGCGGCCCCGGCCGCGTGGTGCGCGGGGGCCTGCTGGGCGGGGGCCTGCTGCTGGGGCACCTGCTGCTGCGGTGCCTGCTGCTGCGCGGCGGCCGCGCCGGCGGCGGCGAGATTCAGCCGCGGGCCGTCGGTCGCGTTGCCGAGGTTGACGGCCGAGCCGGGGCCGATCTCCACCTGGTGGATCCTCTGGCCCTGGAGGAACGTGCCGTTGGTGGAGCCGTGGTCCTCGATGACCCAGCTCCGGCCGCCCCAGCTGATGGTGGCGTGGCGCCACGAGACCCTGGCGTCGTCGATGACCAGGTCACCCTGAGGGTCCCTGCCCAGGGTGTACGACCGGGACGGATCGAGCGTCCAGGTCCTGCCGTTCAATTCCAGTACGAGTTCTGGCACTCCATGCCCCACTACTTGTCCCCCGATGTACCCCCGTCTTCGGGAGTCCAGGGATGGCGAATCATCCTGGGGAACTATTTCAGGCCCGGTCCCGTCTCGGAAAGTCGGGCCGCGTGAAGACCTTCGGGGCAAGCCCCGGGCAAGCCCTGGACCACTCGGGTGTCCGCAGGGCGGGACGGACGCTCGGACCGCACACGGTGCCCGATACGGTGGAACCACCATGAGCGCATCGCAGACCTCAGACGTTCCCACCCTTCTCGTCAAGATCTTCGGGAAGGACCGTCCCGGGATCACCGCGGGACTCTTCGACACCCTCGCCGCCTACTCCGTCGACGTCGTGGACATCGAGCAGGTGGTCTCCCGGGGCCGCCTCGTCCTGTGCGCGCTCGTCACCGAGCCGACCGTCGCCTCGCAGGGCGAGCTCCGGGCCACCATCCACAGCTGGGCCGAGTCGCTGAAGCTCCAGGCCGAGATCATCTCCGGCACGGGCGACAACCGTCCCCGTGGCGAGGGACGCTCGCACGTCACCGTGCTCGGCCACCCGCTCACCGCGGAGCAGACGGCGGCCATAGCGGCCAGGATCGCGGAGACCGGCGGCAACATCGACCGCATCTTCCGCCTCGCGAAGTACCCGGTGACGGCGGTCGAGTTCGCCGTCTCGGGCTGCGGGACCGAGCCGCTGCGGACCGCCCTCGCCACCGAGGCGCACTCCGTCGGCGTCGACGTGGCCGTCGTCTCCGCCGGTCTGCACCGGCGGGCCCAGCGGCTGGTGGTCATGGACGTCGACTCGACCCTGATCCAGGACGAGGTGATCGAGCTCTTCGCCGCGCACGCGGGCTGCGAGGACAAGGTCGCCGAGGTGACGGCGGCGGCGATGCGCGGCGAGCTGGACTTCGAGCAGTCGCTGCACGCGCGCGTGGAGCTGCTCGCGGGCCTCGACGCCTCGGTGGTCGACAAGGTCCGCGCCGAGGTGCGGCTGACGCCCGGCGCCCGGACCCTGATCCGTACCCTCAAGCGGCTCGGGTACCAGGTGGGTGTCGTCTCCGGCGGTTTCACGCAGGTCACCGACGATCTGAAGGAGCGGCTCGGCCTCGACTTCGCCTCGGCCAACACCCTCGAGATCGTGGACGGGAAGCTCACGGGGCGGGTGACCGGCGAGATCGTCGACCGGGCGGGCAAGGCGCGGCTGCTGCGCCGGTTCGCCGCGGAGGCCGGGGTGCCGCTGGCGCAGACCGTGGCGATCGGCGACGGGGCCAACGACCTGGACATGCTGAACGCGGCCGGGCTCGGGGTGGCGTTCAACGCGAAGCCGGTGGTGCGTCAGGCGGCCCACACCGCGGTGAACGTGCCGTTCCTGGACACCGTGCTGTACCTGCTGGGCATCACGCGCGAAGAGGTCGAGGCGGCGGACTTCGGCGAGGAGGACCTGCCGCACTGAGCGGTGGGGGTACGGGGAAGGGCCCGGGCGTCGGTCGACGCCCGGGCCCTTCCGCGTACGGGATCAGGCGTACGGGATCAGGCGTACGGAACAGACGTACGTGATCGGGTGTGCGGGATCAGGGGTGCGGGGTCCAGAAGTCGACCAGCTTGCCGACGCCGTGCTCCACGGACTTCCAGGAGCCGTTGAAGGTGACGACGGCGAAGGCGGAGGCCGGGAAGCCGCTGCGGTTCATGCGGGCGACGGTGTCGCCCTCGGCCTCGCCGGCGAGGGCGTCGGCGAGGGCGTGCATGCCGGGGTTGTGGCCGATGAGCAGGAGGTTGTTCACGGCGTCCGGGGTCTCGTTGACCAGGGCGATGAGCTCGCCGAGGGAGGCCTCGTACATCCGCTCCTCGTACACCGTCCTGGGGCGCACGGGCAGCTCGTGGACGGCCAGCTTCCAGGTCTCGCGGGTGCGGAGGGCGGTCGAACAGAGGGCCAGGTCGAAGGCGATGCCGCTGTCGGCGAGCTTGCGGCCGGCCACCGGGGCGTCCTTGCGGCCTCGGTCGGCGAGCGGTCGCTCGTGGTCGGAAGAGTCGTTCCAGTCTGCCTTCGCGTGCCGGAGGAGCACGATGCTGCGGGATGTATCGACGCTCATGGTCCACAGCTTCGCACGAAACAGGCCACTCCGACTCAGAGAGAGAGCGTTTGCCAGACGTGCTCCAGGACCTGGCCGACCCCTTGATCACCCGTGGTCGCCCGGGCCTCACCCGACCCGGCCATGAGGACCAGGAGGGCGAGGAAGGCGGCCGCGGGGAGGGCGAGGGCCCACCAGGGCAGCCGGGTGTCGACGCCGGTGGTCGTGGTCCGGATGCCGGGGTGCGTGGGGGCCGACATGGCCGCCTCCGTGGGTGAGTTCCGCGCTTTCGCCGTTGTCACCAACGTACGGATCGCGCGTCCGCCGGCCCATCCGGTGATCCACCCACTTCACCCTGAGACCCGCCCCCTAGGGGATACGGGGGTCAGCCCCACCTCACGGGGAGGCGAAGGTGGCGATGACGGCGATGACGACCGTGATGCCGAGCATCGCGCCGAGCACGACGAGCAGCTTCTTCTGGCCGTTCTGGGGGTTGGGTTCGAGGACTGGCATGGGAACAGTCTTACATCTCAGCATTCGTCCTCGACCGTCCGGTCCCTGCCCGCCAGGGTTCCGACGATCATCTGCGGGACCATCAGCCCGCCCATGAGGGCGATGGGCAGTCCCCAGCCACCGCTGTGCTGGTAGAGCACACCGACGAGGAGGGGGCCGGGGATCGAGATCAGGTAGCCGACGCTCTGCGCGAAGGCGGAGAGCCGGACGACGCCGGCGCCGGTGCGCGAGCGCATGCCGATCATCGTGAGGGCGAGCGGGAAGGCGCAGTTGGAGATGCCGAGGAGCACCGCCCAGACCCAGGCTCCGGCGGCGGGGGCCAGGAAGAGTCCGGTGTAGCCGGTGAGTCCGCACAGGCCGAGGGCGACGACGATCGGGCCCTGGTTCTTCATCCGGGTCGCGAGGCGGGGGATGACGAAGGCGAGCGGGACGCCCATGACCATGGTGACGGCGAGGAGCACGCCCGCGGTGGTGGCGGGGACGCCGGAGTCGCGGAAGATCTGCGGCATCCAGCCCATGGTGATGTAGGCGCCGGTGGCCTGGAGGCCGAAGAAGACGCCGAGCGCCCAGGCGGTGCGGCTGCGGGTGATGCGGGGCGCGGCCGCCGGCGGTGCCGCCACGGGGGCCGCGTGGGGTGCCGCGTCCGCGTCCCGGTCGCGCAGGAGCGGGAGCCAGGGCAGCACGGCGAGCGCGGCGAGGACCGCCCAGACGCCCAGGCCGAGGCGCCAGCCGCCGCCCAGGGCGTCGGTCATGGGGACGGTCGCGGCCGCGGCGATGGAGGTGCCCAGGGCGAGCGCCATGGAGTAGAGGCCGGTCATGCTGCCGACGCGGTCGGGGAAGTACCGCTTGACGATGACGGGCATCAGGACGTTGCTGACGGCGATGCCCATGAGGGCGAGGGCGCTGGCGGCGAGGAAGGCGGCGGTGCCGGTCGCGAAGGGCCTCAGGACGAGGCCGGTGAAGATCGCGGCCATGCCCGCGCAGACGACGGCGGCGGGGCCGAAGCGGCGGGCGAGGCGGGGGGCGGTGATGCCGAAGACCGCGAAGCAGAGCGGGGGCACGGAGGTGAGGACTCCGGCGACGCTGCCGCTCATGTGGAGGTCTTCGCTGACCTCTTCGAGGAGGGCGCCGAGGCTGGTGATGGCGGGGCGCAGGTTGAGGGCGGCCAGGACGAGTCCGACGGCGACGAGGCCGAGGGCCCAGCGGCGCGCCGGGGCGGCACGGTCCGGTGCGGGAGAGTCGCCGGCGGTGGCGGGCGCTCCGGACGGCGCGGTCGCGGCGGGGTCGAGGGTCTTCTGCTCGTCAGGCATGGGGCCATCATAGAATCATGGGATGATTGGTTGTCCAATCCCGAACGATCCAATCTTGAACGTTCTAGGCTCGAACCAATGGAAAGGCGTTCCATGGCCCTCGGTCACCCCCGGCGCACCGGTCTCTCCGACCAGGTGATCGCCGAGCTGCGGAACCAGATCACCTCCGGCGAATGGCCGGTGGGTTCGCGCATCCCGACCGAACCCGAACTGGTCGAGCAGCTGGGCGTCGCCCGGAACACGGTGCGCGAGGCGGTCCGCGCGCTCGCGCACAACGGCCTGCTCGACATCCGCCAGGGCTCGGGGACGTACGTCGTCGCCACCAGCGAGCTGGCGGGCGTCATGCACCGGCGCTTCGCCGGCTCCGACCCCCGGCACGTGGCCGAGCTGCGCTCCACGCTGGAGTCCGCCGCCGCCCGGTTCGCGGCCGAGCGGCGCACGGAGCGGGACCTGAAGCAGCTGGACGCCCTGCTCGGGCGCCGCGAGGAGGCGTGGGAGTCCGGGGACGCGGAGCGCTTCGTGACGGTCGACGCGGCCTTCCACCACGCCGTCGTCGCCGCCTCGGGCAACGAGGTCCTGACGGAGCTCTACGCGGACCTGGGCGACCTGCTGCGGGACTGGCTGCGCGACGACGTGGGGCAGGTGCTGCGGCCGGAGAACCACATGGACCACGCGCGCCTGGTGGACGCGATCCGCGAGGGCGATGCCGAGCGGGCCGGCACGGAGGCGGCCGGCTACCCCTTCATGTGCCTCAGGAACCCCGTACCGGAAGCGAGTCGGGAGCAGGAGCCGGAGCCTGGTCCGCGGGCTGGTGCGTGATCCAGGCGGACCGGACCTCCTTCCAGCAGCGGCCGGTGACCCGGGCGTAGTCGGCGGGTTCGACCTCCACGGGGGCGCTGTCGCTGTCGACGTCCCACCAGCGCTCGCACTCGACGTGGAGGCGGATCCGGTCGGTGCGGGGGTACGGGTTGCTGCAGTGCGCGGTGACGCGGGAGCCCTCGACGACGGTGCGGCAGGAGGCCCCGAAGTCCTCCGGCTCCTCCGCCGCCGGGGCGGTGGCCGGGAGCTCCTCGGCCGGGGCGGGAGCGGCCCGCAGCTCGGTGGCCACGGCTGTCCCGGTGATCAGAACGGCGACGGAGGCGAACGCCCCGAAGCCCTGACGTATCGCGCGCATGCCCGTACCTCCTCCCCGTCAGCAGCAGAACATCACGCTCTGCCTCAGTCTGGGGTCATTCGGGCTACTTTTCGACCCGTGCAGGAGTTGCGGAACGGCGAGGGCCGTGTGTCCGCCACGGGGGCGGCCACACGGCCCTTACCTGCTGTCCTGGACGGTTACGCGCCGATGGCGTGCAGACCGCCGTCGACGTGGATGATCTCGCCCGTGGTCTTCGGGAACCAGTCGGAGAGCAGCGCGACGATGCCGCGGCCGGCCGGCTCCGGGTCCGAGAGCTCCCACTCCAGCGGGGAACGGCTGTCCCAGACGGACGCCAGCTCGCCGAAGCCCGGGATGGACTTGGCGGCCATGGAGCCGAGCGGGCCCGCCGAGATCAGGTTGCAGCGGATGTTCTGCTTGCCGAGGTCGCGCGCCATGTAGCGGCTGGTGGCCTCGAGGGCGGCCTTGGCCGGACCCATCCAGTCGTACTGCGGCCAGGCGAACTTCGCGTCGAAGGTGAGGCCGACGACCGAGCCGCCCTCGGACATCAGCGGCAGCAGCGCCATCGTCAGCGACTTCAGGGAGAAGGCGGAGACGTGCATGGCGGTGGCCACGGACTCGAACGGCGTGTTCAGGAAGTTGCCGCCGAGCGCGTCCTGCGGCGCGAAGCCGATGGAGTGCACGATGCCGTCGAGACGGTCGCCCAGGTGCTCACGGACCTGGCCCTCCAGACGGGCGAGGTGCTCGTCGTTCGAGACGTCGAGCTCCAGGACCTTGACGTTCTCGGGCTTGGGGAGCTTCTTGGCGATGCGCTCGGTCAGCGACGGCCGGGGCCAGGCGGTGAGGATGATCTCCGCACCCTGCTCCTGGGCCAGCTTCGCGGCGTGGAAGGCGATGGAGGACTCCATCAGCACACCGGTGATGAGGATGCGCTTGCCCTCGAGAATTCCGCTCATGGTGATCAGTGACCCATGCCCAATCCGCCGTCAACCGGGATGACGGCTCCAGTGATGTACGAGGCGTCGTCGGAGGCGAGGAACCTCACCGCCGCGGCGATCTCCTCCGGCTGGGCGTAGCGGCCCAGCGGCACCTGCGACACGATGCCCGCGCGCTGCTCGTCGGTGAGCACCGCGGTCATGTCGGTGTCGACGAAGCCGGGGGCGACGACGTTGAAGGTGATGTTGCGCGAGCCCAGCTCACGCGCGAGGGAGCGGGCGAAGCCGACCAGGCCGGCCTTGGAGGCGGCGTAGTTGGCCTGGCCCGCGGAGCCCAGCAGACCGACGACCGAGGAGATCAGGACGACGCGGCCCTTCTTGGCGCGCAGCATCCCGCGGTTGGCGCGCTTGACCACCCGGAAGGTGCCGGTGAGGTTGGTGTCGAGGACGGACGTGAAGTCCTCCTCGGTCATGCGCATGAGGAGCTGGTCCTTCGTCACGCCGGCGTTGGCCACGAGGACCTCCACCGGACCGTGCTTCTCCTCGATCTCCTTGTAGGCCGTCTCCACCTGCTCCGCGTCGGTGATGTCGCACTTGACGGGAAGGCAGCCGAGCTCGACCAGGGCGGCCGGGGGCTCGCCGGAGCGGTACGTGATCGCGACCTTGTCGCCGGCCTCGGCGAACGCGCGGGCGATGGCGAGGCCGATGCCCCGGTTTCCTCCGGTGACGAGAACCGAGCGGCTCAACGGATCACCCTTTCGATAGCGGTCTGGTAGCCGAAAACCTATCGGTATCACTCCCGACATGAGCAATCGACCTCCCACAGTGGCGTACGGGTGTCGCTGTCGGATCCCTACAGCTCGGGGGCCGTACGGGTCGGGTCGCCGCACCGCGGAGGGACCGGTTCCACCGGGGGCGGTCCTCAATGCGCCGACTCGGCCGCCCGTCCCGTGATTGACTTCCGGGGCAGTTTCAGACCGCTGTCTTCCGATCGCCGAGAGCGAGGCCGCTCGTGGTCCATCAGATCGACCCTTCGTTCGTCGCGCTGCCGTTGCGGGCGCTCGCCGACGCGGCGCTCGCCCGAGCGCGCGCGCTCGGTGCCGAGCACGCGGACTTCCGCCTGGAGCGGGTGCGCAGCGCCTCGTGGCGGCTGCGCGACGCCAAACCGTCCGGGTCCTCCGACACCACGGACCTCGGCTACGCGGTGCGGGTGGTGCACGGTGGGGCCTGGGGCTTCGCGTCCGGCGTCGACCTGACGATGGACGGGGCCGCGCGGGTCGCCTCGCAGGCGGTCGCCATGGCGAAGCTGTCGGCGAAGGTGATCGCGGCGGCCGGCTCCGACGAACGCGTGGAGCTGGCGGACGAGCCGGTGCACTCCGAGCGCACCTGGGTCTCCTCGTACGAGATCGACCCCTTCTCCGTCCCCGCCGAGGAGAAGAGCGCCCTGCTCGCCGACTGGAGCGCGCGGCTGCTCGGGGCGGAGGGCGTGGCGCACGTGGACGCCTCGCTGCTCACCGTCCACGAGAACAAGTTCTACGCGGACACGGCCGGCACCGTGACCACCCAGCAGCGCGTCCGGCTGCACCCGCAGCTCACGGCGGTCGCCGTGGACGAGACGACCGGCGAGTTCGACTCGATGCGGACGATCGCGCCGCCGGTCGGACGGGGCTGGGAGTACCTGACGGGGACCGGCTGGGACTGGGACAAGGAGCTCGACGAGATCCCGGCGCTGCTCGCCGAGAAGATGCGGGCGCCGAGCGTGGAGGCGGGCCGGTACGACCTGGTCGTGGACCCGTCGAACCTGTGGCTGACGATCCACGAGTCCATCGGGCACGCCACCGAGCTGGACCGGGCGCTGGGCTACGAGGCGGCGTACGCGGGCACCTCGTTCGCCACCTTCGACCAGCTGGGCAAGCTGGCGTACGGCTCCTCGATCATGAACGTGACGGGTGACCGCACCGCCGAGCACGGTCTCGCCACCGTCGGCTTCGACGACGAGGGCGTCGAGGCGCAGAGCTGGGACCTGGTGAAGGACGGCACGCTCGTCGGCTACCAGCTGGACCGGCGGATCGCGAAGCTCACGGGCCTGGGCCGGTCGAACGGCTGCGCCTTCGCCGACTCCCCCGCGCACGTGCCGGTGCAGCGGATGGCGAACGTCTCGCTCCAGCCGGACCCGGGCGGTCTGTCGACGGAGGACCTGATCGGGGGCGTGGAGCGCGGCATCTACGTGGTCGGCGACCGGTCCTGGTCGATCGACATGCAGCGCTACAACTTCCAGTTCACCGGCCAGCGCTTCTTCCGCATCGAGAACGGCCAACTCACCGGGCAGCTGCGGGACGTGGCGTACCAGGCGACGACCACCGACTTCTGGGGCTCGATGGAGCAGGTCGGCGGCCCGCAGACGTACGTCCTCGGTGGCGCCTTCAACTGCGGCAAGGCCCAGCCGGGCCAGGTCGCCGCCGTCTCGCACGGCTGCCCGTCCGCCCTCTTCCGGGGCGTCAACATCCTGAACACGACGCAGGAGGCCGGTCGATGAACGCCCGCCACAACCTTTGCTGGGGGTCCGGGGGTCGTCCCCCGGGTAGGCACAGTCTGAACACGACGCAGGAGGCCGGTCGATGAGCCGCGTCAGCAAGCCGTACGAGATCGTCGAGCGGGCCCTGGAGCTGTCCCGCGCCGACGGGTGTGTCGTCATCGCCGACGAGGAGTCCTCGGCCAATCTGCGCTGGGCCGGGAACGCGCTCACCACGAACGGGGTGACCCGGGGCCGTACCCTCACGGTGATCGCGACCGTCGACGGCGCCCAGGGCACCGCCTCCGGTGTCGTCTCGCGGTCCGCCGTGACCGTCGACGACCTGGAGCCCCTGGTCCGGGCCGCCGAGGCCGCCGCCCGCGCCGCCGGGCCCGCCGAGGACGCCCAGCCGCTCGTGGAGGGCGTGCCCGCCTCGCCCGACTTCACCGACGCCCCGGCGGAGACCTCCTCCTCCGTCTTCGCCGACTTCGCCCCGGCGCTCGGCGAGGCCTTCGCACGCGCGCGTACCGGCGGCCGTGAGCTGTACGGCTTCGCCAACCACGAGCTGACCTCCACCTACCTGGGCACCTCCACGGGGCTGCGGCTGCGCCACGACCAGCCCAACGGGACCCTGGAGCTCAACGCCAAGTCCCCGGACCGCGCGCGTTCCGCCTGGGCCGGGCGCTCGACCCGGGACTTCAAGGACGTCGACCCGGCCGCGCTCGACGCCGAGCTCGCGACCCGTCTCGGCTGGGCGGAGCGGCGGATCGAGCTGCCCGCCGGCCGGTACGAGACGCTGCTGCCGCCGACCGCCGTGGCCGACCTGATGATCTACCAGCTGTGGTCCTCGACGGCCCGGGACGCGGTGGAGGGCCGGACGGTCTTCTCCAAGCCCGGCGGCGGCACCCGGCTCGGCGAGACGCTCTCCCCGCTGCCGCTCACGCTGCGCAGCGACCCGAACGAGCCGGGCCTGGAGTCCTCGCCGTTCGTGATCGCGCACTCCTCGGGCGACGACTCCTCCGTCTTCGACAACGGTCTGCCGGTCGGGCCGGTCGACTGGGTGAAGGCGGGCAGCCTGGCGCACCTGATCACCACCCGGCACACGGCGGGGCTTACTCATTTGCCCGTGGCGCCGGGAGCGGGGAACCTGATCCTGGACGGCGGCGGCGAGCGCTCCCTGGAGGAGATGGTCGCCTCGACGGAGCGCGGCCTGCTGCTGACCTGCCTCTGGTACATCCGCGAGGTCGACCCGGCGACGCTGCTGCTGACCGGGCTGACCCGGGACGGCGTCTATCTCGTCGAGAACGGCGAGGTGGTCGGCGAGGTGAACAACTTCCGGTTCAACGAGTCGCCGGTGGACCTGCTGTCGCGGGCCTCGGAGGCCGGTCGTACGGAGAAGACGCTGCCGCGCGAGTGGAGCGACTGGTTCACGCGCGCCGCGATGCCGGCCCTGCGGGTGCCGGACTTCAACATGAGCTCGGTCAGCAAGGGGGTCTGACCCCCATAGACTGATCGCGACAACTGGTTCCCCTGAGCATCACGAGGAGACGGACGACGTGACGGACATCGTCGACGAGCTGAAGTGGCGCGGGCTCTTCGCCCAGTCCACCGATGAGGACGCACTGCGCAAGGCTCTCGCGGACGGCCCCGTCACGTTCTATTGCGGTTTCGACCCGACCGCGGCCAGTCTCCACGTCGGCCACCTGGTCCAGGTCCTCACCGTCCGCCGGCTCCAGCAGGCCGGGCACCGGCCGCTGGCGCTGGTCGGCGGGGCCACCGGGCAGATCGGTGACCCGCGGCCGACGGCCGAGCGCACCCTGAACGACCCCGAGACGGTCGCGAACTGGGTGAACCGGCTGCGCTCGCAGATCGAGCCCTTCCTCTCCTTCGAGGGGGAGAACGCGGCGGTCATGGTGAACAACCTGGACTGGACCGCCGGGATGTCGGCGATCGAGTTCCTGCGGGACATCGGCAAGCACTTCCGGGTCAACAAGATGCTGACCAAGGACTCCGTCGCCCGGCGCCTGGAGTCCGAGCAGGGCATCAGCTACACCGAGTTCAGCTACCAGCTGCTCCAGGGCATGGACTTCCTGGAGCTGTACCGCCGCTACGGCTGCACGCTCCAGCAGGGCGGCTCGGACCAGTGGGGCAACCTGGTGGCCGGCCTCGACCTGATCCACCGCCTGGAGCCGGGTGCCGAGGCGCACGCGCTCGCGACCCCGCTGATGGTCAAGGCGGACGGCACCAAGTTCGGCAAGACCGAGGGCGGGGCCGTCTGGCTCGACCCGGAGATGACCACGCCGTACGCGTTCTACCAGTTCTGGCTGAACGTGGACGACCGGGACATCTCGACGTACATGCGGATCCTGTCCTTCAAGTCCCGCGAGGAGCTGGAGGAGCTGGAGGCGCAGACCGCCGAGCGACCGCAGGCGCGTGCCGCCCAGCGGGCGCTCGCCGAGGAGCTCACCACCCTGGTGCACGGCGCCGAGCAGTGCGCGGCCGTCATCAACGCCTCCAAGGCGCTGTTCGGGCAGGGCGACCTGGCCGAGCTGGACGAGCCGACGCTCGCCGCCGCGCTCTCCGAGCTGCCGCACGCGCGCGTGTCCGAGCTCGGCCAGGTCGTGGACCTGTTCGCCGAGGTCGGTCTCGTGGCGAGCAAGTCGGCGGCGCGCCGCACGGTGAAGGAGGGCGGGGCCTACGTGAACAACGTGAAGGTGACCGCCGAGGACGCCGTGGTGTCGGCGGAGGAGCTGCTGCACGGCCGCTGGCTGGTGCTGCGGCGCGGCAAGAAGAACCTGGCGGCGATCGAGTTCGCCGGCTAGCGGTACCCATGGGAAGAGGCCCGGTACGTGCGCTGTGCGCCGTACCGGGCCTCTTCCCGTCTCTCAGGCGCGCTGCTTGCTGCCCTTGATCGAGGCCCACAGCATGTCGCCCACGCCGACGACGGCGACGGCGCCGATCAGCTGCAGCAGATGCCGGGTCCAGTCGATGCCCCGGGTGTCGTTGACTCCGATCCAGGTCGCGACCGCGTTGCCGAGCACGCTGCCGAGAATGCCGAACACGGTCGTCAGCCACAGCGGGATCTGCTGCTTGCCCGGCAGGATCGCCTTCGCGATCAGACCGAGGACGAATCCCACGATGATCGCCCACAACCAACTCATCGTCGCCTCCTAGTGCGGATCTGGGCTCAGTCTCGGCCCATCCGCCATACGACGCATGTCGGACAGCACCGTACGTGCCCCGGTCTCGTCGGCCCGGCGGGGCGGGCGTACGGTGGAAAGAGGTCCGGACCGGGGAGGGTCCGGCATGACCTGTGGGTGGTGAACGGCGATGCCGAAGCATGGCGGGACCGAGGTCTTCCGGATCACGGGAGCCCGGCAGGGGCTCGCCGACGACGTGCGGGGCAGGCAGCGGCGCTATGTCATCTCGATGACGGTGCGGACGCTCTCCGTGATCGCCGCGACGGTGCTGTGGAACGTGGAGCGGCACGTGGCCTTCGTGGCGCTGGGCCTGGGCCTGCTGCTCCCCTATATCGCCGTGGTGATCGCCAACGCGGGACGCGAGAGGGCTCCGTCCCTTCCCTCCACCTTCGTCCCCCCTCCGGAGCGCCCCGCACTCGAGCCTCCGAACCTCAAGAAAACCTCAGATCAATCATGACGATCCGGTGCACCGCACCCCATGTGCCGTGACATACTGCCTACGCGCTCCGCATCCCCCGTCGGAGCGACGGACCGATGCCGGGCAGCTCCCCCCGTGGCTGCCCGGCATCGCTGTTGCTGGACAATGATCGGGTGATCAATGGTCCAGTGAGCGAAGAGAAGCCGATCTGTTCCGCCAAGGGGTGCCGCGCCGACGCCGTCTGGGTCCTCGCGTGGAACAACCCCAAGCTGCACACGCCGGAGCGGCGCAAGACCTGGCTCGCGTGCGAGGAGCACCGCGAGCACCTCTCCCAGTTCCTGGGGGTACGGGGCTTCCTGAAGGACGTCGTCCCGCTGGCCGACTGGGAGTCCGAGGACGCCTAGGTCAGCCGCCGATGGCCGACATCGGGCGCTCGGGCTGGAGGAAGCTCGGGTCGTCGAGGCCCGAGCCGGCCTTCTTGCCCCACATGGCCTTCTTCCAGAGCTCCGCGACCGTCTCGTCCGGGGCGTCCGAGCGGAGCGCCGCCCGCAGGTCCGTCTCCTCGGTGGCGAAGAGACAGGTGCGCACCTGTCCGTCGGCGGTGAGCCGGGTGCGGTCGCAGGCCCGGCAGAACGGGCGGGTCACGGAGGCGATGACGCCGACCGTGTGCGGTCCGCCGTCGACGACCCAGCGCTCGGCGGGGGCCGAGCCGCGCTCCTCGGAGCCTTCGGGCGTCAGGGTGAAGCGGGTGCGCAGGGACTCCAGGATGTCCCCGGCGGTGATCATGCCGTCGCGCTTCCAGCCGTGCTGGGCGTCCAGCGGCATCTGCTCGATGAAGCGGAGCTCGTAGTGGTTCTCGACCGCCCAGGCGAGGAGGTCGGGGGCCTCGTCGGCGTTGAGCCCGGGCATCAGGACGGCGTTGACCTTGACCGGGGTGAGGCCGGCCTCGCGGGCGGCGGCCATGCCGTCGAGGACGTCCTGGTGGCGGTCGCGCCGGGTGAGGGTCTTGAAGACCTCGGGGCGCAGGGTGTCGAGGGAGACGTTGACCCGGTCGAGGCCGGCGGCCTTGAGGGCGGCGGCGGTGCGCTTGAGTCCGATGCCGTTGGTGGTGAGGGACATCCGGGGGCGGGGCTCCAGGGCGGCGCAGCGCTCGACGATCCCGACGAGGCCGGGGCGGAGCAGCGGCTCACCGCCGGTGAAGCGGACCTCGGTGACGCCGAGGTCGGTGACCGCGATGCGGATCAGCCGGACGATCTCGTCGTCGGTGAGGAGGTCCGGCTTGGCGAGCCACTGCAGGCCCTCCTCGGGCATGCAGTACGTGCAGCGCAGATTGCACCGGTCCGTGAGCGAGACGCGCAGGTCAGTGGCCACACGGCCGTAGGTGTCGATGAGCACTGTGGGCCCCCTCCCTGTGTTCCGGATGCGTGTGTTCCGAGCCTACGTGAGCGCACGGACAACGAGCAGGGCAGATTGTCACGAGGACCGACGCGGCCGCGTCGTAGAACTCTACGACGCGGCCGCCGGGCGGTGGCGGAACGTATACGGTTCAGTGCGCTCCGACTCCGGTGAGGGACTTGACCTCCAGCTCCGCGTACTTGCCCTTGTCCGGCTCCTCCTTGGAGAGGATCGAGCCGAGCCAGCCGAGCAGGAAGCCGAGCGGGATGGAGACGAGGCCGGGGTTCTCCAGCGGGAACCAGTAGAAGTCCGCCGTCTTGAACATCGACGTGGGCTTGCCGGAGACGACCGGCGAGAAGAGCACGAGGACGACGGCGGAGATCAGACCGCCGTAGATCGACCAGAGCGCGCCCTGGGTGGTGAACCGCTTCCAGAAGAGCGAGTAGAGGATCGTCGGCAGGTTGGCCGAGGCGGCGACCGCGAAGGCGAGGGCGACGAGACCGGCGACGTTGAGGTCGCGGGCGAGGGCGCCGAGCGCGATGGAGACGATGCCGATGAAGACGGTCGCCCAGCGGGCGGCCTTCACCTCCTCCTTCTCGGTGGCCTGTCCGCGCCGGATGACGTTGGCGTAGATGTCGTGCGCGAAGGACGAGGACGAGGCCAGGGTCAGACCGGCGACGACGGCGAGGATGGTCGCGAAGGCGACGGCGGAGATGACGGCGAGGAGGATCGCTCCGCCGGTGGAGCCGGCTCCGCCGCCGATCTCCAGGGCCGCGAGCGGGGCGGCCGTGTTGCCGGCCTTGTTGGAGGCGACGATGTCGCTGTTCTTGAGGAGGGCGGCGGCGCCGAAGCCGAGGACGATCGTCATCAGGTAGAAGGCGCCGATGATGCCGATGGCCCAGTTGACGGACTTGCGGGCGGCCTTGGCGGTCGGCACCGTGTAGAAGCGGATCAGGATGTGGGGCAGGCCGGCCGTGCCGAGGACGAGCGCGATGCCGAGCGAGAGGAAGTCCAGCTTGGAGGTGGCGGTGGCGCCGTACTTGAGGCCGGGCTCCAGGAAGGCGTCGCCCTTGCCGCTGTTGGTGGCGGCCGCGCCGAGCAGCTCCGAGATGTTGAAGTGGAACTTGAGGAGGATGAGGAAGGTGATCAGGAGCGTGCCCGCGATGAGCAGGACCGCCTTGACCATCTGCACCCAGGTGGTGCCCTTCATGCCGCCGATTGTCACGTACACGATCATCAGCAGGCCGACCAGGGCGACGATCGCGATCTTGCCGCCGTCGCTGGTGATGCCGAGCAGGAGCGAGACGAGGACGCCCGCGCCCGCCATCTGGGCGAGCAGGTAGAAGATCGAGACGACGATGGTCGAGGTGCCGGCGGCGGTGCGGACGGGCCGCTGGCGCATCCGGTAGGCGAGGACGTCGCCCATGGTGAACCGGCCGGAGTTGCGCAGCGGCTCGGCGACCAGGAGCAGGGCGACGAGCCAGGCGACGAGGAAGCCGATCGAGTACAGGAAGCCGTCGTAGCCGAAGAGGGCGATGGCTCCGGCGATGCCGAGGAAGGACGCGGCGGACATGTAGTCGCCGGAGATCGCGAGGCCGTTCTGGAAGCCGGTGAACTGGCGTCCGCCGGCGTAGAAGTCGGCGGCGCTGCGGGTCTGGCGGCCGGCCCAGACGGTGATGACGAGGGTGGCGACGACGAAGGCGCCGAACAGGGCGATGATCAGGGGCCGGTGCTCGGTGGTGGCGTTGCCGGCGGCGAGCAGGACGGGGGTGCTCATGCGTCGCCCTCCATACGGGTTCTGATGGCCTCGGCCCGGGGGTCGAGCCGGTTCGCCGCGTGCCGCGAGTAGAGCCAGGCGATGAGGAACGTGGTGAGGAACTGGCCGAGGCCGAGGACGAGCGCCACGTTGATGTTGCCGAAGAGCTTGGTGCCCATGAAGCCGCCCGCGTAGTTGGAGAGCAGCACGTACAGCAGGTACCAGGCGATGAAGGCCAGGGTGAGGGGGAAGGCGAAGGATCGGTACGTACGGCGCAGTTCGCCGAACTCCGCGCCCTCCTGCACCTCGACGAACTGCTCCGTCGTGGGCGACGCGGGACCGTGGTCGGTCTCCGTGCCGTTTCTGGGCGGCGGCGGTGCTTCGGTAGCCACGGAATCTCCTCGTGACGCGGGGGCGGACGGCTGGGTCAAGGGGGCCTCACCAGGGGTGCGGGAACCGGGGCTCCGAGCGGAGCTCCTCCCCTGACCAACGGCACGGAGGCGGAACCGACGCGGTTCAACCGGAGGAATTTCTTGAACAGATCTTCATGAAGTCTTCTCAACTCATTGAAGGTTCGGGAAGATCAGCGATAACTTCACTCGTCATGCACCTGCCCGAGCGCAAACCCGCGCGCGGGCAGTACATACGGATGATGTGGAGAACCCATGGCTCATCTGGGATCGAGGCGCGGCCGAGCTCTCGCTCTGCCGGTTGGTCTCGCGCTCACGGCCTCGCTCGGCTTCCTTGCCCCCGGCGCCGCCTCCGCCGCGGAACTGAGCGACGCTCCGGCCACCGTTGCCACCAACGGCCCGAAGCTTTCCTACGTCGTCAACGTCGAGGGTGGCCGCTGGACCGCCGCCTCGGTGAAGAAGGCGATCGCCGCCGCGGGCGGCGAGGTGGTCATCTCGTACGACCAGATAGGCGTGATAGTCGTCCACTCGCAGAACCCCGAGTTCGCGAAGACGATCCGTCAGGCGCGTGGTGTGGTGTCGGCCGGTTCGACCCGTACCGCCCCGCTCTCCGTCCAGTCCGACGACTCCGTCGACGAGGGCGCGCAGACGCTGTCCGCCGCCGAGGCGAAGGCGGCCGCCGCCGCCGCCACGGACGGTCAGGACCCGCTGGAGCCCCTGCAGTGGGACCTCCCGGCGATCAAGGCCGACAAGGCCCACGAGAAGACGCTCGGCAGCAAGAACGTCACCGTCGGCATCATCGACACCGGTGTCGACGACACCCACCCGGACCTGGCGCCGAACTTCGACGCCGCCGCGTCCGCCAACTGCGTGTCCGGCAAGCCGGACACCACGGCCGGCTCGTGGCGTCCGATGCAGGGCGAGAGCGACCACGGCACGCACGTCGCCGGCACCATCGGTGCCGCCAAGAACGGCATCGGCGTCACCGGTGTCGCCCCGGGCGTGAAGCTCGCCGGCATCAAGGTGTCCACCCCGGACGGCTTCTTCTACACCGAGGCCGTGGTCTGTGGCTTCGTGTGGGCGGCCGAGCACGGCGTCGACATCACGAACAACAGCTACTACACCGACCCGTGGATGTTCGCCTGCAAGAACGACGAGGACCAGAAGGCCCTCATCGAGGCGGTCACCCGGGCCACCCGCTACGCGGAGAAGAAGGGCACGGTCAACGTCGCCGCGGCCGGCAACTCCAAGTTCGACCTGGCGGCCGACTCGATCCTGGACAACAGCAGCCCGAACGACACCACGCCGGGCGACCGGGTCATCGACCCGTCGGAGTGCTTCGACTACCCGGCCATGCTGCCGGGCGTCGTGACGGTCTCCGCGACCGGCGCCAAGGGCCTGAAGGCGTCCTACTCCAACTACGGTGCCGGTGTCATCGACATCGCCGCCCCGGGTGGCGACCGCACCGAGTACCAGACCCCGGACGCCCCGGCGGTCAACGGCCGCATCCTGTCGACCACGGTCGACGGCGGCTACAACTACAAGGCCGGCACGTCGATGGCCTCGCCGCACGCGGCGGGCGTCCTGGCGCTCATCAAGTCGACGCACCCCTACGCGAGCCCGGCGGCGCTGAAGGCGCTGCTGTACGCGCAGGCCGACGACCACGCGTGCACCAACCCGTACGACATCAACGCCGACGGTGTCGTCGACGCGGTGTGCGAGGAAGGCGCCGACAAGAAGAACGGCTTCTACGGGGCCGGCATCATCAACGCGCTGAACGCCGTGAAGTAAGCGGTACGGTCCGGTTCGCGAGAGGGCCCTGGTGTGGTGTGCCACACCGGGGCCCTTTTGTGTGGCACTCAGTGCCACACTGCTGGTCATGGACAACACAGTGCGTACCGGTACGGAGTTGCTGTGGTCGGCCCTCGGCGGCGATCCCGCCCTCGTCGACCGGGTGGAGTACGGCGGGACGTCCGGGCTGCTGCCCGCGCGGCTCCCGGTGATGGACCTGGCGCGCGGCGCGGTCGCGGCCTGCTCGCTCGCCGCGGTGGAGCACGCGGGGCTTCCGGGGCCGGTGCGGGTGGACGACGGGGCGGTCGCCACCGCCTTCGTGAGCGAGCGTCATCTGCGGGTCGACGGGCGGGCGCCGGTGAACTTCGCGCCCCTCTCCCGGTTCTGGCGGTCGGCCGACGGGTGGGTCCGTACGCACGCCAACTACCCGCACCACAGGGCGGCGCTGCTCGCGGCGCTGGGTGTGGCGGACTCCGGCTCCGGCTCCGTCGAGGCCGTCGCGGCGGCGATCGGGGAGCGGAAGGCCGTCGAGGTCGAGACGGCGGTGTACGCGGCCGGGGGCCTGGCCGTCGCCCTGCGGACGCCCGAGGAGTGGGCGGCGACCGAGCAGGGCCGGGAGGTGGCGGCGCGGCCGCTGCTGACCCGGGAGCGGCTGGACGACGCGGCGCCCCGGGACCGGGGCGGGCGGCCGCTGCGGGTCCTCGACCTGACCCGGGTGATCGCCGGGCCGGTCGCGACCCGGTCGCTGGCGCTGCTCGGCGCGGACGTGCTGCGGATCGACCCGCCGGGCAACCCCGAGCTGCCGGACCAGCACGCCGACACGGGCGTCGGCAAGCGGACCGCCGCGCTCGACCTGGACCGGCCGTCGGACCGGCGGACCTTCGACGAACTCCTCGACGCGGCCGATGTGCTGGTCGCCGGCTACCGTCCGGGCGCGCTCGACCGCTTCGACCTGGAGCGGCCGGGTCTGGTGACCGCCCGGCTCTCCGCCTGGGGCGACTACGGGCCGTGGGGCGGGCGGCGCGGCTTCGACTCGCTGGTGCAGGTGGCGACGGGGATCGCGACGGTGGAGGGCTCGGCGGCGGAGCCCGGCGCGCTGCCGGCGCAGGCGCTGGACCACGGCACGGGGTATCTGCTGGCGGCGGCGGTGCTGCGGTCGCTGACGGAACAGCGCGAGCAGGGCGGGAGCCGGCTCGTACGGCTCGCTCTGGCCCAGACGGGTCACTGGCTGAGCGGGACTCTGCCGCGGTACGAGCCGGAGCGGTACCTCGCGGAGTCGGAGGGGCCGCTCGGACGCCTCCGGCACGCGCTGTCGCCCGTGTCGTACGAGGGCGGGCCCGCGGGCTGGTCGCGGGCGCCGGGCGTCGCCGGGGCGGACGCGCCGGAGTGGGCGGGGGCCTGACCGGAGGGCGGCGGGCCGGGCCGGCCCGCCGCCCGGCTCACGGCTTGACCAGGACCTTGAGGGCCGTGCGGTCGTCCATCGCCTTGTAGCCGCCGGGGACTCCGTCCAGGCCGACCGTCAGGTCGAAGACCGGGGACGGGTCGATGGTGCCGTCCAGGACGTCCGGGAGGAGTTCCGGGATGTACGCGCGGACCGGGGCGACGCCGCCGCGGAGGGCGATGTTGCGGTCGAACATGACCGAGAGGTCGAGGCCGGTGCCGCTGCCGTGCGGGACGCCGACGTAGCCGATGGAGCCGCCGTCACGGGCGATCGCGACGGCCGTGCGCATCGACTGCTCGGTGCCGACGGCCTCGATGACGCCGTGGGCGCCCTGGCCGCCGGTGAGCTCGCGGACGGCGGCCTCGGCGGCCTCGCCGCGCTCGGCGACCACGTCGGTGGCGCCGAAGGCGCGGGCGATGTCGGTACGGGCGGTGTGCCGGCCGAGCGCGATGATCCGCTCGGCGCCGAGCCGCTTGGCGGCGAGGACGCCGCAGAGGCCGACGGCGCCGTCACCGACGACGGCGACGGTGGAGCCCCGCTTCACCCCCGCGCCGAGGGCCGCGTGGTGGCCGGTGCCGAGGACGTCGGAGAGGGCGAGCAGCGCGGTGAGGAGACGGTCGTCGCCGGCCGCCTCGGCGGGCAGCTTGACGAGGGTGCCGTCGGCGAAGGGGACGCGGACGGCCTCGCCCTGGCCGCCGTCGGAGCCGACCGAGCCCCAGAAGCCGCCGCGCGGGCAGGAGGTCTGGAGGCCTTCGGCGCAGTACTCGCAGGTGCCGTCGGACCAGACGAAGGGGGCGACGACGAGGTCGCCGGCGGCGAAGCCGCTGACCTCGGAGCCGGCCGCCTCGACGATGCCGAGGAACTCGTGGCCGATGCGCTGGCCGGGCTGCCGGGCGGACTCGCCGCGGTAGGCCCAGAGGTCGCTGCCGCAGATGCAGGCGCGCAGGACCCGCAGGACGACGTCCGTGGGCTCCTGGATCACCGGGTCGGGCACGTCCTCCACGCGCATGTCGAACGGGGCGTGGATGGTGGTGGCGCGCATGGGGGGCGGTCCTTGCTGTCAGACGGTTGTACGACGTTCACCGTACATCGCTCGGAGCGCTCCCGCCGTCAGCAGGTACTGCGCCGCGATGTAGGTCAGCATGACCCAGAAGTCGGGGGCCGGCAGCTGGGGCCACTCGGCGACACCGGTGGCGATCAGGGTGTCGGACAGCAGGAAGAGCGCGCCGCCGAGCCCTGCGAGGAGCCCGAGGGCGCTGGAGCGGTAGGCCATCGCGGTGAGCAGCAGCGAGTACCCGGCGACCGGGATCCGCAGTTCGGCGGGAAGGTCGGGCCAGAGGAGCGCGACGGTGCCGGCGAGCACGGCCGCGTACAGGGCGCCGAGCGCCGGGGACGTACGCCTGCGCCCGAACAGGACCAGGTAGCAGACGTGTCCGGCGGCGAAGGAGCCCATGCCGACGAGGAAGGCCCAGTCGGCGTCGGAGAGCAGGAACACGTCGCCGCCCCAGCCGAGGAGGAGCGCGGCGGTGAGCGGCTTCGGGGCGCCCCTGGTGACGGCGTACGCGGCGAGCAGCGGCATCAGGAGCGGTTTGGCGATCTGGTGGCCGAGCTCGGCGCCGGCGAGCAGGGAGACCAGGTCGACGGTGGACGCGAGCCCGAAGGCGGCGAGCAGGACGCGGGAGGACGTCTTCACGCGGCGGCCTCGGGGGCGGCGGCGGGCACGGCCTCCGGGGCGGCGGGCGCGGCCTTCGGGGCCGGGGATGCCGGCTGCCAGCCCGGACCGCGGAAGACCCGTCCGGCCCGCTCGCGCCAGCCGTGCGCGGCGCGCAGGTCGCGCGCGATGGCGGCGTACTCGTGGGTGGCGACGCGCAGCGGGTTGTACGTCTCGATGTTCTTGGTGAGCCCGTAGACGGGCCGCTCGGTCTCGCCGACCCAGGAACCGAACAGCCGGTCCCAGACGATCAGGATGCCGCCGAAGTTCCGGTCCAGGTAGCCCCCCTGGGAGGCGTGGTGGACACGGTGGTGCGAGGGCGTGTTGAGGACGTACTCGAAGGGGCGGGGCAGCTTGTCGATGCGCTCGGTGTGGATCCAGAACTGGTAGACGAGGTTGACCGAGTAGCAGAAGGCGAGGGCCGCCGGGTGCACGCCGAGGGCGATCATCGGCAGGTAGAACGGCCAACCCGTCACACCGGTCCACGGCTGGCGCAGGGCGGTGCTGAGGTTGAACTTCCGGCTGCTGTGGTGGACGACGTGGCAGGCCCAGAGGATGCGGATGACGTGGTGTCCGCGGTGCTGCCAGTAGTAGAGGAAGTCCTGCGCGAGCAGCATGAGCGGGATGGTCCACCAGAGGACGGGGACGCGGAGCGGGGTCAGCTCGTAGACGGCGGTGTAGATCGCCACGACGGGGATCTTCCACAGCGCGTCGAAGCCGAGGCTTCCCAGGCCCATGCCGATGCTGGTGGCGGCGTCCCTGGCCTCGTACCCGGCGGCGTCCTCGTCGGGGTGGATCCGGTGGCTGACCATCTCCAGGACGGTGAGCAGGACGAACGCCGGTATGGACCAGAGCACGACATCGGGCAGGTGTGGCATGCCGTTGACGGTAGAGGCGGCGGACGGACGCGACTAGACGTGATTACTTACAAGTAAGTGAGACTGCTTGTCAGCAAGCTTTGGCACCTTCCGACAAGCCCGCACGTCGTACGATCGCAGGGGGCGGTGAGCAAGGGGGAGGAACTCCGTTGCAGGGTCTGGAAGTTGCGCTGCTGCGCTTGGCGGGGGCGGCACTGGGGGCGGTCGTGCGGTCCGTCGTCGCCCCGGGGAAGGGAGCCGGGCTCGTCCCCTCCCCCGTCCGCCCGCTCCCACGGCCCGCGAAGCCCGGCCGTCTGGCGAAGGTGCTGGGCGGACGACTCACGGAGCACTACGCCACCCTGCCCGAGCACGAGCGGCTCGCGGCGGTCGACGGGGTGCGGGACGCCTTCGCCGCGGCGGGCCCGCTCGACGCGGACCGGCTGTTCGCCGCCGGCCTCGACCCCCTGCGGCTGCGCGAGGAACTGCGCTCCCCCGACCGCGGGCTGTCCGGGCGAACCCTGGAGCTCTACGACGACCTGCTCGGGCTGTGCTGCGCCCACCTCGTGGAGCAGCTCACGGCCGAACCGTCCTTCCCCGCACGGGCCGCGGTGGAGCAGGTGCGCACGGCCGGCCGGACCCGCGACGCGGTGGCGTCCCTGGCCGCCGGCCGGCCGAGCCCCGAGGCGGAGGCCCTCGCCTTCGAGGAGCGGTACGCGCGGTACGTGGCCCAGACGCACGGCCGGCTGGAACTGTTCGGCCTCACCCTCGGGCGCTCGGCGCGCGAATGGCCGCTGGACACCGCGTACATCACCCTCGCGGTGAGCGGCGACCGCGAGGCCGTCCATGGACTCGCGCCCACGGGACCGGCCACCGTGAGCACCGAGGTGGCGCTCACGACGGCGGACCGGCTGCTCCTGCGCGGCCCGGCCGGTTCCGGCAAGAGCACGCTCGTCCAGTGGCTCGCCCTCAACGCCGCCAGGCGTTCCTTCGAGGGCGACCTCGCCGACTGGAACCGCTGTGTGCCGTTCGTCCTGCGGCTGCGCGCCTTCACCTCGTCGGACGCGCTGCCGGTGCCCGAGGACTTCCTCAGGGCCACGGGGGTGCCCCTGGCTCCCCCGGCCGGCTGGGTGGAGGACCTGCTCACGAGCGGCCGGGCGCTCGTCCTCGTCGACGGCGTGGACGAGGTGCCGGTGCGGCTCCGGCAGCGGACCGAGACCTGGCTGAAGGGCCTCGTCACGGCCTTCCCCCAGGCCAGGTACGTGGTCACGACCCGGCCCTCCGCCGTCCCCGAGGCCTGGCTCTCCCGGCAGGGCTTCGCCCCGCACACGCTGCTCCCGATGGACCGGAACGGGATCCGGTCCTTCCTCGCCCACTGGCACGACGCGGCGCGGCTGGAGGACCCCGGGGACGGGACCCTCACCACCTACGAGAACGCCCTGCGGCAGGCCGTCGCCACCCGGCGGGACCTCGGCCGGCTCGCCACCAACCCGCTGATGTGCGCACTGCTGTGCGCACTGAACCGCGACCGGCGGATGCAGCTGCCGCGCGCCCGGAAGGAGCTGTACGACGCCGCGCTCGACATGCTGCTCGTACGGCGTGACACCGAGCGGGAGATCTGCGGGGTGGAAGGGGTCGATCTGACCCGGGACGAGCAGACGGCCCTGCTCCAGCGGCTGGCGTACTGGCTGATCCGCAACGGACAGGTCGAGGCCGACCGCGACGAGGCGGAGGAGATGGTCGCGGAGTGGCTGGCCGCGATGCCGCAGGTCCGGGGGACGAGGGAACAGGTCTTCGCCCATCTGCTGATCCGCAGCGGTCTGCTGCGCGAACCGGCTCCCGGCTCGGTGGGATTCGTGCACCGCACCTTCCAGGACTACCTGGGCGCCAAGGCGGCGGTGGAGGCGCGCGACTTCGGGGTCCTCGTCAAGAACGCCCACGACGACACCTGGGACGACGTGGTGCAGATGGCCGTCGGCCACGCGCGCGTGGAGGAGCGGGCCCGTCTCCTGAAGCAGCTGCTGCGCCGCGCGGAGCGGGCACCCCGGCTGCGCGGCCGACTGGTGCTGCTCGCGGCGGCGTGTCTGGAGCACGCGCCGGAGCTGGAGCCGGGGGTACGGGCGGAGGTCGAGCGCCAGGCGCGCGAGCTGATCCCTCCGCGCTCCGTGAAGGACGCGGACGACCTCGCGAAGGCGGGCGAGCTCGTCCTCGAGCTGCTGCCGGGCCCGGAGGGCCTGGACGCCGACGGCGCGGCCGCGGTGGTGCGCACGGCGGCGCTGGTGACGGGGGACGCGGCCTTCGAGGTGGTGGCACGCTTCCGTGAGGACGAGCGGATCGACGTCGCGGTCCAGCTGGGCGATGCGTGGGGCGCGTTCGACACCGAGCGGTACGCCCGCGAGGTGCTGTCGGCGAGCACCTGGGAAGAGGTCTCCCTCAATGTGCAGTCCCGGGAGCAGTTGGCGGCCCTCCGCCTCCTGCCGAAGGCCCGGGGGGTCCGTCTCGGCGGCCTCGACGTCGACCTGACGGCCCTGCACGTCCTGGACGGTCTGCAAAGGGTCTTCGTCTACGAGAACCCGTCGCTCGCCGACCTGTCCCCGCTGCGGCGCTTCCCGGAGCTGACGAACGTCGGCCTCAGCCGCTGCCCCCTGCTGAAGGACCTCTCGCCGCTCGCGCGTCCCGGCCTGAAGACACTCACCGTCTACGAGCTGCACCCCGAGCTGTCCGTCGAGCCGCTGCGCGACATGCCGGACCTCTCTTCTTTCAGTCTCGCGGTTCCCCTGTTGATGGAGCGGCTGGACGAACTCCCCATCGGCCCGGCTCTCGGGTTTCTCTCGCTGGGCGCGCAGGCCCGCTACGTCGACCTCGGCGGCATCGAGAAGTGGCCCCTGCTGGCCAACCTCTCCCTGCAGGGCCGTACGCAGACCGACCAGCTGCTCGCCCTGCGCACCCCTCCGAAGCTCACGACCCTGCAGCTCTCGGAGATCACCGTCCCCGACCTCACCGCGCTCGGCGGTCTGGAGGACCTGCGCGCGCTGTACCTCTTCCGCTGCGAGATCCCCGACCTCACGCCCCTGCGCGACCTCCCTTCGCTCGACCGCCTCCATCTGTGGCAGTCCACGGGGCGGGGTGGCGGACCGATCGACATCACTCCGCTCGCTGCCCGGCACGGCCTCCGCCTCTCGGTGAACGCCGGCATCCCGCTCCTCGGCGAAGAGCTCTTCGAGCCCGACCGGATCGAACGCACCCCCTAGACCCCGGCCGCCCCCAGGAGCGAGCCCGCCGCATACGTCACGCCCATCGCCAGCGCCCCGCCCGCCACGTTGCGGAGGATCGCCGGGCCCGTGGGGGCGGCGCCCAGGCGGGCGCTCCACCAGCCGGTGAAGGCGAGCGCGGCGAGGACGGAGAGGACCGTGACCCAGAGGCGGGCGGAGGCCGACGGGAGGACGATCGCGAGCAGCGGGAGCAGGGCGCCGACGGTGAAGGCGAGGAAGCTGGCGCCGGCCGCGTGCCAGGGGTTGGTGAGGGCGTCGGGGTCGATGCCGAGCTCCACGCGCGCGTGGGCGCGCAGCGCGTCGCGTGCGGTGAGCTGTTCGGCCGCCTCGCGGGCCACCTCGGGGGAGAGGCCGCGGGCGGCCAGGAGGCCGGTCAGTTCGGCGAGTTCGGCCTCCGGCCGTTCGCGCAGCTCGCGCTTCTCCTGGGCCAGCGCGGCCTTCTCGGAGTCGCGCTGGGTGGAGACCGAGACGTACTCCCCCGCCGCCATCGACATCGAGCCGGCGAGCAGCCCCGCCAGGCCGGCCGTGAGCAGCGCCGCCTGGGACTCGGTGGCGCCCGCGACGCCGACGACGAGGCCGGCGGTGGAGACGACGCCGTCGTTGGCTCCGAGCACGGCCGCCCGGAGCCAGTTGAGACGGGAGCCGAGGCCACCGCCGTGGGCCTCGTCGTGTACGGGGGCTTCAGTCACCCCAGGAGGGTCGCACCCGGCGCCTCACCACACGCGGACCGACCCGCCCGGGGCGAAGGCCGGGCTCGTCGCCCCCTCGGGAACCTTCTCCAGGGGCTGGGCGATCTCCTCGACGGCCGGGCCGTGGACGGCGGCGAGGCGGTCGAGGAGGGCGAGGTCGAAGCCGTAGACGCGGGCGGCGTTCCCGCCGACCATGGCGGCGACCTCCTCCTTCGGGAGTCCCGCGTAGGCGATGCGGAGGCCTTCGCGGGAGTACGGGGTGGTGCCCTCGTCGTGCGGGTAGTCGCTGCCCCACATGATCTTGTCGAGGCCGATCCGGTCGCGCAGCGGCACCTCGTGCGGGCGCATGAAGCTCGCGCCGACGAAGCAGTTGTCCCGCCAGACCTCGCCCGGGCCCTTGCCCATGGACTCCGCGAGGCCGGCGCCGAACTTGGACTCGGCGGTGGCGGCCCGCGTCGCGGCCGACACCAGGCGCCGGTGGTAGTAGTCCAGCATGTCGAGCACGCCGGGGATCCAGCCCGAGCCCTGCTCGGTCAGGACCAGCTTGAGCCCCGGGTGGCGCCGGAACGCGCCGCCGAAGATCAGGTGCCACAGGGCCCGGTGGGAGAACCAGGTGGTCTCCACCATGAACACCGCCCGGGCGGCCGGTTCGTCGCCGAGCGGCGGCGAGGCCGAGCCGCCGTGGTGGTTGACCGGCACGTCGAGCTCGGCGCAGACCGCCCAGATCGGGTCGTACGCCTCCGAGTACAGCTCGGGGACGGGCGAGCCCGGTGGGACGCCCGGGAGCAGGATGCCCCCGGTGAGACCGGCCTCGCGGGTGCGGCGGATCTCCGCGACCGCCGCGTCCACGTCGTTGAGGAGGATCTGCGCCACGCCCGCCCTGCGGCCCGGGGCGTCCGCGCAGAAGTCGGCCAGCCAGCGGTTGTGCGCCTGGAGCCCGGCCCAGCGCTGCTCGTACTCGGCGCGGGTGGGCGGCTGGGCCATCAGGGAGGCCTTGGGGAAGAACGGCGGGATGGTGTTGGGGAAGACGACCTCGGCGACGATGCCGTCCGCCTCCAGCTCGCGCAGCCGGCGCCGCGAGTTCCAGTTGCGGTCGGCGGTGTCGGCGAGGAGGTCCTCGTACGGGTTGACGTAGGTCGCCGCCCAGGCGTCGAAGTCGTCGTGGTGCTTCTTCTCCAGGTACGGCCTGTAGTCGAGGAGGTCGGCGCCCGCGTGGCAGTCGGCGGAGACGACGGTGTAGCGGTCGGTCACGGGTTCACCCCCAGGACCGGGAACTCGTGGTCGGTGAGCCAGTGCCGGCCGACCTCGCGCGAGCGGGCCCAGGAGGCCTCGACGGCGGCCTGGTCGGCGGGCTGGCCGAGGTCGGCGGGGGTGGGGCCGATCCGACGGGCTATCGGATCCAATGTTTGGACATCGAATCCGAAGACCTCGGCGGCGGCGAGCCCCAGCATCCTCCGGGTCTCCTCGACCGGGATGTCGTGGAACGTCTTCCGCAGCCACGCGCGCGTGTCGGGCCAGGTCCCCTCCGGGTGCGGGAAGTCCGAGCCCCACAGGATGTTGTCGACGCCGATCTCGTACCGCTGGGCGAGCTCGCGCCGCTTGGTGTTGGTGGCGCAGACGAAGACCTGCCGGTCCAGGTACTCGCTCGGCGGCCGCTTCAGCTCCGCGAACGGGGACAGCTTCTTGCCGCCGTGCGCGCCCAGGTAGAGCCGGTCCATGAACCAGAGCAGGTTCGGCAGCCACCAGCAGCCGGACTCGGCGACCCCGAACCGCAGGCCCGGGTGGCGCTCGAAGACGCCCGACCAGAGCAGGAACCACAGCGGCCTGGCGGGCCACCAGGTGACCTCGGAGACGTAGATCCCGAGGTGGTCGCCGTACTCCTCGCGCGGCGCCGCCCCGGAGTGGGTGACGACCGGCATGCCGGTCTCGGCGGCCGCCGCCCACACCGGGTCGTAACGCCGGTCGTGGTAGGGGGCCTTGTCCACCCACATGGAGGGGATCATCAGCGCGCCGAGTCCGGACTCCTTGGCCCGGTGGATCTCGGCGACGACCTCGCGGACGTCGGCGGTGACGGGCAGCAGGGCGACCCCGCGGTGCCGGGCTGCGTTTTCGGCGTTCCCGCCCACGAACTCGGCGAGCCAGCGGTTGTGGGCCTTCGCGCCCGCCATGCCGAGCTCCGGGTCCTGGTCGCCGGAGAGCCCGAGGCCGACGCCGAAGGGCGCGGCGGTCTGGCTGTCGACGGCGTCCGCGTCCGGGAAGACGACCTCGGCGGCCACCCCGTCGCCGTCGAGCTCCTTGATCCGCTGCGCGGGGTCCCAACCGCCGCGCAGGCCTTCCTCGTTGTCGCGGAACCATTTGTCCGCGAAGGCCTCGTTGCGGACCCCGAGCCGGGTCATGGCCTCCCGGCGGGCCTCGCGCCCGGCGAGGAAGTCGTCGAAGTCCCGGTGGAAACGGGAGTCGAGATAGGGCCGGTACTCCTCGGTGGGAAGCCCGGCGTGGCAGTCGGAGGAGATGATCAGATACGGGTCCTCATAGCTCATGGCTAAGCCCCTCAGTCGAGGATGAAGCTCTCCAGGTACGACGGGTTGGCGCGGTCGAGCATGGACCGCGAGCGCGCCTTGATCTGGCGGTCGCTGTGCTCGCTCTCCGGCAGCATCCAGAAGCGGTCGGCGCGGATGCCGTCGACGACGTGCTCGGCGACGTCCTCCACCGGCGTGAAGGTCACCTCGTGACCGGCTTCCTTCATCGCGGCCTCGTACTGGTCGAGGCTGCGGTACGGGGTCCTGCGCGGCCGCTGCTTGGCGTACCGCTCGGGCCGGTTGCGGTGCGACTCCCACAGTCCGGTGCGGAGCATGTGCGGGCCCGGGAAGAGGACGGAGGCGCCCACACGCGCGTGCTCGGCCTTCAGGTGCGCGTACAGGGACTCGGTCATGGTGACGACGGCCGCCTTGGTGACCGCGTACACGGAGGCGGTGGGCAGCGGGGCGATGCCTCCGTCGCCGGAGGAGGTGTTGACGACGTGGCCGGGTTCGCCGCCGGCGAGCATGCGCGGGACGAAGGCCTGGATGCCGTGGAAGACGCCCCAGACGTTGACGGAGAAGGCCCACTTCCAGTCGTTGGGCTCGTGCTCCCACATGCGGCCCTCGGCGCCGGAGCCGACGCCCGCGTTGTTGCAGAGGACGTGGACGGCACCGAAGGTCTCGTACGCGGCGTCCGCGAACGCCCGTACCTCGTCGGGGTCGGAGACGTCGACCGTCCGGGCGAGGACCTGCGCCCCGCTCGCCATCAGCTCGTCGGCGGCCTCCTCCAGGGCTCCCCGCTCGACGTCCCCGAGGACGACGGCGAGGCCTTCGGCGGCGAAGCGGCGGGCCATCGCGAGGCCGATGCCGCTCGCCGCGCCGGTGACGACGGCGACCTGTCCCTCTCGCAGCTCCATCAGGCACTTCCTTCCGGGGGTCCGTCGAGGATCTGGAGCGGGTCGTCGTACCGCTGGTGGACGAAGGGCAGCAGGTCCCGGGCGGAGACGCGCTCGGCGACCGTGCCCTTCTGGTCGGTGGTCTTCTCGCCGATCGTGATCTCGACGAGCCGGCGCACCGGAAGGTCGGCGACCGGGTCGTACATGGACTCGCGCAGGACCACGTCACCGGTGATCCGCTCCAGCTTCCGCACCTTCTCGTTGCGGACGCAGTGGACGAGGACGGGGTCGGCGTCGAAGCCGGTCCCCTCCACGCCCGGCAGGAACTTGAAGTAGAAGTCGGTCTTCTCCACGGGCTCCGGCAGCGGCAGCGGCCCGGAGACCGCGCCGCGCACCTCCACGAAGGCGATGCCGTGCCGGGCGAGTGCGGCGCGCACGACGAGCCCCTCGCGCTCGACCGTGACCTCGCCCAGCTTCTTCGGCTCGCCGAAGACCTCACGCCCGCCGATCAGGGCCCGCTCGTGGGTCATCGGCATCACCAGCGGGTACCAGCCCTCCCGGTCGCCGTGGGCGGCGGCCACGGCCACCGAGCCGGCGCCGAGGGGATAGCCGGGCAGGTCGACCTTGCTGATGTTGGCGCGCACCAGGGGGCGCGCGGTGGGCTTCAGCGGGGGCGGCAGGACCGCCGCCACGACGTCCGGGTCGGTCTCCCAGACGGCGACCACACCGGTGGACCAGATGTCGGGGAGCTTGGCGGACCGCTCGCGGGCCGCCGCCGCCTCCGCGTCGCTGCGCGCCCCGTACCGTACTCGTGCCATGACGTACCACCCTTCGGGATCGTCGGCCTGTAACACAGTTACACCGCTGCCGCCGAAGGGTAAAGAGGTCTGCACGCAGAGGAGTTGGGGGAACCGATGGCACGCTCCGCGCTGACCCGCGACGAGGTCCTGGACACCGCGGCCGCCCTGGTGAGGGAGCACGGCCCGGACGCGCTCACGATGCGCCGGCTCGCCGCGGAGCTCGGCACCGCGGTCACCTCGATCTACTGGCACGTCGGCAACCGCGAGTCGCTCCTCGACGCGCTCGTCGCCCGCACGGTGGCCGACCTCGGCACGATCCGGCCCCGGGGCGCGACCCCGGCCGAGCGGATCGTCTCGGTGGCCCGCGCGCTGCGCCGCGCGCTGCGCGAGCGGCCGCACCTGGTGGCGATGGTCCACGAGCGGGGGCTGACGGAGCGCATGTTCCTGCCGGCCCAGCGCGCCCTGGTCCACGAGGCGCACGCGGCGGGGCTGCGCGGGGCGCGGGCCGCCCGGGCCGTCCGGGCCGTGCAGTTCCAGGTCGTCGGCTACGTCCTGGTGGAGCGCAACCGCGAGCGGGCCCCCGCCCAGTCCCCCGCCGAGGAGGAGCTGTGGCGCGGGGAGGACGCCGAGGCGGACGGGCCCCTCGCGCGCGCCCTGTCCGCGCCGATCGACACCGAGCGGCTCTTCGCCGACTCCGTACGCGCCCTGGTCGACGGCCTCCTCGCGGGCGCCCCCGTGAACACCGCGAAGGACACGGGAAAGGGCACGGGAGAGGACTCCGGGGACGGGAGTGTCGGTCGCGGGCCGTATTCTCAGTGACCGTGCTTGACGACCGTACGACAGCAGCGATGTGGCCGGCCGCCTACCCGCAGGGGTACGCGGTCGTCGACGTGGAGACCACCGGACTCGCCCGCGACGACCGGATAGTGTCGGCTGCCGTCTACCGGCTGGACGCCCAGGGGAACGTCGAGGACCACTGGTACACGCTCGTCAATCCCGAGCGCGATCCCGGTCCGGTCTGGATCCACGGGCTGACCAGCGACGTCCTGGAGGGCGCGCCGCTCTTCCCGGAGATCGCGGCGGAGTTCGCGGCCCGGCTCGACGGCCGGGTGCTCGTCGCGCACAACGCCATGTTCGACTGGCAGATGATCGCCCGGGAGTACGCGCGCGCGGAGTCCGCCGCGCCGGTGCGCCAGCGGCTGTGCACGATCGCGCTCGCCAAGGAGCTGTCGCTGCCGCTGCCCAACCACAAGCTGGAGTCGCTCGCGGCGCACTTCGGCGTCGTGCAGCAGCGCGCGCACAACGCGCTCGACGACGCGCGGGTGCTCGCCGAGGCGTTCCGGCCGAGCCTGCACGCGGCGGCCGAGCGGAACGTACGGCTGCCGCTCCTGGAGTGCCGGCCACTGACCGAGTGGGCCTCGGGGCCGGCGCAGCCGCGGATCGGCCAGCAGTCCTCGTACCGGGCGGGCAGCTGGCGTCCCTCCCGCAAGCGTCCGCCGTGCCCGTACCCCAACCCCGGGCGGTACGAGTCGGACAAACCACTCAAGCAGGGCATGCGGGTGGCCTTCTCCGGCGACACCTCCGTCGACCGCGAGCTCCTGGAGGACCGCACCGTCGAGGCCGGCCTCCACGTCGCCACCAGCGTCTCCCGGCTCACCAGCCTGCTCGTCACCAACGACCCGGACGCCGCCACCTCCAAGACGGTGAAGGCGAAGTCCTTCGGCACCCCGGTCGTCGACGAGGCCGCCTACACCCAGCTGCTGCGCGACGTGACCCCGGCAGACGGGTGACACCCCCCGCCCCTGCGGGCGCGCCGAGCTGCGCGCGCCCGCCGGGCGCTCCACCCTGTGGCGCATGGCACGTTGTGAGGTCTGCGGAAACGATTACGGCATGTCCTTCGAGGTGCACGCGCAGGGCGCGGTGCACGTCTTCGACTGCTTCGCCTGCGCCATCCACCGCATGGCGCCCATCTGCGAGCACTGCCGGGTCCAGATCATCGGACAGGGCGTCGAGGTCGAGGGCAGCTGGTACTGCGGCGGCCACTGCGCCCGCGCGGAGGGAAAGGTGGGCATCGTCGACAGGGTGTGAACCGGGACCACTCCGGCCCCCCTGCGGCACCCGCCGCAAGGGGGCCTTTCGCCGCAATGTACCGTCGACGGCGTGTACCGCTTCCTGTTGTCCCGGCAGTGGGTGATCCTCACCCTCGTCGCCCTCGTCCTCGTCCCCACGATGATCGAGCTGGGCTTCTGGCAGTTCCACCGGCACGAACACCGGGTCGCCCAGAACGCCCTGATCGCAGACAACCTCAAGGCGAAGCCGCTCCCGGTCGAGGAGCTCACCTCCCCCGGCCACACCGTCCCGCGCGCCGACTACTGGCGGACGGTCACCGCCACCGGCACCTTCGACACCGCCCACGAGGTGGTCGTCCGCCGCCGCACCTCCTCCGACGACCAGGTGGGCGTGCACGTCCTGACCCCGCTGGTCCTGCGCGACGGCCGGGTCGTCCTGGTGAACCGCGGCTGGATCCCGGCCGCCGCCGACCAGCACTCCTTCCCGCCGGTGCCGCCCGCCCCCAAGGGCGAGGTCACCGTCACCGGCCGGCTCAAGGCGGACGAGACGACGGGCGCCAGCGGCATCAAGGACCTGAAGGGCCTGCCGGACCGCCAGGTCATGCTCATCAGCAGCCGTCAGCAGGCCGAGCTCATCGGCCGCGAGGTGCTCGGCGGCTATCTGGAGCTGAGCGCGCCCGACCCGGCCGGCGGCACCCCCGAGATGATCGCCGAGCCGGACCACGACTCGATCGGCCCGCACATGGCGTACGCCGTGCAGTGGTGGCTCTTCACCGCCGGGGTACCCGTCGGCTGGGTGATCCTGGTCCGCCGGGAGAAGCGCGACCGCGCGGCCGGCACCGCCTCCGAGGTCCGGCGATCCCCCGAGCCGGCCCCGGTCGAGGCGTAGGCCACTCCCTCCCGCTGATTGGCCGTCGCCGCTTCCGGGAACAGCCCAAAGCGTGACGCAACGTATCGACGACTACGCCCTCATCGGGGATCTCCAGACCGCCGCGCTCATCGGCCGCGACGGGTCGGTCGACTGGCTGTGTCTGCCCCGCTTCGACTCCGCCGCCTGCTTCGCCGCCCTCCTCGGCGACGAGAACAACGGCCACTGGACCGTCGCGCCCAAGGGCGCCACGACCTGCACCGGCCGCCGCTACGCCGAGGACTCCCTCGTCCTGGAGACCTACTGGGAGACCCGTACGGGCACCGTCAAGGTCGTCGACTTCATGCCGCAGCGGGACAGGTCCCCCGACCTGATGCGGATCGTGGAGGGCGTCAGCGGCAGCGTGGAGATGACGTCCGTGCTGCGGCTCCGCTTCGACTACGGCTCGATCGTGCCCTGGGTCCGCAGGGCCGACGGCCACCGGGTCGCGATCGCCGGGCCCGACTCGGTCTGGCTGCGCAGCGAGCCGCCCGTGAAGACCTGGGGCCAGCAGTTCTCCACCCAGTCCTCCTTCACCGTCGCCGCCGGCGAGAAGGTGGCCTTCGTGCTGACCTGGCACCCCTCGCACGAGCCGCGCCCCGACCTCGTCGACCCCTTCGAGGCCCTGGAGCAGTGCCTCGCGGACTGGCGCGAGTGGACCGCCCGCTGCACCTACCGCGGCCCCTACCGGGAGGCGGTGCTGCGCTCCCTGATCACCCTCAAGGCGCTCACGTACGCCCCCACGGGGGGCATCATGGCCGCCCCCACCACCTCCCTGCCGGAGGAGCTCGGCGGCGTGCGGAACTGGGACTACCGCGCCTGCTGGCTGCGCGACTCCTCCCTCACCCTGGGCGCGCTGCTCGCCGCCGGGTACGAGGAGGAGGCCTGCGCCTGGCGGGACTGGCTGCTGCGCTCGGTCGCCGGCGACCCCGCCGACCTGCAGATCATGTACGGCCCCGCCGGGGAGCGCCGGCTGCCGGAGACGAGCCTGCCGTGGCTGCGCGGCTACGCCGACTCGGCGCCCGTACGGACCGGGAACGCGGCGGTGGACCAGTTCCAGCTCGATGTGTACGGCGAGGTCCTGGACTCCCTCCACCGCGCGCGTGAGGCCGGGATCCCGGCCGAGCGGCACGCGTGGCACCTCCAGCTGAGCCTGCTCGGCTTCCTGGAGTCCACCTGGCGGGAGCCCGACGAGGGCCTGTGGGAGGTCCGCGGGCCGCGCCGCCACTTCACCCACTCGAAGGTGATGGCCTGGGTCGCCGCCGACCGCGCGGTCCGCACCCTGGAGGCCGACCCCTCGCTGCCGGGGGACGCGGGCCGCTGGCGGACCATGCGGGACGAGATCCACGCCCAGGTGTGCGCGCGGGCGTACGACCCGGTGCGGAACACCTTCACCCAGGCCTACGGCTCGTCCGGGCTGGACGCCGCCACCCTCCTCATCCCGCGGGTCGGCTTCCTGCCGCCGGACGACCCCCGGGTCGTGGGCACGGTGGACGCGGTACGGGCGGAGCTCATGCACGACGGCTTCCTGAGGCGGTACAGCCCCGACTCCACGGCCCTGGACGGGCTCCCGGGCCAGGAGGGGACCTTCCTGGTCTGCTCGTTCTGGCTGGCGGACGCGCTGCTGATGACCGGCCGCGCCGGGGAGGCCCGCGAGCTCTTCGAGCGGCTCGTCGCGCTCACCAGCGACGTGGGGCTCCTCGCGGAGGAGTACGACCCGGTGGCGGGGCGTCAGCTGGGCAACTTCCCGCAGGCGTTCAGCCACATCGGTCTCGTCGGGACCGCCTTGGCGCTCGCCGCCGGGGAGACGGCAGGATAGGGCCCATGGATCTGGGACTGAAGGACCGTGTGTACGTGGTGACCGGCGCGACGCGGGGGCTCGGCCGGGCCTCCGCCGAGGCGCTGCTCGCCGAGGGCGCGAAGGTGCTGATCACCGGGCGCGAGGAGAAGACGGTCGCCGACGCGGTGGCCGAGCTGGGCGAGGGCGCGGCCGGGATCGCCGCCGACAACACCGACCCGGGGACCCCGGCCCGGCTGATCGCCGAGGCGCGGGCCCGGTTCGGCGGTTTCGACGGCATCCTGATCAGCGTCGGCGGCCCGGCGCCCGGCTTCGCGGCCGACAACACCGACGAGGAGTGGGCGGCCGCCTTCGACACCGTCTTCCTGGGGGCGGTACGGCTGGCCCGCGCGGCCGCCGAGACGCTCACCGAGGGCGGGGTCATCGGCTTCGTCCTGTCCGGCTCCGTCCACGAGCCGATCCCGGGCCTGACGATCTCGAACGGGCTGCGCCCGGGACTCGCCGGCTTCGCCAAGTCGCTCTCCAACGACCTGGGCCCGCGCGGGATCCGCGTCGTCGGCCTGCTGCCGAGCCGGATCGACACCGACCGGGTCCGCTCCCTGGACGCGCTCTCCGGCGACGCGGACGCGGCCCGCGCGACGAACGAGCTCACGATCCCGCTGCGCCGCTACGGCACCCCGGAGGAGTTCGGGCGCACGGCGGCCTTCCTGCTCTCGCCGGCCGCGTCCTACCTGACGGGCCTGATGCTGCCGGTGGACGGCGGGGCGCGCTCCGGGTTCTGACCCCGGGGCACCCCTTCAGGCGACCCTGCGGGCGCGGTGCTTCACCGCGCGCAGGCGCGCCTCGGCGGGCAGGGCCGGCAGGCCCGTCGACGTACGGGCGTGGGCGAGGGCCTCGGTGCTGAGGGCGGTCAGGGCGCTGCCCGGGGAGGCGTACGGCTCCAGGTGGAGCGCGATCCGGGTCCGGGGGGCGCCGCGGCGGCCCGTGAGGGAGACCTTGGCCCGGGCCACGCCCTCCTGCGCGGCGGCGTCCGCCTCCAGGACGCTCTCCAGGGCCCGGCCGCGCAGCACCGCCTCCTCGCCGTCGCCGGTGTCGACGAGGACCTCGCGGAGCCGGGCCCGCCGGAACTGGACGAGCAGCCACCACAGGGCCAGCAGGACGACGAGCCCGAGGACCGCGATGACCACGGGCCACCACCAGCTCTCGTCCCGCCAGCGCTGCCGCTGGGCGGTGGTGAGCAGCACGTCGGAGGGGCCCGACCAGGGCCACCAGGACGGTACGGGCAGGTCGGTGGCGGCCGCGAGGACCGCGCCGCCGCCGAGGACCAGGAGCAGCCCGGCGAGCCCGAGCAGGAGACGGTTGACCCGCCGGAGGACCACGGTCACCTCGGCTTCCCTTCCTTGCGGGGCGGCCTGGCCACCCGTACCGTCCGCGCGGGCGGATGGGCGAGGCCGAGTTCGTCGACGCCGGTGGCGAGCACCGTCTCCACGTCGGCCCGGACCTCGTCGAGGGCCCGGAAGTGGGACACCGCGCGGACGGCGACCTTGGCGCGGCCGACGCGCACCCGGACGGACTGCACCCCGGAGACCTCCATGACGCGGTCCCGCAGGGTGAGCGCGGCGGCCTCGCGGTCGAGTCCCGCCCGGACGTCGGTGTGCTCGCGGCGCATCGGGAGGATGGCGCGCAGCCCGGGGGTGGCGGCCAGGACGAGCAGCCAGACGCCGAGCACGACGGCGACGGCCGCGCCGACGACGATCGCCGTGTCGTCGAGCGGCCGGGTCGCGAGGGCGTCGGCGAGCTTGCTCCGCCACGCCATGGCGGAGCGGTCGGCCCGTACGGCCGCGACATCGTAGAGGAGCAGCCCGGTGCCGCCGAGGACGACGGCGGCGAGCAGGGCGGCGGGGATGCGGCGGACGGACCAGAAGCGGCGGACGTGCGACGCTTCCGGGGCGCCCGCGGCGGCGCCCTCGGGGGGCGCGGGGTCCTGGGTGGCGGTCATGCGAGGCGGCCCCTCGGCTTGGCGTGGCGGGTGTGCGCGGAGTGGAGGCGCTCGACCTGGACGTCCACCTCGTGGACCTCCAGGCCGACGAGTTGCTCCACGCGCGCGCGTACCCGGCTCCGGACGGCGCCGCACTGGCGGCCGACGTCGGAGGGGTAGTCGAGGTCGAGGCTCACCGATACGCGGGCGACCTCCCGGTGGACGACCACCGAGGCGTGCGGCTTCGATCCCCCTTCGGGGACGGCGTCGACCGCCTCCCTGGCCGCCTGGGCGGCGATCTTCGCGACGACCCGGTCGGCGATGGTGGTCGCCCCCCGGTGCCGCACCCCGTCCCGTACCGGGTCGTCTGCCAGGTCCGTCACCACCCCGGGTCACCGCCGCCGGTCGCCGCGTTCGCGTCCCCGGAACAGATCGCCGGGTTCGAGGTCTCCGTCGAGGAACCGACCGGCCACGAAGCCGATCGCCCCGAGGGCCGCGACCAGCAGAAACGCCCCGAAGCCACCGAAGTATCCGGCGAAGCCGAGAGCCATGCCGGCCACCAGGCCGACCACCGCCATGCTCATTTCGAGCCCCTTTCCTGGCCCCTGTCGCCGGGGTTCCGACGACTACTGGAGCCGGGGCTCCGGCTCCTCTTCCTCTTCCTCGGGCAGCTTCACGTCGCTGACCGCGATGTTGACCTCGACGACCTCCAGGCCGGTCATCCGCTCCACGGCGGCGATGACGTTCTCCCGGACGTCGCCCGCGACATCGGCGATGGAGACGCCGTAGTCGACGACGATCTCCAGGTCGAGCGCGGTCTGCACCTCGCCGACCTCGGCCTTGACCCCTCGGGTCACGTTCGCCTTGCCGCCGCCGGTGCCGGGGACGCGGTCGCGGACGGCGCCGAAGGTGCGGGAGAGGCCGCTGCCCATGGCGTGGACGCCGACGACGTCGCGTGCGGCGAGGCCGGCGATCTTCTCCACGACTCCGTCGGCGATCGTCGTCCGGCCCCGGGAGGCCGCTGCGCCGCCGCCCCGTTTGGTCACCGGGGTGCGGCGCGACTCGCGCGGATCGTCCGTCGCGGCGACTCCGGTCTGAGTGGTGTCCGTCATCATTCAGCCCCTTCTGTCATATTTCGGGGTTCTTCGCCCACACTAAGGGCGCTTGCCCCGATCCGCCCCGGGAATGCGGCAGGCTGGGGGAATGACGACGGCTGAGGGTTGGACGGCTGCGGTACGGGACCGCCTCGCGCCGGGCAGGCTACTGCCCCTCGGGGCGGCCGGGGACGGCGCGTGGATCACCGAGCGCGCGGCGCGGGGCGTCCTCGACCCGGCCGCCGCGGCGGTACGCGGGGTGGTGCCGGGCGGCCTCCGGATCGGACCCGATCCGGACGAGGAGGAGACATCGGCCGGCCCGCTACCGGTGCCGCCGGGCGGGCTCGGGCCCGGGGCGCTGCGGATCGCCGCGGACTTCGGGGCGGTGGCGGGCCGCCCGCTGCCGGAGCTGGCCGAGGAACTGCGGACGGCCCTGCTCGGGGCGGCCCGCGACGGTCTCGGGCTGCGGGTGACGGCCGTGGACCTGCGGGTGACGGAGCTGCTCGACGCGGAGCCGCCCCCGGCGGGGCCGGCCGCTCCCCCGCCGGGGCGGCCCGCTCCCGCGACGGACGATCCGGTGGCCCTGGCGGTCCTGCGGGTCGAGGGCGTGGCCGGCGTGACGGACCTGTGGGGGCCGCCGGTGCGCCGGGGCCCCGATCAGGTGCGGGTGGAGCTGGCGGTGACGGCCGGGCACCGCCCGCTGGACGTGGCCCGCGCCGCCCGGAGCGCCGCGACCGCGGCCGCCACGGGGGCGACCGCGGTCACGGTGCTGGTGTCGGAACTGCGCTGAGCGGGCGCGTCGGCCGCCCTGCACGCGGGCGTCGGCGCACCCGTGCGTCGGCAGCGCTCCGCGCGCGTGCCGCGTCGGTGCGTCAGTCGCCGAGGCCCGCCAGGTCGCGCAGGCGGCGGGCCTGGGCGGCGCGCTCGGCGGTGCGCTGCTCCTCGTAGGAGCGGCCGGAGACGCCCTGGAGCAGCGCCTTGGTCTCGTTGACCGCGTCGCGGGGCGCCGCGAGCAGGGCGGCGCTGAGGTCCCGTACCGCCGCGTCGAGCTCGTCGGCGGGCACGGACAGATTGGCGAGGCCGATGCGCTCGGCCTCCTCCGCGTGCACGAAGCGGCCGGTGGCGCAGATCTCCAGCGCGCGGGCGTAGCCGACGAGCGAGACGAGCGGGTGCGTCCCGGTCAGGTCCGGGACGAGGCCCAGGCTGGTCTCGCGCATGGCGAACTGCACGTCCTCGGCGACGACCCGCAGGTCGCAGGCGAGGGCGAGCTGGAAGCCCGCGCCGATGGCGTGGCCCTGGACGGCCGCGATCGACACGAGGTCGCTGCGGCGCCACCAGGTGAACGCCTCCTGGTACTCGGCGATGACCGCGTCGAGGTCCGCGTCGGACCCGCGCGCCATCTCCAGGAAGGACGGCTCGCCGTCGAAGCCCTCGGGCGTGAACGCCTGCCGGTCGAGTCCGGCGGAGAAGGACTTGCCCTCGCCGCGCAGAACGACGACCCGCACGCTGCCGGGCAACGACCGGCCGGCTTCCGTCAACGCCCGCCACAGAGCGGGAGACTGGGCGTTGCGCTTCGCCGGATTGGTCAGGGTCACCGTGGCAACGGCGTCCTCGACGGTGAGCCGTACACCGTCCTTGTCGAATACGAGCTCAGAGTCGTCGAGCGTAGTCATGGGGCGCCTCCGGTTCCGGTGCAGCACTGCAACGAGATGCTAAGTGACTGCACAGTAACCACCTGGCCGACCGCAGGGCCGACCGGGTGCCCACCGGGAGGTCCCGGTGGACCGGTCGAGCCGCCCCGATGTCAGGCCGAGGCCGCCTTCTTGCCCCGTGTCGCTCCGCCGCGTCCACGCAGCGTGACTCCGGACTCGCTCAGCATCCGGTGGACGAATCCGTAGGAGCGGCCGGTTTCCTCGGCCAGCGCCCGGATGCTCGCACCGGAGTCGTACTTCTTCTTCAGGTCTGCCGCGAGCTTGTCGCGCGCGGCGCCGGTCACCCGGCTGCCCTTCTTCAGAGTCTCGGCCACCCGTGCCTCCTCATGGGAAGTGCGCTCTGGACTTCTCATGATCACCCCTTACGTCCGTCCTGGCCACCCATTCGACAAGGTCCGTGCCGCCGGGTTTGTGGACGAGTACGCCGTCATCACGAACGGAAGCCGATATTCCGCAGGGCCGAAAACGCGCCTACGGACCACTTGGTACGGGAAGTGCCAGGTCAGCGCAGCAAGGGGAACACACGTACGGCGCGGGTCTGCCGGAAGGATTCGGCAGAGCACCGCGCCGGGGTGTACGAGAGACCCTCACTCAGATGAAGGATCACCCATGAGCCGAATGATCCAGCCCGGGATGATCACCCGGGGCCCCGAGGGCCCCACGGGGGTCAGGCGAGGGCCACCAGGTCCGCGTAGTCCGCGCCCCACAGGTCCTCGACGCCGTCCGGGAGCAGGATGATCCGCTCCGGGTCGAGCGCCTCCACGGCGCCCTCGTCGTGGGTGACGAGGACGACGGCGCCCTTGTACGTGCGCAGCGCGCCGAGGATCTCCTCGCGGCTGGCCGGGTCCAGGTTGTTGGTCGGCTCGTCGAGGAGGAGCACGTTCGCCGAGGAGACGACGAGGGTCGCGAGCGCGAGCCGGGTCTTCTCGCCGCCGGAGAGCACGCCCGCCGGCTTGTCGACGTCGTCGCCGGAGAAGAGGAAGGAGCCGAGCGTCTTGCGCACGTCGACGAGGTCGAGGTCGGGCGCGGCCGAGCGCATGTTCTCCAGGACGGTCCGCTCGGGGTCGAGCGTCTCGTGCTCCTGGGCGTAGTAGCCGAGCTTCAGGCCGTGGCCGGGGGTGACCTCGCCGGTGTCGGGCTGCTCGACGCCGCCGAGGAGGCGGAGCAGGGTCGTCTTGCCCGCACCGTTGAGGCCGAGGATGACGACGCGCGAGCCCTTGTCGATGGCGAGGCTGACGTCGGTGAAGATCTCCAGCGAGCCGTAGGACTTGGAGAGCCCCTCGGCCGTGAGCGGGGTCCTGCCGCAGGGGGCCGGCTCGGGGAAGCGGAGCTTGGCGACCTTGTCGGAGGCGCGCACGGCCTCCAGGCCGGAGAGCAGCCGCTCGGCGCGCTTGGCCATGTTCTGCGCGGCGACGGTCTTGGTCGCCTTGGCGCGCATCTTGTCGGCCTGCGAGTTGAGCGCGGCGGCCTTCTTCTCGGCGTTCTGGCGCTCGCGCTTGCGGCGCTTCTCGTCGGCCTCGCGCTGCTGCTGGTAGAGCTTCCAGCCCATGTTGTAGACGTCGATGGTGGAGCGGTTGGCGTCCAGGTAGAAGACCTTGTTCACCACGGTCTCGACGAGGTCGACGTCGTGGGAGATCACGATGAAGCCGCCGCGGTAGGTCTTCAGGTAGTCGCGCAGCCAGACGATGGAGTCGGCGTCGAGGTGGTTCGTGGGCTCGTCGAGGAGCAGGGTGTCGGCGTCCGAGAAGAGGATCCGGGCGAGCTCGACGCGGCGGCGCTGACCACCGGAGAGGGTGTGCAGCGGCTGGCCCAGGACCCGGTCGGGCAGGCCGAGGGCGGCGGCGATGGTGGAGGCCTCGGCCTCGGCCGCGTACCCGCCCTTGGTCAGGAACTCGGTCTCCTGGCGCTCGTACTGCCGCAGCGCCTTGTCGCGGGTGGCGCCGGAGCCCGTGGCGATGCGCTCCTCGTTCATCCGCATCTTCTTGATGAGGACGTCGAGGCCACGGGCGGACAGGATGCGGTCGCGGGCCAGGACGTCGAGGTCGCCGGTGCGCGGGTCCTGCGGGAGGTAGCCGACCTCGCCGGAGCGGGCGATGGTGCCGGCGGCCGGCTGGCCCTCGCCGGCGAGGCACTTGGTGAGGGTGGTCTTGCCCGCTCCGTTGCGGCCGACCAGGCCGATGCGGTCGCCCTTGGCGACGCGGAAGGAAGCGGACTCGATGAGGATTCGGGCGCCGGCGCGCAGCTCGATGCCGGAAGCGGTGATCACGGACAGACTCCAGGGCGGTGGGAAACGGCGGAAGGACGACTGGTGGCGGGCTTCGACGCCGCTAATGCACCCAAAGGAGAATGGCCATGCGGCCAGTCTAACGGGCGTCTGCAACTGGTTTTCGGCCATGCGGGGGACGGGGACACTCTCGGACTTTTCTCACATTCCCGCCGATGCTCGCGAAAAGGGGCGTGAGCTGAAAGATCGTCCGATACTCGGCGCAGGGCGGCGGCCACTGCCGCGGCAGCGACGCGGAGGGTGGTGGACCGTGCAGTTCGACGACGACGCCGACCTGGACACCTCGGAGGTGCGGGACGTCCGGAACAGCCGCGTCCCGGGCGGCAGGGCGACCGTCGGCGGCGGCATCATCGGCCTCATCGCGCTGGTCCTCGGCGTGCTCTTCGGGGTGGGCCCCGACCAGCTCGGGCTCTCCTCCGGCGGGGACGAGCCGCTCGCGTCCTCCTCGTCCGCGGCCCAGGTGGACCAGAGCTGCAAGAAGGGCTCGGACGCCAACGCGCGCCAGGACTGCCGGATCGTCGCCGTCGTGAACAGCGTCCAGGACTACTGGCGGAGCGAGTACCCGCGCCGGGGCGGCACCTACGGGAACGCCGCCACCGTGATGTTCAGCCGGCGCGTGGGCACCGCGTGCGGCTCGGCGAGCTCGGCGGTCGGCCCCTTCTACTGCCCCGGAGACCGGCAGGTCTATCTGGACCTGGGCTTCTTCGACGAGCTGCGGACCACGTTCGGGTCGAGCGGCGGCCCCTTCGCCCAGGCGTACGTCGTGGCGCACGAGTACGGCCATCACATCCAGAACCTGATGGGCACCCTGAGCCGCGCCCAGGACGGCCGGACCGGCGCGAACTCCAACGCCGTACGGGTCGAGCTCCAGGCCGACTGCTACGCCGGGGTGTGGGCGCGGCACGCGACGACCACTCCCGACGAGAAGACGGGCCGGCTGCTGCTGACCCGGCTCACCGACGAGGACATCCGGGACGGCCTGGACGCGGCGGCGGCCGTGGGCGACGACCGGATCCAGGAGAGGTTCCAGGGCCGGGTGACGCCGGAGAGCTGGACGCACGGCTCGGCGGCGCAGCGCCGGCAGTGGTTCCACGAGGGCTACCGGACCGGCGACATGGCCCGGTGCAACACCTTCCGCTGAGTTGTCGGTGGCGACTGCCAGACTGAGATCCGGGTCACATCGAGAGGAAGTGATCGGGATGGCTGGGACACCCGACATCTGTCCGGCGCTGCGGTACGCGGACGCGAAGGCCGCGATCAAGCAGCTCACGGAGGGCTTCGGCTTCGGCGAGCACGCCGTGTACGAGGGCGAGGACGGCCGTGTGATGCACGCCGAGCTCACCTGCGGGAACGGCATGGTGATGCTGGGCAACAAGGGCAGCGGCAGCGCCTTCGACAAGCTCATGGCCGACGGCGGACCGACCGCGGTGTACGTGCGCGTGGACGACGTCGACGAGCATCACGCGCGGGCCGTGGCGTACGGCATCGAGATCGTGGTGCCGCCGACGGACCAGGAGTACGGCTCCCGGGACTACACGGCCCGGGACGCCGAGGGCAACGTGTGGAGCTTCGGCACGTACGCCCCCGGCGCCGCCGGGTAGTTCCGGGGCTCGGGTGCCGCCGGTCGGACCTCGCCGGCGGCTCAGGCCCCGCCGGTGTGGACCTGGAAGGCGGCCCGGCGGACCGCCTTGGCCAGGGCCGGGTCCGGGTGGGCGGCGGCCAGGGCGACCAGGACCTGGACGGTACGGGGGTGGCCGACGGCGCGGACCTCGTCGAGCAACGCCGGGACCGTGCCCTGCACGGCCGAGTCGAGGTGGCGGACGAGCAGCTCGCTCTCGCCGTGGTCGGCCACGGCGGCGGCGGTGTCGACCCAGAGCCAGGTCGACTCCTCGCGGGTCAGCACCTCCTGGGCGTCCTCGGGGTCGGCCCCCTCGTACTCGGCGAGCCAGAGCAGCGCGTACGGGCGCAGCGAGGGCTCGGCGACGGTGGCCCGGACCTCGGCCTCGGCGGGCGCGCCGACGACGCGGAGCGCCTCGAAGGCGAGCCCGCGCAGGAGGGCGTCCTCGCCGCGGGCGACGGCGAGGAGTTCGCTCACGGCGCTGGACAGGGTGCGGGCGGCGAGCCAGGCGCGGTACTCGTCGCGGGCCGGGCCCGGGGTGAGCCGGGCGCAGCCGCGGAGCATGTCCTCGGCGGACTGCTCGATGTTGCCCGCGGGGCTCTGCGCTGCGACGCAGATCTGCTCCAGCTTGACCCAGACCGCCCAGTTGCCGAGCGGGGTCAGGGTGGCGTGGCGCTCGTCGGTGCCGGGGTCCAGGGTGAGCGCGCCGACGGCGGCCAGGCCCTCCAGGGCCCAGTCGAGGAGGGCGGGCAGCCCGTCCACGGCGGGGGCGTCCGCGGCCTCGGGCGCCGGCTCGGCCGCGGGGACCTCGCAGCGCTCCTCGCGGAGCTCCTCGACGCGCTGGCCGAGGAGGTCGAGGAGGGCGGGGACGAGGACCGGGCCCTGGGAGAGCTGGAGCAACGAGAGCACCTGGGGGACGGCCTCGACGACCTCGGCGACGGCGCTCGGCGCGACCCCTTCCGGAGCGGGGTGCACCAGGGACCAGGCGTCGAAGAGGGCGACCCAGCCGCGCAGGACGGCGGAGTCGTCGCGGTCCCAGGCGTGCAGGCGCCAGCCGGGGCGGGCGGTGTCGCCGTGCAGCTCGACGAGCCCGGCGAGCCGGGCGCGGTCCCAGCCGGCGCTGATCTGGCCGGGCGTCAGGTCCAGGGCGGCCGCGGCCCGTTCCTGGGCGGGGCCGGCTCCGGGGCCGGTGCGGGGTGCCGCGTCGGCGCCGTGCTCGACGGCGGCCCAGCGGGCGATCCGTACGGCGTCGGCGAGGACGTGCCGGGCCTGGCGGGCGAGTTCCGCGCGGGGCGGAGTGCCCTCGGGCGGCCGCGGCGCCGGCCGGGTGCGCCGGGTCGTCACGGCCCGTCGGGCGGTGGCCAGCGCCCGCGGGCGGACGAGTCGGAGTCTGGAGTTGCGCGCCAATGGTTCATCGGGCTTTCGAGACATCACGGGGGCAGTCTTCCCGCTGACGGCCCGAAAGCCCAATCGGAATCGGACGCCCCGTCGGATCGGGCCCCGGAGCGGCCGCGGAGGCCCCCTCAGAACAGCGGGGTGAGGAAGCGGCGCAGGGACTCCTCGTAACGGACGGGGTCGGCGTTCCACATCGCGGCGTGCGGGGCCTGCCGCACGGTCTGCAGGGTGACCCGGTCGGGGCGGCGGGCGGCGAGCTCGACGGAGGGTTCCCAGGGGGCGATCGTGTCGTCGGGGCCGTGGAAGAGGAGGACGGGGACGCGCAGGGCGTCCGGCTCGGAGGCCTCCTGGAGGAGGTCCTCGCGGGGGCTGGTCCTGCCCTGGGCGGCGCGGACGGCGAGCGGCAGCAGGGGGCCGGGGACGTGGTGGGCCGCCGCGAGGTTGCGGAGGGTGGCCGCCCAGTCGAGGACCGGGGAGTCGAGGACGAGGCCGGTGATCCGGTCGCGCAGGCCCGATTCGGCGGCGGCGCGCAGGGCCATCGAGGCACCGGTCCCCCAGCCGTGCAGGACGACCTTCCGGGCGCCCCGGCGGACGGCGTAGCGGATGGCGGCGTCGACGTCCCGCCACTCGGAGTCGCCGAGGTGGGCGAGGCCGTCCGGGGAGGCGGGGGCTCCTTCGTCGCCGCGGTAGGCGGGGACGAGGACGGGGATCTTGCGGTGGTGGAAGAAGGGGACGAGGTTCAGCGGGTGCTCGCGGGTGGTGCCGAGGCCGTGCAGGGCGATCACCCAGGTGGTGCGGGGGCCGGCCACGAGCCAGGCGGGCAGGGGGCCGAGTTCGCCGGGGATCTCGACGTCCTCGTGGGCGAGCCCGAGGGCGCTGATGGGGGTGCCCCGGTGCAGCTGGGGGGTGAGCCGGACGCGGGCGCCGGGCCCGAGGACGCCGAGCTCGACCCGCTCCAGGCGGCGGACGACGGTGTCGGCGGTGTGCGGGACCCGGTCGAGGACGGGGCCGAGGACGGCGTGCAGTCCGGGGGCCTCCATCCCGTACGTGCCGGGGCGCAGCGAGGCGAGGCTGCGGGTGAGGGTGACCCGCTCGGGTCCCGTGGCGTGCACGGTGAGCCGCGGGTCTCCGGGCAGTGGTCGTCCGGACGGCGCCTTGAGGGCGACGTCGCTGGCGTACCGGCCGGCCGCGAACGCGGCCGCGCCGACACCGATCAGGGTGGTGACGGCCGCTGCCGTCGCTGTAGCCGGGCGCACGCTCCCAGTCTCGGCAGGTCGGGGTGGGGCTGCCACCGGGGGGACCCGGCGGGGGAGAAGCGGAAGGGTCGCTCAGGGGAGTGACATGGGTCTCCTCCGCGGGGTCATCCGGTCGGATGGTCGCGTCCAGGGAGCGGAACGGGATGACGGGGGAGGAAGCGGGACAGGTCGCATGTGCCCCGGGAGGACTGGGATGCCCGTGGTTCCGGGGTGACCGCATCGTGGACACCGGGTCCCCCGGAGCGAGAAGCGGAACCTCTTGACACCGGTTAGAGACACCACGTCGCCCGGCCCAGTTCATCTTCCGTTCACTCAGGTTGCTTACGTTCAACGAAACACTGACGTCGAACGATTGCCTGGGTAAATGGAACACATCACGCTGCTGCTCGCCATTGTGGTCGTGACAGCTCTCGTGTTCGATTTCACGAACGGTTTCCACGACACCGCCAACGCGATGGCCACGACCATCTCGACCGGTGCCCTCAAGCCGAAGACGGCGGTGGTCATGTCCGCCGTGCTGAACCTCGTCGGCGCGTTCCTGTCCGTGGAGGTCGCCAAGACGATCTCCAAGGGACTGGTCAACGAGGACGGCATCCAGCCCGAAGTGATCCTCGCCGCGCTCGTCGGCGCGATCCTCTGGAATCTGGTGACCTGGCTGGTCGGACTGCCCTCCAGCTCCTCCCACGCCCTGATGGGCGGCCTCATCGGCGCGACCGTCGCCTCGATCGGCGTCAGCGGCGTCAACGGCGAGGTCGTCGTCAGCAAGGTCCTCATCCCGGCCGTCGCCGCGCCGATCGTCGCCGGCATCGCCGCGATGCTGGCCACGAAGCTGACGTACAAGATCGGCGCCAAGACCTCCGAGAAGGACACGGCCAAGGGCTACCGCGTCGGCCAGATCGCCTCCGCCGGTCTCGTCTCCCTCGCCCACGGCACCAACGACGCCCAGAAGACGATGGGCATCATCACCCTCGCCCTGGTCGCCGGCGGCTCCCTGCCCTCCGGCGCCAACCCGCCGGTCTGGGTCATCGTCTCCGCCGGCACGGCGATCGCGCTCGGCACGGCCCTCGGCGGCTGGCGCATCATCCGCACCATGGGCAAGGGCCTCACCGACCTCCAGCCGCAGCAGGGCTTCGCCGCCCAGACCAGCGCGGCCACGGTCATCCTGGCCTCCTCCCACCTGGGCTTCTCCCTCTCCACCACGCACTCCGTCTCCGGCGCCGTCATGGGTGCGGGTCTGGGCCGCAAGGGCGGTGTCGTCCGCTGGTCGACCGCCACCCGCATGTTCGTCGCCTGGGGCCTGACCCTGCCGGCCGCCGGCCTGGTCGCCGCCGGTGCCGAGTTCGTCGCCCGTCAGGGCAACTGGGGCGTCTACGTCGTCGCGGCCTTCCTCGCCGCCTCCTGCCTCGGCATCTGGCTCGTCTCCCGCCGCCAGCCGGTCGACCACACCAACGTCAACGAGGTCGACACCGACGCCGAGCCCGAGGGCGTCGTGACCACCGCGATCGCGGCCGTCACCCCGCCGCCGGCCGGTACCGTCGCCGCCGTCGCGGACGAGGACCTGAAGACCACCATCCCCGCGCCGGCCCCCACGGACCCGGCCGCTCCCCCGGCCACCGCCGCGGTCTAAGGAACTGGAACCAAGCATGAAGATCGACTGGGCAGCTCTCGGCTCCGTCTTCGGAGTCAGCCTCGTGGCGACCGTCGCCCTCGTGGGCCTCTTCACCCTCGGTGTCATCGGCCTCTCCAAGCAGGAGCAGGCCGCCACCCAGGGAGGCTCCGCCGTCCTGGCCCGCACCGGCGCCTACGCCTGCTTCGCCCTGTGCCTGGCGGCCGTGGCGTACGGCATCTACCTGATCGTCGCCTGACGGTCCTCACCACCCCGGCCGGGCGGTCCGCACCTCGCGTGCGGGCCGCCCGGCCGTCGTGTTTGTGGTGCTTCGCACAGTGACGCGGCGCAGGTCAAGGGTGAGTTGACGGCTGTTCTCGGGCCGTGGTGGACTGCCGAGGCCATTACGGCGGCAGTAGAGGAAGTCCGGTGCGATTCCGGCGCGGTCCCGCCACTGTGACCGGATCCGAAGGGTCCGGGAGTCAGGAACTCTCGCCGCCGGTCACGTCGATCCAGGGCGCGGACCCTGAGTGAGGACACGTCGCCATGCCCGGCCGCAGCCCCACCCTGTCCAGAGCCAGCCGCCTCTCCCCGGACGGATTCGCGTACGGCGCGGCGGCCGGTCTCGCCGTCGACCTGCTCGTCGGCGATCCCCGCCGCGGACACCCCGTCGCCGCCTTCGGCCGGGCCGCGGGCCGGGTCGAGAAGGCCCTCTGGCACGACCACCGCGGCTGGGGCGCCCTGCACACCGCCGTCTGCGTCGGCGCCACCGTCGCGGCCGGCGCCCTCGCCGCCCGTACGGTACGGGACAGCCGCGCCGCCTCCGTCGCCCTCACCGCCGCCTCGGTCTGGGCCGTCGTCGGCGGGACGACCCTGGGACGCGAGGCCCGCGCGATCGGCGGCGCCCTCGCCGCCGGGGACCTGGAGGTCGCCCGGGAACGGCTGCCGCACCTGTGCGGACGCGACCCGCAGTCCCTCGACGGTCCCGCGATGGCCCGCGCGGTCGTCGAGTCCGTCGCCGAGAACACCTCCGACGCGGTCGTGGGCGCCCTCTTCTGGGGAGCGGTCGCGGGCGTGCCGGGCCTGGTCGGCTTCCGCGCGGTGAACACCCTCGACGCGATGGTCGGCCACAAGAACCCCCGCCACCGGCGGTACGGCTGGGCCTCGGCCCGCCTCGACGACGTGGCCGGCTGGCCCGGGGCCCGGCTGACCGCCGCCCTCGCGACCGTCGCCGGCGGGAACCCGCGCGGGGCCGTACGGGCCTGGCGGGCGGACGCCGCGAAGCACCCGAGCCCCAACGCGGGACCGGTCGAGGCCTCCTTCGCGGGCGCCCTCGGCGTACGGCTCGGGGGCACCCTCTCGTACGCCGGACGGGTCGAGCACCGGCCCGTCCTCAACGGGGAGGGGCGGCCCGTCGAGGTCGCCGACATCGACCGCGCGGTCCGGCTCTCCCGCCGGATCACCGGACTGACCCTGGCCGCCTGCGTCGGCGGCCGCATGATCGCGAGCGCGCTGAAGCGGAGGAACGCATGAGGGGTGGGGGGCTGCTCGTCGCCGGGACCACGTCCGACGCGGGCAAGAGCGTCGTGACGGCCGGCATCTGCCGCTGGCTGGTACGGCAGGGCGTCAAGGTCGCGCCGTTCAAGGGACAGAACATGTCCCTCAACTCCTTCGTCACCCGGGAGGGCGCCGAGATCGGCCGTGCGCAGGCCATGCAGGCGCAGGCCGCCCGGGTGGAGCCGACCGCGCTGATGAACCCGGTGCTGCTCAAGCCCGGCAGCGACCGCTCCAGCCAGGTCGTCCTCATGGGCAAACCGGTCGGCGAGATGAGCGCCCGGGGCTATCACGGAGGCCGGCAGCAGACGCTCTTCGAGCCGGTGATGGCGTGCCTGGAGGAACTCCGGGGCACGTATGACGCCGTGATCTGCGAGGGGGCGGGGAGTCCGGCCGAGATCAACCTGCGGCGCACGGACATCGTGAACATGGGCATCGCGCGCGCCGCGCGGCTGCCCGTGGTCGTCGTCGGGGACATCGACCGGGGCGGGGTCTTCGCCCAGTTCTTCGGGACGACGGCGCTGCTCGCGCCCGAGGACCAGTCGCTGGTCGCGGGCTACCTGGTCAACAAGTTCCGGGGCGACGTGACCCTCCTGGAACCGGGCCTGGACATGCTGCACGGGCTCACCGGGCGCCGGACCTTCGGTGTCCTGCCGTACGCGCACGGCCTCGGCATCGACGAGGAGGACGGCCTGCGGGTCTCCCTGCGGGGCACCGTCCGCGAGTCGGTCGTCGCGCCGCCGGTCGGCGCGGACGTACTGCGGGTCGCCGTCTGCGCGGTGCCGCTGATGTCCAACTTCACGGACGTCGACGCGCTCGCCGCCGAACCGGGCGTCGTGGTCCGCTTCGTGGACCGGCCCGAGGAGCTCGTCGACGCCGACCTCGTCGTCGTGCCCGGCACCCGGGGCACGGTCAAGGCCCTCTCCTGGCTGCGGGAGCGGGGACTCGCGGACGCCCTCGTCCGGCGCGCGGCCGAGGGCCGGCCGGTGCTCGGCATCTGCGGCGGCTTCCAGGCCCTGGCCGAGCGCATCGAGGACGAGGTCGAGTCGAAGGCGGGGGTCGTCGACGGACTCGGCCTGCTGCCCGTACGGGTGCGGTTCGGGGTCGAGAAGACCCTCGCCCGGCCGGTCGGCGAGGCGCTGGGCGAACGGGTCGAGGGCTACGAGATCCACCACGGCGTCGCCACCGTGGACGGCGGGGAACCCTTCCTGGACGGCTGCCGGGTCGGCTCCGTGTGGGGCACCCACTGGCACGGCTCGCTGGAGAGCGACGGCTTCCGCCGGGCGTTCCTGCGCGAGGTCGCGGCGGCGGCGGGCCGCCGGTTCGTGCCCGCCCCGGACACGTCCTTCGGCGCGCTGCGCGAGGAGCAGCTCGACCGCCTCGGCGACCTGATCGAGGAGCACGCCGACACGGACGCGCTGCTGCGGCTGATCGAGGAGGGAGCCCCGAAGGGGCTGCCGTTCGTGCCGCCGGGGGCGCCGTGAGCGCGGGATCCCCGCGTGGGCGGGGAGCACACGAGAACTCCGCCCACAGCTGGGCTGACGGCGGGGCCATCCCCATGACCGTGGGGAACGCCGACAGTCTCGCCCACGTCTCAGGCGCCTACGGTCGAGTCGAACAGAAGTCACCCGAAGGAGCGAGCATTCGATGAACACCCGCTACCCGTTCACCGCCGTCGTCGGCATGGACGACCTGCGGCTCGCGCTGCTGCTGACTGCGGTCAGCCCAGCCGTGGGCGGTGTGCTCGTGCGGGGCGAGAAGGGCACGGCAAAGAGCACCGCCGTTCGCGCGCTCGCCGAGCTGCTGCCCGAGGTGCCGGTCGTCGTCGGCTGCCGGTTCAGCTGTGACCCCACCTCGCCGGACCCCGGGTGCCCGGATGGGCCGCACGGGGACGGCGCCGCCAACGCCCGGCCCGCGCGGATGGTCGAGCTGCCCGTCGGGGCCTCCGAGGACCGGCTCGTCGGCTCGCTCGACATCGAGAAGGCCCTCGCCGAGGGCGTGAAGGCCTTCGAGCCGGGGCTGCTGGCCCATGCGCACCGGGGAATCCTGTACGTCGACGAGGTGAATCTGCTCCACGATCACTTGATCGATGTCTTGCTCGATGCCGCCGCGATGGGTCAGTCCCACGTCGAACGCGAAGGCGTCTCCGTACGGCATGCCGCCCGCTTCCTGCTCGTCGGGACCATGAACCCCGAAGAGGGCGAGCTGCGGCCGCAGTTGCTCGACCGCTTCGGTCTCACCGTGGAGGTCGCCGCCTCGCGGGACCCGGAGCAGCGGGTCGAGGTCGTACGGCGGCGGCTCGCGTTCGAGGACGACCCGGCCGCCTTCGCCGCCCGCTGGGCCGGCGAGGAAGCCGCCCTGCGCGAACGGATCGTCGCCGCGCGGGCGTTGCTGCCCCAGGTCACCCTCGGGGACGCCGTGCTCCTCCAGATCGCCGCGACCTGCGCCGCCTTCGAGGTGGACGGCATGCGCGCCGACATCGTCATGGCCCGGACCGCGACCGCCCTCGCCGCCTGGGCCGGACGGACCGAGGTCACCTCGGAGGACGTGCGGCAGGCCGCGCTCCTGGCCCTCCCCCACCGCCGGCGTCGCTCGCCGTTCGACGCGCCCGGACTCGACGAGGACAAGCTCGACGAGACCCTGGAGCAGTTCAAGGGGGACGCACCGGACGACGATCCCGAGCCGGACGGGCCCGGGGACGGCGGTCCTGACGGGGGCGGCGGCGGGGGTGTCCCGCCGCAGGGCGAGGGGCCCGGGGGTCCTGCGCCCGAGTCCGCCGAGGCACCGGAGAGCGCGCCCGCCCCGCAGAACTCCGGCGCCGGTGCCGGTGAACGCGCCGCCGTCAAGGCCGGCGAACCCTTCCGTACGAAGGTGCTGAGCGTTCCCGGTCTCGGCGAGGGCGCGGCCGGGCGCCGTTCCCGGGCCCGCACCGAGCACGGCCGTACCACCGGCTCCACCCGGCCCCGGGGCGCGCTGACCAAGCTGCACCTGGCCGCGACCGTCCAGGCCGCCGCCCCGCACCAGCGGGCGCGCGGGCGGTCCGGGCCAGGACTGGTGGTCCGCCGCGACGACCTGCGGCAGGCGACCCGGGAGGGCCGTGAGGGCAACCTGGTGCTCTTCGCCGTGGACGCCTCCGGCTCCATGGCGGCGCGGCAGCGGATGAGCGCCGTGAAGGGCGCGGTGCTCTCGCTGCTGCTCGACGCCTACCAGCGGCGCGACAAGGTCGGTCTCGTCACCTTCCGGGGGCGGGACGCCGAGGTCGCGCTGCCGCCGACCTCGTCCGTGGACGCGGCCGCCGCCCGCCTGGAGAAGCTGCCGACCGGAGGTCGTACACCGCTCTCCGCGGGGCTGCTCAAGGCCCATGACGTGCTGCGGGTCGAACGGCTGCGGGACCCCTCGCGCCGCCCGCTGCTCGTCGTCGTGACCGACGGGCGGGCGACCGGCGGCGGGGCCGACCCGGTGGCGCTCGCGGCCCGCGCGGCGCGGCTGCACGCCGCCGACGGCACGGCCTCGGTGGTCGTGGACTGCGAGACCGGCCCGGTGCGCCTCGGGCTCGCCGGGAACCTGGCGCGTGAACTCGGCGGCACCGCCGTCACCTTGGACGAGCTGCGCGCCGACTCGATCGCCGGCCTCGTCCGGGACGTACAGGCAGCAGGACAGACAACGCAGACAGCATGGAGGGCCGCTTAATGCCGCAGGGACAGCCGACCGTCGTGCCCGACGACGGCCTCACCACCCGTCAGCGCCGCAACCGGGCACTGGTGATGGTGCACACCGGAGTCGGCAAGGGGAAGTCGACCGCCGCGTTCGGCATGGCGCTGCGCGCCTGGAACCAGGGCTGGCCGATCGGGGTGTTCCAGTTCGTCAAGTCCGCCAAGTGGAAGGTCGGCGAGGAGAACGCCCTCAAGGCGCTCGGCGAGACCGGCAAGGGCGGCACGGTCACCTGGAACAAGATGGGCGAGGGCTGGTCCTGGATCCAGCGCGAGGTCGCCGAGGGCGAGCAGTCCCACGAGGAGAAGGCCCGCGAGGGCTGGGAGCAGGTCAAGCGGGACCTCGCCGAGGAGAGGTACAAGTTCTACGTCCTCGACGAGTTCGCCTACCTGCTGCACTGGGGCTGGATCGACGTCAAGGAGGTCGTCGAGGTGCTGCGCGACCGTCCCGGGCAGCAGCACGTCGTCATCACCGGCCGCAACGCCCCGCAGGAGCTCGTCGACTTCGCCGATCTCGTCACCGACATGTCCAAGGTCAAGCACCCGATGGACGCCGGTCAGAAGGGCCAGCGGGGCATCGAGTGGTAGCACGTCTCGTCATCGCCGCGCCGTCGTCCGGCGCGGGCAAGACCACGGTCGCGACCGGCCTGATGGCCGCGTTCGCCGGCCGTGGTCTGGCCGTCTCCCCGCACAAGGTCGGCCCCGACTACATCGACCCGGGCTACCACGCGCTCGCGACCGGACGCCCGGGCCGCAACCTCGACGCGTACATGTGCGGTACGGGGCTGGTCGCACCGCTCTTCCTGCACGGCTCGCGCGGCTGCGACCTGGCCGTGGTCGAGGGGGTCATGGGCCTGTACGACGGGGCCGCCGACCAGGGCGAGCTGGCGTCCACCGCGCAGGTGGCGAAGCTGCTCAAGGCACCGGTGGTGCTCGTCGTCGACGCCTCCTCGCAGTCGCGGTCGGTGGCGGCGCTCGTGCACGGCTTCGCGTCCTGGGACCCGGAGGTGCGGATCGGGGGCGTGATCCTCAACAAGGTCGCGTCGGACCGGCACGAACACCTGCTGCGGGAGGCGCTCGGGGAGTCGGGGGTGCCGGTGCTCGGCGTGCTCCGGCGTGCCCCCGCCGTGGCGACGCCGTCGCGGCACCTCGGGCTCGTGCCGGTCGCCGAGCGGCAGGCCCAGGCGGTGGAGGCGGTGGCCGCGCAGGCGGAGCAGGTGCGGCAGGGGTGCGACCTGGATGCGCTGATGGCCCTTGCACAGTCGGCGCCGGAGCTTCGCTGCACGCCGTGGGTGCCTGAGGTTGACGGGCGGCTGCACGCCGGTGGTCGCGTTGTGCCCACCCGTTCCGCCCCGGCGGAACGCATGCCCACAACGCGGCCTGTGGTAGCCGTCGCCGGCGGGGCGGCATTCACCTTCTCGTACGCCGAGCACACGGAGTTGCTCCAGGCCGCCGGCGCCGAGGTCGTCACCTTCGACCCGCTCCGGGACGAGGCCCTCCCCGAGGGGACGAGCGGGCTCGTCATAGGCGGCGGCTTCCCCGAGATGTACGGCGAGCAGCTGTCCGCCAACGAGCCCCTCCGCAAGGCCGTGGCCGAGCTCGCCGCCTCCGGCGCGCCGATCGCCGCCGAGTGCGCCGGGCTCCTGTACCTGGCGCGGTCGCTGGACGGGCACCCGATGTGCGGCGTGCTCGACGCCGACGCGCGGATGTCGGAGCGGCTCACGCTCGGCTACCGGGACGCCGTCGCCGTCAGCGACAGCGTCCTCGCGCCGGCCGGGGCGCGGCTGCGCGGCCACGAGTTCCACCGCACCGTGATCGAGCCGGGTGCCGGGCCGCTGGCGGCCTGGGGCCTTCGGCAGCCGGAGCGGCGCGTGGAGGGCTTCGTGCAGGGCGGGGTGCACGCCAGTTATGTGCACACCCACTGGGCGGGGTCGCCCGAGGTCGCCGCGCGGTTCGTGGGGCACTGCGCGTGAGTTCAGCCGCCGGAGACGCCCACCACGAGCCAGATGAAGGCCACGCCCGCCACCGTGCACAGCACGGTGGAACGGGCGGGGTGTTCGTGGTGGGCCTCGGGCAGGATCTCGGCGGCGGCGAGGTAGAGCAGGACGCCGCCGAAGAAGCCGAGATAGCAGCCGAGCAGTTCCTCCGGAAGGGTGAACAGGGTGGCGAGTCCGGCTCCGGCGAGCGGGGCGACGGCGGCCGCGACGAGCATGGTGAGGGCTCTGCGGCGGGCGTTCCCGTAGAGGCTCGTGATCGTGTACGTGTTGAAGCCGTCGGCGAAGTCGTGGGCGATGACGGCGAGGGCGACGGTGGCGCCCATGCCGCCGCCGACCTGGAAGGCGGCGCCGAGCGCGATGCCGTCCATGAGGCTGTGGAGGATCATCGCCGCGGCGGCCGTCAGACCGACCTGGGGGACCCGCTCGTGGGCGTCGACGCCGTGCGCCGCACGGCGGACGGCGAGGAGCCGCTCGACGACGTGGGCGAAGAGGAAGCCGCCGACGAAGAGCAGCAGGGCCTCGGGGACGCCGAAGACCTTCTGCCCGGCGGCCTCCAGGGCCTCCGGCAGGAGGTCGAGTCCGACGACGCCGAGCATGAGTCCGCCGGCGAGGCCGAGGACGAGGTGGCGGCGGTCGGTGACGCGCCCGGCGACCCAGCCGCCGAAGAGCGTCATGAGGAACGCGCCGAGCGCGACGACTACAGCCATGGGCCTTTGCTATCCGATGGGACGGCGTCCGCGCACCTCGGCGTCGGGGCCCGGTCGGGCGTGCCGGTGGGCGAGGTCCTCGCGCTCGTGGACGCGGTCCTGCGGGAGGCGGGTCTGACGCGCGCGCGGGTGCGGTCGCTCGCCACGCTCGACGCGCGGGCGGCGGAGCCGGGGATCGTGGCGGCCGCGGCGGCGCTCGGGGTGCCGGTGCGCGGGTTCACGGCCGGGGAGCTGGCGGCCGTACCCGTACCGCATCCTTCGGCGCTGCCGCTGGCGGCGACGGGCACGGCGTCCGTGGCGGAGGCGGCGGCGCTGCTCGCGGCGGAGGCGGATGCGGAGGCGGCGGCGCTGCTCGCGGCGGAAGCGGATGCGGAGGCGGCGGCGCTGCTCGCGGCGGAGGCGGATGCGGATACGGAGGCGGAGGAGGCGGAGGTGGAGGCGGGCACGCGCGCGGGTGCCGAGCCGGCCGTGGGCACGCGCGCGCGTACGGAGGCGGACCTCGGCACGCGCCCCGGTGCGGAGGCCCGGGCGGGGTCCCGGGCGGGGTCCCTCGTGCCGCCCGGCGGTCGGGCCGGGGCCGTGCTGCTGGTGCCGAAGCGGAAATCCCGGCGCGTGACCTGCGCAATCGCCACCTTTCTCCCGTTTCATCCGAACGAAGTGACTTCCGTCGCACGGTTGTTGCCCTTGACGCACGGGTACATCGCTGGCGAGCCTGGCTCACCCCCCACCATCCCCACCCCCCACACGACGGCGGCCATGGACACGCATACCGACGCCCACGACCTGCGCCACCACGGTGACGACGAGGTCAGGGACGAGAAACTCATCGATCTGGCGGTCAACGTCCGGACGAACACCCCGCCGGACTGGCTGCGGAAGCGGATCGCCGACTCGCTGACCGGTCTGGCGGCCTATCCGGACGGCCGGGCCGCGCGGGCGGCGGTCGCCGAGCGGCACGACCTGCCGTCGAACCGGGTGCTCCTGACGGCGGGCGCGGCGGAGGCGTTCGTGCTGCTCGCGCGGGCGCTGCCGGTGCGGCGGCCGGTCGTGGTGCATCCGCAGTTCACCGAGCCCGAGGCGGCGCTGCGGGACGCCGGGCACGAGGTGGGCCGGGTGCTGTTGCGCGAGGAGGACGGCTTCCGGCTGGATCCGGCGGCGGTTCCGGAGGACGCGGACCTGGTGGTGATCGGGAACCCCACGAACCCGACCTCCGTGTTGCATCCGGCCGCCTCGATCGCCGCGCTCGCCCGGCCGGGGCGGACCCTGGTGGTGGACGAGGCGTTCATGGACGCGGTGCCGGGTGAGCGGGAGTCGCTGGCCGGGCGGACGGACGTGCCGGGGCTCGTGGTGCTGCGGAGCCTCACCAAGACCTGGGGGCTCGCCGGGCTGCGGATCGGGTACGTACTGGCCGGGCCGGAGACGATCGCGGCTCTGGAGCGGACGCAGCCGCTGTGGCCGGTGTCGACGCCGGCCCTGGTGGCGGCGGAGGCGTGCATGTCGCGGGCGGCGCTCGCGGAGGCGGAGCACGCGGCGCACCGCATCGGGGTGGAGCGGGCCCATCTGCTCGCCGGGCTCGCGGAGTTCGACGAGGTGCGGACGGTGGCGGGGGCGGAGGGCCCCTTCGTGCTGCTGCGGATCGACGGTGCGGACGTGGTGCGGGAGCGGCTGCGGTCGCTCGGCTTCGCGGCCCGCCGGGGCGACACGTTTCCGGGGCTCGACCGGAACTGGCTGCGGCTCGCGGTCCGGGACCGGGCGACGACGAACCGTTTCCTGCAGGCGCTCGACCAGGCGCTGCTGATCTGCGGCTGAGCCGCGGCCGGGAGGAACGCGAGGAAGGGTCCGGGGAGGGCGGTGTCGTCACCGCCGCCCTCCCCGGACCCTCGTTTTCCTCCCGGCGCCCCCCGGCGCTTCCCCCTCGGACCGTCAGCCGCGGTTGCGTGCGCGCGAGCGGGTCACGGCGAGGGCGCCGCCGCCGGCGACGAGCAGGGCGAGCGCTCCGGCCGCGATGTACGGGGTGGTGGAGCTGCCGCCGGTCTCGGCGAGGTTCTCGGTGGGCGTGGTGCCGCCGTTGTTGGTCTTGATGCCCCCCGCGTCACTCGGCTTGACCGAGGGCTGCTGCGTGGGCTGCCCGGTCGGCTGCTGCGTGGGGTTCTCGGTGGGCTTGTCGGTGGGCTTCTCGGTCGGGGTCGTGCCCTCGGGCGTCTCGCAGGTGGCCTCGGCGAGGGTCACGGTGCCGTTGACCTCGGCGACGCCGAGGTCCAGCGGGTTGACCTGCACCTTGAGTTCGAGGGCCGTGGCCGCGGCGGTGCGGGAGGTCGTGGACGTACGGGACAGGTCCAGGGTGACCTTGCCGACCCCCGGCACGCCGACCTGGGTCCGGCCGCCCGCGGACAGGGTGGTCTTCTTGCCGAACACGGTCACGTGACCGAGGACGTTGGACTGGGCGACCGGCTTCTTCCCCACCTCGCACAGCGCCTTGGAGGTGACCTTCTCGACCTCGATGAGGGAGAGCAGCGGGATGCCGGGGACGTGGACCCGGGCCTTGACGAGGTTGACGTACCCCTCGGCCTTCTTCTCGTCCACGGTCGCGTCGGCGGTGGCGACGTCGGCCTTGAGGAGGTCGATCGGCTTCCCGCCCTCGGCTCCCTGCACCTTCACGGAGAGCGCCGTCTCCTTCTCGGTCTCGGGCGCCTCGACCTCGTTGAGGGAGGCCCGGACCGGCACGTTCACGGTCTTGCCGAGGAGGGAGACGTCGAGGCCGGCCCTCAGCACGACGGCGGTGGCGCGCCCTTCGCCGCCCGTGGCGTGCGCCGCCGGGGCCGCGAGGAGCACGGGGCCGACGGCCAGGGCGGCGACGGTCGCGGCGGCGGCGGAGCGGCGTACGGGCATGCGGAAGGTGTTGCTGTTCAAGATGGTGGAACCCCCACAGGAGACATGGCGTCGCCGGCCGCTCACCACGGGGACGGTGGGTCGGTGCGGCCTCGGCGACTTGAGACACCGGAATCTTTACGCACGGAGAGTGAACCGACAGTCGCCTGACGTGAGTTCACTCCAAAGGGGGGTTTCCGTGTTCATTTTCGATTCATCTCTCTACAACCGTTCCCGGTTTTCCCGCGTGTTTCGTACGGGGCGGTCCGGGCGGAATCGGTGAGAACGATCCGCGGGGCGCCCGGGTCACGGATCGTCAACCCGGCGCACCCGACCCCTCCGGGACTCCTGTAGATTAATTTAGGCCAGCCTAACCTAAGGAGCTGGCGGGATCGGAACGACGGGATCGGGGTCTCCGTGAGCATCGAGGTCTACCGGGACGCCTGGGGCGTCCCCCATCTGCGGGCCGCGGACCCGGACGAACTCGCCTTCGCCCAGGGGCGGGTCACCGCCCGCGACCGCGCCTGGCAGCTGGAGGTCGAACGGCACCGGGCCCAGGGCAGCAGCGCCGCCTTCCTCGGCGCCGCCGAGCTCGGCTGGGACGCCTTCGCCCGCCGGGCCCGCCTCGCCGACACCGCCCGCCGCTGCTTCGACCGGCTCCGGGAGACCGACGCACCGACGGCGGCGTGGGTACGCGCGTACGTGGACGGGGTCAACGACGGCCTCGCCGAAGGCGCCGGCCGCGCACCCGAGTTCGCCCGGACCGGCCTCGCGCCCGGCCGCTGGGAGCCCTGGACGCCGCTCGCCGTCTGGCTCTCCACCCACATCCTCTTCGCGGGCTTCCCCACCAAGCTGTGGCGGGACGAGGTCGCCCGGCGGCTCGGCGAGGAGTGGACGGAGCTCTTCGCGACCGACGGGCCCGGCACCGCCGGCTCCAACGGCTGGGTCGTGGCCGGCGGACGGACGGCGAGCGGGGCGGCCCTGGTGGCGGGCGACCCGCACCGGTTCATCGAGGCGCCGGGCGTCTACCAGCAGATCCGGCTCGCCTGCCCCGCGTACGACGTGGTGGGCCTCGCCGTGCCCGGAGTCCCCGGACTCGCCCACTTCGGCCACACCGGGCCGGTGGCCTGGGCGATCACCAACGCGATGGCGGACTACCAGGACCTCTACCGGGAACGGCTCCGCATGCTCCCCGACGGCACCGTGGAGGCCCTCGGCCCGGACGGCTGGGCCCCGGCGGCCGCGCACCGGGAGACGATCGAGGTCGCGGGCGCGGACCCGGTGGAGATCGAGGTGATCGAGACGCCCCGGGGGCCGGTGATCACCGACCCGGACGGGGACGCGGCCGGCGGCCGGGAGGCCCTCGCCCTGCGGTACCCGCCCCGGGTCACCGGGGAACTCGGCTTCGGGGTGCTGCCCGCGCTGCTGCGCGCCCGGACCGTCGCCGACGTGGACGCGGCCCTCGACGGCTGGGTCGAGCCGGTGAACGTCGTCCAGGCCGCCGACACCGGAGGCGGTCTCCTGCACCGGGTCGCCGGCCACGTCCCCGTACGGGACCGGGCCAACTCCCTGCGGATCGTGCCCGCCTGGGACCCGGCGCACGCCTGGGCCGACGCCCCGGCGCCGCTGCCCCGCGCCGAGGTCCGCGGCCACGCCGTGATGGCCAACGCCCGGGGCCTGGCCGCGCCCCTGGGCGTCGAGTTCGCCCCGCCGCACCGGGCGGCCCGCATCGACACGCTGCTCGGCGCCTCCGCGGCCTGGACCCCGGAGACGACGGCCGCGATCCACACGGACACGGACAACCCCTCGGCGGCCCGCCTCCTGGAAGCCGTACGCCGCGCGGGCGAGGGCCTCTCCCCCGCCGGCGCAGGCGTCCGGGAGCGGCTGCTCGCCTGGGACCGGCGGATGGACGCCGACAGCCTCGACGCCGGTCTCTACGCGGCCGTGCGCGGGGCCGTCGTCCGCCGCCTCGCCGCCCACGAGGCCTTCGCGGCGCTGCGCGAACCCGCCCCGTACCCCGAGCTCTTCCGGCCCTGGCTCGCGCTCGGGCCGCGGGTCGCCCTCGCCCTGGAGACGCTGCTCGTCACCGGGCCCGTGCCCGCCGGGGACGTCGACCGGATCGTGCGCGAGGCGCTCGACGAGACCGGCGCCGGTGAGCCCCCCGCCGCCTGGGGCGTGACCCACCGGCTCGCGCCCTGGCAGGCGCTGCCGGACCCGGACGACCACCGGTGGCCGGGGCTCGGCGGGGACCACGACTGCGTCCTCTCCACGTCCAGCGTGCCCGGCTGGACCGACCGCAGCGCCCGCGCCTCCGCCGCTCGCTACGTCTGGGACCTCGCCGACCGGGAGCGGAGCCGCTGGATCGTGCCGTTCGGCGCGTCCGGAGTGCCCGGCGACCCGCACCACCGCGACCAACTCCCCCTGTGGCTGCGGGGCGAGCTCGCCCCCGTCACCACCGACTGGCAGGACCTCACCAAGGAGCAGGGATGACCACCGCCGTACACGTCCAGACCGTCGAGGGCTTCGGAATCGTCACGGTCCGGCCCGTCGACCCCGACGGCGACGCGCCGCTCCTGCACGGCTGGGTCACCGAGGAGCGGGCCCGCTTCTGGGGCATGGCCGGGACCACCGTCGAGCAGGTCCGGGAGATCTACGCGCACCTCGGCTCGCTGACCACGCACCACGGTTACCTGGTCGCCCGGGACGGGCAGCCGGTCGCCCTCTTCCAGACGTACGACCCCGAGGCCGACCGGGTCGGCGAGTGCTACGAGGCGCGGCCGGGCGACATCGGCGTGCACCTGCTCGTGGCGCCGGGGCTCGCCCCGGAGCCGGGCTTCACCGGCCGGCTGCTCGTCGCGCTCGTCGACTTCGCGCTGACGGGCCGCACCCGGATCGTCGTCGACCCGGACGCCGCGAACGAGAGGGCGATCGCCCGGCTCGTACGGGCCGGTTTCGAGCTCGGCCCCGAGGTCCTGCTGCCCGAGGTCGACCTGCCGGAGGTCTTCATCCCGGAGAAGCGGGCCCGGCTCGGATTCCTGAGCCGCTGACGGGCCGGACCAGGCCCGCCCACGGCGCCGCGTGAGGGCTCAGCCCACCACCCGGCCGTTGACGACGATCCGCCGCGGTGCCGCGAGGACACGGACGTCCGCGCGCGGGTCCTCGCCGTAGACGACGAGGTCGGCCGGGGCGCCCTCCTCCAGGGAGGGCCGGCCCAGCCAGGCCCTGGCCCCCCAGGCGGTGGCGGCGAGCGCGTCGATCGGCGGGATACCGGCCTTGGTCAGCTCCTCGACCTCCTCGGCGACCAGGCCGTGGGCGAGGGAGCCGCCCGCGTCGGTGCCGACGAAGACGGGCACGCCCGCGTCGAAGGCCGCGCGGACCGTGTCGTACCGCCGCTCGTGGAGCCGGCGCATATGGGCCGACCAGCGGGGGAACTTCTCCTGGCCGCCGTCGGCGAGGTGCGGGAAGGTCGCGATGTTCACCAGGGTGGGGACGATGGCGACGCCCCGCTCCGCGAAGAGCGGGATCGTCTCCTCGGTGAGCCCGGTGGCGTGCTCGATGCAGTCGATGCCCGCCTCCACCAGGTCCCGCAGCGAGTCCTCGGCGAAGCAGTGCGCGGTGACGCGGGCGCCGAGCCGGTGCGCCTCCGCGATGGCCTCCTCGACCTCGGCGCGCGGCCAGCAGGCGGTGAGGTCGCCCGCCTCGCGGTCGATCCAGTCGCCGACGAGCTTGACCCAGCCGTCGCCGCGGCGGGCCTCCCGGCCGACGTACGCGACGAGGTCGGCGGGCTCGATCTCGTGGGCGTAGTTGCGGATGTAGCGGCGGGTGCGGGCGATGTGCCGGCCCGCCCGGATGATCTTCGGGAGGTCCTCGCGCTCGTCGATCCAGCGGGTGTCCGAGGGCGAGCCCGCGTCCCGGATGAGGAGGGTGCCGGCGTCCCGGTCGGTGAGGGCCTGCTTCTCGCTGGTGGCCTCGTCGACGGGACCGTGCCGGTCGAGTCCGACGTGGCAGTGGGCGTCGACGAGGCCGGGGAGCACCCAGCCCTCGACGGTCACGGCCTCGGCGGCGGGCCGCTCGAAGGTGATCCGCCCGTCGACGCACCACAGTTCGTCGCGGACGTCCTCCGGGCCGACGAGCACCCGCCCCTTCACGTGCAGCACCTCGTGATCGCTCATACCCGCACTCTACGAGCCGTGTCGAGGGGGCGGATCAGGGGCGCCAGTCCGCCTCCAGGTCGTGCGAGTCGGTCTTGGTGAGCTGCTTCAGGCCGGTGCCGTCGACCCGCACCAGGAAGAGGTGCTCGGGGTCCGCGTCGTCGGTGCCGCCGCGGGTGAAGACCAGGCGGCGGCCGTCCGGCGACCAGGAGGGGAACTTGTCGTGGGCCGGGCCCGTGGTGATCTGGTGCACTCCCGTGCCGTCGGGGCGGACGTCGTAGAGGTGGGCGAAGCCGCTGGCGTCCAGGCGGCTGAAGGCGATCCGGTCGGCGCTCGACCAGTCGGGACTCCAGTCCTGGGAGCCCGTCCCGGTGATCGGCGTCTGGGCCAGGGTGGACAGCTGGATCCGTACCAGCCCGCTGCCTCCGGAGGTGTCCGTGCGGCTGAAGGCCAGGTTCTTGCCGTCCGGGGACCAGGTCGGGTGGAACTCGTCCGCCGTGGTGGTGGTGAGCCGCGTGGCGGGGGTGCCGTCGACGTCGGCCACGTAGATCTCGCGCTGGTCGCCGACCGGCCGGGAGTAGGCGATCCGCGTGCCGTCCGGGGACCAGGCCGGGTCGGAGGCGCCCTGGGTGCCGGGCACCGACTTCAGGTCGCCGCCCGCGGCGTTCATCGTCCAGATGCCGTCGATCGTGCCGTCGAGGCTGTACCGGAGGAACGCCACCCGCTTGCCGTCCGGGGACCAGCCGGGCATCACGTCGCTGACGGTGGGGGTGTGGGTGAGCCGGACGGCGCCGCCGCCGAGCGGGGACATGGCGTACAGGTCCTCGATGGAGTCCGTGGCGTCGTAGCGGGCGAAGACGATCGGGTGGCCGATCGCCGACCACGCGGCGCGGGCCGCGTCCGCAGCCGTGGCCGCCTCGGACGTCACTGCCGTCGCCGACGTCACTGCCGTCCCCGACGTCCCGGCCGCTCCCGCCGTCACGGCCGTCCCCGCCGCTCCCGCGTCTCCCGCGGCGCAGAGGGTCAGCGGTGCGGTGACGGCGAGCGTCGCGGCGGCCACCGCCGCCCGGCGCAGCAGCGCTCTGTCGTTCCCGCCCGTTCTCGTGCTTCCGGCCATGGTGTCCACCCCGTTCGTCCCGGCGGCATCGTGCGGCGCCGCTCCGGCCCGCAACATCCCACCGACGGCGCGCCGGGGGAAGAGTCCGGGCCCACCGGTACGAGCCCTGTGACACGTTGGGCACACCGCCGTGACGGCGTACGGGCCCGGCCGTCCGGCGGCGGACCGAGCGCTTACGCTGGCACGAGCCTCATCCTGATGTAGGCGACACGCATTCGACACCGACGAAGGAACCCCCGTGACCGTGACACATCCGCTGCTGGACCTGGCCCCGCTGACCGCCGCGCACTTCGCGTCGATCGAGCGCCGGGTCGCCGCGCTGCTCTCCACCGAGCAGGACGTGGTGATCACCCAGGGCGAGGCGCTGCTGCCCCTGGAGGGGTGCATCCGCAGCGGCGCGCGGGCCGGTTCGACCGCGCTGAACATCGTCACCGGTCCGTACGGACAGACCTTCGGGAACTGGCTGCGGGACTGCGGGGCGACCGTCGTCGACCTGGAGGTGCCCTTCCACACGGCGGTCACGGCGGAGCAGGTGGAGCGGGCGCTCGCCGAGCACCCGGAGATCGACTTCGTGTCGCTGGTGCACGCGGAGGCGGCGACCGGCAACACCAACCCGGTGGCGGAGATCGGCGAGGTCGTGCGGGCGCACGGCGCGCTGTTCTACCTGGACGCGGTGGCGTCGATCGGCGCCGAGCCGGTGCTGCCGGACGCCTGGGGCGTGGACATGTGCATCATCGGCGCGCAGAAGGCGATGGGCGGCCCCGCGGGCGTGTCGGCGGTGTCGGTGAGCGCGCGGGCCTGGGAGCGGTTCGCCGCCAACCCGGCCGCGCCGCGGCGCTCGTACCTCTCCCTCCTGGACTGGAAGGAGCGCTGGATCGACGGCGGCCGCAAGGCGCTGCTGCACGCTCCGGCGCAGCTGGAGATGCTGGCGCTGGAGGCCTGTGTGGAGCGGATCGAGGCCGAGGGCCTGGACGCGCTGATGGCACGGCACGCCTCGGCGGCGGCCGCGACCCGCGCGGGCGCGCTGGCCCTGGGCGGCGGTCTGGAGCCGTATGTGTACGAGGCGAAGGACGCGGCCCCGGTGGCGACGACGCTGCGCGTGCCGGCGGGTCTCGACGCCTCGGAGCTGGTGGCGAAGGCGCTCGCGGCCGATCCGTCGCTGCCGCTGATCGCGGGCGGCGGGGCGCTGGCCAAGGAGATGATCCGGGTCAACCACTACGGGGTGGACGCGACGCCGGGGGCCGTGCAGTCCTCGCTCGCCGCCCTGGGCGCGGCGCTCGGCGAGTCGGGCCGCGCGGTGGACCTGGAGGCGGCGCGCCGGGCGGTCACGGAGGCCTGGTAGTCGACACGTGGAAGGGGCGGGGGTCCGGGCCCCCGCCCCTTCCGCGTCTCCGCGTCTTACAGCGCGGGGTAGTCGATGTAGCCCTCGGGGCCGCCGGCGTACATGGTGGCGGGGTCCGGGGTGGCGTAGGGGCCGTCGGTCTTCAGCCGGGCGGGCAGGTCGGGGTTGGCGATGAAGTGCCTGCCGTACGCGACGAGGTCGGTGGTGCCGTCCTCGATCAGGGCCAGGGACTCGGCGCCGGTCGGGTCGGCGCCGGTGGCCGGGTTGAGGATGAAGGTGCCGGCGAAGCGCTTGCGCAGGTCGAGCACGAGCGGGCGGCGCTCGGGGCCGGTCTCCAGGACGTGGAGGTAGGCGATGCCGACGGGCTCGATCGCGGTGAGGAGCCGGGTGTAGAGCTCGTCGGTGTCGGTCTCGCTGATGTCGTTGAGGGTGTTGGCCGGGGAGATGCGCAGGCCGGTTCGCTCGGGGCCGATCTCGGCGGCGACGGCCTTGACGACCGCGACGGCGAAGCGGATGCGGTTCTCGACGGATCCGCCCCACTCGTCGGTGCGGTGGTTGGAGCCGGAGGCGAGGAACTGCTGGATCAGATAGCCGTTGGCGCCGTGGATCTCGACGCCGTCGAAGCCGGCCTCGACGGCGTTGCGGGCGGCGGAGGCGAAGCCGGCGATCGCCTCGTGCACCTGGTCGCCGGTGAGTTCGCGCGGGGCGACGAAGTCCTTGGGGCCCTCGTGGGTGTAGACCTGGCCGGCGGCGGCGATCGGCGAGGGGCCGACGGGGTGGAGGTCTCCGTCGAGGAGGTCGGGGTGGCCGATCCGGCCGGAGTGCATGAGCTGGGCGAAGATCCGGCCGCCGCGCTCGTGGACGGCGGTGGTGACCTCGCGCCAGGCGGCGATCTGCTCGCGGCTGTGGAGGCCGGGGGTGTTCGGGTAGCCCTGACCCTCGGGGACGGGCTGGACGCCCTCGCTGATGATCAGGCCGGCGGAGGCGCGCTGGGCGTAGTACTCGGCGACGATCGCCGGCGGGGTGCCGTCCTGGCCGTTGGCGCGGCTGCGGGTCATGGGGGCCATCGCGATGCGGTTGGCGAGGCGGGTACCGGCGAGGTCGATCGGGTCGAATGCAGTGGTCACGGCTGTCCCTCACAGAAATATGTGGTCGGCCAACTAATTGGGCCGGATGCCACTGTAACCCATTCATTGGCCGACCAAGGTAATCTTGTGGTCAGAGCCGTCCCGAGGAGTGCGCATGTCAGGAAACGACCCCGTCTGTACCGCCCCGTCCGCCGGGCCGGAGCCCTCCGGTGCCTGCACCGGGACCGTCAGCCACACCCTGGCGTGGGTCGCGCGGCTCCACCGGATCGCCATGGGCCGGCGGCTGCGGGACCTGGGCCTCTACCCGGGCCAGGAGCTGATGATGATGCGCCTGTGGGACTGCGGGGCGGTCCGCCAGTCGGAGCTGATCCAGTCGCTCGGCCTCGACCCCTCCACGGTCACGAAGATGCTCCAGCGCATGGAGCAGTGCGGCTACGTCCGCCGCAGCCCGGACCCGGCCGACCGGCGCGCGGTCCTGGTCGAGGCGACGGACCAGGGCCTTGCCCTGCGCGCCGGGGTCGAGGACGCCTGGGCCGACCTGGAGGAGACCACCCTGTCCGGGCTCACCCCGGCCGACCGGGCGGAACTCGCCCGGCTCCTCGGCCTCGCGGGCGAGAACCTGGCGAAGGAGGCGGGCGAGGAGGGCGACGCGGGCGCCGTCTGCTGAACGCCCGCGGGTCCGGACGGGGCGGGGCGTGCTGAACACCCGCCCCGTCCGGACCGGGCGCCGGGCCCGCCGCCGTCGGGGGTCAGCCCGCGAGGACCTCCAGGACGCGGTCCACGTCCGCCGCCGTGTTGTACAGGTGGAAGGAGGCCCGCAGATTGCCCGCGCGGGCCGAGAGCAGGACGTCCGCCTCGCGCAGGGCGTCCGCCCGGTCCCCGAGGCCGGGGACGGCGACGACCGTCGAGTCGTCCATGACCGGAGCGTGCCCCAGGGCGAGGAGCCCGGAGCGGAAGCGGGCCGCGAGCCCCTTGTCGTGGGCCTCGATCCGCTCGATGCCGATCTCCTCCAGGAGGGCGAGCGAACGGGCCGCCCCGTGGTACGAGAGGAACGCCGCGGGTTCGTCGAACCGGCGGGCGGTGCGGGCCAGTTCACGGACCGGGCCGTAGCTGTTGACCCACAGCTCCTCGCCCGTGACCCAGTTGGCGTGGATCGCGAGCAGCGAGTCCTGCGCCTCCTCCGTGACGGTCAGGAAGGACGCGCCGCGCGGGCAGAGCAGGTACTTGTAGCCACCGGCGACGGTGTAGTCCCACTCCCCCGCGTTCAGCGGCAGCCAGCCCGCCGACTGGGTGGCGTCCATGAGGGTGCGCGCGCCGTGGGCGGCCGCCGCCGCCCGTATCGCCGCGAAGTCGGCCGTGCGGCCGTCCGCCGACTGCACGGCGGAGAAGGCGACGAGCGCGGTCCCGGGACGGACGGATTCGGCCAGCCGCTCCAGGGGCGCGAAGCGGATCTTGAGGTCGCCGCGGATCGTGAAGGGGGTGATGACGGAGGAGAAGTCGCCCTCGGGGAAGAGGACCTCGGACCCGGCGGGCAGCGACTGGGCGATCATCCCGCAGTGGACCGCGACCGAGCTGCCGACGGCGACGCGCTCGTGGGAGACACCGGCGATCCGGCCGAAGGCGGCGCGGGCCTCGTCCACGATGTCGAAGCTTCCGGCACCGTCCGGGCGGCCGTCGGCGGTCTCCTCGGCGAGGAGGGTGATCGCCTCGATGGTCCGGCGGGGCAGCAGGCCGCAGGCGGAGGTGTTGAGGTAGGTCTTCTTGGGAGCGAACTCGGCGCCGCCGAGCGGCTGATCAAGGGAATCCATGTCCCCACCCTGGATTCCCCGCGATCGCCCGTCAATGGCGTTTCGACCGCGGGGGATCCCCAAGCCGCGCTTATCTCCGCAGGTCAGAGACTCGGGTCAGAGACTCGGGTCAGAGACTCAGGACTGCGGGACCTCGCAGGTGCCGTCCGGGCCGCAGACCTCCGCGTCGGCGCCGACGGGCTGGAGGACGCGGCCCTGCCAGGCCTGCTCCAGGGCCTGGGTGAAGACCTCGGCGGGCTGGCCGCCGGAGACGCCGTAGCGGCGGTCGAGGACGAAGAACGGCACGCCGTTGGCGCCGAGTTCGGCGGCCTCGCGCTCGTCCTCCCGTACGGCCTCGGCGTAGGCGGTCTCGTCGGCGAGGACGGCACGGACCTCGGCCTCGTCGAGACCGGCCTCCACTCCGAGGGTCACCAGGGTCTCGGCGTCGAAGACGGAGCGCTCCTCGGCGAAGTTGGCCCGGTAGGCCAGGTCCAGGAGTTCGCTCTGGCGGCCGCGCTCCTTGGCGAGGTGCAGCAGCCGGTGGATGTCGAAGGTGTTGCCGTGGTCGCGGCCGTCGGTGAGGTACGCGAGGCCCTCGGAGTGCGCGTTCGACGCGACGTGCGCCTCCATGGCGCGGGCCTCGTCGAGGGTGCGGCCGTACTTCTTCGCCAGCATCTCCAGAACGGGGCCGGTGTCGCCCTTGGCGCGGTGCGGGTCGAGCTCGAAGGAGCGGTGCACGACCTCGACGTCGTCGCGGTGGGCGAAGGCCGCGAGCCCCTTCTCGAAGCGGGCCTTGCCGATGTAGCACCAGGGGCAGGCGATGTCGCTCCAGATCTCGACGCGCATGTGACTTCTCTCCGAGGGTTGCCGGTGGGGTGTACGGGGGTGTGTACGCCGGGGGGAACGCGCACACCGGCCCGGTTCATTCCGTTTCCGGCCCCGGTGTGAGCCGGAGCACCCGACCTCAGGCCGTTCCGGCGCCCGTCAGACGGCTGAAGGAGGAGCGGTAGGCGCTGGGGGTGAGACCGGTGCGGCGGAGGAGGTGCTGGCGGAGGGAGTCCGCCGTGCCGAGGCCGCTCGCGCGGGCCAGCCGGTCCATGGGGAGCGAGGTGGTCTCCAGGAGTTCCTTCGCCCGCTCGACGCGCTGGTGCAGCAGCCACTGGAGCGGGCTGACGCCGGTCTCCGCGTGGAAGCGGCGGGAGAGCGTGCGGACGGAGACGCCGGCGTGCCGGGCGAGGTCGGTGAGGCCGAGGGGTTCGTCGAGGTGTTCCATCGCCCACGCGCGCGTGTCGGCGAAGGAGGCCCCGCGCTCGGGCGGCAGCGGGGTCTGGGTGAACTGGGTCTGGCCGCCGGGCCGGACGGGCGCGACGAGGGCGAGCCGGGCGACGGCGTTGGCGACGGCGGCGCCGTGGTCGGTGCGGATGACGTGCAGGCAGAGGTCGATGCCCGCCGCGTATCCGGAGGAGGTGAGCACCGGGCCGTCCTGGACGAAGAGGACGTCGTCCTGGAGGTCGACGGCGGGGTGCCGGGCGGCGAGCAGCGGCCGGTACGCCCAGTACGTCGTCGCCGCCCGGCCGTCGAGCAGTCCGGCCTCGGCGAGCGCGAAGGCGCCGGTGCAGATGGAGGCGATCCGCTTGCCCCCGACGGCGGAGGCGCGCAGGACGTCGAGGACGCGCGGGTCGGGGTCCTCGTACGCGCCGCTGCCCGCGAGGATCACCGTGTCGGCGCCCTCGACGGCTTCGAGTCCGTGCGGGACGACCAGGTCGAGGCCGCCGGTGGTGGTGACGGGCCCGGGGTCGGGGGCGCAGATGACCGTCTCGTACCCGGGCCCGCCGTCGATCTCGACCTTGCCGAAGAGCATCTCCGGGATGGCCAGGTTGAACATCGAGACGGGCGGGGCGGCGATCACGGCGACGCGCCGCACACGGGAGGCGGGGGGCGTGCCGGGCGCTGCGGGCGAGCGGGTCGTCGGCGGCATGGCCAGAACCTCCGGTCGTATGGCATTCCAGCCACTACTGTACGGGCCCGCGGCTCACGAAGCTGGGCGCATGTCCTCAACAGTCCTCACCAAGGCCCCCGTTGACCGTCGCGAATCCCCCGGCTCCGCCCCCGGGCCCGCCCTCGCCGCGGCCATGCTCGGCTTCGCCCTCATCACCCTCGACACCTCCGTCGTGAACGTCGCCCTGCCCGCGATCGGCGCCGACCTGCGGGCCGGCATGACGGGCCTGCAATGGGTGGTCGACGCGTACACGCTGGCCTTCGCCGCGCTGCTGCTCTCCAGCGGGGCGCTCGCCGACCGGGTCGGGGCGAGCCGGGCGTACGGGGCGGGGGTCGTCGTCTTCACCCTCGCCTCGGCCGCCTGCGGTCTCGCCCCCGGCCTCCCCGGGCTCCTGGCGGCCCGGACGGTGCAGGGCGCGGCGGCGGCCGTGATGCTGCCCGCCTCCCTCGCCCTCGTACGGGAGGCGTACGGCGATCCGGCGCGGCGGGCCCGTGCGGTGTCGCTCTGGGCTGCGGGCGGCACGGTCGCGGTGGCGCTCGGCCCGGTCGCGGGCGGGGCGCTGACCACGGCCTGGAGCTGGCGCGGGATCTTCTTCATCAACCTGCCCCTCGGGCTCCTCGCGCTCGTCCTGCTGACCCGGGTCGCCCGCTCGGAGCGCCGGCCGGCCCCGCTGGACCTGCCGGGGCAGCTGACGGCGATGACGGCGCTCGGGGCGCTGACCTTCGCCGCGATCGAGGGCGGCGCGGAGGCCTGGTGGGCGCTGGGGGTCGCGGTGGTCTCCTTCGCCGCGTTCCTGCTGGTCGAGGCGCGGCGGCGGCATCCGATGGTGCCGCTCGGGCTGTTCCGGAACACGACGGTCGCGGTCGCGGTGGCGGCCGGTTCGGCGAACAGCGTGGCCTTCTACGGCATGGTCTTCGTGTTCAGCCTCTTCTTCCAGCAGGTCCTCGGGCTCTCGGCGCTCGGCGCGGGGCTGATGTTCCTGCCGATGACGGGGCTGCTCGCCGGGGTGAACGTCCTGTCGGCGCGGGTGGCCGCGCGGTACGGGGCGCGGCTGCCGATCGTCCTGGGCCAGACGGTCGCGGTGGCCGGGCTCCTCGGCCTGCTCACCGTGGACGCGGACTCCTCGCGGGTGGCCCAGGCCCTGCTCCTCGTGCCGCTCGCGCTGGGGGCCGGTTTCTCCCTGCCGCCGCTGATCGCGGCCATGATGGAGGCCGTCCCTGCGGAGCGGGCGGGCACGGCGGCGGGCCTCCTGAACGCGATCCGTCAGACGGCGGGCGCGCTCGCGATCGCGGTCTTCGGCTCCCTCGCGGCCCAGGACATGGCGACGGCGCTGCGCACGAGCCTCCTGATCAGCGCCGGCCTGCTGACCCTGACGACCCTGGTGTCACTGCGGCTGCCGCGCCGCGGAACCCGGACGCGCTAGGGGGGTGGGTGCCGGGCGGGGCTTTCCGGACACCCTAGGCGCCCTTGCGGTACTGGCCGGGTGCCACCCCGTACTCCCGTTTGAAGGCCTTGGCGAAGGCGAACTCCGAGGAGTACCCGGAGCGTTCGGCGACGGCCCGGAGGGGCAGGTCGTCGGAGCGGAGGAGGCGGCCGGCCGTGGTCATGCGCCACCAGGTGAGGTACGCGAGGGGCGGCCGTCCGACGAGGGCGGTGAAGCGGCGGGCGAAGGCGGCGCGGGAGAGGCCCCCGAGCGCGCCGAGCTCCTCGACCGTCCACGACCGGGCGGGGTCGCCGTGCAGGGCGCGCAGGGCGCCCGCGACGGCCGGGTCGCTGAGCGCGGCCGACCAGCCGGTGGAGCGGTCGCCGCACTCGGTGAGCCACCAGGTGCGCAGCAGGTACAGGAGCAGGGTGTCGAGGAGGGCGGGCACGACGGCGTCGGATCCCGGCTGGGGTTCGGCGAGTTCGGCGCCGAGCAGGTCGACGGCGGCGCGCAGCCGGGGGTGGGCGCCGACCCGGGCGGGGAGGTGGACGTACGGCGGCAGTTCGGTGAGCAGGGGGTGGGCGCGGGACCGGTTGAGCTGGTAGGCGCCGCAGAGCAGCAGGGTCTCCTCGGCGCCGACGGGTCCGCGGGCGGGCCGGGTGGGCCAGGAGCCGTCGGGGGTGGGCACGGCGTCGACCAGGGGGGTGTCGGGCCGGTCGGCGAGGCCGTGGCCGGTGGCGTGGGCGACGAGGACGATGTCGCCGGGGCCGAGCCGGACGGGGGCGCCGTCGTCCGGGGGCAGCAGCCAGGCGGTGCCCTGGAGGAGGACGTGGAATCCGGCGCCCATGCTCGGGGGGAAGCGGTAGCCCCAGGGGGCGAAGCGGACGGTGCGGGAGGAGTGCGGGCGCCCGGTGCGCATGGAGGCGATGGCATCGCTCAGTACGTCCATGGCCCGAACGGTAGCGGGCGAGACGATCGGACATGGCGGGAAGCCGGGGAGACATGGATCGTCTTGCCCGGCCTTCCTAACGTCGACGCCATGACGACAACAGGCATGACGACGAAGGCTGTTCTCTTCCACGAGCTCGGCGGACCCGAGGTGCTGAGGGTCGAGGAGGTGCCGCTCCCGGACCCCTGTCCCGGGGAGGTGCTCGTCCGGGTCGAGGCGATCGGGCTCAACCGCGCGGAGGCGCTGTTCCGGGCCGGCACCTACTACTACCCGGCGACGCTGCCGGGTTCGCGGCTCGGCTACGAGGCGGCGGGGGTGGTCGAGGCGGTCGGCGCGGGGGTCACCGCGTACGCCCCGGGCGACCCGGTGATGGCGGCGGCCAACTTCGAGTTCGGGACGTACGGCGTGTACGCGGAGCGGGTGGTGCTCCCCGAGGAGTACGTGGTGGCCCGGCCCGAGGGGGTGGACGCGGTGACGGCGGCGGCCGTGTGGCTGGGCTACTTCACCGCGTACGGCGGGATGGTCCTGACCGGCGGTCTGCGTCCGGGCGACCATGTGGTGATCACGGGCGCGTCGAGCGGGGTGGGGACGGCCGCGATCCAGACGGCGCTGCGGATCGGCGCGGTGCCGCTCGCCACCACCCGCGGCGAGGACAAGCGGAAGCCCCTCCTTGAGCTGGGGGCCGCGCATGTGATCACCACCGACACCGAGGACCTGGTCGACGAGGTGCGGCGGATCACCGGCGGAAGGGGCGCGGACCTGGCGTTCGACGCGATCGGCGGGCCCGGCTTCGCCCGCCTGGGGGACGCGCTGCGGACCGGTGGCACCGCCGTGCTCTACGGCTGGCTGGACCCGCGGCCGACCGAGCTGTCGCGGAACTGGCCGCTGACCACGCACGCGTACGCGAACGGGGCGCTGGCCAGGACCGAGGAGGGGCGCCGGCTCGCCGCGGGGTTCATCGGCTCGGGGCTGCGGGACGGCTCCCTGGCGCCGGTGATCGCCGAGACCTTCGACGGTCTGGAGCGGATCGCCGACGCCCATCGGCTGATGGAGTCGAACACGCACCTCGGGAAGATCGTGGTGCGGCTCGACTCCTAGGCGTCAGCGCCGGGGCAGTCCCAGCGGGTTGCCGTCGCGGAGTTCCGGCGGGAGGAGGTGGTCGGGCGTCGACTGGTACGTGACCGGGCGCAGCCAGCGCTCGATCGCGGTCGCGCCGACCGAGGTGGAGGTGGAGGTGGTGGCCGGGTAGGGGCCGCCGTGGTGCTGGGCGGGCGCGACGGCGACGCCGGTGGGCCAGCCGTTGACGAGGACGCGGCCGGCGAGGGGCGTGAGTTCGGCGAGCAGCGGGGCGGCGTCGGGATCCCCGGCGGCATCCTCGGCGATGTGCAGGGTGGCGGTGAGGTTGCCGGGCAGCAGGCCGAGGACGGCGGCCACCTCCTCCCGGCCGGAGTAGCGGGCGACGACGGTGACCGGTCCGAAGCACTCCTCCAGGAGGAGGTGGTGGCCGTCCTCGGCGAGCGCGGCGGCGTCGACGGCGAGGACGCCGGCGCTGACGGTGTGGGCGCCGCCCGCGCCGGGGGTGACGGGGGTGTCGACCCCGGTCAGCGCGGCGCGCTCGGCGACCCCGGTGACGAAGGCGTCCCGCATGCGGTGGTCGAGCATGACGGCCGGTTCCGTCTCGCTGACGGCGGCGGTGAGGGCGTCGAGGAAGCGGTCGCCGTCCGCGCCCCGGGGGGCGAGGACGAAGCCGGGCTTGGTGCAGAACTGGCCGGCGCCCAGGGTCATGGAGCCGGCGAGACCGGCACCGATCTCCTCGGCGCGCTCCGCGGCGGCGGCCTCGGTGACCACGACCGGGTTGAGGGAGCCGAGTTCACCGTGGAAGGGGATGGGGACGGGCCGGGTGACGGCCGCGTCGAAGAGGGCCCGGCCGCCGCGGATCGAGCCGGTGAAGCCGGCCGCCGAGACGAGCGGGTGGCGGACGAGTTCCACGCCGGCGTCGAAGCCGTGGACGAGGACGACGACGTCCTCGGGGAGGCCGGCCTTGGCGGCGGCCCGGCGCAGCAGGGAGGCGCAGAGCTCGGAGGTGGCCGGGTGGTCGGGGTGGGCCTTGACGACCACGGGGCAGCCGGCCGCGAGGGCGCTCGCGGTGTCGCCGCCGGGGACGGAGAAGGCGAGCGGGAAGTTGCTGGCGGCGTAGACGGCGACGACGCCGAGCGGGATCTTCCAGCGGCGCAGGTCGCACCGGGGCGGGGTGGTCGTGGGGTCGGGGAGGTCGATCCGGATGTCGAGGAAGGAGCCGTCCTCGACGACCTCCGCGAAGGCGCGCAACTGGGCGGTGGTGCGGGCCAGTTCGCCGGTGAGGCGGACGGGCCCGAGGGCGGTCTCGGCGTCGGCCGCCTCGACGACGTGCTCGCCGGAGGCGTCGAGGAGGTCGGCGGCGGTACGGAGGAAGGCGGCCCGCACCGCCCGGTCGGCGAGGGCCTCGCGGGCGGCGTGCGCGGCCCTGACGGCGCGGTCCACCTCCTCGGCTGTGGCCTCCACCGCAACCTGCTCGCGCGGCTTCCCCGTCCGGGGGTCCACACTCCACACTGGTTCTGCCGCCACCGCCACGCCCCTGTTCGCTATTCTGAACACAGTTCCCGTAGATGAACGCATCTGGGCGGGACTCTATTGACGGCCCGGCCGTCTCCACAAGGGCCCCCGTTCGGCCGGGGTGGCCGGTGGGCGGCCGGACAACGGAAAAGGGGCGAGGGCCATGGCGACTGCCGACGCGGGTGGGGCACAGGTGAAGTCCGCGGTGCGGACCGTGGAGCTGCTCGAGTACTTCGCGGGGCGCCCCGGGATGCATTCGCTCGCCGCCGTCCAGGAGGCCGTCGGCTACCCCAAGTCCAGCCTGTACATGCTGCTGCGCACCCTGGTCGAGCTGGGCTGGGTGGAGACGGACGCCACGGGCACGCGGTACGGGATCGGGGTGCGGGCCCTGCTCGTCGGCACCTCGTACATCGACGGCGACGAGGTGGTGGCCGCCTCCCGGCCCACCCTGGACCGGCTCTCCGACGACACCACCGAGACCATCCACCTGGCGCGGCTCGACGGCACCAACGTCGTGTATCTGGCGACCCGTCAGTCCCAGCACTATCTGCGGCCGTTCACCCGGGTCGGGCGCCGGCTGCCCGCGCACTCGACCTCGCTCGGCAAGGCGCTGCTGGCCACCCACAGCGACGAGCAGGTGCGCAAGCTGCTCCCGGAGACGCTCCCGGCGCTGACCGAGCACACGATCACCGACCGCGAGAAGCTCATCGAGGAGCTGCGCGTCATCCGCGAGCAGGGCTACTCGGTGGACCGCGAGGAGAACACCCTGGGGCTGCGCTGCTTCGGCGTCGCGATCCCCTACCGGACCCCGGCGCGGGACGCGATCAGCTGCTCGGTGCCGGTGGCGCGGCTCACCCCCGCCCACGAGCAGATGATCAAGGACGCGCTGTTCGACGCGCGGGACCGGCTGACCCTGGCGACCCGCCGCCTCTGAGCCGTCCGGTCAGGCACGGTCGGCGAGGGCCCGCTGCCACACCGGGCTGTCGACGTAGTGGTTGTCGTACTGCTCCGAGGACGCCTTGATCTCCTCGAAGCTCGCCTCGCCCCGCATGACGCGGCCGAGGAGGCGCAGGTAGTCGAAGCGGGCCATGCCGGGCGTGAAGACGAAGAGGACGTCGGCCTCGGCGCCGGGCGCCGCCGCGAAGGCGTGCGGGGTGTGTGGCGGGACGAGGAGGAAGTCGCCCTGGTCCAGGACGGTCAGCTCCTCGCCGACCAGGACCTGGAGCGACCCGCCGAGCACGAAGAACATCTCCGAGGCCTTGGTGTGGAAGTGCGCCGGGGCGCCGACCGCGCCCTTCGCGAACGAGGAGCGGTAGCTGGTGAGCTGTCCGCCGGTGGTGCCGGAGTCGGCGAGGAGGGTCATCACGCTGCTCGGGTCGGCGGTGGTCTCGGCGGTGGCGGCGCGGGTGAGGAGCGGGGCGAAGGTCTCGATCTCGTTCATGATCACTACCCTAGGCCTCCATTGACCCCCGCCACAGGGGCAATCGATCACCGGAAACACGGGTCAATTCCGCCGGAGGGAAGCCACGGCCCAGGCCCCGGGAGGAGGGCTCCTCCCCCGCGCGGCGGAGGCGGTTCACCGCTCGGCAGGAGGTGGCGGCAGGGGTCCGCGCGGGAGCGTGGAGCCATGACACAGACCGCGCACCTCCCCGCCCCGGCGCCCGCCGCCGGCCACCGTCCGAGCGCCGCCCGCCGGGCGCTGCGCGCCCTCGCGATCCTCGCCTGCCTCCCGTACATCTCGCTCAAGGTCGCCTGGGTGGCGGGCAGCCGGATCGGCATCCCGGCCGGGAGCGTGCTCCTGGAGCACCGGCAGATGATGGTGATCGCCAACGCGGTCTCGGTGGTCGCCGACGTCCTCGTCGTCGTCCTCGCCCTGCTGCTCACCCAGGCCTGGGGCCGGCGCTTCCCCGCCTGGCTGCTCGCCCTGCCCATGTGGGCGGCGACCGGGCTGCTCACCCCGATCATGACCGGCTACCCGGCCCAGCTCGCGGTCGCCCTCGTCACCGGCGACGAGAAGGCCGCCGCGCCCAGCGAACCCTTCCTGGACGACTGGGTCTTCGGCGTCGTCTACGGCGGTTTCATCCTCCAGGGCCTCGCCCTCGGCACCCTCTTCGCCCTGTACGCCCGGGACCGCTGGAGCCATGTGTGGCGGGGCCGGCTCGGCGAGCTCCCCGCCCGCACGTCCGGGCCCGGGGCGCGGGCGCTCGCCGTGGCCGGCGCGGTCGTCGCACTCGTGCCCGCCACGCTGCACCTGATGTGGGCGGCCGGCTCGGCCACAGGCCTGTCCCCCCGCCGGATCGCCGAACGCGACTCCGACTTCTACGTCCTGGAGGCCGAGCGGCTCGGGTTCCTCGTCCTCGCCGTCGCCTTCACCCTCTTCCTGGTACTGCGCCGGCCCGCCCGGCTCCGGGTGCGCGGCACACTCGCCCTGGCCTGGACGGCCTCGGCCGCCGTGGGCTGCTGGGGCGCCTACATGTCGCTCGTCGCGCTCCTCCCGGAGTCGGATCCGACCAAGCACGTCCCCGGGCTCGTACAGCTGTCCTACGCTGGCGACATGATCACCGGGTTCCTCCTCGCCGCGTGCGTGGCACTGTTCCTGCGGCGGCGGAGCGCCGGGGCGTGAGACCGGTTCGGGCCCTGTTCGGGCAGCGGGCCAGGCTGCGCTGGCTCCATCTGATCCTGGGCGGCGCGCTGTTCATGCCGTTCTGGATGGTCGGATCCCTCGTCGTGGCGCCGCTGCTCGACGACGGCGGCCTGTTCGCCGGCGGCCTCGGTACCCAGCTCTGGGCGTACGCGGCGGGGCTGCCGCTCGCCGCGGTCACCGCGCTCTTCCCGCTGGCCCGGCCGATGTCGGTGGCGGCGGCGCGGGCGCTGTGCGGGGTGGACGCGGACCGGTTCGCGGACGGCCCCGCGCGCGGCCGGGAGGCCAGGGCCCGGACAGCCGGCTGGTTCACCCTGCACCTGGGCGCCGGGGCGCTGATCAGCGGGGCGACCCTGGCCCTGCCGCCGTTCGCGGTCGCCGTCCTCGCGCTGCCGCTCTCGCCGGGGCTCCGGGCGTCCGAACTCGGTCGGTTCTGGGGGCTCGACCGGAGCTGGTGGGTCTGGGCGGCGCTCCCGGCGGGCCTCCTGATGCTGCTCGCCCTCGCCGCCGTCGCCGCCGCGACCGGCGCCCTGCTCGCCCGCCAGGCGCCCCGGATGCTCGGGCCCAGCCCGGCGGACCGGCTCGCGGCGGCCGAACGGCGCGCCGCCGAGGCCGAGTCCCGCAACCGACTCGCCCGCGAGCTGCACGACTCGGTCGGCCACGCCCTGAGCGCGGTCACCCTCCAGGCGGGCGCGGCCCGCCGGGTCCTGGACGGCGACCGGGCCGACCTGGAGTTCGTACGGGAGGCGCTGACCGCGATCGAGGAGACCACCCGGCGCACGGTCGGCGAACTGGACTGGGTCCTGGGCCTGCTGCGCCGGGGCGGGGAGGTCGAGGAGGGCGTGGGCCCGGGGCTCGACGCCCTGGAGGCCCTGGTGCGGGGCGCGGGGCCGCGGGTGGCGCTGACGGTGGACGGCGCCCTGGGCTCCGTACCGGAGGCGCTGTCCCGGGAGGCGTACCGGATCGTCCAGGAAGGGCTGACGAACGCGGCCCGGCACGCGGGCGGCCAGCCCGTCACCGTACGGCTCGACGCCCGTACCGAGGAGTTGGAGATCACCATGGAGAACCCCCTGCCCGACCGGCCCCCCGTCACCCGGCCCGACGGCGGACGCGGCCTGCGCGGGATCGCCGAGCGGGCCCGGTTGTTCGGCGGCACCGCCGAGACGGGACCGGCGGACGGCGTCTGGCGCCTCGCGGTCAGGATCCCCCGGTGACCGCCCCCGTCAGGGTCGTCCTCGCCGACGACGAGCGGATGGTCCGGACGGCCCTGCGGGTCATCCTGGACGCGGAGCCCGGCCTGGAGGTGGTCGGCGAGGCGTCCACGGGCGCCGAGGCGGTGTCGGTGGTGCGGGCGGAGCGTCCGGACGTCGTCCTCATGGACGTTCGGATGCCGGAGATCGACGGGATCCGGGCCACCGAGCAGATCCTCGCCGGGATGGCGGAGCCGCCGCGGATCGTGGTGGTGACGACCTTCGAGAACGACTCCTATGTGTACGACGCGCTGCGCGTCGGCGCGGCCGGCTTCCTCCTGAAGCGGGCGGCCGCCGACGAGCTGGTGAGCGCGGTCCGCCTGGTCGCGCGGAGCGATTCGCTGCTCTACCCGGCGGCGGTACGGGGCCTGGCCGCCGAGCACGCCCGCCGCAGGCCGCGGGTGGCGCCGCCGTGGGTGGCGCGGCTCACCGAACGGGAGGCGGAGGTGCTGCGTCTGGTGGCGACGGGCCTCACGAACGCCGAGATCGCCGGCCGGATGGGCGTCGGCCCGGCCACGGTCAAGACCCACGTGGCGGCGGTCCTGTCGAAACTGGGTGCCCGCGACCGCACCCAGGCGGTGATCCTGGCGTACGAGTCGGGGTTCGTGGGGGCGGGCTGAGGCCCCCGCCGGCGGCGGGGGCCCGGTCTCAGGACCGCGTGGCGGTCGCGCAGCCGCCGTCGCCCCCGGCGATCGGGCCGGTGCGGTCGTACGGGTCGACCGTCCCGCCGTCCGCGCCGGCGGCCGGGCCCCCGCCGCCGAACTCCGGCCGGAAGGACCCGGTGGTGTTGTCGCAGCCGCCGTTCGTCATGTCGGTCCGGTACGACAGGAGGCTGAAGGTCCCCTTCTCGGTGATCACCTTCGACGGGTCGTCCCAGCTCACCACGGTCTCCCGCCGCACGATCACGCGCACGACCTCGTCGCCGCCGCCGGCCGGCGCGACCGGGTACACGTAGGTGACGTCGGCGGTCACCTCCAGGGCCCCGAGCCGCCCCTCGCGGAAGGAGAGACGGCCGCGGGTCTTCACCACGTCCCCGGCCGGGCGCGCCTGCGCGGGGTCGAAGCGGCTGAAGAGCAGCAGCGGGTCGTGGTCCTTGTCCGGGGTGCGCAGCGAGGTCGTCACGAAGGCGGTGACGTCCTTCTGGTGCGGGTTCATCAGGGCGATCGCCTTCTCCGGGCGCCCGCCGCGCAGCACCGCCGGGTCCAGGTTGGACGCGGCGAGGAAGTCACGGGTCCGCGCGAGCGCCCGCTCCACCTCGGCCTTCGACATCCATCCGGTCGCCCTGGCCGGGGGGACGGTGATGCCGGCCGTGCCGTTCGCCCAGCGGGCCGCCGGGGAACCCTTGAAGGGCTCGTCCAGGGTGGGCCGCCCGCCCGGCTCGGCAGGAGGCGCCTCCTCCGGTCGCGCGGTCTCCTGCGCGACGGGCTTCGCGTCCCGGTCCCCGTCGCCGGACCAGCCGATGAGGCCGCCCGGGTCCAGGGCCACCACGAGCAGTACGAGCGAGGCCACGAGCCCCGCCACGTACCAGCCGTTCCGGCGCCGGGGCCGTCCGGGCGTGTGCGCGCGCCAGGGCGTCGGCTCCGCGGGCCGGTCCCGCAGCCGGCCCGCGACCTCGCGGGCCCGCGCGGACGGCTCCTTCGGCGCGTCGCCGGCGCCCTCGCCCGAGGTCCTCAGGAACTCCGCCCACACCTCGTCCGGCACGGACGAGCCGTCCTTCTCCCCACCCACGCTCACGCCGACCCCTCTCCCCCTGCGTCTCCGGCCGTCACATGATCACACGGTGCTCCGACATGAAGGTTCGCTGAGAAACCGGCCACATCTGGAACGTCCGCCACCGCCCCGTTCGTCCCCAGAAGTGCGATGAACAAGACGATCAGGCACACGTCGGTCTTCGTCCTGATCCTGGTGCTCGCCCTCCTCGGACGGGCCACCTGGGTGCAGGCGTACGAAGGCAAGGCGCTCGCGGACGACTCGAAGAACCGGCGGAAGACCATCGCGCAGTACGCGCAGCCGCTCGGGAACATCGTCGTGGCCGGCTCCCCGGTCACCGGCTCGAAGAAGACGGAGGGATCGGATCTCTCGTACAAGCGCACCTACACGGACGGCGAGCTGTACGCGGCGGTCACCGGCTACAGCTCGCAGGCCTACGGCGCGACCCAGCTGGAGGGCATCTACTCCTCCGTCCTCGACGGCACCGACGACCGGCTGAAGAACCCCCTGGACGCCGTCACCCGCAAGCAGCAGGAACCGGGCACGGTCGTCACCACGATCGACCCGGACGTGCAGAAGGCCGCCTACCGGGCGCTCGGCGGCAAGAAGGGCGCGGCCGTCGCCATCGACCCGGCGACCGGCCGGATCCTCGCCATGGTCTCCACCCCGTCCTACGACCCGTCGAAGATCGCGGGGACGAACGACGGCGACGCCTGGAAGGAGCTGACCACCGACGAGGACAAGCCGCTGGTGAACCGCGCGCTCCGGCAGCCGCTGCCGCCCGGCTCCACCTTCAAGCTGGTCGTCGCGGCCGCCGCCCTCGAGGACGGTCTCTACGGCTCCGTGGACACGGCGACGAAGAGCCCCGACCCGTACACCCTGCCGGGCACCCGGACCGTACTGAGGAACGAGAACGCCTCCGCGCCCTGCGAGAACGCCACGATCCGCACCGCGCTCCAGTACTCCTGCAACAACGTCTTCGCCAAGATGGCCGCCGACCTGGGCCAGGACAAGGTGAAGGCGATGGCGGAGAAGTTCGGCTTCAACGACGCCGAGCTGGACGTCCCGGTCCGCGCCTACGCGAGCGTGTACCCCTCCGGCATGGACAAGGCGCAGACGGCCCTGACCGGCATCGGCCAGTTCGACGTGACCGCCACCCCGCTGCAGATGGCCATGGTGTCGGCCGCCATCGCCAACGACGGCCTGCTCGCCGCCCCGCACATGGTCTCGCAGGTCGTCGACTCCGACGGCGACGCGCTGAACTCGTACGAGGACGGGGACACCGAGCGGATCGTCTCCTCCTCGACCGCCGAGCAGCTGCGCAGCGCGATGGTGACCGTCGTGGAGAAGGGCACCGGCACCAACGCGGCCGTGGCCGGCGCCGAGGTGGGCGGCAAGACCGGCACCGCGCAGCACGGCGAGAACAACAGCAAGACGCCGTACGCCTGGTTCACCTCCTACGCCAAGGACTCCTCGACCGGGAAGCAGGTCGCCGTCGCGGTGATGATCGAGGACTCGGGCGCGGCCCGCTCCGAGGTCAGCGGCAACGGCCTGGCGGCCCCCGTGGCGCAGAAGATGATGGAGGCGGCGCTGAAGTGACAGGGGGCGGGGGCCGATTGGCCGTCGGGCCCCGTCACACGATATGCAGGGGCGCACCCCATGATCCGATTACACATTCGAATCATGGGGTGTGCCCCTGCTCTTCGTCCCACCTGTCGTCCCACGGAGGACCGCCGTGCGTCTGCCCCGTTCCCTGTCCGGCTGGACCATGGCGGTCTTCGGCGTGCTCGCCGCCGCCCTGGGGGTGGTGGGCCTGGTCGCCCCGGACGCCCTGCTCACCGTCATGGGCTTCGAGCCGGTGCCCGCGGGCCGGCGCGCGGACGGGGACCACACCCTGGTCTTCCTCACGGCCTCCTCGATGGCCGCGCTCAACATGGGCGTCTACTACGTCCTCGCCGCCCTCGCCGACTGGAAGCCGTTCTTCCGCTGGACGGTCCCCTTCCGGCTGCTCACCTGCGCCGTCTTCACCCTCGCGGTCGTCGGCGGCCGCGCCCCGGCCGGCTTCCTCGGCGTGGGCCTGTGGGAGGGGCTCGGCGCGGTGGTGACGGGACTCGCGCTGAGGTACGAGAAGCGGGCGGCGGTACGGGGATGAACGACCGCGCCCCCGGCGGGCCCGACCCGCTCGCCGGGCTCCACGACATCGACTGGGCGTCCCACCGGCACGCGTACGGACCGGCGAAGGGGGCGCCACCCGGGCGGTCACCGAGACGGTGCGGCTGCTCGGCCGGATCGGCCCGGCGGCAGCACCCGCCGTACCCGCCCTGCGCGCCCTCCTCGACGCCGACGAGCGGCCGGTGGAGCACGGAAGCCGGCGGTCCGTGCCGGACGACGACGCGCTGTGCGCGGCGGCACGTAGGGCACTGAGCGCCGTCTCCGGGGAAACGATCTAGGGCAACCGACCGATCCGGCCGGCCCGCCTCAGACGGCAGCCTTCGGCCATGCGTTGGTATCTGACAGGTGTCGTCGTGTCCGGATTCGGGACGACGGCGATGTGGCTGGTCTCCGGAATCTGGGTCAAGTCCCTCACGGGCTCGGACAGTCTGGCGGCCCTGGCCGCCTTCGCCCTCTGGGCTCCCGTGCTCCTCGGGCCACTGCTCGGCACGCTCGCCGACCGCGTGCGGCGCAGGCCGCTGCTCGTCGTCCTGAACCTGGCGATGGCGGGCCTGCTGCCCGTCCTGCTGTGGGTGGAGTCGGCGGACAGGGTGTGGCTGCTCTTCGCGGTCCTCGTGCTGTACGGGGCGCAGGGCTCCGTCCATGACGCGGCGGAGCAGGCGCTGGTGGCCTCCGTGGTCGACGAGAAGCGGCTCGGCACGTTCAACGGGCTGCGGATGACCGCGAACGAGTCCATGAAGCTGATCGCCCCGCTGGTCGCGGCGGGCCTGTTCGCCGCGTACGGGGGCGGGCCCGTCGCCCTCCTCGACGCGGCGAGCTTCGCCGTCGCCGCGGTCCTGTTCGCCCTCATGCCGGTCCGGGAGGCGCGCCCCGCCCGGCCGGAGACCCGGAACTGGTGGCGGGAGACCGCCGAGGGCGTGCGGCTGCTCCGGGCCTCCCGGGTGCTGCGGCCGCTGGTGGCGACGGGGGCGTTCACGATGCTCCTCGCCGGGGTGAACGGGGCCGCGATCTACGCCGTGGTGGACCGGGGGCTCGGGCACGCGCCCGCGTACGCGGGAGTCCTCTACGCGGTCCAGGGCGTGGGCTCCGTCCTCGCGGGCCTGGTCACGGGCCCGCTGCTCCGCCGGATCCCGGAGCGGGCCCTCGCCGCCGCCGGCCTCGCGCTGTTCGCCCTTGCCGTGGGCGTGCGGGGAGCCCTGCCGTACGAGGCGACGGCCCTGGCGGCGAGCGCGGTGATCGGCCTGGGGATGCCGTGGGTCCTCATCGCGGTGATGACGGCCGTCCAGCGGGAGGCCCCGGCGGAGGCGGTCGGCCGGATGGCGGCGACCGCGAACACGGTGGTCATGGCGCCGAACGCGCTGGCCATCGCGCTGGGCGCGGGCCTGGTCGCGGTCGTCGACGTCCGCGTGCTGCTGCCGCTCCTGGCGGTGGCGGGCCTGGCCTGGGCGACGACCCTCGTACCGGCCACACGCCGAGCCGACCTCCTCCCCCGAGACAACACCTGACCCCCTCTCGCGCGCCCCCACACGACGCGGCCCCGCCGCCGTGTGGGCCCGCGCCCCGCCCGTGTGGGCAATCGTCCCGCTGGGGCGATGGGGGTCCCCCTGCTCGAGCGGAACGCCTGCCCACGACGGGGGTGGGCGGGGGGCACCGCCCCTTGCGGAACGCATGCCCACAACGGGGTGGGCGCCGCCCCGGCGGGACCCGCGCGCACAACGGGGTGCGGCGGGGCCTGGGGGCGGGGAGCATGGAGACAGGCGCCCCGCGCGGCGGGAGGAGGGCAGTGTGACGGCCGGTTCGTTCCCGGGGACCGCGGGGCGGGTCGGTGTGCCCCTGGACGGCAAGGGACTCCTCGACGTGCTCGGCGTCGCGGCCGTCGTCGTGGACGCCCGCGGCCGCATCGTGCTGTGGAGCCCACAGGCGGAGACCCTCTTCGGTTTCCGCGCCGACGAGGCCCTCGGCCGCTACGTGGCCCGGCTGATCGTCGGCGAGGACCACCGCGAGGAGGCGCAGCGCCTCTTCGGCGAGGTGCTGCGCGGCGGCCCGACCTGGGCCGGCACCTTCCCCGTACGGCACAAGGACGGCTCCGTCCGGCGCGTGGAGTTCCGGAACATGCGGCTCACCGACGACCTGGGCGACCTGTACGCCCTGGGGATCGCCGCGGACGCCGCCGCCGTCGAGCGGATCGAGACCGAGCTCGCGCTCTCCGACCGGCTGGTCTCCCAGTCGCCGATCGGCCTCGCCGTACTCGACACCGAGCTGCGCTACGTCCTGGTGAACCCCGCCCTGGAGCGGATCAACGGCATCCCGGCGGCGGACCACCTCGGCCGGCGGATCGCCGACATGCTCCCGCAGGTCGACGCCGAGGCCCTGGAGGCGGCGCTGCGCGGGGTGCTGGGCACGGGGACGCCGATTCTCGACCACGCCGTGGCGGGCCGGACCCCGGCGGACCCGGAGCACGAGCACAACTGGTCGCTCTCCTTCTACCGTCTGGAGGGGGCCGACGGCCGCGTCCAGGGCGTCGCGGCCTCGGTGATCGACGTGACCGAACGGCACCGGGCGGACGCGGACGCCGACCGGTCCCGACGGCGGCTCGCGCTCATCGCGGACGCCTCGGCCCGGGTGGGCACCACCCTGGAGGTGGAGCGGACGGCCGACGAGCTGGCCTCGGTGGTGGTGCCGGAGCTCGCGGACATCGCCGCCGTCGACGTCCTCGACTCCGTCCTGGCGCTGCGCAGGCCGGGCGCGCCCGAGGACGGGCCCGAGCTGTTCCGGGCGCTCGCGGTGAAGGCCGAGGGCGCGACGGACGCGCTCCCGGCGGCGGACCCGCCGGGGGAGGTCGCGATGTACGGCGCGGACCGGCTCGTCACCCGGTGCGTGCACACCGGTCTGCCGGTCCTGGTGGAGCATGTGGGCCCCGGTGACCTGTCGCGGATCGCGCGCAGCCCCGAGGCCGCGGAGCTCCTCGCGCGGGCGGGGGTCCACTCGTACCTGGCGGTGCCGCTGATCGCGCGCGGCGAGGTGCTCGGCGCGCTCGACCTCAAGCGGGACCGCAACGCGCTGCCCTTCGACGGGGACGACGTCCTGCTGGCGACGGAGCTGGCGGCCCGCGCGGCCGTCAGCATCGACAACGCCCGCTGGTACCAGAGCGTGCGGAACTCGGCGGTGACGCTCCAGCGCAGTCTGCTGCCGGGGTCTCCGCCGCAGCGGGCGGGCCTCGAGGTCGCCGCCCGCTACCAGCCGGCGCACGCGTCGAGCGAGGTCGGCGGCGACTGGTACGACGTGATCGCGCTGCCCGACGACAAGACGGCGCTGGTCGTCGGGGACGTGATGGGCAGCGGGATCGACGCGGCGGCGACGATGGGCCGGCTGCGGACGGCGACCTGCGCGTTCGCCGACCTCGATCTGTCCCCGGCGCAGGTCCTGCGGCATCTGGACCGGATCACGGCGGGCCTGGAGCACTACATCGCGACCTGTCTCTTCGCCGTGCACGACCCGGTGCGGCAGCGCTGCCGGATCGCGAACGCGGGCCATCTGCCGCCCGTCCGGGTCCCGGCGGACGGGCCGGCCGAGCTGGTGCGGCTCTCGACTGGGGTGCCGCTGGGGGTCGGCGGCGGCGTGTTCCGGACGGCCCGGGTGCCGTTCCGGCCCGGGGACCTGCTCGTGCTGTACACGGACGGTCTGATCGAGACGCGTACGGAGTCGATCGACGAGCGGCTCGCCCTGCTCGTACGCCTCCTCGACGAGGAGCGCGGACCGCTCGAGGAGACCTGCGACCGGCTCCTCCGGGCGCTGCGCCGGCCGGGCGCGCCGGACGACGTGGCGCTCCTGATCGCCCGGAGCACGGGATGACGGCGCGCGACCGCGGAACGGGGCGGGGGCGGCCCCCGGGGCAGGGCAAAGGACGCCGCACCGGGACGGGGCTGCGGAGCGTCGCCGGGCAGGTGTTCGCCCTGGAGGCGCTGATCGCGCTCCTGGTGATCGCCGCGGCCGTGTTCGTGACCTTCCATCAGGCGAACCGGGACACCGAGCGGGACGCCCGGATCCGTTCGCTCGCGGTCGCGGAGGCCTTCGCCCACGCGCCCGGCGTCGACGACGCCCTGACCTCCTCCGATCCGACGGCGCAGCTCCAGAGCCGCGCGGAGGCGACCCGGAAGGCCACGGGCGTGGACTTCATCGCGGTCCTGAGCCCCTCCGGGGTGCGCTACACCGACTCGCAGCCGGAGCTGATCGGCCAGAAGGCGACCGGGGACCTCTCGCGGGCGACCGTGGACGGCGAGGCGTTCACGGAGCTGTTCCACGGCGCGCCGAACGACGCGGTGCGGGCGGTGGTCCCGGTGTTCGACGACCGGGGCCGGTTCGTCGGCATGGTCAGCAGCGGCATCGAGGTGGAGAGCATCTCGCACGCCGTGCAGGGACGGCTGCCGCTGCTCATCGGCGCGGCGGGCGGCGCCCTGGCGGCGGCCGTGGGCGGGGCGGCGCTGGTGAGCCGACGGCTGCGGCGACAGACCCACGGGCTCGGTCCCGCGGAGATGACCCGGATGAAGGAGCACCACGAGGCGGTGCTGCACGCGGTGCGCGAAGGGGTCCTCATCGTGGACGCCGACCACCGGCTGCTGCTCGCCAACGACGAGGCGCGCCGGCTGCTCGGTCTGACGGCGGAGGCGGAGCGGCGGCACGTCTCGGAGCTGGGCCTCGATCCGCGGACGGTGGAGCTCCTGGAGTCGGGGCGGGCGGCGACCGACGAGGTGCACCGGGCGGGCGACCGGCTGCTCGCGGTGAGCGTGCGGCCCACCCTGCAGCACGGCTCGGAGTCCGGGTGCGTGATGACGATGCGGGACACCACCGAGCTGGCGGCGGTGACCGGCCGGGCGGCGGTGGCCCGGGGCCGGCTGCAGCTGCTGTACGAGGCGGGTGTGCGGATCGGGACCACGCTGGAGGTCGTACGGACGGCGGAGGAGCTGGCGGAGGTGGCGGTGCCCCGGTTCGCGGACTTCGCGACGGTGGAGCTGCTCGAACCGGTGCTGCGCGGGGAGGAACCCCCGGAGACGGCGGCCACGTCCACGGAGATGCGGCGGACGGCGCTGAGCGGGCTGCGCCCGGACCAGCCGCTCCAGCCGGTCGGGGACACCGTCCACTTCCACGTCTCCAGCACGCCGATGGCGAAGGCCCTGCACGCGGGGCACGCGGTGGTGGAGCCGGAGCTCGCCGCGGCGGAGGGCTGGCGGGCGCAGGACCCGGAGGGTGCCGCGCAGGCCCTGGCGTACGGGATGCACTCGCTGCTCACCGTGCCGCTGCTCGCCCGTGGGGTCGTCCTCGGGATGGCCAACTTCTGGCGCGCGGACACCCCGGAGCCGTTCGGGGAGGAGGACCTGTCGTTCGCGGAGGAGCTGGCGGCGCGGGCGGCGGTCGCGATCGACAACGCGCGCCGGTTCACCCGGGAGCACGCGATGGCGGTGACGCTCCAGCGGAGCCTGCTGCCGAGGGCGCTGCCCGAGCAGAGCGCGGTGGAGGTGGCGTACCGCTACCTGCCGGCGAAGGCCGGGGTGGGCGGCGACTGGTTCGACGTGATCCCGCTGCCGGGGGCGCGGGTGGCGCTCGTGGTGGGCGACGTGGTGGGGCACGGCCTGCACGCGGCGGCGACCATGGGGCGGCTGCGGACGGCGGTGCACAACTTCTCGACGCTGGACGTGCCGCCGGACGAGCTGCTCGGCCATCTCGACGAGCTGACGGGGCGGATCGACGACCGGGAGTCGGAGGTGCCGGACGGGGAGGTGCGGCGGCGGGACGAGGGCATCACCGGCGCGACCTGTCTGTACGCGATCTACGACCCGGCGTCGGGGCTCTGCCAGGTGGCGAGCGCGGGGCATCCCGGTCCGGCTCTGGTGGGTCCGGACGGGCGGGTGGAGTTCCCGGAGCTGTCGCCGGGGCTGCCGCTGGGGCTGGGTCTGGGCGATGTGCCCTTCGAGTCGACGGAGCTGCGGCTGCCGGAGGGCAGCAAGCTGGTGATGTACACCGACGGGCTCCTGGAGGACCACGGGCGGGACCTGGACACGGGGCTCGGGCTGCTGCGGTCGACGCTCTCCCGGCCGGACCGGAGCCCGGAGCAGACCTGCGCGGACGTGCTCGCGACGCTCCTGTCGCCGACGCCGCGCGACGACATCGCGCTGCTCGTGGCGGAGACCCGGCTGCTCGACCGGGACCGGATCGCCGAGTGGGAGGTGCCCCGGGACCCGTCGGCGGTGTCGCCGGTACGGAACGCGGCGGCGGAGAAGCTGTCGGAGTGGGGGCTCGACGGGCTCGCGTTCACGGCGGAGCTGATCCTCAGCGAGCTGATCACGAACGCGGTGCGGTACGGGGCGGATCCGGTGCGCGTACGGCTCCTCCACGACCGGACGCTGATCTGCGAGGTCTCGGACGGCAGCAGCACCTCGCCGCATCTGCGGCACGCGGCGACGACGGACGAGGGCGGGCGCGGGCTCTATCTGGTCGCGCAGTACGCGGAGCGCTGGGGCACCAGGTACGCCCGGCGCGGCAAGACGATCTGGGCGGAACTCCGCGTCGGCGGGAACGACGACGAACCGGTGGCCATGGCAGTGCCGGACCTGGACGCCTTGGAGGACCTCGCGTGGTGAGCCCCGCCCCCGTTGTGGGCAGTGGCCCGCCGTTCGTTGTGGGCAATCGTTCCGCTGGGGCGATGGGGGTCCCCCCTGCTCGAGCGAAGCCGAGAGCTTGGGGGAGGGTGGGCACAACGGACGGCGCCCCTGGCCGGGCCTAGGCTCCCGTGCCTGAACCCGCACCGGCCGAGGCGCATGGTATACCAAATGGCGCCCCCTGTCGCTGCCCCTGAGGAGCCCCGCGTGACCCCGCCCCGCACCGCCACCCTCTTCCACGACGTACGCCCCTTCGGCGGCCCCGCCCGCGACCTGATCGCCGTGGACGGCGAACTCGTCGCCGAGGTCCCCCCGGGCGCCGAGGTCGAGCGGATCGACGGCGGCGGCCGGCTCGCGCTGCCGACCCTGGTCGACGCGCACATCCACCCCGACAAGACCTCCTGGGGCGAGCCCTGGCACAGCCGCCGGCCCGCGCACGGCATCGCCGAGTACGTCGCCGGGGACGTGGAGCTGGCACGCGCCCTGCCGACGCCGGTGGCCGAGCGGGCGCTGCGGCTGATGTCGCGCGCCGCCGCGCAGGGCACCCGGGCGATGCGGGCCCACGCGGACGTGGCCCCGGCCTTCGGGCTCTCCGGGATCGAGGGGGTCGCCGAGGCGGCCCGGAAGCTCGCCGGGACCGTCGACGTGGAGCTGGTCGCCTTCCCGCAGCACGGGGTGGTCCGGACCCCGGGGGTGGCCGAGCTCCTGGCGGAGGCCGCGGCGAGCGGGCTCGTCAGCCACATCGGCGGCATCGACCCGGCCGGCTTCGACGCGGAGGGCGGCCGGGAGGGCGACCAGCTCGGCACGGTCTTCGCGCTGGCCGAGGAGCACGGGCTCGGGCTCGACGTCCACCTCCACGACCGGGGCGAGCAGGGTCTCGCGCCGCTGCGGGACATCGCGGCCCGCACGCGCGCGCTGGGGCTGCAGGGCCGGGTGAACGTGGGCCACGCCTTCGCGGTCGCGGCCCTCCCGGACCGCGAACTCGACGAGACGGCGGACCTCCTGGCGGAGGCCGGCGTCTCGCTCACGACGGTCGCCCTCTCGACGACGACGATCCTGCCGTTCCGGCGGCTCGCCGAGCGCGGGGTGACGGTGGGTCTCGGCTCGGACGGGGTGCGGGACAGCTGGAGCCCGTTCGGCAACGCGGACATGCTGCACCGCGCCTGGCTCGCGGCCTGGGCCCTGGACGCCCGGCTCGACGAGGAGTTGGAGGGCTGCTTCCGGCTCGCCGCCGACGGGGGCGCGGAGCTGCTCGGCCTGCCGAAGGCGGACCTGCGGCCGGGCTCCCCCGCCGACTTCATGCTGGTGGACGGCGAGTGCCTGCCGCAGGCGGTGGTGGACGTGCCGCGCCGTGACCTGGTGGTCCGCGCGGGCCGGGTGGTGGCGCGGGACGGCCGCCTGGTCTGAGCGGCGCGGGAAGGCGTACGGGGCGGGGGCGGCCCCGCCCCGTACGCACGCCCGATCAGTCCCGCTCCACGTCCACCGTCGTGAGCGAGGCGTACCGCTCGGGGTCCCGGCGCCGGATCCGGAGGGCCACGAGGAGGCCGGCCGCGAGGACCACCGGCAGCGGCACCAGGAGGGCCGTGTTCACGGCGCCGGTGCGGCCGGTGAGCAGGTCGAAGTGGACCACGGCGAGGACGGTGAGCAGGGCGAGGCCCGCGCAGGAGATCAGCGGCGCCCAGACGACCCGGGCGGCCGAGAGGCCCATCCGGTCGCGCCGGAAGTAGGCCCAGACGGCGAGCGCGGCGAGGGCCTGCATGCCCATGATGCCGAGGACGCCGACGCTGTTGGTCCACAGGAAGACCTCGCCGTACGGGTCGGCGGCGAGGAGCGCGCCGGCGCCGACGACGGCCAGGTTGAAGCCGGTCTGGGCGACGACGGCGCCGCCGGGCGAGCCGTGCTTCCCGGAGACCGAGCCGAGGCGGCGGGGCAGCAGGCCCTCGCGTCCGAGGGCGTACAGGTAGCGGGCTCCGGCGTTGTGGAAGGCGAGCGTGGCGGCGAAGGCGCTGACGATGATGAGCCCGTGCATGGCGTCCGCCAGCCAGGCGCCCGCGTAGAGCTCGGCGGCCCGGAAGGTGAGTTCGGGCCCGTCGGCGGCGCGGGCGAGCTCCACGGCCTTGTCGGTGCCGAAGGCGCCCATGATCAGCCAGCAGCCGAGGGAGTAGAAGACGGCGAGGAAGCCGATCGCGATGAAGGTGGCCCGGGGCACGGTCTTGCGGGGCTCGCGCACCTCCTCGGCGAAGATCGCGGTGGCCTCGAAGCCGGTGAAGGCGCCGATGACCAGGACGAACATGCCCGCGACGCCGCCCGCGGCGAGGGTGGAGGGGGCGAAGGACGCGGTGTCGAGGGCGGCGGTGCCGCGCTCGCCGAGGATGCCGCCGTCCATGACGACGAGCGAGAGGACCTCCAGGACCAGGGCGATGCCGAGGACCTTGGCGCTGAGCGTGACCTTGAGCCAGCCGAGCACGCCGACGGCGAGCACGCAGAGCCCGGAGAGCAGCCACCAGGGCACGTCGGCGCCGGTGGCGTCACGGACGGATCCGGCGGCGAAGTAGCCGAAGGCGGCGGCGACTCCGGGGGTGACGAGGTTGTACGAGACGACGGCGACGTAGGCGGTGCCGACGCCGAGGGTGCGGCCGAGGCCGCGGGCGACGTACGCGTAGAAGGCCCCGGCGTTGCGGACGTGCAGGCTCATCGCGGTGAACCCGGCGGCGAAGAGGGCGAGCAGGGCGCCGGAGACGAGGTAGGCGAGCGGGGCGCCGGGGCCGCCGATGCCGATGGCGAAGGGGGCGACGCCGGCGAGGACGGTGAGCGGCGCGGCGGCGGCCACGACGAAGAAGACGAGGTCGAAGGTGCCGATCCGGCCGGCGGCGAGCCGGCCCGCCGCTTCCTGTGCCGTTCCCGGCGTCGTACGGGGGGTGGTGTCGGTGGTCATGCGGGCGCTCCGGCGGACGGGACGAGCGTGGGGTACGGGTCGTCGGCGAAGGGTCCGACGAGGATTCCGGCGTGCAGGACGAGGAGCCGGCGGGGGTGGGCGGCGACGGCCTCGGGCACGGAGCCGGCGGCGACGGCGACGAGGTCGGCGCGGGCGCCGGGGGCGATGCCGTAGTCGGTGAGGCCGAGGGCCGCGGCGGCCTCGCCGGTGACGAGGGAGGCGGCGAAGGACAGTTCGGAGTCGGTCATGAGCCCGGTCCTGAGGCCGATGATCGTGGCGCGTTCGAGCATGTCGGCGGTGCCGTAGGGCCACCAGGTGTCGCGGATGTTGTCGGAGCCCGCGAAGACCCGGACGCCGTGCTCGCGCAGCCGGAGGACGGGCGGTACGGGGCCGCTCGGGCCGTTGGTCATGATCGCGACGCCGGCGGCGGCGAGGGCGGTGGCGGTGCGGTCGAGCTCGGTGGCGTCGACGTCGCCGAGGGCGTAGGCGTGGCTGACGGCGACCTTGCCGCCGAGGCCGAGGGCGGCGGTGCGGGCGGCGATGTCCCGCAGCTGGGCGGTGCCGGTGTCGCCGCCGTCGTGGAGGTGCAGGTCGATGCCCTTGCCGTGGCGCTCGGCGAGTCCGAAGACGGTGTCGAGCTGGCCCGCGGCGTCGCCGTCGAAGCCCACCGGGTCGAGGCCGCCGACGAGGTCGGCGCCGTCGGCGAGGGCGGCGTCGAGGAGTTCGGCGACGCCGGGCGCGGTGACGACCCCGGACTGCGGGAAGGCGACGAGCTGGATGCCGAGCCGGTCGCGGAACTTCTCGCGGACGTCGAGGAGGGCGTGCAGGTGGTCGAGGCCGGTGTCGGGGTCGACGTCGACGTGGGAGCGGACGTGTCCGGTGCCGAGGGAGACCATCCGGCGGGCGAGGGCGGCGGCCCGCTCGGCGACGGGGACCTCCTCGGTGTGCCGGGAGGCGCGCTCGGCGGCGATCTGCTCGTGCAGGGTCGCGGTCGGCCGGTGCGGGCGCCAGGGGGCTCCGAGGAGGGTCTTGTCGAGGTGGGCGTGGCCGTCGACGAGGGCGGGCAGCAGCAGGGCGCCGCCGAGGTGGAGGGCGCCGGGCGGGGTGGGGCGGTCGGGGACGTGCGCCTCGACGGCGCTCACCCGGCCGTCCCGGAGGTGGACGTCGGCGGTGCGGCCGTCGGGGAGGGCGGCCCCGAGGAGGGCGGTGGGCCCGGGCGGGGCGGAGGCCTCGCTCATGGTGTCTCCTTCGCGAAGAGTGCGGACGAGGGGCAGGGGCGCGCGTCGGGATCCCCCTGGTGACCGCGGTGTGGCGCAAAGGTAATTGGTATACCGAATACCAGGCAATGCCTGGAGGCCCCTCAGTTCGGGACACCCTCGAACCGGTCTGCGAAGATCGGGGAACCAGCACCGCCCCCGCCCCTCCCGACTGGAGCCCGCCCGATGAGCACCCCCCGCCCCACCGGCCGCAGCACCGCCATCGGGGACACGCACCTGTCCCTGCGGGAGCGGGTGTACGTGGAGCTGCGCGAGCGGATCATCGAGGGCGACTACCCGGCGGGGCTCCGGCTCGTGGAGCGGGAGATCGCCGACGAGCTGCGGGTCTCCCGGGTGCCGGTGCGCGAGGCCATGCAGCGCTTGGAGTCGGAGGGCTTCCTCTCGGTGCAGCCGCGCCGGGGATCGGTGGTGGCGGAGTTCGGCCCGGAGGACGCCGAGTACCTCTTCGACGTGCGGGAGAACCTGGAGGGCCTGGCCGCGCGGCTCGCCGCCCGGCACGCGAGCCCCGAGCGGCTGCGGGACCTGGAGCGGCTGCTGGCCCGGGGGCGGAAGGCGGCGGAGTCCGGGCGGCTCCGCGAGGCCGTCTCGCTCAACGCCGACTTCCACCGCCGGATCGTCGAACTCTCCGGGAACCCGCTCCTGGTCGACCTGATGACCCCGCTCGACTCCCGGCTGCGCCGGCTCTTCCGGCTCACCTCGGCCCAGGCGGACGGCGAGCCGATGTGCGGGGCGCACGAGCGGCTCTACGAGGCGGTCCGCGACCGCGACGAGGACGGCGCGGAGGCCCTGGCCCGCGCCCACGTCGCCGACACCCGCGCCTCGACGCAGCGCCTCCTGGCGGCGCTGCCGGACGCTCCTTAGGGGAGCCGCAGCTCCCGCAACGCCACCCGGACGGCCGCCAGGTCCTCGTCCGATGCCAGGCCCGCGTGGTAGAGGCGGAGCTCGGTCGCGCCCGCCTCGCGCGCGTGCCCGGCGTCCCGGGCCAGCGAACCGGGGGCGCCGCCCATGCCGGCGACGATCGGGAGGTTGGCGGCGAGGACGGTCCCCGCGCGCGCGTGGCCGGCGAAGTCGGCCAGCTTCGGCGGGCGGGCGACGACACCGTCCGCGAGGCCCAGGACGTGCGCCGGGTCCGTGCCGGCGTCGGCGCCGCAGCGGTACGGGTCGGGGTCGGCGTGCAGCAGGACGCGGAAGCCGGGCGGAGCGGCGGCGCGCACGGCGGCGACGGCGTCCTCCTGGAAGGCACGGGCGGTCCGCGCGCGCCAGGCGAGGGCGGGGGCCTCCAGGGCGCCGAGCCCGCCGACCGGTCCCGCGCCGGTCCACACGGGCTCCAGCGCGGCGCGCACGGCGGCGGCCAGTTCGTCGGGGTCGGCGCCCTCGTCCCCGTACCCCTCGCGGCAGGAGGGGCAGAAGCAGAGCGACATCAGGAGCTGCTCGCGCTCCCCCAGGGGTATGCCGGCGGTCTTGTCGTGGGCGTGCAGATGGGCGAGGCCGTACCAGCCGCAGGACTCCAGTTCCGTGCCGGCCGCGCCGGGCCGGACGGCGGCCTCGGCGGCGAGGTCGACGAGCAGGGCGCGGACCTCGGGGCGGGCGATGCAGGGGGCCCACGGGTAGCGGTCGCCGTGGGCGTTGACGACGGATGTCTCGGGATGTTCCGCGCCGAGGCGGGAGTTGTGCGCGAGGACGACCCAGCTGTGCACCTCGAGGCCGGTGGCGGCGAGGGCCTCGGCGGCCCGCCCGTAGGCGTCGCCGGGGGCCCACTCCCCCGCCGGGTACGGGCGGAGCGCGCGGCCCGCCCAGCGGCCGGGGTCGGGCGGGTAGAGCACGGCGGCGTGTCCGGCGGTGACGATCCGGTGGGCCGGGTGACGGGGGCTCAGCGCCCGGGTGGAGTGGTAGGCGGCGGCGAGGGTGACCCGGGCGAGGCCGAGGTCGGCGAGGAGCCCGGGCGCGGCGGGGTCGCCGTCGACGTCCCAGGGGTAGAGGAAGGCCCCGGCCCTCAGGTTCCCCGCGCCCCCCGTGCGCCCCGCGCGCCCCGCGCTCTCTGCGCTCCCCATGCGCCCCACGCTCCCTGTGTGCCTCACGCTCTTCTTGCTCCCTGCGCCCCCCGTGCGCCCTGCGCTCCCGGGGCTCCCGGGGCTCCCGGGGCTCGTGCTCACGCGCCGAGCTCCTTCACCAGGGCGCGGCCGCGCTCGACGAGCCGGGCGAGCGCGTCGAGGTGCTCGGGGGCGGGCTCGCTGAGCGGGGGCCGCACCGGGCCGACGTCGAGGCCCTCCATCCGTACCGCCGCCTTGACGAGCGAGACGGCGTATCCCCTGCCCTGGGCGCGGAGTTCGACGAGCGGCCGGTAGAAGCCGTCGACGAGCAGGTCGACGGTGGCGTCGTCGCCGGAGGCGAGGGCGCGGTGGTAGGCGAGGGCGAGGTCGGGGGCGAAGCAGAAGACGGCGGAGGAGTAGAGGGTGACGCCGATGCCCCGGTAGGCGGCGCCGGTGAGTTCGGCGGTCGGCAGGCCGTTGAAGTAGAGCAGGTCGAGCCCTTCGGCGCGGACGGCGCTGACGATCCGCTGCATGAGGCCGAGGTCGCCGAGGCCGTCCTTGAGGCCGATGACGCCGTCGGTGCGGGCGAGGGCGACGGCGGTGTCGGGGGTGAGGACCGCGTTGTCCCGCTGGTAGACGATGACGTCGAGCGAGGTGGCGGCGGCGAGTTCGGTGTAGTGGCGGAGCAGCCCGGCCTGGTCGGCGACGACGAGGTACGGGGGCATGGCGAGGAGCCCGTCGGCACCGGCCTGCTCGGCCAGGCGCGCGTACCGGACGGCGAGGGCGGTGCCGTAGCCGGTGCCGGCGACGACGGGGACGCGTCCCGCGGTCTCCTCGACGGCGGCGGCGACGCAGTCCCGGAACTCCTCGGGAGTGAGGGCGTGGAACTCGCCGGTGCCGCAGCAGGCGAAGACGGCCGCGGCGCCCGCGTCGACGCCGGCGCGGACGTGGGCGCGGAAGGTGTCGACGTCGACGGAGCCGTCGGGTGCGAAGGCGGTGACGGGGAAGAACAGCAGGCCGTCGAGGCGGCCGGCGAGCGGGGCAGTGGTCACGGGCGCTCCCAGGAGTCCGTCGTGCACAGTTATGACTTTCATCCATATGCATGAACGCTGACCTCACGCACGCTAGAGCAGCGTCGATCGGCCGGTCAAGGCGATTGCGCGCCTCGGTCAAGGATCTTGACGCTCCGTCGGACAGCTCCCTAGCGTGTCCACGGTTGTGAACGACACTCAGGTCAATGGCACTCGACGGAGGAGACCCGCTCCATGACCGCACCCCGCACCGTCCTGCTCACCGGCGCCGCCGGGGGCGTCGGCACGCTGATGCGGGAGCTGCTGCCCCCGTACGGCTACGAGCTCCGCCTCCTGGACGTCAACCCCGTCCAGGGGGCTCCCCAGGCGATCGTCGCCGACCTCGCGGACCGCGCCGCACTGCGCGAGGCGGTCCGGGGCGTCGACGCGATCGTGCACCTGGCGGGCATCTCCCTGGAGGCCGACTTCGAGAAGATCATGGCCGCCAACATCGCCGGCACGCACCACCTCTACGAGGCCGCCCGCGAGGAGGGCGTCCGGCGGGTCGTCCTCGCCTCCAGCAACCACGCGGTCGGCTTCACCCGGCGCCCGCGCGAGGGCGAGCCGCCGATCCCGGTCGACACCCCGCACCGGCCCGACACCTTGTACGGCCTCTCCAAGTGCTTCGGCGAGGACCTGGCCCAGCTCTACTGGGACCTGCACGGCGTCGAGACGGTCTCCCTCCGCATCGGCTCCTGCTTCCCGGAGCCCACCTCGGTACGGATGCTCTCGATGTGGCTCAGCCCCGCCGACTGCGCCCGCCTCCTGCACGCCGCGCTCACCGCCGAGGACGTGGCCCACACGGTCGTGTACGGCTCGTCCGCCAACACGCGCGCGTGGTGGGACCTCTCCACGGCCCGGGCGCTCGGCTACGCGCCGCAGGACGACTCGGAGGCGTACGCGGAGAAGCTGATCGCCGAGAAGGGCATGCCGGCGGAGGGCAGCGCCGACGACCTCTACCTGGGTGGCCACTTCTGCGTGGACCCGCCCCGCTGGCCGCACTGAACGGGCCGCACCGCGCAGGGGATACGCAGGACCCGGCCGGACTGATACGGGGGAGCCGGCCGGGGCCCGGGTCGCGGTGCGCCTCGGCGCACGTGACCAGCTCACCGTAGGCGCGGCCGAAGATCATCGCGAGCCGGGGAACGCGGCACCTGTCCGGATTGCGCGATGGGTTGGCGCAAAGAAGTGGGTGCGGACGCGCCCCCTGCGCCCCTCCCGGTGGGGCGCGCGCCCCCGTTCCCGGTCGGGCGCCCACTTGCCGTTCCCGGTCGGGCGCCCACTTGCCGTTCCCGGTCGGGCGCCCGCTTGCCGTTCCCGGTCGGGCGCCGCCTGCCGTTCCCGGTCAGGCACCCGCTCTGAGCGTCCGGGACGGGGACTCGCCGAACTTCTCCCGGTAGCGGGCCGCGAACCGCCCCTGGTGGGCGAAGCCCCAGCGCCAGGCCACCTCGCTCACGCTCACCTCGTCCGGCGCGGCCGCCCGCAGCTCCTCGCGGACCCGGTCGAGCCGCACCTCCCGCACGTACGCCATCGGCGACATCCCCACGTACTCCCGGAAGGACTCCTGGAGGCGGCGGACGCTCACCCGGCCAAGGGCGGCGAGTTCGGTGGTCGTGAACGGGTGCTCCGGGCGTTCCCGCACCGCGTCCATCGCGCGCTTGACCGGGGCCGGGCGCAGCGCCTCCCCCGGGTGGGCGAGCGCCTCGCGCCAGGGGTGCTCGGCGGCCAGGAGCAGCCCGTTGAGCAGCGCCTCCTGCAGGGGCCGCGCGACCAGCTCGTGCGTGGCGATCCCCTCCCCGGCGAGCGCCTCGGCGGCGACCTGGCGGGCGAAGCGCACCCAGCTGAGGCCGGGGCCGCGCGTGATGTCCAGGTGGGGTGCGAAGACGAGCGGGCCGCGCGGCGCCCGGCCCATCAACTGTTCGAGGCGCTCGCGCAGCTCGACCGCCCCGACCTTCACGGACAGGCTCCGGCAGTCCCCGGTCCAGCGGTCGAGGAAGGTGTCCCCGGCCGGGTCGAGCAGCAGCGCCTCGCTCGCCGTCGCGACGATCGGGGAGCCGCCGCCCTGGCGGATCTCCATCCTCCCGCTCAGCGGCGCGTTCAGGTGGTACGCCCCGAGCTCGCCGAAGCTCATCCGCACATCGGCGCCGCAGCTGAGGTCGCCGATGACCAGCGGCCCGAGCGTCACGGTGTCGAAGCGGGCCGCGAAGGGGCGCCGCTCCCCGTCGACTACGGCCATGCGGTTCGCGTAGTAGCGCGCGTCGAGCTCCTCGCGCGCCTCGTCGACGTCGTCCGTCCGGAACGAGTTCCCGCCCACAGCACCCGCGCCACGCGCGGCCCCCACACTCCCCATGGGCCACAAGAATATTCATATGACGGATCTGACCGGGAACGGCAGGATGCGCGGCATGCCACGACCCCATGGATTCGCCTACGAGCAGCGCCGCGACGGCTCCGTCGTCCTCACCCACCAGGGCCGCGCCGCGGGCGTGCTGCGCGGCGGGCGGGCCGGGAAGTTCCTGGCGGAGGTGGAGGCGGGCGACGCCCAGCTGGTCATGGCCCGCTGGACGGGCTCGTACCGCTTCGGCAACGAACGGCAGGCCAGGAGCCACCCGCGTAACCAGGGTGGCCGAACCGGGCGCGGGTAAGGGAACGGCAAAGGGACCCGGATCGTTAGCCCTGGCATGACCGCTATGACCCCCGGCTCGAACATCCCTCTCACCGCCGCGCGCGTGGCGGTGGACGTGGCCGCCCCCGTGCGGCTCGACGTCTCGGGCCTGCTGCTCGGCGCCAACGGCAAGGTGCGCTCGGACGACGACTTCATCTTCTACAACCAGCCGGCCGGGCCCGGTGTCACCTACCGCTCCGGCGGCGGGGCCGCGCCCGACGCGATCCTGGTGGACACCGGCGCCCTCCCCGCCGGCATCGAGAGGATCGTCGTCACCGCGAGCCCGGACGCCGCCGGCCAGACCTTCCAGGGCATCGAGCCCACGGCCACCATCCGGAACGCGGACGACGGCACCGTCATCGCCACGTTCACGCCGCCGCAGCTGGCCACGGAGACGGCGCTGGTGGTCGTCGAGATCTATCTGCGCAACGGCGCGTGGAAGGCCCGCGCGGTGGGCCAGGGGTACGCGAACGGCCTCGCCGGCATCGCGACCGACTTCGGCGTCTCGGTGGACGACGAGCCCGCCGCCGCCCCCGCCCCCGTCGCGCCGGCGCCGGTCGCCCCGGCCCCCGTCGCCCCGCCGGTGCCGCCCGCGCCGCCCGTCGCCCCGGTGGACCCGCGCATCGCGGCCCCGGTGCCGCCGGCCCCGGCCGCCGCCCCCGTCTCCACGGGCAAGATCAACCTCGACAAGGGCCGGGTCAGCCTCCAGAAGAACCAGACGGTGTCCCTGGTCAAGGGCGGCCGCCCGCTGCTCTCCCAGGTCAAGATGGGCCTCGGCTGGGAGCCCGCCTACCGGGGCAAGGACATCGACCTGGACGCCTCCGTCATCGCGTACGGCCCGCAGCGCAACCACCTGGACAGCTGCTACTTCGGCAAGCTGTCCATCCTCAACGGCTCGATCAAGCACTCCGGTGACAACCTCACCGGCGAGGGCGCGGGCGACGACGAGGTGATCGTCGTCGACCTCGGCCGGCTGCCGGCCGACGCGACCGGCCTGGTCTTCACGGTCAACTCCTTCTCCGGCCAGAAGTTCACCGAGGTCGCCAAGGCCTACTGCCGGCTGATCGACGCGGCGACCGGCGAGGAGCTGGTCCGCTTCGACCTCACCACCGCCGAGCCGCAGACCGGCGTGATGATGGCCAAGCTGATCAAGCAGTTCTCCGGCGAGTGGGAGATGACGGCGATGGGCGAGTTCGTGAAGTCGCGGACCGTCCGGGGCATGGTGAAGCCGGCCGCCCAGGCGCTGTAGCAGGGCCCGTCGCCGACGGGAACGCGGCGACAGGCCCCCGGGCCTCAGAACAGCGCGCTGTAGGCGTTGAGGGCGGGCTGGCCGCCGAGGTGGGCGTAGAGCACGGTCGAGTCCCGGCCGATCTCTCCCCGGCCCACCAGATCGACCAGCCCCGCCATCGACTTCCCCTCGTAGACGGGGTCGGTGACCATGCCCTCGGTGCGGGCGGCGAGCCGCATCGCGTCGAGGGTGGTCTCGTCCGGGACCCCGTACACCCCGGCGTGGTAGCGCTCGTCCAGCTCGACGTCGGCCGCCGTCACCTCGCGCTCGACGCCGATGAGGGCGGCGGTGTCCCGGGCGATCCGGGTGATCTGCTCGTGCGTCGGGACGGGCTTCGCGGAGGCGTCGATCCCGATGATCCGGCGGGCCGGGCCGCCCTCCTCGGCGAGCGCGGCGAAGCCCGCGACCATGCCGGCCTGGGTGGAGCCGGTCACCGAGCAGACGACGACGGTGTCGAAGAAGACGCCGAGCTCCCGCTCCTGCTCGGACACCTCGTACGCCCAGTTCGCGAAGCCGAGGCCGCCGAGGCGGTGGTCGGAGGCGCCCGCCGGGATCGCGTACGGCTTCCCGCCGCCCTCCTCGACCTCCCGCAGGGCCTGCTCCCAGCTCTCCTTGAAGCCGATGCCGAACCCGGCCTTCACCAGGCGCACATCGGCGCCCGCGAGGCGGCTGATGAGGATGTTGCCGACCTTGTCGTAGACGGAGTCGGGCCAGTCGACCCAGCTCTCCTGGACGAGGACGCACCTCAGGCCGGCGCGGGCGGCGACGGCGGCGACCTGGCGGGTGTGGTTGGACTGCACCCCGCCGATGGAGACGAGGGTGTCGCAGCCCTGCGCGAGGGCGTCGGCGACCAGGTACTCCAGCTTGCGGGTCTTGTTCCCCCCGTACGCGACACCGGAGTTGCAGTCCTCGCGCTTGGCCCAGAGGACGGCGCCGCCGAGGTGATGGGTGAGCCGTTCGAGCGGGTGGACCGGGGAGGGTCCGAAGAGGAGCGGGTAGCGGTCGAAGTCGGTGATCGGCAAAACGGCTCCCGGTGGGTGACGGCGGGGGATCGACGTTCTGGACGCGCTACGGCGCGGGGATGCCGGTGACCTCCGCCACCTCGATGGCGTCGTCCGCGAGCTGCTCCAGGGCCGCCCAGATCTCCGTGGTGACCCGCACCGCCGCCTCCGCGTCCCCCGCCGCGCACGCCTCGATGAGCCGGGCGTGCAGTTCGGCCGATCCGCAGCTCCCGGCGTCGCCGAAGAGGCGCCGCTCGACGCGGCGGATCAGGGGGGTGTAGCGCGCGATCGTGGCGGCGGCGGCGTGGTTGCCGCTGGCGACGACGAGGACCTGGTGGAGCTCGTCGTCGGCGCGGAGCGCGGCCTCGACGTCGGAGGCGCGGACGGCCGCGGCGAAGCGCTCGTTGGCCTCGCGCATCGTCCGGATGCCCTCGGGGCCGAGCAGCGGGACGCCGGTCCTGGCGGCCAGCTCGTGCATCACCCGCACCACCGAGGCGGCGTCCCGGACGACCCGGCTGACGGGCCGGGTGACCCGGGTGTAGCTCTGGGGCTTGGACTCGACGAGCCCCTCGTCGCCGAGCCGGGCCAGGGCCTCGCGCACGGGTGCGCGCGAGAGCCCGAGACGGTCGGCGAGATCGGCGTCCTTCAGCGAGGCGCCGGGCGCGAGGTCGCCGCGCACGATGGCCTCGCGCAGCGCCTCGTACGCCCGGTCACGCAGCAGGGTCCGGCCCACGGGCCGCAGTGCGTCCATGGACTGACATGTTAGATGTCAGTCCATGGACTGACCAGGGATCAGTTTCGGCCTCCCCGGCCCCTCTTGGCTCAGCGGCGGGGCTGGCGGCGCCAGGGGCCGGTGATCGCGACCATGATGCCCGGGGTCTGGATGTTGGCGAACAGCGTGTCGCCGTCGGGCGAGAAGACGACGCCGGTGAACTCGCTGTCGTTGAGGTCGTTGCGGGCGATCGGGTAGGTGCGGCCGGAGTCCGTCGCGCCGAAGAGGTGCTGGACGCCCTCGCCGTCCTCGGCGATGACGAGCCCGCCGTACGGGGAGACGGTGATGTTGTCGGGGCCGTCGAAGGCGCCGTCCTCGTCCGGGGCCGTGTTCACCCCGAGGAGCACCTTGAGGGTGAGGGTGCGGCGCTTCGGGTCGTAGAACCAGACCTGGCCGTCGTGCGCGGCGCCGGGGCTCTCCTCGCGCGCGTAGGAGGAGACGACGTAGGCGCCGCCGTCGGCCCACCACATGCCCTCCAGCTTGCGGGCACGGGTGACCTGGCCGTCGGCGAACTGCTTGCGGACGGGGGTGGTGCGGGCGTCACGGTCGGGGACGTCGACCCAGTCGACGCCGTAGACGGTGCCGATCCCGGTGGCGCGGGACAGGTCGTCCACGAAGCGGCCCGAGGAGTCGATGCACTTGAAGGCCTGGAGCACACCGGCGTCGTCGGCGAGGGTACGGAGCTTGCCGCGGCCGTGCTCGAAGTCCTGCGGCGGCACCCAGCGGAAGAGCAGCCCGTTGGGGCCGGAGGCGTCCTCGGTGAGGTAGGCGTGGCCGCGCTTGGGGTCGAGCACGACGGCCTCGTGGGCGTACCGGCCGAAGGCCTTGACCGGCTTCGGGTCGAGGTTGGCGCGGACGTCGCGCGGGTCGACCTCGAAGATGTAGCCGTGGTCCTTGGTCATGCCGTTCTTGCCGGCCAGGTCCTCGGTCTCCTCGCCGGTCAGCCAGGTGCCCCAGGCGGTGCGGCCGCCGGCGCAGTTGGTGGAGGTGCCGGCGATGCCGACCCACTCGGCGACGGTGCCGTCGCGGTGCACCTCGACGACGGTGCAGCCGCCGGCCGCGGCCGGGTCGTAGACGAGGCCCTCGGCGAGCGGGACGGGGTGCTCCCACTTGGCGCGGGGGCCCTTGAGCTCGTGGTTGTTGACCAGGTACGTGGTGCCGCGCGGGCCGGCGAAGGCGGCGGTGCCGTCGTGGTTGGAGGGCGTGAACTCGCCGGACTCCAGGCGGGTCACGCCGCTGTGGGTGACGACGCGGTACGAGAACCCCTCGGGCAGGGCGAGCATGCCGTCGGGGTCGGCGACGAGCGGCCCGTACCCGAGCTCGTGTCCGTGCCCGTGGCCGGCCCCGAACGCCTCCGGCTCGTCGGAGGCGAGCGCCTCGGGAGCGGTGGCGAGAGCCCCGACGGCACCGGTGAGGGCGAGGCCCGCACCGGCGGCGGCGGACTGCTTGGTGAACTCTCTGCGGTTGAGCGGCATGGTGGTGGGGTCTCCCTGTGATGGCCGATTCTCGCGGGCCAGCCTTCCGCGCCGCCGAGAACTCCGCCTGAACACCACGGGAACACCACCGGGCATCCAGCCCGGACGGCCCTGGACGGCCCCGGACGGCCCCGGACGGCATCGGACCGGCCGCACGGGACCGGCCGCACGGGACCGACCCGACCACCCGGCCCCGCGTCAGGCGGCCCGGGCCCCTGTCAGGCCGTGCCGCCTCGCGGGAACAGGCCGCGTCAGGCCCCCGTCGACCCCGCACGGGAGCGCGCCTTGAAGGCCGCCTTGCGGGCCTCCTTCGCCGCCGTCCTGTCGCGGTGCAGGCGGCCCATCGCCTCCAGGACCTCCGCCGTCGCCGGGTGCTCCACCCGCCAGGCCGCCTCGAAGAAGCCGCTGTGGCGGCCGGTCAGGCCCTCGATCAGTTCCTGGAGTTCCTCCAGGTCTCCGTCCGAGTCGAGCTGGGCCGCGATCGTGTCGATGGCGAGCCAGAAGATCATCGACTCCGGCGGCGCGGGCACGTCCGCCGCGCCGCGCTCCGCGAGCCAGACCCGGGCGAGGCCGCCGAGTTCCGCGTCGTCGAGGACCTCCCGGACGGCGGGCTCCGCCTCGGCGCCGACCAGGGAGAGCGTCTGCTGGCAGTGGAGGCGGCGGAGCGGGGAGCCCGCGTCGGAGCCCCGCGCGGCGTACAGCAGCTCGCGGGCCGCGCCGAGCGCGTCGCGGCCGGCCAGCCACGCGGCGGTCTCCTCGCGGGCCGCGGCGGCCGGGTAGCCGGCGATTCCGTCGAGGAGGGCATCGGCGCCCTTGTCCGTCAGGTCGCCGACGGCGGGCGCGTCCACCCCGGCCTCCAGCATCCGGGCGCGGACGCCGTAGAGCCCGAGCGGGGTGAGCCGGACCATGCCGTAGCGGCTGACGTCCTCGTCGTCGACGGGCGGCGCGGGCTCCTCGCCCTCCTCGGCCATCAGGGCCTCGTCGACGGGCTGGTACTCGACGAGCCCGATCGGTTCGAGCAGCCGGAACTGCTCGTCGAGCCGCATCATCGCGTCCGAGACCTGCTCCAGGACGTCGTCGGTGGGCTCGCCCATGTCGTCGGGGACGACCATCGACGCGGCGAGCGCGGGCAGCGGCACGGGGCCCTCGCCGGCGCCGCCCTCGCTGACGGTCAGCAGGTAGAGGTTGCCGAGGACGCCCTCCAGGAACTCGGCCTCCGCCTCGGGGTCCCAGTCGAGCGCCTCGATGTCGATCTCGCCGTCCTCGCCGACGATCGCGTCCAGGTCGTCGAGGACGGGCGCGACGGCGTCGGCGAAGACGGCGTCGAAGCCGTCGAGCCAGAGTCCGAGGACGTCCTGCGGCGAACCGCCCGTGACCAGCGCGAGGTTCTCGCCGGGACCGGCCCGCCCGGGAAGGTCCTCGTCCCCGGCACCGGCCGAGGCCTCGCCGTCCTCGACGGCGACCAGCCCGGTGTCGACGGCGAGCCGCCACGCGTCGCCGGCCCACGTCTCGCCGTCCTCGTCGTCGGCGAGCCCCAGGAGCTCGGCGGCCTCGGGGAGTTGCTCGTCGACGAGTTCGCCGCCCGCGTCGACCCGGGTCCCGGGCCCGGCCCAGCGGGCGAGCCGTACGGCCTGGGCGAGGAGGGGGGCGGCCAGGGCGTCCCGCGCCAGCTCCGCGTCCGCACGGAGCCGAACGGGGGGAAGGGTGGGGTGCTCTGACATCTGGTGGGTCTCCTCGACGCGTACGGGGGTGAATCGGGTGAAGGTGAAGGGCTCGGAGAGCGGTCCTCAGGGTAGACGTATCCGGGACCCCGTCCGCCGGTTCACGGATCCGTCAGCCTTCGTACACCCGTCGACTCTTGACAAGTCCACCGCTCTCACAAGAGATTGACGCGCGTAGATACATCTGCCGATCCTCCAAGCACCCCCCGGAGCCTCTGATGTCTTCCTCCATACCGAGATCCGCCGCGGTCTCCGCCGTCGTCGCCGCCGCCCTCGCCTCCGGTCTGCTCGCGGGTTCGGCGAACGCCGCCGCGGAGGACGCCGCCGCCGGCGTCCGCATCCACGACATCCAGGGCACGACGCGCGTCTCGCCCCTCGTCGGCAAGCAGGTCACCGGCGTCACGGGCATCGTCACCGGCGTCCGCACCTACGGTTCGCGCGGTTTCTGGATCCAGGACCCGGAGGCCGACGACAACGCGGCCACCAGCGAAGGCATCTTCGTCTTCACCAGCTCCGTCCCGACCGTCGCCGTCGGCGACGCGGTCAGCCTGAACGGCACGGTCACCGAGTACGTCCCCGGCGGCCTGAACTCCGGCAACCAGTCGCTGACCCAGATCTCCAAGCCCGTCGTCACCGTCCTGTCGAAGGGCAACCCCGTCCCGGCTCCGGTGACGATCTCCGGCTGGTCCGTCCCCGACGAGTACACCCCCGAGGGCGACCCCGCCGCGGGCGGCTCGATCAACGGCCTGACGCTGGACCCCGAGACGTACGCCCTGGACTACTACGAGTCCCTGGAGGGCACCAACGTCCGGATCGACTCCTCGCGGGTGGTCGGCGCCACCGACGCGTACGCGGAGCTCTGGGTGACGGTGAAGCCCTGGGAGAACGACAACGAGCGCGGCGGCACGGTCTACGGCTCGTACGAGTCCCAGAACACCGGCCGCCTCCAGATCCAGTCGCTGACCCCGCTGGCCCAGCAGCCCTTCCCGAAGGCGAACGTGGGCGACCGGCTGACCGGCACCACCGAGGGCCCGCTCGACTTCAACCAGTTCGGCGGCTACACCCTGACCGCCCGTACCCTCGGCACGCTCGTCGACGAGGGCCTGGAGCGCGAGACCACGGACAAGCAGCACAAGAACGAGCTGGCCGTGGCGACGTACAACGTCGAGAACCTCGACCCGACCGACCCGCAGGAGAAGTTCGACGCGCTCGCGAAGGCGGTCGTCGAGAACCTCTCCTCGCCCGACATCGTCGCCCTGGAGGAGATCCAGGACAACAACGGCGCCAAGAACGACGGCACCGTCGCCGCCGACGTGACGGTGAAGAAGTTCACGGACGCGATCGTGGCGGCCGGCGGACCGGCGTACGAGTGGCGCTCGATCGACCCGCAGAACGGCAAGGACGGCGGCGAGCCCGGCGGCAACATCCGTCAGGTCTTCCTCTTCAACCCCGAGCGGGTCTCCTTCGTCGACCGCGCGGGCGGCGACGCGACCACCGCCACCGCCGTGACGGGCACGAAGGGCGACGCCCACCTCACCCTCTCCCCCGGCCGCATCGACCCGGCGAACTCCGCCTGGGAGAGCAGCCGCAAGCCGCTCGCCGGCGAGTTCCGCTTCCGCGGCCGCACGGTGATCGTGGTCGCGAACCACCTCACCTCGAAGGGCGGCGACGAGTCGATCGTCTCCCACCACCAGCCGCCGAACCGTTCCTCCGACGCCAAGCGACTGCTCCAGGCGCAGGCCGTCAACGCCTTCGTCAAGGAGATCGAGGCCGTCGACAAGCAGGCGGACGTGCTCGTCGTGGGCGACATGAACGACTTCGAGTTCTCCGGCACCACGGAGGCGATGACCGACGGCGGCGCGCTCCACCCGGCCATGCTGTCGCTGCCGGAGAGCGAGCGCTACTCGTACGTCTACCAGGGCAACAGCCAGGTCCTCGACCAGATCCTGACCAGCCCCGGGGTGCACCACTTCGAGTACGACTCCGTCCACATCAACGCGGAGTTCGCCGACCAGAACAGCGACCACGACCCTCAGGTGCTGCGCTTCCGCCCCTGACGGCCCGGCCGTCACACGCCCGCGCTCAGACTGAGCGCGGGCGTGTACCGCCGCACCCGGCTGCCCACGAGGCCCGGGTGGTGGTGCACCCGCTTCCAGGCCTCGCTCGGCCGGGTGTCGTCCGCCAGCCACTCCTCATGGGCCCGCTCGCTCTCCCACTCGGCGTAGTTGAGGACCCGCCCGCCGTCGGTGGACAGATGGAACTGGGCGCTGATCCCGCCGGGCGCCGGCCGCGTCGCCGCGTCCTCGTCCAGGGCGGTGAACACGGCGTCCACCCAGTCCTCCCGGCGCCCCGCGCCGGGCCCGTCGAAGTCGGCCTCGACGACCACGACGACCCCGGGCAGCTCCCCCGTGCCCGTCCCGCCGCGGACGGCGGAACGGTGGATCGGCGCGTAGCGGCGGAGCTCCACCCGCTCGATGCCGGGCACGGCGGCGTCGATCTCGGCGTTCCGCTCGTCGCGGTGGGTGCGGACGAAGTCGTCGTAGGCCTGCTGCTCGGTCCACTGCGAGTAGTGCAACAGCGTGTCCCCGTCGGTTCCGACGGCCACGCTGTACGAGAGCAGGCCGAGGTCGGGCCACGCGCGGCTCTCCCAGGCCTTCCGGATGGCCTCGACGGCGGCGCGCTGGCGTTCGGGGGTGCCGACCCTCCAGGTGCTGACGAGGACGGCGCCGACTCCGGGGCGGTGGAGGTCGGGACGGGCATCGGGGCGCGCGACGGCGTTCATGGAGTGTCTCCTCCTGCTCGGTTCCGATGGTTCGACCCTCCTCCCTCAACCATGGTTGAGGTCAAGGGGGTTCGCCGTGGGAGACTTCCGCCATGATCCTTCGCCCCGCCACCCGCGCCGAACTGCCCGCCGTCCTCGCCCTGCTCGCCGACGAGGACAGGGTCGTGGACCCCGCGTCGGTCCTCGTCACCGAGGCGTACGAGCGGGCCTTCGCGTCCATCGAGGGCGATCCGCGCAACGAGGTGCTCGTCCTGGTGGACGGTGAACTCGTCCTGGGCTGCCTCCAGGCCACGTACATCCCGGGGCTCGGCAAGGGCGGCGCCGAGCGGGCCCTGATCGAGGCGGTCCGGATCAGGGCCGACCGGCGCGGCGGCGGGCTCGGCCGGGAGCTGATGGAGCGGGCCGTGGCGCGCGCCAAGGAGCGCGGCTGCGCGCTCGTCCAGCTGACCAGCAACAAGCAGCGGACGGATGCCCACCGCTTCTATGCCTCGCTGGGCTTCGCGCGCAGCCACGACGGCTTCAAGCTGGCGCTCCAGCCGGTCTAGCCGAGCAGGTGTCCGCCACCGTCGACGAGGAGCACCTCGCCGGTGATGTACGAGGCGTGGGCGAGGTCGAAGACGGCCCCGGCGATGTCCTCGGGGCGGCCGACCCGGCGCAGCGGGACGACCCCGGCCACGTGCTCCTTGGCGGCGTCGGCCCCGTCCACCCCGTCGAACCAGGGGGTGTCGATGAGGCCGGGCGCGACCGCGTTGACGCGGATGTCGGGGCCGAGGGTCTTGGCGAGGAGCTTCGTCATGTGGTTGACGGCCGCCTTGGAGACCGAGTACGGGATGGAGCTGCCGCCCGGCCGGACGCCCGCCTGGGAGGAGATCGTCACGATGGTGCCGCGGGTCTTCCGCAGGTGCGGGACGGCGGCGGTGACGGTCTGCCAGACGCCGATGACGTTGACGTCGTAGAGGTGGCGCCAGACCTCGGGCGAGGCGGCTTCGAGGTCGTCGTGCGGGATGAACCGGGTGGTGCCCGCGCAGTTGACGAGGAGGTCGAGGCGGCCGTACGCCTCCACGGCGGCCGCGACGAGCCCCGTGGCCTGGGCCTCGTCGGAGACGTCGGCCTGTACGTAGACGGCGTCCGGCAGTTCCGCGGCGAGGGCCTCGCCCGCTTCGACCGACCGCCCGGAGTTGACGACGACCCGGTAGCCGGCCTCGGCGAGCCGTCGGGCGACGGCCGCTCCGATGCCCGAGGACGAGCCGGTGACGAGTGCGACGCGCTGTTCGGCGGCCGTGCTGTGTGCGCTCATGCTGTGCTGTTCTCCATGTCCCCCTGTCGCGCCCGGCCGATCATGCCAGACGGCCATCGTTCACAGAAACTGAATTCTCGAACCAAGCAGATCTAAGTGGACCTTCACGGTCGCGCGCGCACAGACTGCTCGGATGAACACTGGACGCCCCTTCGGTCGCGCCCTCTGCGCGATGATCACCCCGTTCACCCCCGCCGGCGCGCTCGACCTCGACGCGGCGGGGAAGCTCGCCACCCGGCTCGTCGCGGAGGGCTGCGACGGACTGGTCCTCAACGGCACCACCGGTGAGTCCCCCACCACCGGCGATGCCGAGAAGGCCGCGCTCGTCCGTGCCGTCCGCGAGGCGGTCGGCCCCGGGCCCTCGGTCCTCGCGGGGGTGGGCACCGCCGACACCCTGCACACCGCGGAGCTCGCCCGGCAGGCCGAGGAGGCGGGGGCGGACGGGCTGCTCGTCGTCACCCCGTACTACAGCCGTCCCCCGCAGGCGGCCGTCGAGGCGCACTTCCTGAAGGTCGCGGACGCGACCGGTCTTCCGGTGATGGTGTACGACATCCCGGGGCGCACCGGCACCCGGGTCGAGCCCGCGACGATGCGGCGGCTCGCCCGGCATCCGCGGATCGTGGCGGTGAAGGACTGCTCGTACGACCTGCTCGGCTCGGCCCGTCTGATCGCGGAGACGGGGCTCGCGTACTACTCGGGCTGCGAGGAGCTGAACCTGCCGCTGTACGCGGTGGGCGGCGCCGGGTACGTCAGCACGGTGGCCAACGTGGTGCCCCGCGGGCTCCGGGCCGTCCTCGACGCCTTCGACGCGGGCGACACCGCGGGCGCGGCCCGGCTCAACGCCCTGACGCTGCCGCTCGCCGAGCTGATGATGGCCTCGGGCCTGCCGGGCACGGTGACCGCGAAGGCGCTGCTCGGCGGCCCGGTGCGCGAACCGCTGCAGCCCGCCGACCGGGAGACGGCCGACGGGCTGCGGGCGGCGCACGAGGCGCTGCTCCGGGCGGACTCCGCGTTCCGCTGACCGCGGAGTCGCCGGATCAGTTGTGGCTGTGCAGGATCTCGTTCAGGCCGCCCCAGACCGCGTTGTTCGGGCGGGCCTCGACGGCGCCGGTGACCGAGTTGCGGCGGAAGAGGATGTTCGAGGCGCCGGAGAGCTCGCGGGCCTTCACGATCTGGCCGTCGGGCAGGGTGACCCGGGTGCCGGCGGTGACGTAGAGACCGGCCTCGACGACGACCTCGTCGCCGAGCGCGATGCCGACGCCCGCCTCGGCGCCGATCAGGCAGCGCTCGCCGATGGAGATGACGACGTTGCCGCCGCCGGAGAGGGTGCCCATGGTGGAGGCGCCGCCGCCGATGTCGGAGCCGTTGCCGACGACGACGCCGGCCGAGATGCGGCCCTCGACCATCGAGGTGCCGAGGGTGCCGGCGTTGAAGTTGACGAAGCCCTCGTGCATGACGGTGGTGCCGGCGGCGAGGTGGGCGCCGAGGCGGACGCGGTCGGCGTCAGCGATGCGGACCCCGGCGGGCACGACGTAGTCGGTCATGCGGGGGAACTTGTCGATCGAGGTCACCTGGAGGTGCAGGCCCTCGGCGCGGGCGTTGAGCCGGACCTTCTCGATGTCGTCGACGGCGACCGGGCCGAGCGAGGTCCAGGCGACGTTGGCGAGCAGGCCGAAGACGCCGTCCAGGCTCTGGCCGTGCGGCTTGACCAGCCGGTGGCTCAGCAGGTGGAGGCGGAGGTAGGCGTCGTGGGCGTCGAGCGGCTTCTCGTCGAGCGAGGCGATGACGGTGCGGACGGCGACCACCTCGACGCCACGGCGGGCGTCCACGCCGAGGGCCTTGGCGGCGCCTTCACCGAGGGCGTTGACGGCCTCGTCGGGGCTGAGGCGCTCGGTGCTGGCGGGGCCGGCCGCCTCGGTGAGCTCGGGGGCGGGGAACCAGGTGTCGAGAACGGTGCCGTCGCCGGCGATGGTGGCGAGGCCGGCGGCGACGGCGCCGGTGGTGCGAGGAGCAGTGGTCATGACGGAAAACCTAACCGGCGGGCCCCCGCCCGGGCCAACCGGTCTCAGGTGTCGGTCGAGTCCGTCGGCGGTTCCGACGAGGCCACGAGCGGCGGATTCGGTCCTTCGTTCAGGACCCGCGCGAGGATCACGCGTGCGTACTCCTCGTCGTACGTGCCGTCGGTGAGCAGCACCTGGAGGCAGATGCCGTCCATGACGGCGACCAGGGCACGGGCGCCGGCCGGGTCGGTGCGGTGGGCCAGGGCGGCGACGACGGACTCGGTCCACTCGGCGGCGACCGGGCGCAGGGCGGGGCGGCGCAGGGCGGCGAGATAGAGCTCGTACTCCAGCTCCACGCGCGCGCGTTCGCCGCCCAGCCACTCCCCGAGGAGCCGGGCGAGCGCGGTGGCGAGGCCGGTGTCCGGATCGGTGAGGGCGGGGTGCTCGCGGAGCAGCCGTCCGAAGCCCTCGTTGGCCTTGCGGAGCGCCGCGACGAGGAGTTCGTCGAGGGAGGCGAAGTGGTACGTGGTGGAGCCGAGCGGCACATCGGCCTCGGCGGCCACCGTGCGGTGGCTCAGGCCCCCGATGCCGGCGCGCCCGACGACGGTGAGGGCGGCGTCGACGATCCGCTCGCGCCGGTCGGGGTCGTACCGCCGGGCCCGGGCCATCAGTGCGCGCCGCCGAGGTTGAGGACGGCGACGCCGGCGATGATGAGGACGATTCCGGCGATCTTGGCGGGGTTGAGGCTCTCGCCGAGGAAGAGGAAGCCGATGACGGCGACGGCGGCGGTGCCGACCCCGGACCAGATGGCGTAGGCCGTGCCGACCTGGAGGGTCTTGAGCGCCTGGGCGAGGAGCGCGAAGGCGATGAGATAGCCGGCGCCGGTGACGAGGGAGGGCCAGAGCCTGGTGAAGCCCTCGCTGTACTTCATCGAGGTGGTGGCGAGTATCTCCGCCGCGATGGCGCCCGCAAGGAGTCCGTAACCCATGCGTACGAGCGTACACATGGATGCGTACGGGCGTACACAACGGGCCCCGATACGGTGTCCCGCATGACGTATCCCCCAGGTCCGCCAGGACCGCCCCACGGCTACGGCTATCCGCCGCCGCCCCCGCCGCCGAAGCCCGGCGTGATACCCCTCGCGCCGCTCGGTTTCAGCACGATCCTGACCGGTGCCTTCGCCACGCTCGGCCGCTACTGGAAGCAGCTGCTCGGGGTGGCGGGAGCCGTCTACGGCGCCGCGATCCTGATCGTCGGCGCGGCGGTCGGCATCGGGTACGCGGCCGTCGGCGACCACTTCCCGGCCGTGTTCGACCTGCCCGAGGGCCGTCAGCCCCAGTGGGAGGACGTCCGGCCGCTGCTCTACGCGTTCGTCTGCGTCTGGGCCGTCGCCATGATCGCGATCATGTGCGCCACCATCGTGGTGGCCGCCGCCTCCCCGGCCGTGGTCCAGGAGGCGGTCCTCGGCCGGCCCCTCACCTTCGGCGCGCTCTGGCGCCGGTCCTGGTCCCGGGTGCCGTCCGTCCTCGGCACCGTGGTGCTGACCTCGCTGGCGCTGCTGCTCCCGGCCGCGCTCTTCCTGGGGGGCTTCGTCGCCCTGACCGTGGCGCTGATCGCGGCGCGGACCGGCCCGCTGATCGCGCCGTTCCTGGCGCTCCTCGGCGCGACGGTCACCCTGCCGCTCGCGCTCTGGATCTGGGTGAAGTTCAGCCTGGCCCCGGCGGCTGCGGTGATCGAGGGCCAGGGCGCCCTCCCCTCGATGCGCCGCTCCTCGTCCCTCGTCCGGGGCTCCTGGTGGCGCGTGTTCGGCTGCCTGCTCGCCGCCGGCGTCATGGCCTCCGTGGTGAGCTGGCTGATCCAGCAGGTCTTCTCCCTGCTGCTCTCGGCGCCGCTGGCGACGACGGACTTCTCCGGCAGCGACTCCAACGCCCTGATCGCCTCCTTCCTGGTCCTCTTCGGCGTCCTCGCCGTGGGCCAGCTGATCAGCCAGGGCATCGTCTCGGTCTTCCCGCCGCTGGTCACCGCCCTGCTCTACGTGGACCAGCGCATCCGCAAGGAGAACCTGGCCCCGGAACTGGCCCGCGCGGCGGGTCTGTACTGAGGAACGCGAACGGCCGCGCCCCGAAGGGCGCGGCCGTTCTCACGTACACCGGCGATCAGACGTTGAAGCCGAGCGCGCGAAGCTGCTCGCGGCCGTCGTCCGTGATCTTGTCCGGGCCCCACGGGGGCATCCAGACCCAGTTGATCTTCAGCTCGCTGACGATGCCGTCCGTCGCGGACTTCGCCTGGTCCTCGATCACATCGGTCAGCGGGCAGGCCGCCGACGTCAGTGTCATGTCCAGCGTCGCGACGTTCGAGTCGTCGATGTGGATGCCGTAGATCAGGCCCAGGTTGACGACGTCGATGCCCAGCTCGGGGTCGACGACGTCGTACAGCGCCTCACGGACTTCTTCCTCGGAGGCCGGCTTCATCGTGGCCTCGGCGTTCTCGGTCATGCCGACTTCCTCTCCGCGTCACCCAGCGCCTGGGCGGTCGCGTCCTTCCACGCCATCCAGCTGAGCAGCGCGCACTTCACACGGGCCGGGTACTTGGAGACCCCGGCGAACGCGACCGCGTCCTCCAGGACCTCCTCCATCGCCTCGTCCGGCTCGATCTGGCCCTTGGACTGCATCAGCTCCAGGAAGGTGCCCTGGATCTTCTGCGCCTCGGCCAGCTCCTTGCCGACGAGCAGCTCGTTGAGGACGGAGGCCGAGGCCTGGCTGATGGAGCAGCCCTGACCCTCGTACGACACGTCCTCGATGCGCGAGCCGTCGTACTTCACGCGGAGCGTGATCTCGTCGCCGCACGTCGGGTTGACGTGGTGCACCTCGGCGTCGCCGTCCCGAAGACCGCGCCCGTGCGGGTGCTTGTAGTGGTCCAGGATGACGTCCTGGTACATCGAATCCAGCTTCACGAGCCGTTCCCCTAGCCGAAGAAGTTACGGACGTGCTCCAGTCCCTCGACCAGGGCGTCGACCTCGGCCGGAGTGGAGTACAGATAGAACGACGCTCGCGTGGTCGCGGGAATTCCGTACCGCAGGCAGACCGGCCGCGCGCAGTGGTGGCCGACCCGGACCGCGATGCCCTGCTCGTCGAGGACCTGGCCCACGTCGTGCGGGTGGATGTCGCCCAGCGTGAAGGAGATCGCCGCGCCGCGGTCCTCGGCCGTGGTGGGGCCGATGATCCGCAGGTCCGGGACCTCCTGGAGGCGCCGGACGGCGTACTCGGTGATCGCGTGCTCGTGGCGCGCGATGTTCTCCATGCCGATCGCCGACAGGTAGTCCACGGCCGCGCCGAGGCCGACGGCCTGGGCGATCGGGGGCGTACCCGCCTCGAACTTGTGCGGGGCCGGCGCGTACGTCGAGGAGTGCATCGAGACGGTCTCGATCATCTCGCCGCCGCCGAGGAAGGGCGGGAGGTCCTCCAGGAGCTCCTGCCGTCCCCACAGCACGCCGATGCCGGTCGGGCCGCACATCTTGTGGCCGGTGAAGGCCACGAAGTCGGCCTGGAGCGCCTGCACGTCCAGGACCATGTGCGGGGCCGCCTGGGAGGCGTCGATGCAGACGAGCGCACCGACCTCCTGGGCGCGGCGGATGATCGTCTCCACCGGGTTGACCGTACCGAGCAGGTTCGAGACCAGCGTGAACGAGACGATCTTCGTCTTCTCGGTGATGACCTCCTCGATGTTCGAGAGGTCGAGGCGGCCGTCGTCGGTGAGGCCGAACCACTTCAGCTTCGCGCCCGTGCGCTGCGAGAGCAGCTGCCACGGCACGATGTTGGAGTGGTGCTCCATCTCCGTGATGGCGATCTCGGTCTCGTGGTCCACGCGGTAGGGCTCGTCGGCCCAGCCCAGCATGTTGGCCACGAGGTTGAGCGACTCCGAGGCGTTCTTGGTGAAGATCACCTCGTCGCGGCTCGGCGCGTTGATGAAGGCCGCGACCTTGTCACGGGCGCCTTCGTACAGCGCCGTCGCCTCCTCGGCGACCGTGTAGACGCCGCGGTGGACATTGGCGTTGTGACGCTCGTAGTACTGGTTGAGCGCGTCGAGGACCTGCCGCGGCTTCTGGGAGGTCGCCGCGGAGTCGAGGTACACGATCTTCTTGCCGTCGTGGACCACGCGATCCAGGAGCGGGAAGTCCTTGCGGATCGCCTCGGTGTCGAGGAGGCCGGAGAGCCCCTGATGGGCAGAAGTCACGCGGATGCGCCACCCTTCACGTACTTGTCGTAGCCCTCGTTCTCCAGCTGGTCGGCGAGCTCGGCGCCGCCGGACTCGACGATGCGGCCGTTCGCGAACACGTGCACGAAGTCGGGCTTGATGTAGCGCAGGATGCGCGTGTAGTGGGTGATCAGCAGGGTGCCGACCTCACCGGTCTCGCGGACGCGGTTGACGCCCTCGGAGACGATGCGCAGGGCGTCGACGTCGAGACCGGAGTCGGTCTCGTCGAGGATCGCGATCTTCGGCTTGAGGAGCTCCAGCTGGAGGATCTCGTGGCGCTTCTTCTCACCGCCGGAGAAGCCCTCGTTGACGTTGCGCTCGGCGAAGGCCGGGTCCATCTGGAGCTGCTCCATCGCGGACTTGACCTCCTTCACCCAGGTGCGCAGCTTGGGCGCCTCGCCACGCACGGCGGTGGCGGAGGTGCGCAGGAAGTTGGAGACCGAGACGCCGGGAACCTCGACCGGGTACTGCATGGCGAGGAAGACGCCGGCGCGGGCGCGCTCGTCGACCGACATCTCCAGGACGTCCTCACCGTCGAGGGTGACGGTGCCGCCGGTGACCGTGTACTTCGGGTGACCGGCGAGGGAGTACGCCAGGGTCGACTTGCCGGAGCCGTTGGGGCCCATGACGGCGTGGGTCTCGCCCTGCTTGATGGTCAGGTCGACGCCCTTGAGGATCTCGCGGGGGCCGTTCTCCGCCTCGACGGAGACGTGCAGGTCGTGGATTTCAAGCGTAGCCATGGGTGACTCAGGACTCCTGGGTGACGGAGACGAGCACATCGTCCCCTTCGATCTTTACGGGGTATACGGGGACGGGGCGCGTCGCGGGAAGGCCGGAGGGCTTGCCGGTGCGCAGGTCGAAGCTGGAGCCGTGCAGCCAGCACTCGATCGCGCAGTCCTCGACCTCGCCCTCCGAGAGGGAGACGTTCGCGTGCGAGCAGATGTCGTTGATCGCGAACACCTCGCCCTCGGTGTGCACGACCGACACCGGCGTGCCGTCGACCTCGACCCGCTTCGGGGTGTCGGCCTCCAGCTCGCTCAGCGCGCAGACTCGGACGAAGGCCATCAGACGGAGGCCTCCAGCTCGGCCTCGATCTTGGCGAGGAGCCGCTCCTGGACGTCCGGCAGACCGATCTGCTGGACGAGCTCCGCGAAGAAGCCGCGGACGACGAGGCGGCGGGCCTCGGCCTCCGGGATGCCGCGGGCCATCAGGTAGAAGAGCTGCTCGTCGTCGAAGCGGCCGGTGGCCGAGGCGTGACCGGCGCCGGCGATCTCGCCGGTCTCGATCTCCAGGTTCGGCACGGAGTCGACCCGGGCACCGTCCGTGAGGACCAGGTTCCGGTTGAGCTCGTACGTGTCGGTGCCCTCGGCGGCGGCCTGGATGAGCACGTCACCGATCCAGACGGCGTGCGCGTCCTGGCCCTGCAGCGCGCCCTTGTAGGCCACGTTGGACTTGCAGTGCGGGGCGTCGTGGTCGACGAAGAGGCGGTGCTCCTGGTGCTGACCGGCGTCGGTGAAGTACAGGCCGAACAGCTCGGCCTCGCCGCCGGGGCCCGCGTAGTCGACGCGCGGGTGGATGCGGACGACGTCGCCGCCGAAGGTGACGACGACCGACTTGAAGGAGGCGTCGCGGCCGACCAGCGCGTTGTGCTGGGCGACGTGGACGGCCTTCTCGTCCCAGTCCTGGACGGAGACGACGGTCAGCTTGGCGCCGTCGCCGAGGACGTAGTCCACGTTGGCGGCGAGCACGGCGTCACCGGTGTGGTCGATGACCACGACGGCCTCGGCGAAGGCGCCGAGCTCGATGACCTGGTGCGCGAAGGCGACCCCGCCCTGGCCGTGCACGGAGATGCGGATCGGCTCGGTGAGCACCGCCTCCTTGGCGACGGTGACGACCCCGGCCTTCTCGAAGGAGGAGTAGGCCTGCGCGGCGACGCGGTCGACGGGCGTGCCGGCCTTGCCGAGGCGCTCGTCGTCGCGGCCGACGGTCTCCACGGTGACGCCCTCGGGCGCCTCGACCTCGACCTTGACGCCCTCGCCGGAGGCGACGGCGGTGCCGTCGTGGAGTCCGCGCAGTCGAGCCAGCGGGGTGAACCGCCACTCCTCCTCACGGCCGTGCGGGACGGGGAAGTCCGCGACGTCGAAGGACGGGGGCGCGCTCATGCGCGTGGCGACGGTGGACTCGGCGGCCACCGCGATCGAGCCGGCGGTGGTGGAGCCCGCCGGGATGTTCTGAGCCTCAGCCATGGCTGTCGTCTTGCTCTCTTCCTGCCTCGTCTTACGGGCCCGCCCCCTGCGGGGGGCCGGTCCGGCCGGGCACCTCTCGGCCCCGGCCGGGGACCTGCCGTCGTGCGGCGGGCTCGCGGGGCTCAGCGACTGAGCCCGGGTCGTTTGCCTGGTCTGCGGGGCGCTCTAGCCCACCGCGCCTTCCATCTGCAGCTCGATCAGCCGGTTGAGCTCCAGGGCGTACTCCATGGGGAGCTCCTTGGCGATGGGCTCGACGAAGCCGCGGACGATCATCGCCATGGCCTCGAACTCGGTGAGGCCGCGGCTCATCAGGTAGAAGAGCTGGTCCTCGGAGACCTTGGAGACGGTGGCCTCGTGGCCCATGGAGACGTCGTCCTCGCGCACGTCCACGTAGGGGTACGTGTCGGAGCGGGAGATCGTGTCGACGAGCAGCGCGTCGCAGAGCACGTTGGACTTGGCGCCCGGGGCACCCTCGCCGATCTCGATGAGACCGCGGTAGGAGGTGCGGCCGCCGCCTCGCGCCACCGACTTGGAGACGATGTTGGAGGAGGTGTTCGGGGCCATGTGGACCATCTTGGCGCCGGCGTCCTGGTGCTGGCCCTCGCCCGCGAAGGCGATGGACAGGGTCTCGCCCTTGGCGTGCTCGCCCATGAGGTAGACGGCCGGGTACTTCATGGTGACCTTGGAGCCGATGTTGCCGTCGACCCACTCCATGGTGGCGCCCTCGTAGGCGACGGCGCGCTTGGTCACCAGGTTGTAGACGTTGTTCGACCAGTTCTGGATGGTCGTGTAGCGGCAGCGGCCGCCCTTCTTCACGATGATCTCGACGACCGCGGAGTGCAGCGAGTCCGAGGAGTAGATCGGGGCGGTGCAGCCCTCGACGTAGTGGACGTAGGCGTCCTCGTCGACGATGATCAGCGTCCGCTCGAACTGGCCCATGTTCTCCGTGTTGATGCGGAAGTAGGCCTGGAGCGGGATCTCGACGTGCACGCCCTTCGGCACGTAGATGAAGGAGCCGCCGGACCACACGGCCGTGTTCAGGGAGGCGAACTTGTTGTCGCCGACCGGGATGACGGTGCCGAAGTACTCCTTGAAGAGCTCCTCGTGCTCCTTCAGCGCGGTGTCGGTGTCGACGAAGATGACGCCCTGCTCCTCCAGGTCCTCGCGGATCTGGTGGTAGACGACCTCGGACTCGTACTGGGCGGCGACACCGGCGACGAGGCGCTGCTTCTCCGCCTCCGGGATGCCGAGCTTGTCGTACGTGTTCTTGATGTCCTCCGGCAGGTCCTCCCAGGACTCGGCCTGCTTCTCGGTGGACCGCACGAAGTACTTGATGTTGTCGAAGTCGATGCCGGAGAGGTCGGAGCCCCAGGTCGGCATGGGCTTCTTGTCGAAGAGGCGCAGACCCTTGAGACGCAGCTTGAGCATCCACTCGGGCTCGTTCTTCTTCGAGGAGATGTCGCGGACGACGTCCTCGTTGAGTCCGCGCTTGGCGGCGGCACCGGCCGCGTCGGAGTCGGCCCAGCCGTACTCGTACCGACCCAGGCCCTCGAGCTCGGGGTGGCTGATCTCGGTGGTCATGCGGGGTTCCTCCCGGCCGTGCTTGCGGATGCTGATTCGGTGGTCTGTGGGGCGCTGTGCGGGATGAACGTGGTGCAGACGCCGTCACCATGCGCGATGGTGGCCAGACGCTGGACGTGCGTTCCCAAGAGGCGGGAGAAGAACTCCGTCTCCGCCTCGCACAGCTGGGGATACTGCTCGGCGACGTGGGCTACCGGGCAGTGGTGCTGGCAGAGCTGCTCGCCGACCGGCGCGTTCCGCGCAGTGGCAGCGTACCCGTCCGCCGTGAGGGCCTTGGCAAGCGCCTCGGTCCGCTGGGCGGGCTCGGCCGACTCGACGGCCTCCCGGTACGCCCCGGCCTGGGCCTCGATCCGGTCGCGGGCGAAGGCGGCGACGGCCGCCTCCCCGCCGGCGTTGCGCTCGATCCAGCGGAGCGCCTCGACGGCGAGCGAGTCGTACGACTGGTCGAAGGCGTCCCGGCCGCAGTCGGTGAGCGCGAAGACCTTCGCGGGGCGGCCACGGGTCCGGGTCCCGTAGACGCGCTTCTCGCGGGCTTCGACGACGTTCTCGGCGACCAGCGAGTCGAGGTGGCGGCGGACGGCCGCCTGGGTGAGGCGGAGCCGTTCGGCCAGGTCGGCGACGGTCGAGGGACCGTGGTCCAGGATCGACCGCGCGACCCGGTTGCGCGTGGAACGCTCTCGGGTCGCGAGTTCCTCCACGGGAGCCGCGCCAACGTTTTTCACAACGCCATTGTTGCGTAATTAATCGCGAGGTGACAAGCGGCGTCCGAGCCGGTCACGGTGCCGTGCATCACTCAGGTAAGGCTTACCTGACCTGCGGAAACGATCATTGGTGGGATGAATCCGCCGCCCCGCGCACCGGGGCCCCCGGCGGGCTCTCTAGACTTCCCGGCATGTCAATCGAGTCCGTCGACAGCGCCGTCCGGGTCCGCGGCCTGGTCAAGCGGTACGGAAACAAGACCGCCGTCGACGGCCTCGACCTCGACGTGCGCGCGGGCACCGTCACCGCCGTCCTCGGCCCCAACGGGGCCGGCAAGACGACCACCATCGAGACCTGCGAGGGCTACCGCAGGCCCGACGGCGGCACCGTCCGCGTCCTCGGCCTCGACCCGGTCGCCGACGCCGCCGCCCTGCGCCCCAGGATCGGCGTCATGCTCCAGTCCGGCGGCGTCTACTCCGGCGCCCGCGCCGACGAGATGCTCCGCCACATGGCCAAGCTGCACGCCCACCCGCTCGACGTGGACGCCCTCGTCGAGCGGCTCGGCCTCGGCTCCTGCGGCCGCACCACCTACCGGCGCCTCTCCGGCGGCCAGCAGCAGCGCCTCGCGCTCGCCATGGCCGTCGTCGGCCGCCCCGAGCTCGTCTTCCTCGACGAGCCCACCGCGGGCCTTGACCCGCAGGCCCGCCGCGCCACCTGGGACCTCGTCCGCGAGCTGCGCGCCGACGGCGTCACCGTGGTCCTCACCACCCACTTCATGCAGGAGGCCGAGGAGCTGGCCGACGACGTCGCCATCGTCGACGCCGGCCGGGTCGCCGCCCAGGGCAGCCCCGAGGAGCTCTGCCGCGGCGGCGCCGAGAACACCTTGCGCTTCACCGGCCGCCCCGGCCTCGACCTCGGCTCCCTGCTCAAGGCGCTGCCGGACGGCTCGGCCGCCGCGGAACCGCTCCCCGGCACGTACCGGATCACCGGCACCGTCGACCCGCAGCTGCTCGCCACGGTCACCACCTGGTGCGCCCAGCACGGCGTCATGCCCGACGGCATCTCCGTCGAACGCCACACCCTCGAAGACGTCTTTCTGGAACTGACGGGCAAGGAACTGCGGTCGTGAGCACTGGTACGTACGCCCCGAAGCCCGGAGCCGCCCCCGTCGGGCGGATGATCGCCGCGCAGACCGCCCTGGAGACCAGGATGCTGCTGCGCAACGGCGAGCAGCTGCTCCTGACGGTGATCATCCCCTCGCTGATCCTGGTGCTGTTCTCCACCGTGGAGATCGTCGACACCGGCACGGACGAGGCCGTCGACTTCCTGGCCCCCGGCGTCCTCGCGCTCGCCGTGCTGTCCACCGCCTTCACCGGCCAGGCCATCGCGACCGGCTTCGAGCGGCGGTACGGGGTGCTCAAGCGCCTGGGCGCCTCACCGCTCCCCCGCTGGGCGCTCATGACCGCCAAGACGCTCTCCGTCCTCGTCACCGAGGTCCTCCAGGTCGCGCTCCTGACGGCGATCGCCCTGGCCCTCGGCTGGTCCCCGCACGGCAACCCCGCGTCGGTCCTGCTGCTCCTGGTCCTCGGCACGGCCGCCTTCTCCGGACTCGGCCTGCTGATGGCCGGCACCCTGAAGGCCGAGGCCACCCTGGCCGCCGCGAACCTGGTCTTCCTGCTGCTCCTGGTGGGCGGCGGGGTCATCGTCCCGCTGGAGAGGTTCGGCGCCGCGGGCGACGTGCTCGCGCTGCTCCCGATCTCGGCCCTCTCGGACGGGCTCCGGGACGTCCTCCAGAACGGGGCCGCCATGCCGTGGGGCGACGCGCTGATCCTGGCCGTCTGGGCGGTCCTGGGGCTCGGAGCTGCGGCGAAGTTCTTCCGCTGGGAGTAACCGTAAGGTTCCGTTCGGCCACATACGCCCCCCTCGTGAAAGCGCGCACAAGCACCGTCCTACGATAGGGCCCGTGCTGACCCCCCTCGCCTCCATCGCCCAGCGCTGGACCCCGTCCCCCCGGACGCTCCGGCGCGCCGCGCTCGCCGCCGTCGTGATGAGCGTGCTCATCATCGTCACCGGCGGCGCGGTCCGGCTGACCGGTTCCGGTCTCGGCTGCGACACCTGGCCGAAGTGCACGGACGACAGCCTCATCGTGACGCCCGAGCAGGGCTACCGCGGCGCGATCGAGTTCGGCAACCGGATGCTGACGTACGTCCTGTCGGCGGCGGTCGGCTGGGCGATCGTCTCCGCCCGCTCCACCAAGCCCTGGCGCCGCGGGCTCACCCGGCTCGCCTGGGCCCAGTTCTGGATCGTGATGAGCAACGCCGTCATCGGCGGCATCACGGTCTGGATGGGCCTCAACCCGTGGACGGTGGCCGGCCACTTCCTCGCCGCGAACTCCCTGCTCACGGTCGCCGTCATCACCTGGCACCGCACCGGCGAGGGCGACACCGCCCCCCGGCCGCGCGTGCCGCGCCCGGTCCGGAAGCTGTCCTGGGCCATCACGCTCGTCTCCGCCCTGCTCATCGTGCTCGGCACGACGGTCACCGGCGCCGGCAAGCACGCCGGCGACAGCAGCGACGTCCCGCGCATGCCGTGGGACTGGACGAACGCCGCCCACGTCCACGCGATCGCCGCCTGGGTCGTCTGCGCCCTCGCGCTCGCGATGTGGCTGGTCCTGCGCGTGGTGGACGCCCCGGACGACACCCGCGCCCGCGCCCGCGACCTGCTGATCGTGCTGGTGCTTCAGGGGGGCGTGGGCTATGTCCAGTACTTCACGGGCGTGCCGGAGCTCCTCGTCGGTCTCCACATGCTCGGCTCCTCGCTGATGTGGATCGCAGTCCTGCGCCTGGCCCTGAGCCTGCGCGAGCGCCCGCTCGGCACGGCCGGGATCCCGGCCCAGGCCGACCCCGAGCTGGCGAAGGCCTGATCGATCGGCTCTCTCCTAGCGGAGCGGATCGGGCGCATGTCTTCCCCGGTCCGCCTGCCGGAGAATCTTGCGATCGTGGTCCCGCTTCGAGCTGCGCAGCCGGAACGAGTCCAAGTGTCGCTCCATCGCGTCCCGGGCCTCGTACGAGAGGTGCCAGGCGATCTCGACCTTGTGCGATTCCGACGCCACGGACGCGAACTTCTGACAGGCCTCGCCGGTCTCGAGCGTCTCGAGTTGACGCGCCACACCGTAGGCCCAGTGCGAGTCCCAGAGAGCAGCGGCCTGCGGCCTGGGCAGGCGCCCCATAAGGTCGTGGGCGTCGATCCCGGACACCGCGACAGCGGCCGCGATGTAGCGGCAGGCCAGGGGCGCCCTGAACGGGCGGGACTGGTCCGCCGCCATCATGCTCGACACACAGTCGGCGAGCCGTCCTTCCAGCCTCGGGAACACATCGGCCAGGCCCTGAACGTTCATCGGGCCGATCAGATTGACTCGCATCTCGGGCGAAAGACCGCTGTACACGGCGGGCCCGATGTCCGAGGTGGCGACGAGTTCAGCGATCCGCGGTTCCCCCAGAGCCCCCAGGACCTCGCCGATCCGCGGAACCTCCACCCCGTAGAGGTCACACACCTGCCGCAGCTGGTCGGACGCGTCCGCGAGCCCGATGATCGCCTTCTCCGCCCATTCGACCGGCATGTGCGCGACCAGGGCGAGCCGCGCCGACGGGTCGCCCATGGCCAGCCACACCACAATGTCCCGGTCGACCGCCGCCTCGAGGATCTGCGCCCCGCCCACCGGCGGGAACCGCGTCAGGAGCGCTGACAGGACGGGAACGGGCAGACAGACGGCGAAGCTTTTCAGGGTCTCGATGTTGAAAGACCCCATCCCCGTCGCCTCATCGACCTCCCCGATGAGACGGACCACCTGGTCCAAGGTCATCTTCGCGAGGAAATCGGACCTGAACGGCTCAGGGGTGACGAGTGCGACACTCTGGGCATCGAGGGAGTTCATCGCGAGCAGTCTTTCGATCGCCAGCTGCTCGTCCATACCCAGAAGGATCTCCACGGCCATCGGCGGCGGGAGTCTCGAGATCCTGACCGCCGCGGCGGGAACAGTCATCTCGGCAAGCACGGCCGCCCGCTCGTCCGTCGGCATCTGGACGAGTTTCTCCGCCGCCTGCTGCACAGGCATCGCCGCCAGCTTTCGAGCGGTGACCACGGTGGAGTCGACGTCGCCGATGTACATGCTGCCTTCGGCCACTTGATACACGCGGCTCTCTCCGAGCGCGTCGATGTTCACCTCGATGCGCCGGGATCCCTCTTCGGAGCTCGTCATTCCGTGATACTCATCTCGCCCTGCCCGAGCTGGTAGATCCGGGCATTCCCCGAGGCCCTGGAGGTCTGACGCACATCCCCCTGCCAGATCGGGCCCTCCGGGGACCGTGCGTCTGCGGGCTCACCGACGATTCCGCGCAACTCCTCCAGCGCCTTCTCGCGCTCGGCCGCGTCCAGGGAGGACAACCAGTCTTCGAGCCGCGCCTGCCAGGTTCCCTCCTGCAGCGTGCGGACTCGGTCGAGCTGCTCCTCGTCGGCGTTCGCAATCACCGTCGCGGTCCTGTCAAGCCGCTCCAGCTCGTGCTCCGAGCGCTGCTCATCGCCTCGGCCCAGCAGGGTCGCGACCCGTGCCCGCATGCTCGTCCACGCGTCCGTGCCGACAGCCTGCACCACCGCGGTGCCACCTGTCGCGGCGACCGCCGCGAGTGCCTCTGTGAGCATCTTTGCTCCTTTGCCATCCGTTCCGGAGCGCGCGAGTCTAGCGGAGATCAAACGGGCTCGTGACCGCCAACTCCCTTCCAAGAATGGCCATTTATCGCCGGTTCACAGCGTCGGTTCACGGTGTCGAGGCTTCCCGAAGCCATCGGAGGTGCCGGTGGCGCCAGCGAGCCGGTAGACCCGTTTCGCGTTGTCTGCCGCGATCATCGTCGCGACCCGCTGCGCGTCCGTACGGGACCAGGCGCCGTCCATGACCCACTCGCCGAGCACCCGGCCCAGGGCGGACCGGAAGGTGCTCGCCGCGACCACGTGCAGCTCGGGCAGCCCCTGGGCGCCGCTGGAGAACAGCAGCTTGCCGAAGGGCGCGCGCTCCAGGACCTCGGCGAGGACGGCCGCCGCCCGTGCCCCCGTGTGGGCGAGGACAGGGCCGAGGTCGGCGTACACGTGCGGGTGAAGTCCGGTCAGGTGCGCGGCCGCGCGATGGTGCGGATAGCGGTGCAGCAGCACCAGGTCCGCGCCGAGCCCCGCGGTGGCGGCGGCGAAGCCGTGCAGGGCGGCCGGATCCTCCGTGTGCAGCTGGAGGGGACGCCCGGCCGTGACCGCGATCCAGAGCAGATGGCGCAGCAGGACGGGGTCGGTGACCGGCCCGCCGGCCGCGCGCTGGGCCAGCCAGCGCCCGGCGGCCCCGCGTACCTCTCCGGGGCCCGGCGGTTCGGGCAGGGCCGCGAGCCCGCCCCGTACGCCCGACGCCGAACTGAACGCGACCGCGCCGGCGGCGGCCCCGTGGACGGCCTCGGCGAGGTGGGCGAGGAAGGCCTCGACGGTGCCCGAGGTGTCGGCGACCCGTTCGGCGAGGGGTTCGAGCCGGACGATCTCGTGGGCCTCGGCGGCACCTGCGGCGCCGAGCTCGGCGGGGCGGGTGAGATCGCCGGGGAGCCCGGTGTCGACGAGATAGGTGGAGATCCCGGAGGCGCGGAGCAGCCGGCGGCCGGCCTCGGCGGCGCCGAGTTCCCGGCGGCGGGCGAGGTAGCGCGCGGGCGGGCAGTGCGGTTCGAGGCCGAGGAGCGGCGGGCACCAGCGGCGCACGGCGAAGCCGGTCTGGGTGTCGAAGAGGGTGGTGCCCGCGGCGGGCAGCACGGCGGCACCACCCGGGTGGCCGCCCAGGTGCGCACCGAGGTGGGCCTCGAAGGTGCCGAGGCCGAGCTCCGTACGGAGCACCCCGTGGCAGTACTGGTCCACCAGGTGCGGCGTGTCGATCATCTCGGGGGGCTCCCTGTGTGGACGTGTCTCCACACGTCCTAACGGGTGAGCCCCGCGCGAGGTTGTTGCCTCAGCTGTTGGAGGGGCCGCCGATCTGGATACCGGCCATCCGGGTCCACTCGTACGGGCCGGTGGCGACCTTGGCGGCGAACTCGCCGTCGAACTCCTCGTGGAGGGTCAGACCGGCCTTCTCGGCGGCCTTGGTCGCGACCTCGTACGTCGGGGCGACGAGGTCGCCCCAGCCGCCGTCCGTGCCGACCAGGACGATCCGGGTGCCCGCCTGGCCGATGTGCGCGAGGTGTCCCTCGGAGCCGCCGTGGGCCTTGGAGAAGGCCTGGATCTCCTTGGCGAGCCTGGCCGCCTTGCGCTCTGCCTGCTTCGTTTCTGCCATGACACGGATGCTACCGAGCGGTAGAACGAACGGCGACGGCCGGGTCACGTGGCCTATCCCACGCGACCCGGCCGTCGGACCGGTCTGATCATCTGAGCGCTAGCGGAGGAAGGGGTCCACCGCGACCGCCACGAAGAGCAGCGAGACATAGGTGATGGACCAGTGGAAGAGGCGCATCTCCTTGAGCTTGGCGCCCGTCACCTCGGCCTTGGCGCGGTTGAGGAGCGCGTGCGCCTCCCACAGCCACCAGCCGCCGGTGAGCAGCGCCACGGCGGTGTAGAACCAGCCGGTGTAGCCGAGCGGGGTCAGGAGCAGGGAGACGGCGACCATCACCCAGCTGTAGAGGACGATCTGCTTGGCCACGACCTTGTTGGAGGCGAGGACCGGCAGCATGGGCACGCCCGCGCGTGCGTAGTCGTCCTTCACCTTCATCGACAGCGGCCAGTAGTGCGGCGGCGTCCAGAAGAAGATGACGAGGAAGAGGATGACCGCGGCCCACGACATCGAGTTGGTCACGGCCGACCAGCCGATGAGCACCGGCAGGCAGCCGGCGATGCCGCCCCAGACGATGTTCTGCGCGGTGCGCCTCTTGAGGATCATCGTGTAGACGACGACGTAGAAGAGGAGCGCGCCGAGCGAGAGCGCGGCGGACAGCCAGTTGACGAGCAGGCCGAACCAGAGCGTGGAGACCACGGCGAGGGTGAGCCCGAAGACCAGCCCCTCGCGCGGCGTGAGCACGCCGGTGACCAGCGGTCGCTGGGAGGTGCGGTCCATCAGGGCGTCGATGTCGCGGTCGATGTACATGTTCAGCGCGTTGGCGCCGCCCGCGGACAGGTAGCCGCCGAAGCAGGTGGCGAGCACCAGCCACAGGTCGGGCACGCCCTGCTCGGCGAGGAACATCACCGGAACGGTCGTGATGAGCAGCAGCTCGATGATCCGCGGCTTGGTCAGCGCCACGAATGCCTTGACGCGGGCCCCGAACGGCCGATGGCCCCCCGGGCTGGGAGTCAAGACGACCCCTGCGGGTCGGGACTCGACGGCCGTCACGCACACCCCTGACAGAGAAATTCCCAGCAAGCTCCCCGGGTGAAGACGGGGTAAAGCTTGCGCGTACCACGCCACTGTAGACGTTGCCCAGACGCCGATCTTCGCGGGGGTGGGGTCGTGTTGGTGCGGTACGTCCCAAGGGGTGGACACCGTTCGGGGACGGCTCCGGGCGTGGCTCGGGAGGCGAACTCCCACGACCACCGGCACTCTTGCTGTGTCCATTCATTTCTCCGCTCATTTGAGGGGCATGGACACGAAAAGAGGGGCGTTCTGCGGGGGTAGGCTCGACAACGCCGGTACACCCTCAGTCACCGGCTTCAGACATGTGGAGAGGAGCCCTGACCCAGGGTGAGCACTAAGCCGACCACCACAGACCTCGAGTGGACCGAGTTGGACCAGCGGGCCGTCGACACCGCCCGCATCCTGGCCGCGGACGCCGTACAGAAGGTCGGCAACGGCCATCCCGGTACGGCGATGAGCCTGGCGCCCGCCGCGTACACCCTCTTCCAGAAGGTGATGCGGCACGACCCGGCCGACCCCGAGTGGGTCGGGCGGGACCGGTTCGTCCTCTCCGCGGGCCACTCGTCCCTGACCCTCTACACCCAGCTGTACCTGGGTGGTTTCGGTCTTGAGCTGGACGACCTGAAGGCCTTCCGCACCTGGGGTTCCAAGACCCCCGGTCACCCGGAGTACGGTCACACCGCCGGCGTCGAGACGACGACGGGCCCGCTGGGCCAGGGTGTCGCCAACGCCGTGGGCATGGCGATGGCCGCCCGCTTCGAGCGCGGTCTGTTCGACCCGGAGGCCGCCACCGGCACCTCCCCGTTCGACCACCGTGTCTACGTGATCGCCGGTGACGGCTGCCTGCAGGAGGGCATCTCCGCGGAGGCGTCCTCGCTCGCCGGCCACCAGAAGCTCGGCAACCTGATCCTGCTGTGGGACGACAACCACATCTCGATCGAGGGCGACACCGAGACGGCCGTGTCCGAGGACACGATGAAGCGGTACGAGGCGTACGGCTGGCACGTCCAGCGCGTGGAGCCGAAGTCCAACGGCGACCTGGACCCGGCCGCGCTGTACGCGGCGGTCAAGGCCGCCGAGGCCGAGACCGAGCGTCCGTCGTTCATCGCGATGCGCTCGATCATCGCCTGGCCGGCCCCGAACGCGCAGAACACCGAGGCCGCGCACGGCTCGGCGCTCGGCGACGAGGAGATCGCAGCCACCAAGCGCGTCCTGGGCTTCGACCCGGAGCAGACCTTCGAGGTCGGCGACGAGGTCATCGCGCACACCCGTGCGCTCGGCGACCGCGGCCGTGAGGCCCGCGCCGCGTGGGAGAAGCAGCTCGCCGAGTGGCGTACGGCCAATCCGGAGCGCGCCGCCGAGTTCGACCGCATCCAGGCGAACGAGCTGCCGGCCGGCTGGGCCGAGAAGCTCCCGGTCTTCGAGCCGGGCAAGGGTGTCGCCACCCGTGCCGCCTCGGGCCAGGTCCTCAAGGCGCTCGGCGCGGTCGTCCCGGAGCTGTGGGGCGGCTCGGCCGACCTCGCCGGCTCGAACAACACGACGATCGACAAGGACTCGTCGTTCCTGCCCGAGGGCAACCCGCTGCCGGAGGCCGACAAGTACGGCCGCACGATCCACTTCGGCATCCGCGAGCACTCCATGGCCGCGGAGATGAACGGCATCGCGCTGCACGGCAACACGCGCATCTACGGCGGCACCTTCCTGGTGTTCTCCGACTACATGCGCAACGCGGTGCGTCTGTCGGCCCTCATGCACCTCCCCGTGACGTACGTCTGGACCCACGACTCGATCGGTCTGGGCGAGGACGGCCCGACGCACCAGCCGGTGGAGCACCTGGCCTCGCTGCGCGCGATCCCGGGTCTGAACGTGGTCCGTCCGGCCGACGCGAACGAGACGGCCCTGGCCTGGCGCGAGATCATGCAGCGCCACACCAAGGTCTTCGGCAAGGGCGCCCCGCACGGTCTGGCGCTCACCCGCCAGGGCGTGCCGACGTACGCGCCGAACGAGGACACGGTCAAGGGCGGCTACGTGCTGTTCGACGCCGAGGGCGGCGACGCCCAGGTCGTGCTGATCGGCACCGGCTCCGAGGTGCACCTGGCCGTCGAGGCCCGTGAGCAGCTCCAGGCCGCCGGCGTCCCGACCCGTGTGGTCTCGATGCCGTCCGTGGAGTGGTTCGAGGAGCAGGACCAGGCGTACAAGGACTCGGTCCTGCCGCCGTCGGTCAAGGCGCGGGTCGCGGTCGAGGCCGGCATCGGTCTCACCTGGCACAAGTACGTCGGTGACGCCGGCCGGATCGTCTCGCTGGAGCACTTCGGTGCCTCGGCGGACGCGAAGGTCCTCTTCCGCGAGTTCGGGTTCACGCCGGAGGCGATCGCCGCCGCCGCGCGGGAATCCCTCGCCTCCGCCGCGCGCTGACGTCCATACGTACGACTTAATGGAGATGCAATTCTCATGACAGACGCTCTCAAGCGCCTCTCCGACGAAGGCGTCGCGATCTGGCTGGACGACCTCTCGCGCAAGCGGATCACGTCCGGCAACCTGGCCGAGCTCATCGACCAGAGCCACGTGGTCGGTGTGACCACGAACCCGTCGATCTTCCAGAAGGCCATCTCCTCGGGTGACGGTTACGAGCAGCAGCTCGTCGACCTCGCCGCCCGCAAGGTGACCGTCGACGAGGCCATCCGCATGATCACGACGGCGGACGTCCGTGACGCCGCCGACATCCTGCGCCCGGTCTTCGACGCGACGGACGGCCAGGACGGCCGGGTCTCCATCGAGGTCGACCCCCGTCTCGCCCACGAGACCGCCCCCACCATCGCCGAGGCCAAGCAGCTGGCCTGGCTGGTGGACCGCCCCAACACCCTGATCAAGATCCCGGCGACCAAGGCGGGCCTGCCGGCGATCACCGAGGTCATCGGCCTCGGCATCAGCGTCAACGTCACGCTGATCTTCTCGCTGGAGCGCTACCGCGCGGTCATGGACGCCTACCTGGCGGGTCTGGAGAAGGCCCGCGAGCGCGGCCTCGACCTGTCGAAGATCCACTCGGTGGCGTCCTTCTTCGTGTCCCGCGTGGACACGGAGATCGACAAGCGCCTGGACGGCATCGGCACCGACGAGGCCAAGGCGCTCAAGGGCAAGGCCGCCCTGGCCAACGCCCGTCTGGCCTACGAGGCGTACGAGGAGGTCTTCTCCTCGGACCGCTGGGCCGCCCTCGACAAGGCGCAGGCCAACAAGCAGCGTCCGCTGTGGGCCTCGACCGGCGTCAAGGACCCGGCGTACAAGGACACGCTGTACGTCGTGGACCTGGTCGCGCCCGGCACGGTGAACACCATGCCGGAGGCGACCCTGGAGGCCACCGCCGACCACGGCGAGGTCACCGGTGACACCATCCGCGGCACGTACGAGCAGTCGCGGGCCGAGCTGGCGGCCGTCGAGAAGCTGGGCATCAGCTACGACGACGTCGTCCAGCTCCTGGAGGACGAGGGCGTCGAGAAGTTCGAGGCGTCCTGGAACGACCTGCTCAAGTCCACCGAGGCGGAGCTCGCGCGCCGCGGATCTTCGGAGGCGTAAGCACTTTGAGCGCAGTCCACGGAGCCAACCCGCTCCGTGACGCCGCAGACCGACGGCTCCCGCGCATCGCGGGGCCGTCGGGTCTGGTGATCTTCGGCGTCACGGGCGATTTGTCCCGTAAGAAGCTGATGCCTGCCGTCTACGACCTCGCCAACCGTGGCCTGCTGCCGCCGGGCTTCTCGCTCGTCGGCTTCGCCCGCCGCGAGTGGGCGGACGAGGACTTCGCGCAGGAGGTCTACGAGGCCGTCAAGCAGCACGCGCGCACCCCCTTCCGCGAGGAGGTGTGGCAGCAGCTCATCCAGGGCATGCGGTTCGTCCAGGGCGACTTCGACGACGACACGGCCTTCGAGCAGCTCAAGTCGACGATCGAGGAGCTCGACAAGGCACAGGGCACGGGCGGCAACTTCGCCTTCTACCTGTCCGTGCCGCCGAAGTTCTTCCCGCTCGTCGTCCAGCAGCTCAAGAAGCACGGCCTGGCCGACCAGAAGGACGGCTCCTGGCGCCGCGCTGTCATCGAGAAGCCCTTCGGGCACGACCTGGTCTCCGCCAAGGAGCTCAACGAGGTCGTCCACGAGGTCTTCCCGCCCGACGCGGTCTTCCGCATCGACCACTACCTCGGCAAGGAGACCGTCCAGAACATCCTGGCGCTCCGCTTCGCCAACACCCTCTTCGAGCCGATCTGGAACCGGTCGTACGTCGACCACGTGCAGATCACCATGGCCGAGGACATCGGCATCGGCGGCCGGGCCGGCTACTACGACGGCATCGGCGCCGCCCGTGACGTCATCCAGAACCACCTGCTCCAGCTGCTCGCGCTGACCGCGATGGAGGAGCCCGCCTCCTTCGACGCCGACGCGCTGGCCGCCGAGAAGACCAAGGTCCTCGGCGCGGTGAAGCTGCCCAAGGACCTGGGCAAGTCCACGGTCCGCGGCCAGTACGCGGCCGGGTGGCAGGGCGGCGCCAAGGCCGTCGGCTACCTCCAGGAAGACGGCATCGACCCCCAGTCGAAGACCGACACCTACGCGGCCATCAAGCTGGAGATCGACAACCGCCGCTGGGCGGGCGTCCCGTTCTACCTGCGGACCGGCAAGCGCCTGGGCCGCCGCGTCACCGAGATCGCGGTCGTCTTCCAGCGCGCCCCGCACTCCCCCTTCGACCACACCGCGACCGAGGAGCTCGGCCGCAACGCCATCGTGATCCGGGTCCAGCCGGACGAGGGCGTGACGGTGCGGTTCGGCTCCAAGGTGCCCGGCACCCAGATGGAGATCCGGGACGTGTCGATGGACTTCGCGTACGGCGAGTCCTTCACCGAGTCCAGCCCCGAGGCGTACGAGCGGCTCATCCTCGACGTCCTGCTCGGCGACTCCAACCTCTTCCCGCGCGTCGAGGAGGTCGAGCTGTCCTGGAAGATCCTCGACCCGATCGAGCAGTTCTGGGACACGCACGGCAAGCCCGCGCAGTACCAGTCCGGGACCTGGGGTCCGGTCGAGGCGGACGAGATGCTCGCACGAGACGGCAGGAGCTGGCGCCGGCCATGAAGACCGACCTGACGGACACCACGTCCTCCAAGATCAACAAGGCGCTGGTGCTCGGGCGGCGGGCGATCGGTACGCCGGCCGTCGGCATGGTGCTCACCCTCGTGATCGTCACCGACGAGGAGAACGCCTACGACGCGCTGAAGGCGGCCAACGAGGCGTCCCGCGAGCACCCCTCGCGGACCCTCGTCGTCATCAAGAGGGTCTCGCGCTCCCCGCGGGACCGTGCCAAGGCGCGGCTCGACGCCGAGGTCCGCCTCGGCGCCGACGCCAGCACCGGCGAGACGGTGGTGCTCCGGCTGTACGGCGAGGTCGTCGACCACGCCCAGTCGGTGGTGCTGCCGCTGCTCCTCCCGGACGCCCCCGTCGTCGTCTGGTGGCCGGTGAACGCGCCGTCCGACCCGGCGAACGACCCGCTGGGCGCGCTCGCCCAGCGCCGGGTGACCGACACGTACGCCGCCGAGCAGCCCATCCAGGAGCTGACCGCGCGCGCGGACGCGTACACCCCGGGCGACACGGACCTCTCGTGGACCCGGATCACCCCGTGGCGTTCGATGCTGGCCGCCGCGCTCGACCAGGTCGTGTGCGAGGTCACCTCGGCCGAGGTCGAGGGCGAGGAGTTCAACCCGAGCGTCGAGCTGCTCGCGATGTGGCTGGCGGACCGGCTGAAGGTGCCCGTGCGGCGCGCGAAGTCGGCCGGCCCCGGTCTCACCTCCGTACGGATGGAGACCAACGCGGGACCGATCGTGCTCGACCGGCCGGACGGCTCGCTCGCGACGCTCTCCATAGAGGGTCAGCCGGACCGTGCGGTGGCGCTCAAGCGCCGTGACACGGCCGAGCTGATCGCGGAGGAGCTGCGCCGGCTCGACCCGGACGACACCTACGCGACGGCGCTCAAGTTCGGTCTGGAGCGGCTGGACGAGGAGGCGGCGACCCTCGCCCCCGCACCGGCCGTGTCGCCCGAGCCGGCGGAGACGCCGGAGCAGGCGGAGACGCCCGAGCCGGTGGCGAAGCCCGAGCCGGTGGCGAAGCCCGAGCCGGTGGCGAAGCCCGAGCCGGTGGCGAAGCCGGCCGCGAAGAAGACCCCGGCCAAGAAGGCGGCGGCCAAGTGAGCACCCCTCAGCTGGTCGTCCACCGCGACAAGGAGCTGATGGCCGAGGCCGCCGCGGCCCGGCTCATCACGAAGATCGTGGACGCCCAGGCCGCCCGCGGCTCCGCCTCGGTCGTGCTGACCGGCGGCCGCAACGGCAACGGCCTGCTCGCGGCGCTCGGTTCGGCGCCCGCGCGGGACGCGGTCGACTGGTCGCGGCTCGACCTGTGGTGGGGCGACGAGCGGTACCTGCCCGAGGGCGATCCCGAGCGGAACGTCACCCAGGCCCGTGCCGCGCTGCTCGACCGGGTGCCGCTCGACCCGGCGCGGGTGCACGCGATGCCCGCCTCGGACGGGCCGTACGGCTCCGACGTCGACGCCGCAGCCGCCGCGTACGCGGAGGAGCTGGCCGCCGCCGCGGGTCCCGGTGACCACGGCGGGGTGCCGACCTTCGACGTGCTGATGCTGGGCGTCGGTCCGGACACGCATGTGGCCTCGCTCTTCCCTGAACTGCCGGCGGTCCGTGAGACCGAGCGGACGGTGGTCGGGGTGCACGGCGCTCCGAAGCCGCCGCCGGTCCGCGTCTCGCTGACGCTTCCGGCGATCCGGGCGGCGAAGGAGGTCTGGCTGCTCGCGGCCGGGGAGGACAAGGCGAAGGCCGCGGCGATCGCGCTGTCGGGCGCGGGCGAGGTGCAGGCCCCGGCGGCCGGTGCCTACGGCCGCTCGCGGACGCTGTGGCTGCTCGACGCGGCGGCCGCGTCGGAGCTGCCGCGGAGCCTGTATCCGCCGGCCTCGGCCTGACGCAGCTGTACGGAGGCCCGGTTCACCGCTCGGTGGGCCGGGCCTCCGGCGTTTCCAGGAACGGCGCGAGGAGGTCCGGTACGGCTCCGGCGGCGAAGGCCAGGCCCTGGCTCTCGCCCGCGTCGAGGATGTCGTACGCCCCCTCGCCCGCGGCCGTCGTGGCGGTGAGGGTCAGGACGCCGGCCCGGCGCTGGAAGTACGACTGCTTGACGGTCCATCCGATGACGCCGGAGCGCTGGAGGGCGGTCGTCCTCCGCCGCACGGTGCCCGAACGGGTCACCAGATAGCCGCCGCTGACGCCGTGTCCGAGGGCGCGGTACGCGTCGAGGGCGAGCAGCACGGCGAGCGGGGTGAGGACGAGGGCCCAGCCGGCCGCCACGTACAGCAGCACCGGAGTGAGCAGCAGCCCGAGGACGGCGAGGACCGCGGCGGGTCCGAGGGCGCCCCACAGGGCCCGGCGCAGTCGCCGGGCGCGGGCGGCCCGGGGGTGGGCGGCGAGGGGCGTGCCGGTCGGCGGCTCCGGCTCGCGCAGGACCAGGGCGACGACCCGCCCGGCACGCTCCCTGGGGGCGGCGGGCAGCAGGTTCTTCAGGTCGGCGTGCTGGTCGTCGTCGTCCTGGGCGAGGCCGGTGGCGACGGCGTCGACGCGGGCGGCGCCGAACAGCCGTACGCCGAGCGGCTCGACGAGCTCGACGCCACGCAGCCGGCGCTCCTCCAGCGTGACCGACCGGGCGGTGAACAGGCCGCGACGGACGCGGAGGGTGCCGCCGGGCTCGCGCTCCAGGCGGTAGTTCCACCACATCTCGATCCAGAGGCCGAGGGCGCCGACGGTGCCGGCGAGGGTGACGAGCAGGAACAGGTCGACGACCGTCCAGGTGAGGGAGGTGTTCCGGAAGCGGTCGCCTATCCAGTCGATGACCTCCGCCCGGGCGTCGAACCAGTCGCTGACCTGCAGGACGGCCCCGGCCGCCGCGCCGCCGAGGGCGGGGGCGAGGAAGGAGACGGGGGCGTAGCGGATCCAGCGCGGGTCGAGCGCGGCCAGGACACTGTAGTGGCCCGGCTCCTCGGCGGCGGCGCGGGTGAGGAGCTCCTGGCGGAGCCGCTCGCCCTCCGCGCGGGTGACCAGGTCGAGTTCGAGGGTGGACTCGCCGCCGGTGTGCTCGCCGGTGCCGATGCGGACCTTGACGAGGCCGAGGAGGCGGTGGAGGGGGTTCGCGGTGAGGTCGACGCTGCGGATCCGCTCACGGGCCAGGGAGCGGCGCTTGAGGAGCAGGAGCCCGGTGTGGAGGTCGACCCGCTCGGGGCCGACGCGGTAGCGGGTGCGGCGCAGCCGGACCCAGTCGGCGGCGGTGCCGGCGAGGACGAGCAGCAGGGCGCCCGCGAGGACCCAGGCGACGGCCTGCCACAGGGGCCTGCCTCCGGAGAGGCCGGCCACGGCCGGGAGGGCCGCACCGCCGGCCACCCCGCAGAGGACGGCGGCTCCGGCGAGCACGGTCCGCGGGTCGAGCCGCCGCCACTGCTCCTCCTCGCTCATGTGGCGTCCCCGGGGGTGGCCCGGGTGAGGAGGGTGAGCCGCTCGGCGAGCTCGGCGGCGAGCTCGTGGTCGAGTCCCTCGATGCGGATCGCCCCTTTGGAGGAAGCGGTGGTGACGGTGACGGTGGCGAGCCGGAAGGCCTGCTCCAGCGGGCCGCGTACGGTGTCGACCGTCTGGATCCGGGACATCGGGGCGATCCGCCACTCCTGCCAGAGGGCGCCGGTGCGCACGTAGACGGCCTCGTCGGTGACCTCCCAGCGGTGCACCCGGAACCACCAGGCGGGGAGGAACGCGGTGCAGGCGAGACCCAGGGCCGCCACGGCCCCGGCCGCGAGTAGCAGCCAGGACCTGGCCGGCCCGATCAGCGCGCCGAGCACGGCCAGGACCACCACCGGCACGGCGGTGGCCACGAGCAGCCGGCCCCGCCACCACGGGACGGCCCGTGCGTCGACGGCGTTCCTGGGCGGCCGCAGCCGCACCGCGTCCTCCCCCCTCATCCGGTTACCGCCCGCGCAGCGAGCGGTAGACGGAGACGAGCCCGGCGGTGGAGCTGTCGAGCTGCTCGGCTCCCTCGCCCTCCGTCAGGACCGGCTCGATCTTCTTGGCGAGGACCTTGCCGAGTTCGACGCCCCACTGGTCGAAGGAGTCGATGTTCCAGATCGCGCCCTGGACGAAGACCTTGTGCTCGTAGAGCGCGATCAGCTGGCCGAGGACGCAGGGGGTGAGCGCCTCGGCGAGGATCGTGGTGGTCGGGTGGTTGCCCTGGAAGGTCTTGTGCGGGACGAGTTCCTCGGCGACGCCCTCGGCCCGTACCTCCTCGGGCGTCTTGCCGAAGGCGAGCGCCTGGGTCTGGGCGAAGAAGTTGGCCATGAGCAGGTCGTGCTGGGCGACGAGCCCGGGCAGCAGGTCGTCGACGGGCCGGGCGAAGCCGATGAAGTCGGCCGGGATGACCTTGGTGCCCTGGTGGATCAACTGGTAGTAGGCGTGCTGCCCGTTGGTCCCGGGGGTGCCCCAGACGACGGGGCCGGTCTGCCAGTCGACGCGCTTGCCCTCGCGGTCCACCGACTTGCCGTTGGACTCCATGTCGAGCTGCTGGAGGTAGGCGGTGAACTTGGACAGGTAGTGGGAGTACGGCAGGACGGCGTGCGACTGGGCGTCGAAGAAGGCGCCGTACCAGACGCCGAGGAGGCCGAGGAGCAGCGGCGCGTTCTCCTCGGGCGGGGCGGTGCGGAAGTGCTCGTCGACGAGGTGGAAGCCGTCGAGCATCTCGCGGAAGCGCTCCGGGCCGATGGCGATCATCAGGGAGAGGCCGATGGCGGAGTCGTAGGAGTAGCGGCCGCCGACCCAGTCCCAGAACTCGAACATGTTCGTGGTGTCGATGCCGAACTCCTCGACCTTCTCGGCGTTGGTCGAGAGGGCCACGAAGTGCCGTGCGACGGCCTCCTGGCCGGCCCGCAGCCCGGTGAGGAGCCAGTCGCGGGCGGAGGTGGCGTTGGTGATCGTCTCGATGGTGGTGAAGGTCTTCGAGGCGACGATGAACAGCGTCTCTGCGGGGTCGAGGTCCCTGACGGCCTCGTGGAGGTCGGCGCCGTCGACGTTGGAGACGAAACGGAACGTCAGGTCCCGCCGGGTGTAGGAGCGCAGGACCTCGTAGGCCATGGCGGGGCCGAGGTCGGAGCCGCCGATGCCGATGTTCACGATGTTCTTGATGGGCTTGCCGGTGTGGCCGGTCCACTCGCCCGCGCGGACCTTGTCGGCGAAGGCGCCCATCCTGTCGAGGACGGCGTGGACGCCCGGCACGACGTTCTCCCCGTCGACCTCGACGACGGCCCCGCGGGGGGCGCGCAGCGCGGTGTGGAGGACGGCGCGGTCCTCGGTGGTGTTGATCTTCTCGCCGCGGAACATGGCGTCGCGGAGCTCGGCGACGCCGGTGACGGCGGCGAGTTCACGCAGCAGGGTCAGCGTCTCGTCGGTGACGAGGTGCTTGGAGTAGTCCAGGTGGAGGTCACCGACGCGCAGGGTGTTGCGGGTGCCCCGCTCCGGGTCGGCGGCGAACAGTTCGCGCAGATGGGTCTCGCCCAGCTGCTCACGGTGCTTGCCGAGGGCCGCCCACTCGGGCAGCCGGTTGAGCCTGGTACGGCCTTCGCTGGTCATCTCGGACATCGCCCACTTCTTCTCAATACTGCTTGTCTGCCCCGCTGCACCCCCCAACCTAATTGATCAGGGGGGCCAGCGACGCGACGGCGAGCGCGAACAACGCCGCCGCGAGGAGGGCGGGTGGTGCGGTCCCGGACCGGCGGCCGCGGCGCCGCCGAGCAGCGCCCCGAGCGGCGCGCCCGCGACGGCGAGGGTGCGGAAGGCCGCGGCGACGCGGCCGAGCATCCCTTCGGGGGCGCGCTCCTGCATGAGGGTGGTCTGCTGGACGTTCCACACCGTCCCCGTGAAGCCGAACACCGCCATGGCCCCGATCGATACCGGGAGGACGGGCATCGCCCCCATGAGGACCAGGCAACCGGTCTGGACGGTCCCGGCGAGGAACACGGCGCGTATCCGTCCGGTCCGTTCGGCGATGCGCCGGGCGAGGAAGCCGCCGGCGACGGCGCCCAGGGCGTAGGCGGTGATCGTGGCGGCGTACGCCGTGTTCCCGGCGGTTCCCGCGGGCCGGCCGTCCGTCACGTGGAGGACGAGGGTGGCGATGAGGGCGCCCATGCCGATGTTGCACAGGGTGGTGGCGGTGCAGAGCCACCGCAGGTGCCGGTCCGCGCGCAGGACGGCGAGTCCTTCGGCGATCTCGGAGCGGAGGGTGGACCCGGCCGGGCGGGGCGGCCGGGCGGGTGCCCCGGTCCGCAGGGAGGCGACGAGGAGCGCCGCCAGGACGTAGGTGACGGCGTCGGCCGCGTACGGTACGGCGGGGCCGGCGAGGAGCAGGACGGGCACGGCGGGTCCGGCGAGGAGCAGGACGGGCACGGCGGGTCCGGCGAGGAGGCCGCCGGCGAGCTGCTGACCGGTCATCAGGCGGGCGTTGGCCCCGGCCAGGGACTCGGTGGGGACGAGGGCGGGCAGCAGGGCGGTGGCCGCGTTGTCGAAGAGGGTCTGGAGGGTGGTCAGCGCGAACGCGAGGAGGAGCAGCAGGGCGATCGTGGCGTGTCCGAGGGCCACGGCCGCGGCGAAGGCGGCCACGAGTCCGCCGCGGACGAGGTCGACGGCCCACATGGCCCGGCGCTGGTCGACGCGGTCGGCGACGGCTCCGCCGAGGAGTCCGAAGAGCAGCCAGGGCAGGAAGCCGCAGGCGGTGACGGAGGCGATGAGGAGGGGGTCGTCGGTGAGCGAGGCGGCGAGCAGGGGCAGCGCGGCGTTGCGCAGCGAGTCGCCGAACCGGGAGACGACCGCGGCCGTCCACAGGCGTCCGAAGCCGCCCCGCCAGGTGGGCGCCGTCCTGGTGCCGCCCACTGCCTCCGTCGCCGCCACGGCGCGCCCCCTCGGTCCGGTGATCTCCCGTCCGGGCGACCGTAGAGGACGCCACTGACAACGCCCGGAATCCGGCCGTCGGGGACACACGAACGGGCCTTGCCCGCGAATCGAGTTCGCGGGCAAGGCCCGTTCGTCACACCGTCACACCACGCTTCAGATCTCGCCGCGCAGTTTGGCCAGCGCCTCGGCGAGGATGGCCTCGCCGTCCGCGTCGCTGCGCCGCTCACGCACATAGGCGAGGTGGGTCTTGTACGGCTCCGTGCGCGGCGGGTCCGGCGGGTTGTCCCGGTCCTGGCCCGCCGGGAAGCCGCAGCGCGGGCAGTCCCAGGTATCCGGGACCGCCGCGTCGCTGGCGAAGCTCGGCTGCGTCTCGTGCCCGTTCGAGCACCAGAAGGAGATGCGGAGGCGCGGTGCCGACTCGCCCCGCTCGGCCTCCCCCATCGGCCCCGCTCCGACCCGGCTTCCCCGGATCGCGTTGCCACTTGCCACGGTCGTAACTCCCTGCGTGATGGTGCTCGAAGATGCCCCAGTCTACGTAAGGCCCAACGCGCGTCCAGTGATTGGAGTTACCGGTCCAACTTCATCAGCAGACCAAGTACCACAATGCAGGAGAACCAGAGCAGACCGACCACGACCGTGATCCGGTCAAGGTTCCGCTCGGCGACCGAGGAGCCGCCGACGGAGGACTGCATACCGCCTCCGAACATGTCGGAGAGGCCGCCGCCCTTCCCCTTGTGCATCAGCACGAGCAGCATCAGCAGCGCGCTGAAGACGATCAGGGCGATCGAGAACCCCATAACCACGGCTGGACCAACTTCCTCGGACTTATACGGACGGGGGCCGGGCACCTGCCCGACCCCCGCAAGGGTACGACGTAACTCCGCTACCGCATACTCACTGGTCGCGGAAGCGCACGATCTTGACGAACTCGTCGGCGTCCAGCGCCGCGCCGCCCACGAGGGCGCCGTCGACGTCCGGCTGCGCCATGATCGCGGCGACGTTGCCGGCCTTGACCGAGCCGCCGTACTGGATGCGGACCTTGTCGGCCAGCTCCTGCGAGTACAGCTCCGCGAGGCGGCCGCGGATCGCCCCGCAGACCTCCTGGGCGTCGTCGGGGGTGGCGACCTCGCCGGTGCCGATGGCCCACACCGGCTCGTACGCGATCACGATCGTCTCGGCCTGCTCGGCCGGGACGTCCTTCAGACCGCCGTCGATCTGGGCCAGGGTGTACGCGACCTGGTCGCCCGCCTTGCGGACGTCCAGGCCCTCGCCGACGCAGAGGATCGGGGTCACGCCGTGCTTGAAGGCGGCCTTCACCTTGGCGTTGCAGACCTCGTCGTTCTCGGCGTGGTACTGGCGGCGCTCGGAGTGGCCGACGGCGACGTAGGCGGCCTTGAGCTTGGACAGCATCAGGCCCGAGATCTCACCGGTGTAGGCACCGGAGTCGTGCGCCGAGATGTCCTGGGCGCCGTACTTGATCTTGAGCTTGTCCCCGTCGACCAGGGTCTGGACGGACCGAAGGTCGGTGAAGGGAACCAGGACCGCGACCTCACAGGCGTCGTAGTCCTTGTCGGTCAGGGCGAAGGCGAGCTTCTGGACGTGGGCGATGGCCTCGAGGTGGTTGAGGTTCATCTTCCAGTTGCCCGCCATCAGCGGGGTGCGGGTGGTCATAAGGGGGTCAGTCCTCCAGTGCGACGAGGCCGGGGAGCTGCTTGCCCTCGAGGTATTCGAGGGAGGCGCCGCCGCCGGTCGAGATGTGGCCGAAGGCATTCTCGTCGAAGCCCAGGATCCGGACGGCGGCGGCGGAGTCGCCACCGCCGACCACCGTGAAGGCCGGGGAGTCGACGAGCGCCTGGGCGACGGCCTTGGTGCCCTCGGCGTAGTCGGGGTGCTCGAAGACGCCCATCGGCCCGTTCCAGAAGACGGTGGCCGCGTCGGCGAGCTTCGAGGCGTAGAGCTTACGGGTCTCCGGACCGATGTCCAGGCCCTCCTGGTCCGCCGGGATGGCGGTCGCGGCGACCGTGGTGGGGTTGGCCGGAGCCTTGGTCTTCAGGTCCGGGAACTCGGGCGAGACCAGGACGTCGACGGGGAGCACGAACTCCACGCCGCGCTTCTCGGCACGCGCCAGGTACTCCAGGACCGCCGGGATCTGGTCCTCCTGGAGCAGCGAGATGCCGACCTCGTGGCCCTTGGCCTTGAGGAAGGTGTACGCCATGCCGCCGCCGATGAGGATGCGGTCGGCCTTCTCCAGGAGGTGGTCGATCACGCCGAGCTTGTCGGAGACCTTGGCGCCGCCGAGCACGACCACGTACGGCCGCCGGACCTCGTCCGTGAGCTTCTTCAGGACGCCGACCTCGGTGGCGATGAGGTAGCCGGCGGCGTGCGGGAGGCGCGCCGGGAGGTCGAAGACCGAGGCGTGCTTGCGGTGCACGGCGCCGAAGCCGTCGCCGACGTACAGGTCGGCGAGGGCCGCGAGCTGGTCCGCGAAGGCGCCGCGCTCGGTGTCGTCCTTCGAGGTCTCGCCGGCGTTGAAACGGAGGTTCTCGATGACGGCCACGCCGCCGTCGGCGAGGCCCTCGACGGTGGCCTTGGCCGAGTCGCCGACGGTGTCGGTCGCGAACGCGACCTCGGCGCCCAGCAGTTCACCGAGCCGCGCGGCGGCCGGGGCGAGCGAGAACGCCGGGTCCGGGGCGCCCTTGGGGCGGCCCAGGTGCGAGGCGACCACGACGCGGGCACCCGCGTCGGCGAGCGCCTTGACCGTGGGGACGACGGCGCGGATGCGGCCGTCGTCGGTGATCTTGGTGCCGTCGAGCGGCACGTTGAGGTCGGCACGCACGAACACGCGCTTGCCTTCGACGCCGGCTTCGAGCAGCTCGTCGATCGTCTTCATCTGTTAACAGACTCCTTGGTACGCGGTGGAGCACACAAACAGGGCTCGCACAGCGCGACGTTGCGCTGCCCGAGCCCTGCTCCCATCGAAAACCCGCCCTGAAGCTTAGAGCTGGCCGCCGACGAAGACGGTGAGGTCGACGAGACGGTTGGAGTAGCCCCACTCGTTGTCGTACCAGCCGAGGATCTTGACCGTGTTGCCTTCCTGGACCATCGTCAGGGAGGCGTCGAAGGTGCAGGACGCCGGGTCGCTGACGATGTCCGAGGAGACGATCGGGTCCTCGGTGTAGAACAGGATGCCCTTGAGGTCGCCACCGTCGGCGGCCTTCTTGAACGCGGCGTTGACCTCGTCCTTGGTGACCTCACGGTCGAGGGTGACGACCAGGTCGGTGGCGGAACCGGTCGGGACCGGGACGCGCATGGCGATGCCGTCGAGCTTGCCCTTGAGCTGCGGGAGGACCAGGGCGGTGGCCTTGGCGGCGCCCGTCGTGGTCGGGATGATGTTCTCCGCGGCGGCGCGGGCGCGGCGCAGGTCCTTGTGCGGGAAGTCCAGGATGCGCTGGTCGTTGGTGTACGCGTGGACCGTCGTCATGAGGCCCTTGACGATGCCGAAGTTCTCGTCGAGGACCTTGGCCATCGGCGCGACACAGTTGGTGGTGCAGGACGCGTTGGAGATGACGTCGTGCTGCGCGGGGTCGTACTTGTCCTGGTTGACGCCCATGACGATGGTGATGTCCTCGTCGGTGGCCGGAGCCGAGATGAGGACCTTCTTGGCGCCGCCGGCGAGGTGCTTCGCGGCGTCGGCCTTCTTGGTGAAGATGCCGGTCGACTCGATGACGATGTCGACGCCCAGGTCGCCCCAGGGGATGTCGGCCGGGTCGCGCTCGGACAGCACCTTGATGGTGTGACCGTCGACGGTGATGGTGTCGGCGGTGTGGGTCACCTCGGCCTTGAGGCGGCCCAGGATGGTGTCGTACTTCAGCAGGTGCGCGGTGGTCGCGGTGTCACCCAGGTCGTTGACAGCCACGATCTCGATGTCAGCACCCTGCTCAAGGAGCGCGCGGAAATAGTTCCGGCCGATGCGGCCAAAGCCGTTGATGCCTACGCGGATCGTCACGAACCGATCTCCTCGTTAGGAACGCCGGTGTATCGACGCCGGCGAGATTTTTGTTTTTTGGGATGTCCCCGACCGCTTACGACCCTACCTCCCCGGCCGCCCGCGAGTGACATCCTGCGCAGCCGTACGAGCCCGGAAAGTGAGGGAAAACGGCCGACGGCCCGCACCTACCAACGGGTACGGGCCGCCTTGGGACCTTTGTCCCGACTACTCTCCGTCAGCGCCGGAGAGCGCCGAGGGCGCGGCCGACGAGCCGTGCGCGCTCCGCCTCGCCGGGCACGTGCTCCAGGCCGAAGCCGAGGAGGACGGTGTCGCGGGTGGTGACCGCGGCCTGGGAGTGGAAGAGCGCCGCGGAGCGCGTCCAGTCGGAGGCGTTGCCGGGGCTGCCGGCCGGGGCGCCCGGCGTGGACCAGGCGCCGAGGGAGGTCTCGAAGCCCTCCGCCTCGGTGGTGGTCCCGGTGACGAGCCGGGTGTCGTCGACGAAGGCGCCCATCTCTCCCGTACCGGGGTCCGAGACGTACGAGACGGCGAGCTCGACCTTCTTGCCCGCCCAGGCGCTCAGGTCGACGGAGGCCTGCCGCCAGCCGTTGGAGGGGCCGGTGAAGGCGTTCCAGGCGCCGGTGGTGCCGGTGGCCGCGCAGCCGTCCTCGCCGACGGTGAGGTAGTGGGCGAGGAAGGGGTGACCGCGGAGGTAGTAGCCCTCGCCGCAGTCGGCCGGGGGCTCGGCGGAGGTGCCGCCGTTGGCGTCGGGCAGGGTCGTCCAGTCGTCCTGGCCGACGGTGTGGGCCTCGACGACGAGGTTGTCGTAGCCGGGCTCGGTGTCGTAGCTGACCTGGAAGTCCAGGCGCGGCTTCGAGGCGGCGGCGACGCCGGTGAGGTCGACGGTCCTGGCGAGCCGGGCCCAGGTGTCGTCGGCGTGCCTGACGGCCGCGAAGGACGTGCCCTCGGCGGGCTCGAAGGGGGTGCGGATGCCCGGGTAGTCGCCGGCGGAGGCGCTGCTCGCGAACTGCGGGAACCGCTCCGGCTTCAGCGTGTCCGAGGTGACGGTGTACGCGCCCGCGTTGTCCAGCGGGTTGTCGGCGGCGGCGCCGAGCGTGGCGCCGGTGCCCGCGAAGGCGCCCGTGCCGGAGAACGCGGGCGGGTTCTTGAGGCCCGCGCGGTGGTAGGCGCCGAGGTAGTACTGGGCGAAGTCGTTGGACTCGGCCCGGCCGACCTGGGTGAGCCCGCCGGCCTTCTCACCGGCGTTGATCAGCTTGCCGCCCTCGTTGAGGTAGGCGCGGACGGCGAGCTGGGCGGCGCCGGAGGGGCGCTCGGCGCCGGTGTACCAGACCACGGTGCGGAAGTGGGAGAGGACGCCGAGGGCGTCCGGGGCGCCCTGGGTGGCGACGTCCCAGACGGCGGCCTTGCGGCCGTTGTCGGCGAGCGCCTTCACGTACGCGGCGGTGTGGCCGGCCGCCGTGGTGCCGCCCTCGTCGGCGAGGACGAGCACGTCGCCGCGGGGCCGTTCGGCGACCTTGTAGGTGAAGGGGGCGGAGGAGGTGGGCCGGCCCTCACGGGTGCGGGCGGTGTACCAGACCTCGACGGAGTCGCCGGGGCGGGCTCCCCCGACCTCGGCGCGGTACTCGTCGAAGTAGAGGTTGTCGTCGCCGCCGAAGGTCTCGCCGCCCTTCCAGGCCTCGAGCTCCTCGCTGTGGGTGCGGCCGCCGTTGATCCGGTACTTCAGGGTCTTGGCGCGCAGCGACTTGCGGGCGGTGACGGCGACCTCCTGGTCCGCGCCGCGCGCGTAGGAGGTGGTGAAGGTCTTGGGGGTGAGGTCCGGGGCGTCGATGCCGACCGGGGAGACGGGCCGGTCCGGGTGGGCGGCGGTCTCGGCGACGGCGAGCGCGAAGGGGACGTTCTTGGCGAACTCGGCCTGGATCAGCTTCTCGTCGTCGGGGAAGGTGAAGACGGAGGCGCAGTCGCCCGGGTTCCACGCGTCGTTCGGGTCGACGCGGGAGGCGGTGGCGCAGGTCGACATCTCCGGGGTGAACATCTGCATCCCGTTGACGTTGGCGGCGTGCCCGTCCGCCTCGCCGTTGGTGATGTACAGCTCCGAGGAGACCTGCGGCCGGTAGCCGGGGACGGCGGAGTTCTGCGGGGTGCCGGCGAGGGCCTTGAGGGCCACGTCGTCGGGGGTGTCGGTGGCGACCTGCCAGCCGACGCCGTACAGCAGGAGCTGGGCGGCCGAGTGGTAGTTGACGCCGTACGCGAAGCCGATCCGCTTCTGGAAGGCGTCGAGGGCCCTCGTCTCGGGCTCCGACATGGGACCCTTGCCGCGGAAGGTCTCGTCGGCCGGGTCGGGGGACGAACCCTCGTTGTCGTAGCCCCACTTGTAGGCGAAGTTGCGGTTGAGGTCGACGCCGTCGCCGGGGCCGATCCTCCCGTCGCCGTCGTTGTCGTGGAGGTTCTTGCGCCACTGCCGGTTGGCGGGATCGGCGTGCGTGAAGTCGTAGCCGTCCGGGTTGGCGGAGAGCACGAACCACAGCTCGGTGGAGTCGACGATGCGGGTGATCCGCTGGTCCTTGCCGTAGTTGTCGAGGTAGTGGTGCATCAGCCGCCGGGTCATCTCCGGGGTGATCCACTCGCGCGCGTGCTGGTTGGACATGTACAGCGTGGCGGGCTTCGAGCCGTCCTTGGTGCGCTGGGCGCCCTTGGTCAGCTTGAGGGCGAGGATGTCCTGGCCCCTGAGGGTCTTGCCGATGGAGACGACCTTGGTGAGGCCGGGGTTGGCCCGCGCGGTGTCCAGGATCTCCTGCTTCAGGCCGCCCGGCCCTCCGTACGGGCGGAAGACGCCGTCCCCGGCCGCGGCGACCCGCTTCTCGGCCTGGGCGGTGAGGCTGTGCTCGGCGATCTCGACGCCCTGGCCGCGCAGCTGCCCGGCCTGCCGGCCGGTGAGGAAGAGCTCGACCGTCGCGGAGCCCTTCGCCGGGACCTGCTCGGTGAGTTCATGGGCGTCGGCACCGGCGTCGAGGAGCAGCGGAACCTGCTCCTGGGTGACCACGGCGCGCCAGACGGAGAGGGCGTCACCGCCGTCCCGGTCATTCGGCTGCGCTCCGGCGACGGGTGCCGCCGCCACTCCGGCGATCAGCAGTGAAGCCGCGGCGAGGATCGATCTCGCTCTGCGTCTCATGAGCCCCCCTTGCTGTTGTCTGTCACGAAGGCGAACAGACGCCAGGCTCTTGGGCGCTCATGGGCCTGTCAAGGGTGCCTCGCGGGTGTACGAAAAAGCTGCCGGTGCCTCAGAAAGGCACCGGCAGCCCGGAGTTCGGAATTCCGTACGGTCAGCCGACCAGGCTGTCGTCGAGCTCCTCCGTCAGGTTCGACTCGGTCCCGGGGATGCCCAGGTCCTGCGCCCGCTTGTCGGCCATCGCGAGGAGCCGGCGGATCCGGCCGGCCACGGCGTCCTTGGTCAGCGGCGGGTCGGCGAGCGCGCCCAGCTCCTCCAGGGAGGCCTGCTTGTGCTCCATGCGGAGCCGGCCGGCGGCGGCGAGGTGCTCGGGCACCTCCTCGCCGAGGATCTCCAGGGCGCGCTGCACCCGGGCGCCCGCGGCGACCGCGGCACGGGCCGAGCGGCGCAGGTTGGCGTCGTCGAAGTTGGCCAGGCGGTTGGCGGTGGCGCGGACCTCGCGCCGCATCCGCCGCTCCTCCCAGGCGAGCACCGACTCGTGCGCGCCGAGCCGGGTGAGGAGCGCGCCGATCGCGTCGCCGTCACGGACGACGACCCGGTCCACGCCCCGCACCTCACGGGCCTTCGCCGCGATGGAGAGCCGGCGGGCCGCGCCGACCAGCGCGAGGGCGGCCTCCGGACCCGGGCAGGTCACCTCCAGGGAGGAGGAGCGGCCGGGCTCGGTCAGCGAGCCGTGCGCGAGGAACGCGCCGCGCCAGGCCGCCTCGGCGTCACAGGTCGCGCCGGAGACCACCTGCGGGGGAAGCCCCCGGATGGGACGGCCGCGGCCGTCCACGAGACCCGTCTGCCGGGCCAGCTGGTCGCCTCCGGCCACCACCCGCACCACGAAGCGCGAGCCGCGCCGCAGCCCGCCCGGAGCCATCACGATCAGCTCGGAGCTGTGCCCGAAGATCTCCAGGATGTCCCGCTTGAGGCGGCGGGCCGCCATCGCGGTGTCCAGCTCCGCCTCGATCACGATGCGGCCGCTCACCAGGTGCAGCCCGCCCGCGAACCGCAGGATCGACGAGACCTCTGCCTTCCTGCAGCAGGTCCGGGTGACGGGAAGCCGGGAGATCTCGTCCTTCACCGCTGCCGTCATCGCCATGGGCCGATCCTTCCATGCATCCGAAAAATACGGTCGTACGCGGCGGCCAACAGCTCCGGGTCATGCTTCGCGGAGCCGTCGGGCCCGGCCACCGGCGCCAGCTCGACCGCGGCACCGAGCCGCTTGGCGGCATCGGCGAGGGACTCGCGGTCGGGCACGGCGGCCTCGTCGGCCAGCACCACGTCCAGGGCGAGTTTAGGGGCGTGTCGTCCCAAAACCTCCAAATGACGCTGCGGGGAGAAGCCTTCGGTTTCTCCGGGCTGCGGCGCGAGGTTCAGCGACAGCACCTTCCGGGCCTTCGTCTCGACCAGGGCGTCGAGGAGTTCGGGGACCAGGAGGTGCGGGATCACCGAGGAGAACCAGGACCCGGGACCGAGCACCACCCAGTCCGCGTCCAGGACGGCGGCGACCGCCTCGGGCACGGCCGGCGGGTCGTGCGGCACGAGGTGCACGGACTGCACCTCGCCGGGGGTGAGCGCCACGGTCGCCTGCCCGCGGACCGTGTCCACGTCGTCCGGCCGCTCCGGGTCGTGGCCCCTGACCAGGGCCTGGAGCTCCAGCGGCACGGCGGACATGGGCAGCACCCTGCCCTGGGCGCCGAGCAGCCGTCCGACCAGGTCGAGGGCCTGGACGGGGTCGCCGAGCTGCTCCCAGAGGGCGACGATCAGCAGATTGCCGACGGCGTGGCCGTTGATCTCGCCCTTGGACTGGAAGCGGTGCTGGATCACCCGGGCCCAGGTCTGGCCCCAGTCGTCGTCGCCGCAGAGGGCGGCGAGCGCCTTGCGCAGGTCGCCGGGGGGCAGCACGCCGAGCTCCTCCCGGAGCCGGCCGCTGGACCCCCCGTCGTCGGCGACGGTGACGACGGCGGTGAGGTCGCCGGTGATCCGGCGGAGCGCGGCGAGGGAGGCCGACAGGCCCATGCCGCCGCCCAGCGCGACCACCTTGGGCTGGGCGCCGCGCCTGCGGAGCGTACGCCGCACCGCGAGGGTGGAGGTACGCCGACGGTACGGCTTCACTCGCGCCCCATGTCCCGGTGGACGACGACGGTCTCGACCCCTTCGGAGGCGAGGCGGGCGGCGAGGCGCTCGGCGGTGGCGACGGAGCGGTGCTTGCCGCCCGTGCAGCCCACGGCGATGGTCACGTACCGCTTGCCCTCGCGGCGGTAGCCCGCAGCGATCAGCTGGAGCAGCTCGGTGTAGCGGTCGAGGAACTCCTTGGCGCCAGGCTGGTTGTAGACGTAGTTCGACACCTCCTCGTTGAGGCCGGTGAAGGGGCGCAGCTCGGGGACCCAGTGCGGGTTCGGCAGGAAGCGCATGTCGACGACGAGGTCGGCGTCGACCGGCAGGCCGTACTTGAATCCGAAGGACATCACGGTGGCCCGGAGCTCGGGCTCCTCGTCGCCGGCGAACTGGGCGTCCATCTTGGCGCGCAGCTCGTGGACGTTGAGGCTGGAGGTGTCGATCACCAGGTCGGCGTCGCCGCGCAGCTCGCGCAGCAGGTCGCGCTCGGCGGCGATGCCGTCGGTGATGCGGCCGTCGCCCTGGAGCGGGTGCGGCCTGCGGACCGACTCGAAGCGCCGGACGAGGGCCTCGTCGGAGGACTCCAGGAAGACGATCCGGCGGGTGACCTGCTTGGCGTCCAGGTCGGCGAGGGACTCCCTGAGGTTGTCGAAGAACTGCCGGCCGCGGACGTCCACGACGACGGCGATCCGGGCGACATTGCCCTGGGAGCGGGCGCCGAGCTCCACCATGGTGGGGATCAGCGCGGGCGGCAGATTGTCCACGACGAACCAGCCGAGGTCCTCCAGGCACTTCGCCGCGGTGGACCGGCCGGCTCCGGACATGCCGGAGATGATCACCAGCTCGGGAATGGCCGCCTCGGCGCCGTTGTCGCCGGGGGTCTCCTTCGTGCCCGTACTCACGTGTCCTGCTCCGTCTTCTCGGTCGTGCTCGTCGTGCGTGTGGCGCTCGGTCATGCGGTGGTGCCCCCGTCGTCTTCCATGATCTCTCCTGTGGCCGTGTTCACGGCGGGTGCGGCGGGGGCCGCCTGGGCCAGGGCCACGGCGACCGCCTCCGCGGTCTTCCGGCCGAAGCCGGGGACCTCACAGATCTGCTCGATTGTCGCCTGCTTCAGCCGCTTCACCGAGCCGAAATGCTTGATCAAGGCCTGTTTGCGCGACTCTCCGAGGCCGGGGACGGCGTCGAGCGGGCTGGTCCGGAGGCGTTTGGTCCGCTTGGACCGCTGGTAGCGGATGGCGAAGTCGTGAGCCGTGTCACGCACCCGCTGGAGCAGATAGAGCCCCTCGCTGGACCGGGGCAGGACCACGGGGTCGTCCTCGCCGGGCAGCCAGACCTCCTCCAGGCGCTTGGCGAGGCCGCAGACCGCGACGTCGTCGATGCCGAGCTCGTCCAGGGCGCGGCGGGCCGCGGCGACCTGCGGCTGCCCGCCGTCGACGACGACGAGCTGCGGCGGGTACGCGAAGCGCTTGGGCCGCCCGTCGTCCTGGGCGTCCTCGGCGGGGACCTCGCCGCCGACGGGAACCTCACCCTCCGCGACCGGCCCCCACTCCCCCGTACGGTCCTTCTCGGCGAGGTAGCGCTTGAAGCGGCGGCTGATCACCTCGTGCATGGACCGGACGTCGTCCTGGCCCTCGAAGCCCTTGATCTGGAAGCGGCGGTACTCGCTCTTCCTGGGCAGCCCGTCCTCGAAGACGACCATCGAGGCGACGACGTCCTCGCCCTGGAGGTGCGAGATGTCGAAGCACTCGATCCGCAGCGGCGCCGAGTCCAGGTCCAGGGCCTCGGCGATCTCCTCCAGGGCCCGGGAGCGGGTGGTGAGATCGCTGGCCCGCTTGGTCTTGTGCAGGACGAGCGCCTGCTGGGCGTTGCGCGCGACGGTCTCCATCAGGTCCTTCTTGTCGCCGCGCTGCGGGACGCGCAGCGAGACGAGGGAGCCGCGGCGGCCGGAGAGCCAGGCGGAGACGGACTCCGTGTCCTCGGGCAGCGCCGGGACCAGGACCTCCTTGGGGACGGCGTCGCCGCTCTCCTCGCCGTACAGCTGCTGGAGCGCGTGCTCGACGAGCCCCGCCGTGTCGACGGCCTCGACCTTGTCCGTGACCCAGCCGCGCTGGCCCCGGACGCGTCCTCCGCGCACGTGGAAGATCTGGACGGCGGCCTCCAGCTCGTCCTCGGCGAGGGCGATCAGGTCGGCGTCGGTGGCGTCGGCGAGGACCACCGCGTTCTTCTCCATGGCCCGGCGCAGGGCCTCTATGTCGTCGCGCAGCCGGGCGGCCTTCTCGTACTCCATGTCCTCGGCCGCGATCATCATCTGCTTCTCGAGCCGGCGGATGTACGTGCCGGTGCGGCCGGCCATGAAGTCGCTGAAGTCCTCGGCCAGTTCGCGGTGCTCCTCGGGCGTGACCCGGCCGACGCAGGGCGCCGAGCACTTGCCGATGTACCCGAGCAGGCAGGGCCGTCCGGCCGACGCGGCGTTCCTGAAGACCCCCGCCGAGCAGGTCCGCACGGGGAACACCCGCAGCATCAGGTCGACGGTCTCGCGGATCGCCCACGCGTGCGCGTACGGCCCGAAGTAGCGCACGCCCTTCTTCTTGTGGCCGCGCATGACCTGGACGCGCGGGAACTCCTCGTTCATGGTCACGGCGAGGTACGGATAGCTCTTGTCGTCCCGGTACTTGACGTTGAACCGGGGGTCGAACTCCTTGATCCAGGAGTACTCCAGCTGCAGCGCCTCCACCTCGGTGGACACCACGGTCCACTCCACGGAGGCGGCCGTCGTCACCATGGTGGCCGTGCGCGGGTGCAGGCTCGTCAGCGGCTGGAAGTAGTTCGCCAGCCGCTGGCGCAGGGACTTCGCCTTCCCGACGTAGATCACCCGGCGGTGCTCGTCGCGGAACTTGTAGACCCCCGGGGAGTCGGGGATCTGACCCGGCTTGGGGCGGTAGCTGGAGGGGTCTGCCATGCTCCCCACCCTACTGGCGGGGACCGACACTCAGGGCGGGCGCGCTCGTTGGCCGGACATGGCTCAGAACACTTCAGGACGGCTGTCGGACCGGGTGTGCGTGATCACGGGCGCGGCGAGCGGAATCGGCCGGGCGACGGCGGAACGCTTCCTGCGGGAGGGGGCGCGGGTGGTCGCCACGGACGTCGACGCGGACCGCCTCGCCACCCTCCCGGGCGTGACCCCGGTGGTGGGGGACGTCTCCCGGGAGGAGGACGCCCGGCGCATGATCGACACCGCGGTGGAACGCTTCGGACGGCTGGACGTCCTTGTCGCGAACGCGGGCGTGATCCCGCTGCTCTCCGTCACGGAGGCGGAGCCGGCGGACTTCGACCGGGTGATGGCCGTCGACGGCCGGGGCATGTTCCTGACCTGCAAGTACGCGATCGAGGCCATGCTCGTCTCGGGCGGCGGGGCCATCGTGTGCACCTCGTCGATCTCCGGCGTGGCCGGCCAGGCGAGGCAGGCGGTGTACGGCCCGGCGAAGTTCGTCGCGACCGGCCTGACGAAGCACCTGGCGGTGGAGTGGGCGGAGCACGGCATCCGTGTCAACGCGGTCGCCCCCGGCACCATCGAGACCGAACGGGTCGCCGCCGCGCGTGTGGAGCCGGGCGGCCCCGAGTACCTCGCGGAGATCGTCGGGGCGCACCCGATGGGGCGCTTCGGGACGCCGGAGGAGGTGGCGGCGGCGATCCTGTTCCTGGCGTCGGAGGAGGCGTCGTTCGTGACGGGCGCGATCCTCCCGGTAGACGGCGGCTACCTGGCCCGCTGAGGAGCCCGTGCCCCCGGCCCCACGCCCCCACACCGCGCGGACCCGCGCCGCGTGGCCCCGCACCTCCACCGGGCGGTGCCGCCGTGTGGGCCCACACCGCGTGCGCCCGCATCGTGTGGGCCCGCACCGCGTGGGCCCGCACCGCGTGGGCCCGCATCGTGTGGGCCCGCACCGCGTGGGCCCGCACCGCGCGGGCCCGCACCGCGTGGGCCCGCACCGCGCGGGCCCGCACCGCGTGGGCCCGCGGCTCCGCCGGGCGGTGCCCCCGCCACCCCCCGTGTGGGCAATCGTCCCGCAGGGCGGGACGGGTGGGCACACGGGACGGCGCCCATGCGGGCGCCTCCGCCTTCCGTGCCTGGACCCGCACCACCAGTGCACTGCGCACGGGGTGCGGGTCAGGGCGCGGAAGCCTAGGCCCGGCCAGGGGCGCCGTCCGTTGTGCCCACCCGTTCCGCCCCGGCGGGACGATTGCCCACAACGGGGATGGGCGCCGCCCCGGCGGAGGACGTCCGGCGTCGGCGTACCACCGCCGTCGCCGCCAGCGCGAGCACCAGCCCCGCGCCCACCCCCGCCGCCGCGACGCCAGACGTCTCGGACGTCGCGGGTGCGGCCGAGCCGTAACCCCCCGCCGCTCCCTTCCGCGCGTACGCCGAGCCCGGCAGCTTGTCGCCGTACGCTCGGGCGACCCGCTCCCGGTAGGCCGTGAGGCTCGTCCCGTCGCGGCCGACGGCCCGTACCGCGTCCTCGTCCAGCGGCAGCACCTTCGCCCCCTTCTGGACGTACCACGCGTCGATCTGCGGCTCGCGGAAGACGAGGCCGCCGTGGCCCATCTCCGCGTACCGGATCTCGTCGTCGCCGGTGGCGATGTTCACCACCTGCCAGCCGCCCGGCTGCTTCACCGTCCACAGCGAGGCCTTCTGCCCGTCCGAGGCCACGGCCCTGCTGGCGCGGAACTCGACGCGGGCGACCGGTGCCCCGGGCTTCCCGGCGACGAAGTCCGGGGAGAGGAACCGCACCGGGACGGAGGCGCCGTCGACGCGCGGCGCGGCCGCCGTGCGGGCGAGGGCCCCGTCGCGGGCGAAGAACCGGGACAGGGTGTCGAGGGTCCCCGGCGCGGAGGCGGCCTGTTCGGGGGTCGGCGCGGGCGGCAGGCCCTCGGCGGCGGCCGAGGGGAGCACCCCGAGGGCGACGAGCGCGGCGGCGAGGAGGCCGGTGGCCGTGACGCGTGCGTTCATGGTGGTCACGCCCCGATCCGGTAGAGCGAGTGGGTCCAGGAGAAGGAGTTGTTGTTGACGTACCAGGCGTGCGAGGCCCAGTTGTAGCGGTCGCTGGAGGGCCAGGGATCGCCCCAGTAGACCCAGCTGTTCGCGTCGTCGTAGCCGTAGACCACGTGCATGTGGCCGCCGCCGGCGGCCCACTGGATGCGGGTCTCGACGGGCCGGTCGGCGTTGATCTCGGTCTGGACGGTCGAGTACCGCAGCCAGCCGTCGACGTAGGAGCCGGGGCTGATGCCGGCCCAGCTCAGGCCGGTCTGGACGTTGCCGAGCGTGGCCTGCCAGTTGGGGCAGTCGTAGCCCTGCTGCCGGTTGAAGGCGGCGTTGCAGAACTGGTTCTGGCTGTAGTTCCGGCCGTACCAGGTGGCGATGGTGTTGCCGCTCGCCGCCCAGCACCAGTTGGTCTTCTGCTGGGCCTGCATGGTGATGTTCAGCCGCTTGGAGGCGAGGGCGGAGACACCCTCGTCCGAAGACGCGGCGGGTGAGGCAGGCACGGCGGGCGCGGCAGGCGCGGCGGAGGCCGGGGTCGTGGGGACGAGGAAGAGGGCGGCCGCGGCGAGTGCCGCGAGGTCGATCAGTCTTCTGCGCATCGCGTTCCTCCCAGGGTGGGGGGGTGGGGCTGTGGGGAGTCGGAGGAGCGCGTCCGGACGCTGGTCAGGAGCATCGGCCGTTGTCGGGACCGGGTCAACACGCTTCAATGCGGGGTGACATCGGACTGTGAACGGTGTGACCCGGGTGTGAACGGACACCCATGGCCCACCTGCCCGCCCACCCCTCGCGGCGCGACGGTCCGTGCCCCCGACGTGAACGTTCACCGAGGAGTCCTCGTGAGCCACACCGAGGCCGATCTGGTGCAGCTGCTGCACACCGGCCCCTTCCATCTGGCGCTGCGCACCGCGCTCGCCGTGCGCGGGCTGCCGCTCCAGCGGGTGCAGCACCATCTCGCGCACCGGGGCGTGAAGGTCGGGGTGACAAGTCTGAGCTACTGGCAGCAGGGCGCCCGCCGGCCCCAGCGGCCGGAGTCCCTGAAGGCCGTCCGGGCCCTGGAGGAGGTGCTCCAGCTGCCCGGGAACTCACTGCTGCGGCTCCTGACGGAGGACGCGGCCGCCCGCTCCGAGGTGGAGCGCCCGGCGGCCCGCTCGTACCGCTCGCTGGTGGAGGCCTCGGGCTCGGTCGAGGAGCTGCTCGCGGAGCTCGAGTCCCCGGTGGACGGCGGGCTGCACACGGTGGGGCACCACGAGCGGGTGCGGATCGGGGCGGGGCGGGAGCTGGTGGGGCGCGAGTCGCAGCACGTGGTGCGGGCGCACCGGGACGGCGTGGACCGCTATCTCGCCATCCACCACGGCGACCCGGACTGCGACCCGTCCCGGGTGGTCGTGCGGGCGGTGGAGAACTGCCGGACGGGGCGGGTGCGGTGGCACGCCGGGACGGGCGTGCTCGTCGCGGAGCTGCTCTTCGACGTGCGACTGCGGGCCGGGGACACGTACCTGTTCTCGTACGGCTTCGAGGACGGTACGGCGGGGCCGAGCGGGGAGTACGTGCGCGGGTTCAGCTTCGCGGGCGGGCAGTACGTGCTCCAGGTCCGCTTCGACGAGGCGGCGCTGCCGGTGCGGTGCCGGAGGTTCGCGCAGGCCTCGGCGGGGGCGCCGCGCGGCGGCCGTGCGGAGCTGACCCTGAGCGGCCGGCACCGCACGGTGCACCTCGTGGAGCAGGGGGTACGCCCGGGGATCCTGGGGATCGACTGGGACTGGGCGTGAACGCCGGCGGTCAGGCCTCGGGTCCGGCCACCAGCTTGCCGTCCTCGACGCGGATCGGGACCTCGGGGAGCGGGACGGTGGCGGGGCCCTGGATCGCCTTGCCGGTCGTCGTGTCGAAGCGGCTTCCGTGGCAGGGGCAGTTGCCCTCGTTCTCCTCGACCTTGTCGAGGACGCAGCCGGCGTGGGTGCACTGGGCGCTGAAGGCCTTGTACTGGCCCTTGGCGGGGCAGCTCACGACGAGCCGCTGCTCGCGGTAGAGCTTCGAACCGCCGACCGGGATCTCGTCCGGGGCGCCGAGCGGGACCGGGGCGGTCGGGGTCGGGACCTCGGCGTGGCCGAGCTTGGACTCCGTGGAGCAGGCGGCGACTCCCAGCCCGGCGGCTCCGGCGAGGGCCGCGCCTTTCAGTACGGTGCGGCGGCTGGACTGGCCGGACATGAGCGCTCCACGGTGAGATCGGGGACAACACACCCAGGGGGTGACCGACCCGACGATACCGGCGCCCTCTCCCGCCCCGTCGGCCGGGCCTGACCTGGCACGCAGGCCCGGGGCTCGGGAGCGTACGGGCGGGCCCGCAGCCGTACGGGCAGGGCAGCGCAGGGCGGCGCACGGCCCGCGCCCGAGGCGTACGGGCGGGGCCGGGGCTTACGGGCAGGGCTCGTAGCCGTACCGGGCAGGGCCCGGGACCGGACGGGCTGGGCCCGGGGCAGTACCGGGCAGGGCCCGGAGCAGGACGGGCAGGGCCCGGGGCAGTACCGGGCAGGGCAGCGCAGGGCGGCGCACGGCCCGCGCCCGAGGCGTACGGGCGGGGCCGGGGCTTACGGGCAGGGCTCGTAGCCGTACCGGGCAGGGCCCGGGGCCGGACGGGCAGGGCCCGGAGCAGGACGGGCAGGGCCCGGGACCGGACGGGCTGGGCCCGGGGCAGTACCGGGCAGGGCCCGGGGCCGGACGGGCAGGGCCCGGGGCAGTACCGGGCAGGGCCCGTAGCAGTACCCGGCAGGGCCCGTAGCCGGACGGGCAGGGCCGGAGCCGTACCCGGCAGGCCCCGGGGGTGGGGCGCACCCCGGCGCGCGGCAGGGCCCCCGGGCGGGGGCCCTGCCGGGACCTCACGCCTTGCGGGTCCGGGTCGTCGCCTTCTTCGCGGCGGCCTTGGTGGCCGTGGCCGCCTTCTTCGCGGGGGCCACCGCCTTGGTGGCGGTCTTCTTGGCGGGAGCCTTCGCGGCCACCGTCTTCGCCGCCTGCTTCTTCGCCGCCGCCTTCTTCGGACCGCGGGCCGCCGGGATCGTCCCCGCGGCGTCGCTGATCCGCTCGGCGCCGAGGATCTCGCGGAGGAACTTGCCGGTGTGGCTCGCCGGGACCGAGGCGACCTCCTCCGGCGTGCCCTCGGCGACCACCAGACCGCCGCCGCTGCCGCCCTCCGGGCCCATGTCGATGACCCAGTCCGCGGTCTTGATGACATCGAGGTTGTGCTCGATGACGATCACCGAGTTCCCCTTGTCGACCAGGTTGGACAGCACCTTGATCAGCTTCGAGATGTCCTCGAAGTGGAGACCGGTGGTCGGTTCGTCGAGGACGTAGACCGTGCGGCCCGTCGAGCGCTTCTGGAGCTCGGAGGCGAGCTTCACGCGCTGGGCCTCGCCGCCCGAGAGCGTCGGCGCCGACTGGCCGAGGCGGACGTAGCCGAGTCCGACCTCGTTGAGCGTGCGCAGGTGCCGGGCGATGGTCGGGACGGCCTCGAAGAAGTCGAGGGCCTCCTCGATCGGCATGTTCAGGACTTCGGCGATGGACTTGCCCTTGTAGTGGACCTCCAGGGTCTCCCGGTTGTACCGGTCGCCGTGGCAGACCTCGCACGGGACGTAGACGTCCGGGAGGAAGTTCATCTCGATCTTGATCGTGCCGTCGCCGGAGCAGTTCTCGCAGCGGCCGCCCTTGACGTTGAAGGAGAAGCGGCCGGGCAGGTAGCCCCGGACCTTGGCCTCCATCGTCTCGGCGAAGAGCTTGCGGACGTGGTCGAAGACGCCGGTGTACGTCGCCGGGTTCGACCGCGGGGTGCGGCCGATCGGGGACTGGTCGACGTGCACGACCTTGTCGACGAGGTCGTCGCCGTCCACGCGCGTGTGCCGTCCGGGCACCGACTTGGCGCCGTTCAGCTCGCGCGCCAGGTGGGTGTAGAGGATGTCGTTGACCAGGGTCGACTTGCCGGAGCCGGAGACGCCGGTGACGGCGGTGAGGACGCCCAGCGGGAAGGAGACGTCGATGTCCCGCAGGTTGTTCTCGCGGGCCCCGTGCACGGTGAGCCGGCGGCCGGGGTCCATCGGGCGGCGGATGTCCGGGGTGGCGATCGCCCTGCGGCCGGACAGGTACTGCCCGGTCATCGACTCCTCGTTGGCGAGGAGCTCCTTGAGGGAGCCGGAGTGGACGACCTTGCCGCCGTGCTCGCCGGCGCCGGGGCCGATGTCGACGACCCAGTCGGCGACCTTGATCGTGTCCTCGTCGTGCTCGACGACGATGAGCGTGTTGCCCATGTCCCGGAGCCGGACCAGGGTCTCGATGAGCCGGTGGTTGTCGCGCTGGTGGAGGCCGATGGACGGCTCGTCGAGCACGTACAGCACGCCGACCAGGCCGGAGCCGATCTGGGTGGCGAGCCGGATGCGCTGGGCCTCTCCGCCGGAGAGCGTGCCCGCCGCCCGGTTCAGGGAGAGGTAGTCGAGGCCGACGTCGACGAGGAAGCGCAGCCGCTCGTTGACCTCCTTGAGGACCCGCTCGGCGATCTTCTTGTCGCGGGCGTTGAGCGTGAGGCGGGAGAGGAACTCGGCGCAGTCGCTGATGGACATCGCGGAGACCTCGGCGATGGACCGGTCCATGACCGTGACCGCGAGGACGATCGGCTTGAGGCGGGAGCCCTCGCAGGTGGGGCAGGGCACCTCGCGCATGTAGCCCTCGAAGCGCTCGCGGCTGGAGTCGCTCTCGGCCTCGGTGTGGCGCCGCTTGACGAAGGAGACGGCGCCCTCGAAGGCCGGGGTGGTGTACGCCCGCTCGCGGCCGTACCGGTTCCGGTAGCGGACCTCGACCTGGGTCTTGTGGCCGTACATCAGGGCCTTCTTGGCGCGCTGCGGCAGCCCGGCGTACGGGATGTCCGTGCGGAAGCCGAGGGCCTGGGAGAGTCCGCCGATGAGCCGGCCGAAGTACTCCTTGGTGTGACCGTGCGACCACGGGTGGATGGCGCCCTCGTCGAGGGACCGCTCCTCGTCGGGGACGATCAGCTCCGGGTCGACCTCCATGCGGGTGCCGATGCCGGTGCAGTCGGGGCAGGCGCCGAAGGGCGAGTTGAAGGAGAAGGAGCGCGGCTCCAGCTCCTCGAAGGACAGGTCGTCGTACGGGCAGTAGAGGTGCTCCGAGTACATCCGCTCGCGCTCGGGGTCGTCCTCGGCGAGGTCGACGAAGTCGAGCACGACCATGCCGCCGGAGAGTCCGAGCGCGGTCTCGACGGAGTCGGTGAGCCGGCGCTTGGCGCTGTCCTTCACGGTCAGGCGGTCGACGACCACCTCGATCGTGTGCTTCTCCTGCTTCTTCAGCGTCGGCGGCTCGCTCAGCTGGATGGTCACGCCGTCCACGCGGGCGCGGCTGTAGCCCTTGGTCTGGAGGTCCGCGAAGAGGTCGACGAACTCGCCCTTCCGCTCGCGCACGAGCGGGGAGAGCACCTGGAAACGGCTGCCCTCGGGGAGGTCCAGGACCTTGTCGACGATGGCCTGCGGCGACTGGCGGGAGATGGGGCGGCGGCACTCGGGACAGTGCGGCTTGCCGATGCGGGCGAAGAGCAGGCGGAGGTAGTCGTAGACCTCCGTGATGGTGCCGACCGTCGAGCGCGGGTTGCGCGAGGTCGACTTCTGGTCGATGGAGACGGCGGGCGACAGACCTTCGATGAAGTCGACGTCCGGCTTGTCCATCTGGCCGAGGAACTGCCGGGCGTACGAGGAGAGCGACTCGACGTACCGGCGCTGCCCCTCGGCGAAGATCGTGTCGAACGCGAGGGAGGACTTGCCCGACCCCGAGAGCCCGGTGAAGACGATGAGGGAGTCACGCGGGAGGTCGAGCGAGACGTTCTTGAGGTTGTGCTCGCGAGCGCCACGGACGATGAGACGGTCGGCCACGCCGGTCCGCACCTTTCTTGAGAGAGCGGATGTGCCTGACACACCCAACAACCAAGGATGCCGGATGCTTCCGTCGAGCCTATAGCACGCACATTCGATTTCCGCCCGCGCCGAGACCGCTTCACCCGAATGAGTGGCGGCGCTAGGGTCGGCGCCATGATCGACCACGAAATCGACCTTGCCTCCGTACGCGAGGCGACCGAGCGGCTGCTGACCGCGGCCGCCTCATGGGACAACGCGGCGACGGGCGAGCCGTCACGGCTTCCCGGCTGGACCCGCGGCCACGTGCTCGCCCACGTCGCCCGTAACGCCGACGCTCTGGTCAACGTCCTCCAGGGCCTTCCCATGTACGCCGACGCCGCCACCCGCGACGCCGACATCGAGCGGGACGCCGCCCGCCCGCTCGACGTCCACCTCGCCGACCTGCGCGAGTCCGGCGACCGCTTCCAGGCCGTGGCCGCCGAGCCCGCCGACTGGAACCGCACGGTCGAGCTCCGCAACGGGGTCACCGACAGCGCCTCCCGGATCCCCTTCCGCCGCTGGGTGGAGGTCGCCCTGCACCACGTCGACCTGGGCGTCGGCTACGAGCTGGAGGACCTGCCCGAGGAGTTCGTCCAGCGCGAGATCGACTTCCTCACCGAGCGCTTCAGGGGCCTGGAGAGCGTCCCGGCGACCGAGCTCCGGGCCGCCGACGGGCGGGGCTGGACGACCGGCGGCACCTCCGGCGGAGTCACCGTCACGGGGCCGGCCACCGAGCTCCTCGGCTGGCTCGCCGGACGCCGCGACGGCTCCGCGCTGAAGACCGAGGGCGGCCCGCTGCCGGAGCTTCCTCCGCTGTAGCCGCCACTGTCACTCCCCGGGGCTAGTCTGAGGCCATGACGTACAGCGGAGTGGTGAAGGTCGGCGGCGCGGCGGACGTGCACGAGCTCACGGACCTGATGATCTCGAAGGTCGCGGTCGGCCCGATGGACAACAACGCGTATCTGCTGCGCTGCCGGGCGACCGGTGAGCAGCTGCTGATCGACGCGGCCAACGAGGCCGGGACGCTGCTCACGCTGATCGGTGACGACGGCATCACGGCCGTCGTCACCACCCACCAGCACGGTGACCACTGGCAGGCCCTGGAGGAGGTCGTCGCCGCGACCGGCGCCCGGACCTACGCGGGCGCGTACGACGCGGAGGGCATCCCGGTCCCGACCGACGTGCCCGTCGAGGACGGCGACACGATCCGGGTGGGCCGGGTCGAGCTGACCGCGCGCCGTCTGGTCGGGCACACCCCCGGCTCGATCGCCCTGATCTACGACGACCCGCACGGCCACCCCCACGTCTTCACCGGCGACTGCCTCTTCCCCGGCGGCGTGGGCAACACCTGGAAGGACCCGGAGCGCTTCGCGAGCCTCCTGCACGACGTGGAGACCAAACTCTTCGCGGCCCTGCCCGACGAGTCCTGGATCTACCCCGGCCACGGCAAGGACACCACGCTCGGTGACGAGCGCCCCCACCTCACGGAGTGGCGCGAGCGCGGCTGGTGACACCCGGCGCGCGGCTTCCGAGCTGCTCGCCTCCGTACGCCCCCGTAACCCGGACGGCGGCGGGGTAGTTGGCGCGACATGCGCCAAAGTCACCCTCCGTCGCCGTCCCCGACGCCCCCGGCTCCCGCTGCTCCGCCGGCTCCTCCTGCTCCTCGCGCTCCGTCGATGGGGCGGCTCGCCGCCGCCTCGCTCGTCGGCACGGCCATCGAGTTCTTCGACTTCTTCGTCTACGGGACAGCCGCAGCCCTCGTCCTGGGGCCGCTCTTCTTCCCCACCTTCTCGCCGCCGGCCGGGACCCTGGCGGCCTTCGGCACCTTCGCCGTCGGATTCCTCGCCCGGCCCCTCGGCTCGGTCCTCTTCGGACACGTCGGCGACCGTTACGGCCGGCGGCCGGTCCTCTTCGCCTCGCTGCTCCTGACGGGCTGCGCCACCGTCGCGGTCGGCTGCGTCCCGACGTACGCGACACTGGGCATCGCCGCCCCGGTGCTGCTCCTGACCCTCCGCTTCCTGCAGGGTCTCGGCCTGGGCGGCGAGTGGGGCGGGGCGGTCCTGCTCACCGCCGAGCACGCCCCCGAGCACCGGCGCGCGCTGTGGGCGAGCTTCCCGCAGATCGGCCCCCCGATCGGCTTCCTGCTGGCGAACGGGGTGATGCTGGCGCTCACCGCCGGACTGAGCGAGGCCGAGTTCCGTGCCTGGGGTTGGCGGGTGCCGTTCTGGGCGGCGGGGCTGCTGGCCCTTGTCGGACTGCTGCTGCGCTCCTCGCTGGCGGAGACCCCGCAGTTCGAGGAGGTGTCCGCGTCCGGGCGGCGCACGGGCGCCCCGCTGGCCGAGATCGTCCGCGACCACTGGCGTCTCGTCCTGCTGACGGCCGGGGCGCTCGCGGTCGGGTACGCCGTCTTCTACACGGTCTCCACCTGGGCGCTGGCCTACGGCACCGAGCGGCTCGGGGTGAGCAGCACGGTGATGCTGACCTGTGTGATGGCGGCGGTGGCGGTCCAGGGTGCGGTCACCCCGTTCGTGGGGCTCCTGGGCGACCGCTGGGGCCGCCGGCCGCTCTGTCTGGCGGGGTGCGCGGCCTCCGCGCTCTGGATGTTCCCGATGGTGGCCCTGCTGCACACCGCGCGACCGGCGCTGATGTTCCTCGGGTTCCTGGGCTCGATGCTGGCCTTCATCACCATGTTCGCGGTGGTCGCCGCGTACCTCCCGGAGCTGTACGAGCCCCACGTCCGCTGCACCGGCGCCGCCGTCGGCTACAACCTGGCGGGCGTCCTGGGCGGCGCGCTGACGCCCCTCGTGGCCACGGCCCTCTCCGACGGCGGCTCCGGGCCGCCCTGGGGCGTCGCGGCCTATCTCACGCTGGTCGCCCTGGTGAGCCTCGGCTGCTTCGCCCTGCTTCCGGAGACCCTCCCGGACCGCGCGGGCCGGCCGGCGCCCGAGCCGGCCGCCGCCTGAGCGGCACCTGCGGACAGCACGGCGACGGCCGACCGGAGTGCATCCGGTCGGCCGTCGTGGTGTGCGGGAGCGGCGTCAGGCTTCGACGCTGTCCTTCGGGGCCTCGTCCGCGGCCTCGGCCGCCTCGCGCTGCGCCTGCTTCTTGGAGGCGATCAGGCTGGTGATGGTCGTGATGACCAGGACACCGCCGATGACCGCCAGCGAGAACGGGATGGAGATCTCCGGGACGTGGACCCCGGACTCGTGCAGGGCGTGGAGCACCAGCTTCACGCCGATGAAGCCGAGGATCACCGACAGGCCGTAGCTGAGGTGGACCAGCTTCTTGAGCAGGCCGCCGATCAGGAAGTACAGCTGCCGCAGGCCCATGAGGGCGAAGGCGTTGGCGGTGAAGACGATGTACGGGTCCTGGGTGAGGCCGAAGATCGCCGGGATGGAGTCGAGGGCGAAGAGGATGTCCGTGGTGCCGATGGCGAGCATGACGACCATCAGCGGGGTCATCACCCGCTTGCCGTTGGTGCGGATGAAGAGCTTGGTGCCGTGGTACCGGTCGGCGACGCCGAACTTCTTCTCGACGGTCTTGAGGAGACGGTTCTCCTCCCAGTCGTCCTCCTCCTCGTCGGCACGCGCCTCCTGGATGAGCTTCCAGGCGGTGTAGATCAGGAACGCGCCGAAGAGGTAGAACACCCAGGAGAAGCTCGCGATGATCGCGGCGCCGGCGGCGATGAAGATCGTGCGGAGCACCAGGGCGATCACCACGCCCACGAGCAGCACCCGCTGCTGGAGGTGGGAGGGGACCGCGAACTTCGCCATGATCAGGACGAAGACGAAGAGGTTGTCGACGCTGAGCGACTTCTCGGTGATGTAGCCGGCGAAGAACTCGCCGGACGCCTGACTGTTGCCGAAGAACAGCAGGCCGAGCCCGAAGAGTCCGGCCAGCACGATCCAGACGATCGTCCAGATTCCGGCTTCCTTGACCGACACGTCATGGGGTTTGCGCCCGATGAAGAAGTCGGCACCGATCAGGGCAGCGAGACCGAGAATGGTCACTACCCACAGGGTCATTGAAACGTCCACTGCGCCTCCGGCGTCGTACGGCTACTGATCAGCGTCGTCGCTGCCGGAGGTCTCTTCCACCCGGGCGGCTGACGGGCCGCCGGGCCGACGCCCCGGGATCGGATCGATGAGGATCCGTCCGTATTGACGGGTACGCCGCGCATGGGGAGTACTCCCCTCCGCGCTCAAAAGACTACCCGAAAGACCAAGAGAAGGTAAAGGGCAGGGTAAAGAGCCCCCAAAAGGCCAGGTCAGAGCCGCTTTCCCTGGCGAGCGTCCGCCACCTGCGCAAGGACCTGGCGGAGGATCACGCTGCCCGGCGGAAGGAGCGGCGGATCGTACGACCAGGCATGGCCGACCCATGGATCGGCCAGGTGGTCGTCCGGCACCGGGGTGAGCCGCAGCAGCGAGCGCCACAGCGGGTCGAGCAGCGGCCCGTACGCGGCCGCGTCCTCCCGTGCGGCGACCATCAGCAGATGGACGCCGACCGACGGCCCCTCGTCCGCGAGGTACCGCAGCCGGGTGACCGCCCGGTCGTCGAAGCCGTGCGGGAAGTCGTGCACGATCACCAGCTGCCGGGCCGTGTCGAGACCGGGCGGCAGCGCGTCGGCCGCACCGCCCCGCTGTGCCATCTGCAGCAGGTCGACCCGCTCCGTGAGCTGCTCCAGGACCGCCGTGACCCCGGCGGCACCCCGGGCGGGCGGGGCGGCGGCCCCCGTCTCCACGAGGGGTGCGAGGGCCGCCGCGCCCGCGCCCGCCGGGTCGACGAGATGGACGGTGAGACCGCCGGCCGGGTGCGCCGCGAGCAGCCGCGCCGCGTGTGCGACGGCGGAGTCCAGGGCGAGCCGCCGCAGCTCGACCTCGTCGAGGAACGCGGCCGCCTCGGAGCGGCCGCGGCCGGAGTCCACCCAGAGCCCGCGCTCCAGCGGCAGCCGGACGAGCATGGGGATCCGCAGGTCGGTGCGCTCGGGCAGGTGGAGGTCGCCGAGGCGTACGGCCATCGGCTCCTCGGTGGGGACGCGGTAGGCGTGCCAGACGGGGTTGTCCCAGCGGGCGTAGGCGACGGGCAGCGCCGGCTCGACGACCTCGGACTCGGCGGCGAGCTGGGCGAGGTCCCGGTCCAGGACCTCCCGGGCGCGCTCCACGAGCTCGTCGTGCCGGGCGCGGGCGGCGGCGCGGGCGGCGTCGTTCGCGCCCCCGGCCCGGGCGCGGTAGTCGGTGAGCGTCTCGTCGAGCTCGCGGTCGAGCCGGGACTCCGCGAAGTCGCAGGCGCTGCGGTAGGCGGCGGCAGTACGGGCCAGGTCCTCGAACATGCCCCACACCTGGTTGTAGAGCCGCTCGTCCATGGACCAGCCCGAGGCGTCCCCGGCGACCGGCACGGGCGGGGCCTGCCGGGGCTCGGGGGCCGGGGCCGGGTCGGCGGCGGCCGGCCGGCGCCGGGGGTGGGAGTAGTCGATGGGATCGCCGGCGGCGACGCCCGTCGCGGGGGTGGGCGGCGGTGTCGCCGGTGCCGGGTCCTGAGCGGTCGGCGGTGCCGCCCGGCGTACGAGTTCCGGCTCGGGGACGCTCGGCGTGGCGGCGGGCGCGGGGGCGACGTCCGGGGCCGCGGTCGCGAGGATCGTGGCGGCGAGCTCCTCGGGGCGCTCCAGGCCCTGGTCGCCGAGCAGGGCGGCGAGTCCGTCCTCGTACCCCTGGCCCATGGCGCGGACCTTCCAGGCGCCCTGGCGGCGGTACAGCTCCAGGGCGACGACGGCGGACTCCCGGTCGAGGCCGGTGATCGTGTAGCCGGCGATCTCGGTGCCGTCGAGGCCGCTGACGGCGACGTGGGGGGCGGCGAGGGCCCCGAAGCGGGCCGCTGCGCCGGTCAGCGCGAGGAGGACCGAGACACGGTGGACGGCTTCGGGGACCGCGTCGAGGTCGACGGTGAGGCGGTGGTCGGCGGCGGTCCGCCCGGGGACGTCGACACCGGGGAGCGAGGGCGTGCCCGGGTGGGCGATCCACTCGGCGCCGGCGACCCTGCCCCGCTCGTCGCCGAGGGTGGCCCCGGCGAGGACCGGATGACCGGCGGACACCCGGATCTCCAGTCGGGTGTCGGGCAGGGGGTGGTTCTGCCCCCGGACCAGCTCGGCCGTCATCGACTCTGTCCCCTCGGTGTGTCCGGTCGGTGTGTCCGGTCGGTGTGTCCGGTCGGTGTGTCCGGTCGGTGTGTCCGGTCGGTGTGTCCGGTCGGTGTGTCCGGGCGCGGTTCATGCGGACAGCTCCCGGCGGCCTGGGCCTGTCGTCGACGTAGCGCCGTCTGCCCGGAGGGCAGGGGCCGCGGCGTCTGGTGCGTGCGAGCGCAAGGCGCCGGGATGCCCTCGTAGCGGAGCTACTTGGGCATCCCGGCAACGCGGCGATCGTGCGTGCCGGGCGTCGCGGCCCGGGCGGGACCTTGACGGCAGGCCCCAGCCTCCGGGAGCTGTGGGTGTGCCGGGACCTGTTTACAGGTGCGGCAGGATCGCCGGCATCAGGTCCTGGAAGGTGCGGCCGTTGGCCGGGTTGCCCAGGGCCGTCATCTGCCAGCCGGAGCCGACCCGGTGCACCTTCGCCATGATCTGCGCGGTGTAGTTGCCGCCGCCGTCGAGGGTGTAGCGCGCGAGCTCCTGCCCGTTCGTCTCGTCGACGATCCGGCAGAAGGCGTTCTGCACCTCCTGGAACGTCTGGCCGGTGAAGGAGTTCACCGTGAAGACGATCTGGTCGATGTGGACCGGCACCCGCTCCAGGTCCACGAGGATCGCCTCGTCGTCGCCGCCCTGGCCGGCGCCGCCCACGAGGTTGTCACCGGTGTGCTTGACCGAGCCGTCGTCGCTGACCAGGTGACGGAAGAAGACCACGTCGACCGGCTGCTTCTCGGCGAAGAGGACGGCCGAGGCGTCCAGGTCGATCTCCCGGGTGCGCGAACCGAAGAGACCGCGGCGCGGCGCCGCCTGCCAGCCGAGCCCCATCCGCACCTGGGTGAGGCTGCCCCCGCCCCGCTTCTCCAGGCTGATGGCCTGACCCTTGGTCATGTTGACCGACACGCGTTGCCCCTCTCGTTCAGCGTTCCCCGCGCCCGCTTCCGGTGCGTGCGGTTGTCGAGCACCCTACGCAGCCGCACCGACACAGCGGAGGCGCGGTCCGGTTTTGTGTCGGTCTTGCAACACACCGGACCGCCCGTCCGCGGCCGTCCGGTCAGGCGAGTCCCGCCTCCTTCATCTGGCGCAACTCCTTCTTCAGCTCCCCCACTTCGTCGCGGAGCCGGGCCGCCACCTCGAACTGCAGCTCGGCGGCGGCGGCGCGCATCCGGTCGGTCATCTCCTCGATGATCGCGGCCAGTTCGGTGGCGGGCCGGTCGCCGAGCTCGACCGTCGCGCCCGCCTTGCCGCCCTTGCCCCTGGCCTTGGGGGCGTGCGCGGCGAGCGAGGGCACGGGGGCCTTCGCACCCTTGCCCTCCTTGCCCTGCCGGTAGCCGCTGCCGAGCAGTTCCTCGGTGTCGATCTCCTCGCGCGCGATGGTCGCGACGATGTCGTTGATCTTCTTGCGGAGCGGCTGCGGGTCGATGCCGTGCTCCGTGTTGTACGCGATCTGCTTCTCGCGGCGCCGGTTGGTCTCCTCGATGGCCTGCTCCATCGCCGGGGTGATCCGGTCGGCGTACATGTGGACCTGGCCCGAGACGTTGCGCGCGGCGCGGCCGATCGTCTGGATGAGGGAGGTCCCGGAGCGCAGGAAGCCCTGCTTGTCGGCGTCGAGGATGGCGACGAGGGACACCTCGGGCAGGTCGAGGCCCTCCCGGAGGAGGTTGATGCCGACGAGGACGTCGTACTCGCCGGCGCGGAGCTCGCGGAGGAGTTCGATGCGGCGCAGGGTGTCGACGTCGCTGTGCAGGTAGCGCACCTGGATGCCGAGCTCCAGGAAGTAGTCGGTGAGGTCCTCGGCCATCTTCTTGGTGAGGGTGGTGACGAGGACACGCTCGTCGCGCTCGGCGCGCAGCCGGATCTCGTGGACCAGGTCGTCGATCTGGCCCTCGGTGGGCTTGACGACGACCTCGGGGTCGACGAGTCCGGTGGGACGGATGATCTGCTCGACGAAGCCGTCGCCGCGCGAGAGTTCGTAGGTCCCGGGGGTCGCGGAGAGGTAGACGGTCTGGCCGATCCGCTCCTGGAACTCCTCCCACTTCAGCGGGCGGTTGTCGAGGGCGGAGGGAAGCCGGAAGCCGTGGTCGACCAGGGTCCGCTTGCGGGAGGCGTCGCCCTCGTACATGGCGCCGATCTGGGGCACGGTGACGTGCGACTCGTCGATGACGAGGAGGAAGTCCTCGGGGAAGTAGTCGAGGAGGGTGTTGGGCGCGGAGCCGGGGTCGCGTCCGTCGAAGTGCATCGAGTAGTTCTCGATGCCGGAGCAGGAGCCGATCTGCCGCATCATCTCGATGTCGTACGTGGTGCGCATGCGCAGGCGCTGGGACTCCAGGTGCTTGCCCTGCTTGTCGAGCTCGGCGAGGCGGACCTCCAGCTCGCGCTCGATGTCGTTGATCGCCCGCTCCATGCGCTCGGGGCCGGCGACGTAGTGGCTGGCGGGGAACACGTACAGCTCGTGGTCCTCGCTGATGACCTCGCCGGTGAGCGGGTGGAGGGTGGAGAGGGCCTCGATCTCGTCGCCGAACATCTCGATGCGGACGGCGAGCTCCTCGTACACCGGGAAGATCTCGATGGTGTCGCCGCGCACCCGGAAGGTGCCGCGGGTGAACGCGAGGTCGTTCCGGGTGTACTGGATGTCGACGAAGCGGCGGAGCAGCTGGTCGCGGTCGATCTCCTCGCCGACCTTGAGCGGGACCATCCGGTCCACGTACTCCTGGGGCGTGCCGAGGCCGTAGATGCAGGAGACGGAGGCGACCACGACGACGTCCCGGCGGGTGAGCAGGGAGTTCGTCGCGGAGTGCCGGAGCCGCTCCACCTCCTCGTTGATGGAGGAGTCCTTCTCGATGTAGGTGTCGGACTGCGGGACGTACGCCTCGGGCTGGTAGTAGTCGTAGTACGAGACGAAGTACTCGACGGCGTTGTTCGGCAGGAGCTCGCGGAACTCGTTCGCCAGCTGGGCGGCCAGCGTCTTGTTCGGCGCCATCACGAGGGTGGGGCGCTGGAGCTTCTCGATCATCCACGCGGTGGTCGCCGACTTGCCGGTGCCGGTGGCGCCGAGGAGCACGACGTCCTTCTCGCCCGCGCGGATGCGCCGCTCCAGGTCGGCGATGGCGGTCGGCTGGTCGCCGCTGGGCTTGTACTCGCTGACGACCTCGAAGGGCGCCACCGAACGTTCGATCTTGGAAACTGGCCGCATGCAACCACCGTACGACCCGGCACTGACACTCGGGCGGTGATCGGCTCACCGCCCGGTCGCCGGGCCTCCCGTCACCAGTCCTGGGAGCGGTGTCCGCCGCGCGCGACGCTTCGGCGCGCGCCCCGTCCGGCGGCCCGGCCGGGCGGGCGGGCGCTCCAGTTGGCCGGCTCTCCGTAGGACGGGACATGGCGCGGGGCGGGCACGCCGGGGCGGTGCGGGGTCCGGGCGGCGGGGCGCTGCCAGTCCGGGTCGCCCATCACGAGCAGCGGGTCGAACATGACGACGACGGCGGCCAGGATCAGGAAGACCGCCGGGCCGATCAGCATGGGCAGCAGGAGCGAGGTGGCCGTGGGGCCGCCCCCGGTGACGGCCTCGGTGCCGTGCAGGTGGACGCTGACGGCGGCCATGGCGGTGTAGTGCATACCACTGACGGCTCCGCCCATCACCAGGCTCGCGCCGAGACTGGCCAGAAATCCATGGACGGAGACGGCCGCCCAGAGGGCCGCGGTGGCGGCCACGACGGCGATGACCACGGAGAGGGCGACGGTGAGCGTGTCGTACTCGATCCGCCCCTGGAGGCGCATTCCGGCCATGCCGAGGTAGTGCATGGTGGCGACGCCGAGGCCGGTGATGGTGCCGCCGGTGACGAGGGTGAGGGCGGTCGCGCCGCGGTAGCCGACGATGAAGATGCCGATGCCGACCATGAGGACGGCGACGCCCAGGCTGGCGAAGGTGATGGGGCGGTCGTAGTCGATGGGCGCGTGCTCGACGGAGAAGCCCATCATGGCGATGAAGTGCATCGTCCAGATGCCGGTGCCGATCGAGGTGGCGCCGAGGGCGAGCCAGCCGGCCTTGAAGCTGTCGTGGTGGCGGAGCGATCTGGTGGTGCACCTCAGGCCGAGGGCGCCGCCGAGGCAGGCCATGAGAAAGGCGGCCACCGGCGTGACGAGCCCGTAGCTGAATCCGTCGACCGTGCCCTGCATGAGCGTGTGTCCTCCACCCCTGGTGCAACGTCGTCCGAAAACAGTCGGTACCGCTGGGTAGTACTACCGGGGCGAGATTATGGCGCGCCGGGGGCCGGGCGACCACGTGACCGGGGATTTTCCGTTCGCGAGACCGGAGCGAGACCGGCCCGTGATCTCGGTGGCGGTCCCGGGCCGGGTGACCGTCGCCCTTCCCGGACCGGGGTGTCGGTGCCGGGTCGTACCGTGGGCGGCATGGACATCGACACGGGGTCGGAAGCGGGGCCGGCCGGCCGGGAGCGGGCCGGCACGGTGGAGTGGACGGTCGTGGAGAGCGCCATCGGGCCGCTCTTCCTCGCCGCGACGGGGCGGGGGCTCGTGCGGGTCGAGTTCCACGCCGACGCGGCCCGGCGGGAGCGGATGCTCGACCGGCTGGCGGGACAGCTCGGCGCGGAGCCGGTGGAGTGCGCCTCGGGGCGGCTCGCCGAGGCGATACGCCGGCTCGACCACTACTTCGCGGGCGAGCCCGACGAGCTCGACCTGCCGCTGGACTGGAGCCTGACGACCGGCTTCAACCGGCAGGTGCTCCGCGAGCTGGCGGCGGGCGTGCCGTACGGGACGGTCGTCGGGTACGGGGAACTGGCGAGGCGCGTGGGGCAGCCGGGCGCGGCGCAGGCGGTCGGAGCGGCGATGGGCGCCAATCCGCTGCCGGTGGTGGTGCCGTGCCACCGGGTGGTGGAGAGCGACGGCGGTCTCGGCGGTTTCGGGGGCGGTCTGGAGACGAAGCGGCAGCTGCTCGCCCTGGAAGGGGTGCTGCCGGCGCCGCTCTTCTGAGCGCGGGTGGCCGTCGGGGAAGGAGGCGGCGTTCCCATCGGATGGGACGGCTGGCACACTCACGTAAGTGACACATACCCCCAGTGCCCCTGACGCCACCGTGCCCGGCCACATATCCGCCCCCGTCACCCCCGCCGAGCTGCCCGCGCTCCGCCGGCGCGTCCAGGCCGGACTGATCGCCACCCAGGTCCTGGGAGGCCTCGGCATCGCCATCGGCTTCGCCCTCGCCGCCGTCCTGGCGCGGGACGTCAGCGGCACCGAGGCCCTGTCCGGTCTCGCCTCGACGGCCTCGGTGGCCGGCTCCGCGCTGCTCGCCATGCCGCTGGCCACGCTGATGACCCGGCGGGGGCGCCGGACCGGACTCGTCCTCGCGTATCTGCTGGCGGCGGTCGGCGCCGGTGTGGTGGTGCTCGGGGCGGTCGTCGACAGCTTCCCCGTCCTGCTCGTCGGGCTCGTCGGCTTCGGTGCCGGGTCCTCGGCGAACCTGGCGGCCCGCTTCGCCGCCGCCGACCTCGCCGAGCCCGACCGCAGGGCCCGCGCCATCTCCACGGTGGTGTGGGCGACGACGATCGGCGCCGTGCTCGGTCCGAACGTCGCCGCGCCCGCCGGAAGGAGCGTCTCGGGCCTGGGGATCCCGGCCGCCGCGGGCCCGTTCGTCTGGGCCGCCGGTGTCTTCGTGCTCGCCGCGGCCGTCGTGGCCGTGCTGCTGCGCCCGGACCCGCTGCTCACCGCCCGCGCGCTGGCGGCCGCCGGGCCGGGTGAGGCGGCGGAGGGCCGCTCCCTGCGGGCCGGGATGGACGCGGTACGGAAGTCCCCGCGGGCCCGGATCGCCCTGGTCACCATCGCCGGCTCGCACACCGCCATGGTGTCGATCATGTCGATGACCCCGGTGGCGCTCACCCACCACGGCGCGGACATCCAGCTGATCGGGCTGGTGATCAGCGGGCACATCACGGGGATGTACGCCTTCTCGCCGCTGATGGGCTGGCTGTCCGACCGGCTCGGCCGGCTCGCGGTGATCGGGCTCGCGGTGGGGCTGATCGGCACGGCGGCGCTGATCGCGGGCACGGCGGGATCGTCCCACGGCCGGATCGCCCTGGGCCTCTTCGTCCTGGGCCTGGGCTGGTCGGCAGGGCTCGTGTCCGGTTCGGCGCTGCTCACCGACTCGGTGCCGCAGGCCGCGCGGGCCGCCGTCCAGGGACTCTCCGACTTCGTCATGAACACCGCCGCCGGGGTCGGCGGCCTCGCCGCCGGCCTGGTCGTCTCCCAGGCGGGCTACGGCCCCCTGAACGCGATCGCCGCGTGCCTGCTGCTGCCGATGGCGGCCCTGGCGCTGCGCGGCGCCCTCCGCAAGGCCTGAGCCGCCGGAGCCCCTGGGCCACGGACTTTCCGGACACGGCCTAGCGCGGCGCCGCCGGGGACGAGGCCGCCGCGGCCAGCCTCCGCGGGGCGCCCGTACCGTCGGCGGGCACCGACCAGACCGCTCCCCCGTACCCGTACGCGAGGGTGTGCGCGTCCGTCCACAGCGCCTGGTCGTCGATGCCGCGCCGCTCGGCGACGGGGTGCTCGCGCCCGGTGCGCAGCTCGTACACGTACAGGCGCCATGGATCGCGCGGGCCGTCGGACACCCGTTTCTTGAAGGCGATCCGGGTGCCGTCCGGGGAGAGCGAGGGGCATTCGACGTTCTCCCGCAGTGTCCGGGCGGACCAGTTCCGCATGTCCCCCTCCACGAGGTGGGTGCGGCCGCCGGTCGAGACGGTGGCGTAGAAGCGGTTGTCGTCGGCGGCGAAGCTGACGCCCCAGTAGTTGACGTCGGGGGCGTGGTGGCGGCGGCCGTCGAGGGTGAGCGGGATCTGCTCGATGTTCTTCACCAGGTAGCCGGTGCGCAGGTCGAGGATCGACGTGCGGGTGGCGAAGGCCGAGCGCGCGTACGAGTCGCCGGTGGCGAACATCGTCCAGGACAGCATGCGTCCCGAGGCGGAGACCCTGGCCCGGCTGGGGATGCCCGGCAGGCCGATGCGGCGGACCTCGCGCAGCCGCCCGTCGAGCACGAGGACGTACGAGCGGGCGGGCACGCCCGGCCGCCGCTGGAGGCAGAGGGCGGTGGAACCGGCCGCGTGGAAGCGGTCGCAGGACGGGCCTCCCGTCACCCGGCCGCCGGGCGCGGCCGGGTCCACGCGCGCGACGCGGCCGCTCACGGTGTCCCGGACATAGAGCGCCCCGGCGCCGCCGTCGAGGGTGAAGCCGCGGTCGGCGGTGCTGTCGGCGGCGGCATGCCCGGAGGCGGCCCGCAGGGTGTAGGCGGTGGCTCCGCCGCCGAGCAGCAGGAGGGCGAGGACGAGGATCCCCACACGCGCGCGCGTGGAGGTGGTGAGGGTCATGTCGTGGTCCCTTCGGGGGTGGGCCCGTACGGCAGCAGCCGGGCGGCGCAGCCCAGGGCCACGGCCAGCGCCAGGATCGCCGCGACGAGCGCCGTCTCCGGGCCGCTCGCCGTCCAGACGGCGCCGAAGGCGACGGCGGCACCGAGCCGGGCGAGCGCCTGCGCGGTCTGGACGACCGCGAGGCCGCCGGCCTGTCGTCCCTCGGCGAGGAACGGTCCGGTGAGGGCCATCAGGACGCCGTCGGTGGCGGCGTAGAAGACCCCGAGCAGCAGGAGGACGCCCACGAGGGCCGCCGTGCCGGGCACGGGTGCCAGGAGCAGTCCGTAGGCGAGGAGCAGGGCCCCGTGCCCGTACAGGAGCGGTCCGCGGCGCCCGAGGCGGTCGGCGAGGCGGCCGGCGGGGACGGCGAGCAGGAGGTAGACGGCGGCCGCGCCGAGCGGCAGGAACGGGAACCAGGTGGGGTCGAGGTCGAGGCGCCGCTGGAGCAGCAGGTAGAGGAAGGAGTCGCCGACGGTGGCGGCGCCGAGGAGGGCGGCGCAGAGCACGACGCGGCGGTAGGCGGGCGAGCGTCGCAGGGTCGCGAGGAGTGCGCCACGCGCGCGTGGCACCGCCTTCTCCCTCGGCGCCGTGGGCCGCGCGCGCCCGGGGACGAGGAGCAGCCAGAGCAGCACGCCGAACGCGCCGACGCAGAAGCTGACGGCGAAGACCGCCTCGTACGTCTCGGCCGTCGCCCACAGCAGCGCGAAGGCGGCGAGGGGTCCGAGGAGGGCGCCGGTGGTGTCCATGGCGCGGTGGGTGCCGAAGGCGCGGCCCAGGTCCTCGGGTGGACTGTGCAGGGTGATGAGCGCGTCGCGCGGGGCGGTGCGGACGCCCTTGCCGAGGCGGTCGGCGGCGAGGGCTCCGGCGATCCAGCCGGTCGCCCCGCCGGCGAGGAGGAGGCCGAGCCGGGAGCAGGCGGAGAGGGCGTAGCCGAGTCCGGCGACCTGCTTGTGGCGGCCGCCGCGGTCGGCGGAGGCGCCGCCGAGGAGCCGTACGAGCGCGGTGGCGCCGGTGGAGAGGCCGTCGAGGAGCCCGAACTGGAGCGGGGAGAGGCCGAGTCCGAGGACCAGGTAGAGCGGCAGGACGGCGGTCACCATCTCCGAGGAGACGTCGGTGACGAGGCTGACCGTGCCGAGGGCGAGGACGGTGCCGGGGACGCGCCGCCGGGTCCCGGTGGGACGGGGCGGCGCGTCGCGGCGACCGGTGGTCGCGAGGTACATCAGTGGCAGGTGTAGGTCGGGCCGGAGTCCTTGACCTGGTCGTCGGTGCCGACGTACTGCCAGGTGTAGGTGGTGTCGGTGAGGTTCAGCTTCAGGACGCCGTACGTGCCGCTGATCCTCTTCTGGCTGTTGGGCTGGACGGTCTCGATGTCGTACGGCTCGGCGCCGCCCATGCCGCCGACGATCTCGACGATGCCGTCGGCGGTGGCCTGCCCGTTCGGGTCCTGCGGGGCGAAGCGCTCGTAGTGGTGGTCGTGTCCGTTGAGGACGAGGTCGGCCTTGGCGCCGTAGAGGATCTGCCAGACGGGCTTGGAGACGGGGTCGTTGCCGTGGCCGCCGGAGGAGTACAGCGGGTGGTGGAAGTAGGCGGCGACGCAGCCCTTGGTGTTCCGCGCGAGGTCGTCCTTGAGCCACTGGATCTGCGCGGCGTCGTCGAAGGTGTTGGAGTCGAGGGCGACGAAGTGCCAGTTGCCCTGGTCGTAGCTGTAGTAGGGCTTGCCCTGCGGGTAGGCGATGGCGCCGAAGTACGACTTGTAGCCGGAGAACGCGCCGGCCGGGTCGTAGGACTCGTGGTTGCCGGGCACGGGCCGGGTCTGCGCCTTGAAGGCGCCCCAGGTCTTGTCGTAGTAGTTGCGGAAGTCCGAGAGACGGGCGTCGTCGTACTGGTTGTCACCCATCGTCAGATAGAAGGACGGCGCGATCCGCTGGGCCAGGGCGGCCGTCTTCGGGTGGGCGCAGGAGCTGCTGGCGGCGGTGCACTGGGCGGCGATGTCGCCGGCCGCGACGACGGTGAAGGCGCCGGTGGGCGGGGGTGTGGTGGAGGTGGTTCCGTAGACCTCCACGGTGTAGAGGGAGTAGCCGTACGAGGTGCCGCGGGCGGTCCCGTAGACGCGCAGGTAGCGGCCGGTGCCGGTGAGTCCGGTCCAGTCGTCCGTGGCGCCGTTGCCGGCGGTCTCGGTGGCGAGCCGGGTCCAGGTGGTGCCGTCGGCGGAGATCTCGACGCGGTAGGCCTTGGCGTAGGCGACCTCCCAGACGAGCTTGACGCGGGAGACGGTGGCCGAGGGGCCGAGGTCGACCCGGATCCACTGCGGGTCGATGCCTTCGGCGCTGGCCCAGCGGGTGGTGGCGTTGCCGTCGAAGGCCTTCTCCGGGCCGAAGGTGCTGTCCTCGACGGAGGAGGACGTGGCCGGCCTGCCCTGGGATATCAGGGTGTCGGCGGCGGCTCCGGCCCGGTCCGGGAGGGCGAGCAGGAGTCCGCCGACGAGCAGCAGCACGGCGGCGAGGACGAGGGGAAGTCGGTCGGTGGTGCGGCGAGGTGGGGCGGAGGCGAACAGGCGCATACCTGGGCTCCCTGGCCTGAGGGGTCGGCGAGAGCTGGACACCGGTGCGGGGCACCACGGCCGCGCCGGACGCACGGACCGGGTCGCCCGTGCCGCGCGGTGCGGGCACGGGCGACCGGCCGGGTGGCGATTCGGGGCGCCACGCGGTGGGGTGGTGCTCGGCGGCCGGGTCAGAGCTCTCGCTGAGCGCGTCACGCCCCGGGGGTGGAGCTTGGGGTGGGGCGCCGCGCCAAGCCGCTGCCGGGGAGGATAGCGGATAGGAAGGTTTCCTACCAGACTCCCAACCCCCGCTCGCCCGCCCCGGGTTCGGGCGGCTCGGGCAGGCCTCAGAGGCTGATGTGGTAGGCCTTGCGCAGGGTCTCGTGCACGGTCCAGGTCGTGCGGTCGCCCTCCCGCAGCACGCACGCGTCGCCGGGGCCGATCTCCAGGGTCTCGCCGCCCTCGACGGCGACCGTCGCGCGCCCGGAGACCACCACGAAGAGCTCGTTGGCCTCGGTGTCGGTGACGACGCCGGGCGTGATCTGCCAGATGCCGCGCAACTGCTTGCCGTCGGCCGACTCCCACAGCACCTTGCCGGTCACCTCCGGCGCGCCGGAGACGATCTGGGCGGGGTCGAGGGGCTCGGCCTCGAGCTCCGCGTCGGGAATGTGAACGGCGAAGGAGGGCACGTCATGAGTGGTCATGGGCGGTGACTGTAGCGGGGGTCCGGAGGCGCTCCCAGGCCGGGACCGGCTGGAACAACAGCCTCCGTTTCGGCCCCCACCAGGCGCGATGCCAAGAACCCGCTCCGGCGACGAAATCCGTACCGGCCCTCCGCCGCAGCGCCCCAAGGGCGCCGCGGGCGTCCCCGCCGCCTCGGGCGGGGGGTCGGTCACGGATTCCGCAGACGCCTTCGCGTGAGTGGCAGGAGGTCGCCAACGAGGTTTGCGGGGCCGGTGATCGCGCCAAGGAATGGGACATGTCCACACAGGTGTCCGAAGAGGTACGGGAGGCGCTCCACGAGGGCCGGCCCGTCGTCGCGCTGGAATCGACGATCATCGCCCACGGCCTGCCGCGCCCGCGCAACCTCGCCGTGGCCGCGGAGCTGGAGGAGTCGGTACGGGCCGGGGGCGCCGTCCCCGCCACGATCGCGGTCGTCGACGGCACGGCCAGGATCGGCCTCGACCGGGCGGCCCTCACCAGAATCGCCGAGGACCCGTCGGTGCGGAAGCTGGGCCACCGCGACCTGGCCCCGGCCCTGGCGACCGGGGCGACCGGGGCGACGACGGTCTCGGCGACGGCCTGGCTGGCGGACGCCGCCGGCATACGGGTGTTCGCGACGGGCGGGCTCGGCGGCGTGCACCGCGAGTGGAGCGAGACCCAGGACGAGTCCGCCGACCTGCGGCTGCTCGCCCGGGTCGGGATCACCGTGGTGTGCGCGGGGGTCAAGTCGATCCTCGACGTGCCCGCGACGCTCCAGCGCCTGGAGACCCTGGGGGTGACGGTCGTCGGCTACGGCACGGACCACTTCCCCGGCTTCTACCTCTCCTCCTCGGGCGAGCCCGTCGACTGGACCCTGCGCACCCCGGCGGAGGTGGCCGGGGTGATACGGGCGCAGGACGCGCTGGGCGGCCCCCGGGCCGCCCTGATCGTGGCGAACCCGGTGCCGGTGGCCGAGCAGCTTGATCCCGCGCTGCACGACCGGGTGCTCGCGCGGGGCCTCGCGGCGGCGAAGGAGAAGGGGATCACCGGGCAGGCCGTGACGCCGTTCCTCCTCGAATACCTGACGGTGCACACGGAAGGGGCGTCCCTGGAGGCCAACCTCGCGGCGGTCCGCGGCAATGTGCGGCTCGCGGCGAGCGTCGCGGGTGCGTACGCGTCGGGTGCGGCACCGGGCGGCGCGGGCACGGCGGCTCAGGGCACGGCGACCGGCTCCGACGGCCGGTGACCCGGCCCGGGGGCGCGCTGCTCGTCGTCGGGGACGTCGTCACCGATGTCGTCGCCCGGCACCGGACCCCGCTCGCCCCGGCGACGGACACGGCGGCGGAGATCCGGACCCTACCGGGCGGCGCCGGGGCCAACGCGGCCTGCTGGGCGGCGCGTTCGGGTGGCGGGGAGGTGCGGCTGCTCGGCCGGGTGGGGACGGACGCGGCCGACTGGCACGAACGGGCGCTGCGGAGGGCGGGCGTGCGCCCCCTGCTCGTCCCGGACGCGGAGGCGGCGACGGCCACCGTGATCGCGCTCGTGGACGGCTCGGCGGAGCGCACCTTCCTGACGGACAGCGGCGCCGCGCTGCGCCTCTCCCCCGCCGACTGGTCGCCCGCCCTCCTGGACGGCGTGGCCCGGCTGCACCTCTCGGGGTACCTGTTCTTCGCCGCGCCGAGCCGCGAGACGGCCTGCCGGGCGCTGCGGGACGCGCGGGCGGCGGGAGTCCCGGTGAGTGTGGACCCGGCGTCGGCGGGGTTCCTGGCGGAACTGGGCGCGGACCGGTTCCTCGCGGCGGCGGAGGGCGCCGAGACCCTGCTGCCCAATGCCGACGAGGCCCGGTCGCTCACCGGCTGCGGCGAACCGGAGTCGGCGGCCGCGGAGTTGAGCCGGCGGTTCCCGCTGGTCGTGGTGACCCTCGGGGCGGCCGGCGCACTGGTCGCCGATGGCGGTGCGGTCACCGCGCGGGTGGCGGCGCCCCCGGTGCGGCCGGTGGACTCGACGGGCGCGGGCGACGCGTTCACCGGGGCGTTCCTGGCGGCGCGGCTCGCGGGCGAGGACCCGGCGCGGGCCGCCGAGGCGGGCTGCCGCGCGGGCGCGGAGGCGGTCACCGCGGTGGGCGGCAGACCCCCTGCGGGCCCCGATGGCGACTGAACGGGCGGGGCTCTCCGGACACGGACGGGGGGCGTGCCGGGCGCCGCGGCTGCTGTGCGGGACTTCCCGGACACCCCCGCCGTGGGTGCCGCGCGGGACTTCCCGGACACCCGCTAGGTCCGCAGCCCCGTCCAGGCCGGGTGGCGCGGGTCGTCGGCGCGCACGACGGCGTCCGCCGCATCGGTGGGGCCGACCTCCATCTCGTACCGGGCGAAGGCGGGCAGGGTCCAGGACTCCTCCGTGCGCCGGGCGAGGGCGCCGGGCGAGAGGCGCAGATGGACGGTGAGGTCGAAGGGGAACCAGTGGCCGAGCAGGAAGGTCCCGTACAGCACGAGCACCCCGCGCGGCGGCAGCGTGACGTAGGGGCTGCGGGTCGCGCGGTCCGTGACCGGGTCCCACAGGTCGGGCAGCACGCGCCCGGTGCCGCCGGGGTCCAGCGGCCCGAAGACCTCCCGCCACAGGGCCCCGGTGTCGGTCCACCCGCTGTAGTACGCGTCGGGGTCCTGCTTCCCGTACTCGTACCGGAGGGAAGCGGGCCGCAGGAAGCCGCCGGTGCTCACGACCTGGACCGCCCGCCCGCGTGTGCGCAGCGCCTCGGCGAGGAGCCCGGCGAGTTCGCCCCCGGGCGCGGGGGGCGGGCCGTCGATGCCCACCTTGAGCCAGTCGTCGCCCGCCGCGGCGGGGGACGCGTCGAGGTGGCCGGCGAGCGTCTCCGCCAGCCGGTCCCAGGTGATCGCCTCGTATCGCATGACGCCCATCCTGCCTGCCGCGCACACCCCTGACGTGTACCGGCCGACATCTTCGGCCGTACGGTGACCTGGCCGCGCGACCGCACGGCACCCACGGAGGAGAGGACTCGTTCCCGATGAGCCGGCGTCAGGAAGCACTGCCCTACGAGACCGCGGAGGCGAGGACGCCCTTCGGCCTCGGGCTGCACCATGTGCAGCTCTCCCTGCCACCGGGCGAGGAGGAGGCGTGCCGCCGGTTCTACGTGGACGTCCTCGGCATGACCGAGATCCGGAAGCCGCCGGTGCTCGCGGCGCGCGGCGGTCTGTGGGTGCGCTCGGACGCGCTGGAGATCCACCTGGGCGTCGAGGAGGACTTCCGGCCGTCCCGCAAGGGGCACCCGGGCATCCTGGTCGCCGACATCGACGGCCTGGCGGAGCGGCTGACCGGCCTGGGCGTCGAGGTGACGTGGGACGACAACTTCCCGGGCCACCGGCGCTTCTATGTCGCCGACTGCCACGGCAACCGGCTGGAGTTCCTCTGCCCCCAGCGGTGAGCCGGGCTTGACCTTGTCACTGGCGTCAGGGTTCGACCATCGGATCCATGGACACCACCACACCCACCAGGGTCGTCGTCGTCACCGGCGCGGGCACCGGCATCGGCCGGGCCACCGCGCGCTCGTTCGCCGGGCAGGGGGCGACGGTCGTCGCCGTCGGCCGCCGGGCGGAGCCGCTGCGGGAGACCGCCGAGGGGCACCCGGGCATCCGCCCGTTCGCCGCCGACATCACGGCGGAGGGCGCGGCCGAGGAGATCGTCCGCGCCACGCTGGCGGCCCACGGCCGGCTCGACGTGCTCGTCAACAACGCGGGGATCTCCGCCGGCGGCCCGCTCGGCACCCTCGACCGTTCCGTGATGGCCCCGCTGCTGGAGACGAACCTCGTCGCCCCGGTCCTGCTCACCCAGGCGGCCGTCCCCGCGCTCCGGGAGTCCCGGGGCGTCGTGGTGAACGTGACGACGACGATCGGTCAGCGCGGCTGGCCCGCCAACTCCTTCTATCCGGCGACCAAGAGCGCCCTGGAGACCCTGACCCGCTGCTGGGCGGTGGAGCTCGCGCCGGCCGGCGTCCGGGTCGTGGCGGTCGCGCCCGGTGCGATCGAGACCCCGATCGCGGACCACATGGGCCTCTCCCCCGAGCAGCGGAAGGCGGTGCGGGCCTGGCAGCTCGCGCACACCCCGCTGGGCCGGGTCGGCAGGCCCGAGGAGGTCGCCTGGGCGATCACCGCGCTCGCCGCCCCGGACGCCGCCTTCCTGACCGGCACGGTCCTGCCCGTCGACGGGGGCGCGCTGGTCTCGTGATACGACTGCGCGAGGAGGTGGCGTCCTTGCGCATCGGTGAACTGGCCCGGCGGACCGGGGTGTCGGCCCGCGCGCTGCGGCACTACGAGCAGGCGGGGCTGATCACCTCGGGCCGCGCGGCCAATGGCTACCGGGAGTACGAGGAGATCGCCGTCGCGCGGGTGGCGAACATCCGGTACCTGCTGGAGGCCGGGTTCACCCTGGACGACGTGTCGGCGTTCCGCACCTGTCTGGACGGGGACATCTCGGCGGCTCCGCCGTCCGCCCGGGCCCTGGAGATCGCCCGCGAGCGGCTCGCCGTGATCGACGCCCGCATCGCGGCCCAGACGGCGGCCCGCGACCGCCTGGCGAAGGCCCTGGCGGCGCAGTCCTGAGCACGGGCGCGGTCCCGAGCTCAGGCGCGGTCCTGAACTCAGGCGCAGTCCTGAACTCAGGCGCAGTCCTGGACTCAGGCGCAGTCCCGAGCTCGTGCGCCGGGCCGGTCCTGAACTCAGGCGCGGTCCCGAGCTCAGGCCGACGCGACGGCCGCCGCGGGGCGTTCCAGCACGGCGCGGCCCGAATCGACCGCCTCGCCCAGCGTCAGCTCTCCCGCCGCGAGGGCCCGGCAGGTCGCCGCGTCGGTCCGCAGCCGTGCGTCGGGGGCGTCCACCGTCCCGTCCCCGTAGGCCGCGTCTCCGTCCGCCCCGAGCCGTACATGGAACTCACCCTCGTCGAGGGTCACTTGGACGACCCCCGCGCCGAGCTCCGTCAGCGCGCCGAGGAGCGGGATCGCGTACCAGTGGGCGCGGACCGCGTCGGTGGGCCGGGGCTCGCCGAGGTCGGGCGCGCCCCAGGCGGCGAGGGTGCGCAGGACGGGCAGCAGGTCACGTCCGCGCGGGGTGAGTTCGTACACGTACGCCGAGACGGGCGGGGGCAGCCGGCGGCGGGTGACGAGCTCGGCGCCCTCCATGTCCTTGAGGCGGCCGGCGAGCATGTCGGTGCTGACGCCGGGCAGATCGGCGTGGAGGTCGGTGTAGCGGCGCGGCCCGGCGAGGAGTTCGCGGACGACGAGCAGGGTCCAGCGGTCGCCGACGAGGTCGAGGGCGCGCGCGGCGGCGCAGTGCTGGTCGTAGCTGCGGCGGCGTGGCTGACGTGGCATGCGACGCAGTCTAGTGATGTTGTTGGACTTTCCAAGCTCGAACTTGGTAAAACCAAGCAACACTGATTCCGGGGACCTGGGGAGGTCGGACATGGAGTTCCGGCAGTCGAGCAAGCTGAACGAGGTCTGCTACGAGATCCGCGGCCCGGTGATCGAGCACGCCAACGCCCTGGAGGAGGCGGGCCACAGCGTCCTGCGCCTCAACACCGGCAACCCGGCGCTCTTCGGCTTCGAGGCCCCCGAGGAGATCGTCCAGGACATGATCCGGATGCTCCCCAAGGCCCATGGCTACACCGACTCGCGCGGGATCCTCTCCGCCCGGCGCGCGGTCGCCCAGCGCTACCAGTCCATGGGCCTGCCGGACGTGGACGTCGACGACATCTTCCTCGGCAACGGCGTGTCCGAACTGATCTCGATGGCCGTCCAGGCCCTCCTGGAGGACGGCGACGAGGTCCTCGTACCCGCCCCGGACTACCCGCTGTGGACAGCCGTGGTCACGCTCGCGGGCGGCAGGCCCGTGCACTACCTGTGCGACGAGTCCGCCGACTGGTACCCGGACCTCGACGACATGGCGTCGAAGATCACCGACCGCACCAAGGCCATCGTCGTCATCAACCCGAACAACCCCACGGGCGCCGTCTACCCGAAGGAGGTCCTGGAGGGCATCTTCGAACTCGCCCGGCGCCACGGCCTGATGGTCTTCGCCGACGAGATCTACGACCAGATCGTCTACGACGAGGTCGTCCACCACCCGGCCGCCTCCCTCGCCCCCGACCTGGTCGTCCTCACCTTCGGCGGGCTCTCCAAGACGTACCGGGTCGCGGGCTTCCGCTCCGGCTGGCTGGTCGTCACCGGCCCCAGGCAGCACGCGAGGAACTACCTGGAGGGCCTCACCATGCTGGCCTCCATGCGGCTCTGCCCCAACGCCCCCGCCCAGTACGCCATCCAGGCCGCGCTCGGCGGCCGGCAGTCGATCCACGAGCTCACCGCCCCGGGCGGCAGGCTGCGCGAACAGCGCGACCGGGCCTGGGAGAAGCTCAACGAGATCCCGGGCGTCTCCTGCGTGAAGCCGAAGGGCGCCCTGTACGCCTTCCCGCGCCTCGACCCCACCGTGCACAAGATCCACGACGACGAGAAGTTCGTCCTCGACCTGCTGCTGCGGGAGAAGATCCAGGTCGTGCAGGGCACCGGGTTCAACTGGCCGCGCCCGGACCACTTCCGCATCCTGACCCTGCCGTACGCCGACGACCTCGATGCCGCCATCAGCCGCATCGGGCGCTTCCTGAGCGGCTACCGGCAGTGACGTGCGACCCCCTCTGCTGTCATGATCTACGGGTCTGAAGGCCTCTGAAGGCCTCTGAAGGCCTCTGAGGGCCCCAGAGGGCCTCTGACGGCCGAGGAGAAACGGGAGGGCGGGCCGGTCATGGATGCGGCGCTGATAGCGGTGGCGGGAACCCTGTTGGGCGTCGTCTTCACCCACTGGTTCCAGGGGCGGGCCACCGAGCGCACGGCCGCCCTCGCCCGCACCGAACAGCTCCGGCAGGAACGGATCGCGACCTACAGCGCCTTCGCTGGCGCCGTCGTCGACTACCGGCACAGCCAGAACGACCGCTGGTTCCGGGCGCACCGACAGCCCGGCTCGGAGGAGGCGGAGGAGTCCCGGCACGCCTCCTACCGGCAGCGCACCGCCGCCCGGCAGGCCCTCTTCCGCGTCCAGTTGGTGTGCGAGGACCCCGAGGTCCGGCGGCTCGCCGAGGCGGCCTTCGTGGATTCCCACTGCATGCACGAGGCGGTCGACGAGGCGGACCGCGCCCGCCGCTCCCAGCAGGCGAAGGAGGCGCTCGCCGTGTTCATCGCCGCCGCCGCACCCGGCGTCCGCTGACCGGGGGCCGGCCGTGGACCTCGTCGCGCCCGTCGTCGTCGAACCGCTCAGGCGCCGCCGCTGCTCCGAGTGCCACCAGGGGCCGCTGGAACGGATGATCGTCGAGTTCAACGCGCCGGTCTGCCTGGACTGCGCCGATCTCGGCCATCTGGTCTTCCTGCGCCGCGGCGACACGGCGCTCACCCGCCGCGCCCGGGAGGCCAGCACCCTCTGGGCCGTGGTCGTACGGCACAACCGGCGCCGCACCCGGTACGAGCGCCAGGGCCTGCTCGTCGAGGAGGCCGCCCTCGCCGAGGCGGAACGGGCCTGCCTGGCGGACGCGGACGCACGGGCCGCGCGGCGGGCCCGGGACGCGGCCCGGCGCGCCGCCCTCGACGCCGAGATCACCCAGGTCCTCCGGGCGGAGATCCTGCGGCTCTTCCCGTCCTGCCCGGCCGACCGGGCCACGGAGATCGCCGTCCACGCCTCGGCCAAGGGCAGCGGACGGGTGGGGCGCACGGCCGCGGGCCGCTCGCTCGACCGCGGCGCGGTCACCGCCGCGGTACGGGCCTCCGTACGGCACGTGGACACGCCGTACGACTCCCTGCTGATGCAGGGGGTTCCCCGGCACCAGGCCCGGACGAGGATCGCGCCCGCCATCGAGGCGGTGCTCCGGACCTGGCGCCAGGACGTCGGGACCGCGGGCGGCCGGGGACGGGGCTGACGGCTCGGGCGTCAGCCCGCGTCGGCCGGACCGCGCGGGGCGGACCCTCAGGCCTGGTCGGCGGCCCGGCGTGCGCGGCGGTACAGCAGGGCGCCGCCGAGGAGCAGCGCGGCGCTCGCGGGAGCGGCGAAGCCCATGGCGTCCGAACCCGTGGCGGCCAGCGAGGCGGTGCTCGTCTCACCCTGCGGCGCGGGGGCCGGGGCGGCCGGGGGCACGCTCTCGGAGCGCGGCACCGGCACGTTGCGCACGGGGGTCTGCGGGCGCGGCGTCGGCGTCTCGATCGGCTGCTCGGGCTTGGCCGGGCCGTTCACCGAGGTGTTGCCGAAGACCGGGTTGAGGATGCCGACCACGTTGACCGAGTTCCCGCTGACGTTCGCGGGGAGGTCGACGGGCAGCTGGAGGCCGTTCCCGGAGAGCACGCCCGGGGATCCCGCGGCGTGGGTCTCGGCGGTGGACCCGCCGCCGTTGGAGGAGCCGCCCCCGTGGGAGCCGCCGCCGTGGGAGCCGCCCCCGTGGGAGCCGCCGGCCTGCTCGCCGCCGCGCGGGGTGGCGGGCTGGTCCTTGTAGGTGCCGCCGCCGCTCTCGTCCCCGTACCCCCCGGCCTCGCGCTCGGCGGAGCGGTTGGCACAGCTGTTGCCGAAGGCCGGGTTGAGCAGCCCGACGACGCTGACGGTGTTGCCGCAGGCGTTGACCGGCGCGTGCACCGGCAGCTGGATCGTGTTGCCGGAACCGACTCCCGGCGAACCGACCGCGGCGCCCTCGGCGCCGGCGTCGGCGTGCGCGGCGCCCGCCGAGAGGGCGAGCGCTCCGCCCGTGACCAACAGTGTGGCCAGACCACTTCGGCGAATCTGCCTCATGGCTTCCTGCCTTCCGGAGGTATGCACGGGCAAGTGCCCGTACCGGAATCAACGCGACAAACGTGTGCACCGGATCCGGCCGTTGACGGGTTTCACTCCATCGAGTGGGACTCCGTTCGAGTGTCGGGTCAACACCCGTCTACGGCCGTCAGCGCCCCAGGAGATCGGTGAGGGCGCCGACCGGGTCCGGGTCGGGGGCGCCGCGCGGCCACCAGTCCTCGCGGCCGGCGTCCGACTCGTACCCGTACCAGAGACCGTCCCGGCCGAGCCGGAGCTGGAGGGACTCCCCGGAGAGCCGGTTGCGCCAGGGGCGGAACGCCGGGAAGTCGGCCGCGAGCAGCGCGGGTCTGGCCCGGTCGAACGGGCCGGCCGGCGGGTCCCAGGGCTCTTCGAGGACGGCGAGGCCCGCCGCACCGCCCTGCCGCCAGGCGGCGACGGCGCGGGCGAGGTCCGTGGGGGTGCGGTCGAGGGCGTACGCCAGGTCGCGGTAGAGCGCGCGTGACGAGGCGGTCAGTCCGGAACCGGGGTGCGCGGCGGCCAGCCGGACCGCGTCCTGCCAGGGGGTGAGCGCGGCGACCGGGTCGTGGCCGGTGGCGAGGAAGGCGTGCGCCCGGGCCGCGGCCTCGGTGGCGAGGAGGTCGAGCGCGAGCGGATCGGGGGCGTCCGGGTCCGGCGGGAAGACGGCCGGGCGGCCGGGCCGGTCCGGGACGGGCAGCTCGGGCGGCAGCGGCGGCAACCCGGGCCCGGTGGCCGCGTCGAGCGCGATCCGGGCGGGGACCGTGGGCATCGGCGGGGCGGCGGCGCCCGCCTCGGCGGCGCCCCGGGCGGCGTTCCGACGGGTGAGTTCGGCGAGGAGCTCCTGCTCCCCGCGGCCGCGCATCAGGAAGAGGACGAACGGGTCCTCGTCGAGGAGACGGGCGGCCTGGTAGCAGAGGGCGGCGGCGTGCTTGCAGGGGTAACCGTCGTCCGGGCAGGAGCAGTCGGGGACCAGGTCGCCCGGCGCGGGCAGCAGTCCGGTGACCGCCTCCAGGGCGTGCGGGACGTCCTTGTCGAGGAGGGCGGCGATGTGGTCGGGGCGTGCGGCGGCCTCGTCGAGGAACCGCTCCCAGCCGTCGTCGCCGAGGGTCCGCATCCTGATCTCGGTGCGGTACGGGCGGGGCCGGGTGCCGTGCACATAGGCGACGACCCGGCCGGGGGTGACGGTGATCGCGTCGACGTGGCCGCGCCCCGCATAGGCCTTGCCGCGCGCGAGCCGGGCCGGGTCGAGGGCGGTGTTCTCCAGGGCCGTGACCCAGGCGTTCCCCCACCAGGTGGCGGCGAACCGGCCGTCGGGGGCCGAGCGGGGCGCGAGCTGCGGGAAGCTGCGGCGGCGGTCGTCGTGACGGAGGGCGGCACCCCGTGCGCCCCGCGCGCTCCTGGCGTGGTTCACGAGGGCCTCCTCAGGGACACCAGGTCGGCGAGCTCCCGGTCGGTGAGTTCGGTGAGGGCGGCCTCGCCGGAGCCGAGGACGGCGTCGGCCAGGGCCCGTTTGGCGCGGAGCATCTCGGCGATGCGGTCCTCGACGGTCCCCTCGGCGATGAGCCGGTGGACCTGCACCGGCTGGGTCTGCCCGATGCGGTAGGCCCGGTCGGTCGCCTGCTCCTCGACGGCCGGGTTCCACCAGCGGTCGTAGTGGACGACGTGGCCGGCCCGGGTGAGGTTGAGACCGGTGCCGGCGGCCTTCAGGGAGAGCAGGAACACGGGCACCTCGCCGGCCTGGAAGCGGTCGACCATCCGCTCCCGCTCGGCCACGGGCGTGCCGCCGTGCAGGAGCTGGGCCGGGATGCCGCGCGCGGCCAGGTGGTCGGCGAGGAGCCGCGCCATCGACACGTACTGGGTGAAGACGAGCACGGACCCGTCCTCCGCGAGGATCGTGTCGAGGAGCTCGTCGAGCAGGGCGAGCTTTCCGGAGCGGCCGGCGAGCCGCCCGGTGCCGCTGCCGCGCGGCGCCTCCTCCTTGAGGTACTGCGCGGGGTGGTTGCAGATCTGCTTGAGGGAGGTCAGCAGGCTCATGACGAGACCCCGGCGGGCCATGCCCTCGGCGCCCTCGATCCGCGTCATGGTCTCGCGGACGACCGCCTCGTAGAGCGAGGCCTGCTCCCGCGTGAGGGCGACGGGATGGTCGGACTCCGTCTTCGGCGGCAGTTCGGGGACGATGCCGGGGTCGGACTTGCGGCGGCGCAGCAGGAAGGGCCGCACCAGCCGGGCGAGCCGCTCGACGGCCTCCTGGTGCTCGATCTCCTCGTGGTTCTCCACGGCCCGGGCGTGCCGGGAGCGGAACGCCTTGAGCGGGCCGAGGAGGCCGGGGGTGGTCCAGTCGAGGAGCGCCCACAGCTCGGAGAGGTTGTTCTCGACGGGGGTGCCGGTGAGGGCGACCCTGGCGGGTGCGGGGATCTCGCGGAGCGCCTTGGCGGTCGCGGAGAACGGGTTCTTGACGTGCTGGGCCTCGTCGGCGACGACCATCCCCCACTCCCGCTCGGCGAGGCGGGCGGCGCTGGTGCGCAGGGTGCCGTAGGTGGTGAGGACGAAGCCGCCCTCGGTGCCGTCGAGGTCCCGGTCCGTGCCGTGGAAGCGCCGGACGGGCACGTCGGGGGCGAACTTCCGCACCTCCCGCTGCCAGTTGCCGAGGAGGGAGGCCGGGCAGACGACGAGGGTGGGGGCGCGGCGGGCGCGGCGCAGGTGGAGGGCGATGAGGGTGACGGTCTTGCCGAGGCCCATGTCGTCGGCGAGGCAGCCGCCGAGTCCGAGCGAGGTCATCAGGTCCAGCCATGCGAGGCCGCGGAGCTGGTAGTCGCGCAGGGTGGCGGTGAGACCGGCTGGTGCCTGCACGTCCTCGGGGCCGGCGAGGAGCCGGTCGCGGAGCGCGGCGAGGGCCCCGACGGGGACGGCGGGGACGGACTCGCCGTCCACCTCGGCGGTGCCGGTGAGCGCGGCGGCGAGGGCGTCGACCGGTTCGAGCAGGCCGAGCTCGCGCTTGCGTGCCTTGCGGACGAGGGCGGGGTCGACGACGACCCACTGGTCGCGGAGGCGGACGACGGGCCGGTGGGCCTCGGCCAGGAGGTCCATCTCGCGCTCGGTGAGCGGATCTCCGTCGAGCGCCAGCTGCCAGTTGAACCGCAGGAGCTCCTCGCTGTCGAAGAAGGAGGTGCCGTCGGTGGCGGAGCCGGGCGCGGCGTGGGCGGGGCGGACGACGGCGGAGGCGCTGAGGGAGCGGGCGAGCTCGCGCGGCCAGTGGAGGGCGACCCCGGCGTCGGCGAGCCGGGCGGCGGCCGGGCCGAGGAGTTCGTACAGCTCGTCCTCGGTGACGGCGAGGACGTCGGGCACGTCCCGCTCCAGGAGCCGGGAGAGCGGGGGCCAGACGCGGGCGGCCCGGCGCAGGGCGAGGACGGCGTCGATCCGGGCGCGGGGCCCGAAGTGCTCGCCGTCCCCCGCCCACAGGTCCGCCGCGTCGATGACGAGGGTGGGGTCGGCGAGGCTGTGGATCTGGAGGAGCGCGGCGGCGGCGTGCCGCTCCCCGTCGGCGGTGCCGGGGGTGTCGGCGGCATCGGCGGTGTCGAAGAGCTCGTACGGCGACAGGTCCAGGCGGAGCGAGACCCGCACCCCCGCGTCCATCCCGGCCGCCGCCTCGGCGGCCCAGGCACGCGCGCGGGGCAGGTGCTGCGGGGCACGCGCGGCGAACGGCGCGCCGACCGCGTGGGCGGCGGCGGGCGTGCGGGGCAGCACGTCGGCGACCGCGTCGAGGAAGGCCCGCACGAGGCCCTCGGGCTCGGGCAGCCGCAGCGGACCGCGCCCCGGCACCGGCACCGCGTATCCCTCGTACGGCAGGGCGGCGGCGACGGCCCGCAGATGGGCGATGTCCTCGGCGTCCAGGGGTCCGGCCCGCCAGGCGTCGAGATCGTCCGCGGTCAGCCCCGGCAGGAGCCGCCCGCGCGAGGCGAGGTGCAGGGCGTGCAGGGCGGCGGCGCCCCAGCCGGCGGTGGCGGGGTGCGCGGCCGGATGGTGGCGGGCCGCGACGAGATGCGGCAGGGCGGCCTCGACCGGCAGGATCACGGCGGGCACGGAGCGGCCGCGGGCGCCGCTGCCGTGCCGCCGGGCCACGGTCAGCTCGGCCCGCTCGGCCCCGCTCGCCGCCGGGTCCGGCAGCGGGCGGCCGTCGGGGGCCCAGAAGGCGACCCGGCCGTCGCGGGGCAGGGCGGCCGGCAGGAAGACGGCGGCGCTGGTCGTCCAGGTGTGTGCCACGGCTCCGCTCTCCTCCCGCTGTGTGTCGTTTCCCGACTGGACCTCCGACCTTACGGGTGGGGTCTGACAACGTGCGTCGGACGGGTTCCCCCGGGCGGCCCAACAGCGGATGACAGCGGTCGCCGCGGGCGGGATGGTGGCCTGAAACGACACGACAGAAGAGGATTCCGCCATGTCCGTTCGCCGGCGTCTCACGACCGCCACCGGGGCCGTGCTGCTCACTCTCGCCGCCGCCGGCTGCTCGGGCCTCGGCCGCACCACCGTGGGCACGATCGAGTACGAGACGCAGCGTGAGCTCGTCGTGACCGTGACCAGCCCCTCGGTGAACGGCTGCCACCGCCTGGCGCCCTCGGGCGTGACCAAGGTCCGGAACAACTCCCTGACCGACATCGTGATGTACCGGACCCGCGACTGTAAGGGCGGGAACTCGATCTACGTGGCCACCAACACCGCGAACTGGATCGCCCCGGACACCCTGCCCTGGCGCAGCTACAGCGTCGTCCACTAGACGGGAAGCGCCCTTCGGCGGGCGTTCCGTTTCCCCCACCCCGGGTACATGCTGGAAGTGACCTCGGGGTGCCGAGGGGAGATGTGACCGCCATGCGTACGGGGAACGAGCCTGTGAACGCGCGCAGCGCGCTGCGCCTGCGGTTCTGGCTGAGCATGTGGGGGCTGCTCTGGGCGGCCTTCGGCACGACCGTGTTCTCCCTGGTGGAGCGCCCCGGCTGGGCGGCGGCCTGCGGAGTGCTGTTCCTGGTGGTCACGGTCGACCTGGCGGTGGTGCTGCACCACATCCACCAGGGCCCGCACTGGCAGCCGGGCCGGGGCATCCCGCCGTACGAACCCGATCACGGCGGCACACGGCACTGACGCCCCCGCCGCTCGGACCCGCCCGTTTCCGCCCGCTCAGTTCCGGGTGTCGAAGCCCGCCGCCAGGAGGTACTCCGGCTTCGGGTCCAGCGCGGCCGCGAGGCGGAAGTGCCGCATGGCCTGGGCGGTCTGCCCGGAGCGCTCGAAGGTGCGGGCCAGCGCGAAGTGGGCGAAGGCGTTGTCCGGCTCGCGCTCCAGGACCAGCTCGAACTCCAGCTGTGCCGGGCGGAGCTGTGCGGCGGCGAAGAACGCCCGGGCGCGCAGCAGACGCGCGGCCGTGTTCTCGGGGTGGGCGGCGATCACCGAGTCCAGCAGCTTCACGGCCCCGCGAGGGTCCCGCGCGGCCAGGAGGTGCTCGGCGGCGCGGAAGTCGATGACGTGCGTTTCCGGGTTGCTGTCGGCCACGATGGCATCCTTCCCCTCGACCCGAGGTTGAACACCGGACCCGGCGGCCGCATTCCTGCGTCGGACGGCCCCTAGGGCCTGTCGCCGGCCGCCGCGCGGCGCTCCAGCTCCTCCCAGACCTTCCGCACCTGGGGCTCCAGCGCGTCGAGCGGTCCGTCGTTGTCGATCACGAGGTCGGCGACGGCCAGCCGCTGCGCGCGCGTGGCCTGGGCGGCCATCCGGGCCCCGGCCTCGGCCTCGGCCATGCCCCGGAGCCGTACGAGCCGGTCGAGCTGGGTCTCGGGGGACGCGTCCACGACCACGACCAGGTCGTACAGCGGCGCGAGCCCGTTCTCGGTGAGCAGGGGTACGTCGTGGACGACGACGTCCCCGGCGCCCGCACGGCTCTCCAGCTCCGCCGACCGGGCCCCGACCAGGGGGTGGACGATGGCGTTGAGGGTGGCGAGCCGGTCGGCGTCGGAGAACACGATGGAGCCGAGCTTCGGCCGGTCGAGCGTCCCCTCCGCGGTGAGGACGCCGTCCCCGAAGGCCGCCACGACGGCCGCGAACCCCGGGGTCCCCGGCTCGACGACCTCGCGCGCGATCCGGTCCGCGTCGATCAGCACGGCTCCGTACGAGACGAGCAGCCGTGACACTTCGCTCTTGCCGGCGCCGATCCCGCCGGTCAGGCCCACCTTCAGCATGAGCGGCAGCTTAGGGCCTGCCCCGGAGGGGCTAGGCGTCGCCCTCCCGCTCCGCGAGGAAGCGCTCGAACTCACGGCCCAGCTCGTCGGCCGACGGCAGGTCGACCGGCTCGGCGACCAGGCTGCCGCGCGTCTCGGCGCCGGCCGCCGCGTCGTACTGGTGCTCCAGGCCCTGCACGAGCGCGACCAGCTCCTCGTCGCCCTCGCCGATCTGGCGGTCGATCTCGGTCTGGGTGCGACGGGCCTCGGTCCGCAGGGAGTGGGCGACACCCGGGAGGACGAGGCCGGTGGCGGCGGTGACGGCCTCCAGGGCGGTCAGGGCCGCGTCCGGGTACGGGGATCGCGCCACGTAGTGCGGGACGTGGGCGGCGACGCCGAGGGTGTCGTGGCCGGCTTCGGTGAGCCGGTACTCGATGAGGGACTCGGCGCTGCCGGGGACCTGCGCCTCGTCGAAGGGGCTGCGGTGGCCGGGCATGAGGTCGGTGCGGCTGCCGTGCGGGGTGAGGCCGACGGGGCGGGTGTGCGGAACGCCCATGGGGATGCCGTGGAAGTTGACGGAGAGGCGCACGCCGAGGCGCTCGACGATCTGCCGGACGGCGACGGCGAACCGCTCCCACTCCACGTCCGGCTCGGGGCCGGAGAGCAGGAGGAAGGGCGCGCCGGTGGCGTCCTGCACGAGGCGGACCTCGATGGACGGCGTCTCGTACGCGGTCCAGCGGTCGCGCCGGAAGGTGAGCAGCGGGCGGCGGGCGCGGTAGTCCACGAGCCGGTCGTGGTCGAAGCGGGCCACCAGCTGGTGCGGGAGGGTGTCGAGCAGGCCGTCGACGATCTGCTCGCCGGTCTCGCCCGCGTCGATGTAGCCGTCGAAGTGGTACAGCATGACCAGCCCGGCCGACTCCTGCGCCAGGGCCAGGTCGACGACGGCCACGCCCTTCGGGTCCCATTCGTACAAATCCTGGGGATCAAGCACGATTACCGCTCCTCCTCGTGTTCTCTCTGGAAACGCCGTGCGCGGCACGGCCATTCCCGGCTCGCGCGATCTTCCGGCGGAGGAGTGCGGGGACCGCGGCAAACGACCGAGGCCCGCTCCCCCGAAGGGGAACGGGCCTCGGTTTCGCTAGCGGCTAGCGCTCAGCGGAGAGCCTGTTCAGCTCTGGCCGCCGGCGAGCTTCTCGCGGAGGGCGGCGAGCGCCTCGTCCGACGCCAGGGCGCCGGAGGTGTCGTCCGACTCCGAGGAGTACGAACCACCCGAGATGCCCGCACCGGCGTTGCCGGCGGCCGGGGCGGCAGCACCCTCGGCAGCGGCGGCCTCGTCGGCCTCGCGGGACTTGATGACCTGAGCCTGGTGCTGCTCGAAGCGAGCCTGCGCCTCGGCGTACTGGGTCTCCCAGGCCTCGCGCTGAGCCTCGTAGCCCTCGAGCCAGTCGTTGGTCTCGGGGTCGAAGCCCTCGGGGTAGATGTAGTTGCCCTGGTCGTCGTAGGACGCGGCCATGCCGTACAGGGTCGGGTCGAACTCGACCGAGGCCGGGTCGGCACCGAAGGACTCGTTGGCCTGCTTCAGCGAGAGGCTGATGCGACGACGCTCGAGGTCGATGTCGATGACCTTGACGAAGATCTCGTCGTTGACCTGGACGACCTGCTCCGGGATCTCCACGTGGCGCTCGGCCAGCTCGGAGATGTGGACCAGACCCTCGATGCCCTCGTCCACGCGGACGAACGCACCGAACGGAACCAGCTTGGTGACCTTACCCGGGACGACCTGGCCGATCTGGTGGGTCCGGGCGAACTGCTGCCACGGGTCCTCCTGCGTCGCCTTCAGCGACAGGGAGACACGCTCGCGGTCCATGTCGACGTCGAGAACCTCGACGGTGACCTCCTGGCCGACCTCGACAACCTCGGACGGGTGGTCGATGTGCTTCCAGGACAGCTCGGAGACGTGCACGAGGCCGTCGACGCCACCCAGGTCCACGAAGGCACCGAAGTTGACGATCGAGGACACGACGCCGGAGCGGACCTGACCCTTCTGGAGGGTCGTGAGGAAGGTCTGGCGAACCTCGGACTGGGTCTGCTCGAGCCAGGCGCGGCGGGACAGGACCACGTTGTTGCGGTTCTTGTCCAGCTCGATGATCTTGGCCTCGAGCTCCTTGCCCACGTAGGGCTGGAGGTCGCGGACACGACGCATCTCGACGAGGGAGGCCGGCAGGAAGCCACGGAGGCCGATGTCGAGGATGAGACCACCCTTGACGACCTCGATGACGGTACCGGTGACGATGCCGTCCTCTTCCTTGATCTTCTCGATGGTGCCCCAGGCGCGCTCGTACTGGGCACGCTTCTTCGAGAGGATCAGGCGGCCTTCCTTGTCCTCCTTCTGGAGAACCAGGGCCTCGATCTCGTCGCCGACCTTGACGACCTCGTTCGGGTCGACGTCGTGCTTGATCGAGAGCTCGCGGCTCGGGATGACACCTTCGGTCTTGTAACCGATGTCGAGCAGGACCTCGTCCCGGTCGACCTTCACGATGACGCCGTCGACGATGTCGCCGTCGTTGAAGTACTTGATCGTCTCGTCGATCGCGGCGAGGAAGGCTTCCTCGTTACCGATGTCGTTGACCGCAACCTGCGGGGTGGTGGCGGTGGTCTCGGTGCTGCTCGTCATGTGGGAAAGGGCTCCGGTTACGGACAGAAAGTCGTAGGTACTGCTACGCCGAGAGCCCGTATCGCACCAAGAAGCCGGACAGCCAATGAAGCACCCTTCCGCGAACGGGAGGGAACCTCGAGAACCGAGGGGACATACAAAAGGTACGAGCGCGGCCTGCTCCGTCTGAGGCGCGCAGGCCCGCAGCGCAACCTTTAGCATACGGGGGCAGCCGGACAGGGTCAATGCGCGAAGCGCGCACCCGGGGCAGATCTGCTCAATTCCGGCGCGACTCATGGCCCTTGCGCCGTCATGGCGGGGGTCGCCGCGCGGCGGCACTGAGCGCAAACTACATCGGCGGGCGAGATGAACCAAGAGTACGGACACGAAGACGGGGTCGACGGGGACGCCGACGAGGCCGAGGCGACCCGGCGTGACGCGGGGGACGCGGAGAGCAGCCGGGCGAGCCGGGGCTGGTGGGACCGGAACGCCGACGAGTACCAGAGCGATCACGGCTCCTTCCTGGGCGACGACCGGTTCGTCTGGGGCCCCGAGGGGCTCGACGAGGCCGAGGCCGGGCTCCTCGGCCCGGCCGGCTCCCTGAAGGGCCTCGACGTCCTGGAGATCGGCGCGGGCGCGGCACAGTGCTCGCGGTGGCTGGCCGCCCAGGGCGCGCGGCCGGTGGCCCTCGACCTCTCCCACCGGCAGCTCCAGCACGCGCTGCGGATCGGCGGGGAGGTGCCGCTGGTGGAGGCGGACGCGGGGGCGCTGCCCTTCCGGGACGGCTCCTTCGACCTGGCGTGCTCGGCGTACGGCGCGGTGCCGTTCGTCGCGGACCCGGTGCGGGTCTTCCGCGAGGTGCGCCGGGTGCTGCGGCCGGGCGGCCGCTGGGTGTTCTCGGTGACGCACCCGATCCGCTGGGCGTTCCCGGACGAGCCGGGCCCCGAGGGCCTCTCGGTCGCCGCCTCCTACTTCGACCGCACGCCGTACGTCGAGCAGGACGAGCGGGGCCGGGCGGTGTACGTGGAGCACCACCGGACCATCGGGGACCGGGTGCGGGACGTGGTGGCCGGCGGCTTCCGGCTCGTGGACCTGGTCGAGCCGGAGTGGCCGGCCTGGAACAGCCAGGAGTGGGGCGGCTGGTCCCCGCTGCGGGGGAACCTGATCCCGGGGACGGCGATCTTCGTCTGCGAGCGGGACGACTAGCCGGTCCTCGTAGACGACGGCTGATCAGTCCTATTAATGGAGGGCCCTGTGGACAACGGGGCCCTCCATTTTCTTCGCGCGTACGAGACTGAGTGCGTGATCCGAAACGACGCACTCGACCGTCTCCCCGTCCGCCATGCCGTCCCCGAGCTGCTCGCCGCGCTCGCGGAGCGCGGCACGGCGGTGCTGTCCGCTCCTCCCGGCACCGGCAAGACCACGCTGGTGCCGCTGGCTCTCGCGGGGCTCATAGGGGACGGACCGGAGCGCCGGGTGCTGGTGGCCGAGCCGCGGAGGATGGCGGTGCGGGCGGCGGCCCGGCGGATGGCCTGGCTGCTCGGCGAGGAGGTCGGCGGCGCGGTCGGCTTCTCGGTCCGCGGCGAGCGGCGGAGCGGCCCCGCGACCCGGGTCGAGGTGGTGACCACGGGCATCCTGCTGCAGCGGCTCCAGCGCGATCCGGAGCTGGCGGGCGTGGACGTGGTGCTGCTCGACGAGTGCCACGAGCGGCATCTCGACGCCGACACGGCCATGGCCTTTCTGGTGGACGTGCGGGCGACGCTGCGGCCGGAGCTGAAGCTGATCGCCGCGTCGGCGACCAGCGACGCGGCGGCCTGGGCGGATCTCCTCACGGTCCTGGACGGGAGCGGGCCCGCGCCGGTGGTGTGGAGCAAGGGGGAGGGCCACGGCTGCCGGGTCCTCTTCGCGGAGCCGCCGGCGGGCATCCGGCCCGCGCACGGCACCTGGGTGGATCCGGCGCTGCTGCGTCACGTGGCGGCGACGGTGCGGCTCGCTATGGAGCGCCACGAGGGGGACGTCCTCTGTTTCCTGCCCGGTACGGGGGAGATCGCACGGACGGCCGGCCTGCTCGACGGGGTCGATGCGGAGGTGCTCCAGCTGCACGGCCGCGCCCCGGCGGCGGTACAGGACACGGTGCTGCGCGGTGCGGAGCCGGGCGGGCGGCGCAGGGTGGTGCTCGCCACGTCGGTGGCGGAGTCCAGCCTGACGGTGCCGGGCGTGCGGATCGTCGTGGACTCGGGTCTCGCCAGGGAACCGCGCATGGACCACGCCCGGGGGCTGGGCTCGCTGGCGACGGTGACGGTGTCCGAGGCGACGGCGACCCAGCGGCTCGGCCGGGCGGGCCGTGAGGCCTTCGGCTTCGTCTACCGCTGCTGGGCGGAGGCGAGCGACGGCGGCAGGCCGCGCTTCCCGTCGCCGGAGATCAAGGTCGCCGACCTGGCGGACTTCGCCCTGCGGGCCGCCTGCTGGGGCGACCCGACGGCGGAGGGGCTCGCGCTGCTCGACCCGCCGCCGGCCGGGGCGATGGCGGCGGCCCGCGCGGTCCTCGGGTCGATCGGGGCCGTCGACGGGGACGGCCGGGCCACGGAGCGGGGTGTACGGATGTCCCGGCTCGGGCTGCACCCCCGGCTGGGGCGCGCGCTCCTGGACGGCGCGCCCGAGGTCGGGGTCCGGCGGGCCGCGGAGGTGGTGGCGCTGATCGGCGAGGAGCCGCCGCGCGAGTACGGGGACGACCTGGTGGCGGCCTGGCGCACGGCCCGCCGGGGCACCGACGGGTACGGCGCGCGCTGGCGGGCGGAGGTACGCCGCCTGGAGCGGTCGGCGGTCGAGGCGGTGGGCGGGGGCGCCGGGGACAGGGCTGGGGCGGGGTCCGGGTCCGTGTCGGGGTACGTGTCCGGGTCGGGGTCCGGGTCGGGGCCCGGGTCCGAGTCGGGCGCGGGGTCCGGGGCCGGGGGCGATGACGACGCCGTGGCCGGGCTTGTGACGGCGTTGGCGTTTCCGGAGCGGGTGGCCCGGGCGCGGGAGCAGGGGGGCTATCTGATGGCGTCGGGGAGCGGGGCCCGGCTCGCCGAGGGGTCCCGGCTGCGGTCCAGCCCGTGGCTCGCCGTGGCGGTGGCGGACCGCACCGCCAGGGACGCGACGGCGCGGGTGCGGCTCGCGGCCGTGGTGGACGAGTCCACGGCGTGCCGGGCGGCCGGGCATCTGCGGAGCACCGGCGAGGAGGTCCACTGGGAGGACGGGGACGTGGTCGCCCGGTCCGTGGATCGGCTGGGCGCTGTCGAGCTGACGGTCCGGCCCCTGGGTTCCGGGGCCGAGCCCGCTCTCGTGCGGGAGGCGCTCCTCGACGGTCTGCGGCGCGAGGGGCTCGGGCTGCTGCGGTGGCGCCGGGAGGCCGGGGAGCTGCGCGAGCGGCTCGCCTTCCTCCACCGGGAGCTGGGAGAGCCCTGGCCGGACGTGTCGGAGGAGGCGCTGGTGGACCGGGCCGGGGAGTGGCTGGAGCCCGAGCTGTCCCGGGCGTCGCGCCGGGCCGATCTGGGGCGGATCGACGCCGGGGAGGCGCTGCGGCGGCTGTTGCCGTGGGCTTCGGGCGAGGCGGTGCGCCTCGACGAGCTGGCGCCGGAGCGGATCGAGGTGCCGAGCGGTTCGCGGATACGGGTCGAGTACGGGGGTGAGCGGCCGGTGCTCGCGGTGAAGCTCCAGGAGATGTTCGGTCTGGCGGAGACACCCCGGGTGGCGGGGGTCCCGGTGCTCGTCCACCTCCTCTCCCCCGCCGGCCGGCCGGCGGCGGTCACGGCCGACCTGGCGTCGTTCTGGCGGGACGGCTACCGCGCGGTGCGGGCGGAGCTGCGGGGGCGGTATCCGAAGCACCCGTGGCCGGAGGATCCGTCCGCGGCGGTGCCGACCCGGCACACCAGTGCCCGTCTCAGAGGGGAGCGCTGACCGGGGCCGGGGCGGGGGCGGCCGGGGGCTCCGGCTCGGGGCGCCGCGAGCGGGCCTCCAGCCAGAGGGCGAGGGCGAGGAGGACGAGGGCCAGGAGGGTGAGGCTCCACGGGATGTAGGAGACGAGCATGAGGACCATGAGGCGGTTGGAGGAGACGAGCTCGCCGACGCTCTCCAGGTAGTCCTCGCGCATCTTCACGTGGCCCGCGAAGACGGTGAGGGTGTCCTGCCCCATCAGCTTCCTGGCGTTGCGGAGCTCCTCCTTGTGGATCTCCTCGCCGTTGACGGGGGCTCCGGTGACGGGCTCGATCCAGAACATGCGCTTGGTCGTGTACCAGCGGGTGAGGCCCGAGTCGGCGAGGATCTTCGGGGTGATGCCCTTGACCGGCATGGTCTTGGGCATGGGGACCTTGGTCCAGGGGATGGTCTGCTCGAAGTAGTAGACCTCCATGCCGCGGAAGGTGCGGGTGCCCTTGTAGTGGATGGGGGCCGCGGTGCGGGTCTGGGCGTCGAAGTACTGGTAGTCGCGCTTCTCGGTGAGGAAGGGGAACTTGAACTCGATGCCCTCGCGGCGGACCGGGTCGCCGTCGACGGATTCGCCGGTGGCGTGGACGGGGTCCTGGGTGTGGGCGTCGAAGATGTACCGCTCCGGGACCTGGGAGACCATCTTGCCGTCGGGCCCGGTGACGTAGGCGAGGGCGTCCCAGACGACGACGTCGCGCCCGGCGTCGCGTTCGATGCGCCGTGACTCCTCCACGTTGCCCTTGAGGGTCTGGATGATCGTGATCTTGTCGACCTTCTCGGCCTTGAGGGTGGAGTAGTTGAGGAGGGTCGCGGGCTGCGCCTCCAGAACGGTGTCCTGGTACTGGTTCGCCGGGATCTTCGCCAGGCGGGGGAAGGCGTACCAGCGCAGGGTCGGGGCCATCGCGGCGCAGAAGACGGCGAGGGCGAGCAGGACGAGGCTGGCTCGGCGGCGCACGGTCGTCCCCCTACTTCTTGGCGCCGGGATCGGCGGTCAGCAGGGGCTTGGGCGAGGTGGGGCCGTCGGGCGGCAGATCGACCACGGAGAGGAGCAGGACGAAGAGCAGGACTGGGGCGAGTCCGATGGCGGCGGCGACGAGGGCGCGCATGGTCGGCCTCCCGGGATGCGATCTGATAGGTCGTCAGGGCGGGGGCACCGTAGCAACGCGGCCGTGAGATGAGAACACGTTGCACCCGGGTAACGCGAAGCGCCGCCCCCCGTCCGATGCGGACGGGAGACGGCGCGGAGGAACGCGGTGCGGTGGAGGAGCGCGCGGTGGCGCGTCCGGTCAGGCCGAGGGGGTGGGGGTGGGGGTGGGCGAGCCGCTGTCGGAGGGCGAGGGCTCCGGGGTCGGCGTCGCGGGCGCCTCGACGGTGAGGTCGATGAAGGTGGTGCCGCCGCCCGGTGCGGTGAGCTGGACGTAGAACGTGCCGGCCGTGTCGCCCGCGAGGATGTCGCCCGACTCGAAGGTGAGCAGTCCGTCCGTACCGGTCTTCAGGGTGACGGTACGGACCGCCGTGCCGTCCGCGCCCTTGAAGGAAGGGCCCTCGGTGCTCTCCTTGGGGTCCGTCTTCGAGGTGACGATCACCGCGGTGACGAGCACGCCGGGGGCGAGGGCGCCCTTGTCGGTGGCCTTCACCTGGACCTGCTGGGTGAAGGAGGAGCCGGTCGTGGCGGTCAGGGCGTCGCCGGGGACCCGGGTGAGGGTGTCCGCCCGGCGCTCCGTGACGGTCGCGGCGAAGTCGGCCGCGCCCAGGGTGCGGCCCACGACGGTGGCCCGCACGGTGAAGGATCCCGTCTTCTCGCCGGCCCGGAGCGCGGCCGCGGTGGCGAGACCGGTCGACCCGGTGGTGACGAGGGCGGTGGTCCCGCCGTCGGCGAAGCGGGAGTCGGTGGTGCCGGCGATCTCGAAGCGGATGCTCACGCCGGCGACGGGCTTGCCCGAGGCGTCGAGCGCGGCGACCCGGGGGGCGCCCGTGAAGGCGCTGCCGGTGGTCGCTGTCAGCTGCTGGTTGGCCACGATCGCGAGCCGCGTGACCTTGGCGGCCGCCGGGACGGCGGGCGGCTTCACCGGCGTGGTGACCGGGGGCTTGGTGGGGACGGTCGGCGGCTTGACCGGACCGGGACGGTTCTCCGGCGGCTTCGGCTGCTGGGTGCCCGGGTTCGGTGCCGGAGTCGACGGCTGGGTGCTGGGGTGGGTGCGGTTGCCCCGGTTGCCCTCGTCGCTGCGGCCGACCGGCAGCACGCCCGTGCCGTCCGGGACCTGGTGGGTGCCGCGCTCGTAGAAGGCGGCCCAGGACAGAACCGTGTTCAGGTACTCCCTGGAGCGGTTGTAGCTGAGGATCGCCTGGTCGAGGTCGGCCTTGAGCGCGAGGTTGCGGTCGTTGGCGCAGAGGTAGAGACCGGCGGCCTGCGCCGCGTCGTAGATGTTGTTCGGGTCCTTCTTCCCGTCGCTGTTGGCGTCCTGGCCCCAGGTGGCCCAGGTGGACGGGATGAACTGCATCGGGCCGACGGCCCGGTCGTGGACCTTGTCGCCGTCGTAGGCGCCGCCGTCGGTGTCGGCGATCATGGCGAAGCCGTTGCCGTCGAGGGCGGGACCGAGGATCCGCGGCGATGCCGTGCCGTTGGCGTCGACCCTGCCGCCGTTCGCCTGACCCGACTCGACCTTGCCGATGCCGGCGAGCAGCTGCCACGGCAGGTTGCAACCGGGGTCGGTCGAACGTATCGACAGCTCTGCGCGCTTGTAGGCGGAGTAGACGGACGCGGGTATGCCGGCCTCGGCGGGGCCTGCGATCACCGGCAGATTGGTGGTCGCGCCCGGCTTGTTCGGCGTGTTCAGCGGCGGCAGCTTCGTGTAGTACGGGGAATCGCCCGTCGCGGAGCCGTCTCCCGACGGCGGCGCCGTGTCACCGGCACCGATGGCGGTGTCTCCGCCGGCGTTGTCCGCGGCCGGCGGTATCACCTCCGGCGCCTGCGAGGCGGCAAGCGCGGCGACCGCCGCGGCCATCACCACACCACTGGTGGCTCCCTTGCGCAGCCGGTGGCCGATGTGCGCTGCCATGTCCGTCGTCCCCTCCCCATCGACGCGGTCCCGCGCTCCCCGCGCGAAACCTCTGGCGACCCTATGCCAACTCCGGACCGACGAGTACCGGCAGCTGACCGTGTTTCACGGTTTCGTCACCTCTTGGCCGCCTGCCGACCAGGTGAGTCCGGGAACCGACCGGAGCGTCCCGCCCCTCTTGCACTGCGGCCGACCATGGACACCGCCATCCCGTACACCGGCCGCCGTCGCCACCGGACCCTGGGGGAACTCCCGTTGCCGTTCACGCTGAGCCATGCCGCCGCCGTGCTGCCCGCGCTGCGCCGGGACGGGACCGCGCGCGGGCCGCTCGTCGCGTCCGCTCTCGTCGCCGGGTCCTTCTCCCCCGACATGACCTACTTCGCGGCCTCCGCGTCCCCCGGGGCGATGGTCCTCGGGGACGTCACCCACTCCCCCGTCGGCATCGTCACGGCCGACGTGCTGATCACCACCGCGCTCGTGGCCCTGTGGCTGACCGTGCGCGAGCCGCTCGTCGCGCTGCTGCCCGCCGGGTGGCGGGGCAGGGTGTACGGGCTCGTCCGGGGCGCTCCCTGGCGGGAGCGGCACCCGGCCGCGCTCGCCGGGTGGTTCTGCCTCTCGGCGATCCTCGGCGCCACGACCCACGTGGTGTGGGACTCCTTCACCCACCTGGACCGCTGGGGCACCCGCGCGATCCCCTTCCTCGGCGACGTCGTCGCCGGGTTCCCGGTCTATCTGTACGCGCAGTACGGGGGTTCGGCGCTGGCCCTCGCGCTCCTCGGCCGGTACACGGCGCGGGCGCTCCGCTCTGCCGTCCCGGGGGTGGAGGCGCCGGCCGGGGTTCCGGTCCCCGACCGGCGCGGACGGCTCCTCGCCGCCGGGCTGATCGGCGGCTGCGTCCTCGCGGGGGTCGCCCACCGGGTGCTGCGCTGGGCCGCGTACTGGGGCTGGGACCGGATCGAGACGCCCCTCGACGTCATCCCGACGGCCTGCTTCGGCGCCGGCGCGGGGCTCGCCGTCGGGCTCGTGCTGTACGGGACGGGGGTGCGGCTCCTGGGGTCACGGCGGGCTCGGACGACCCCGGCCGCGCCGGCCCCCCGGGACCTCCCTGACCCGGATCCGGACCCGGGCCCTCGGCCGGAGCGCTCCCGTCAGGGATCTCGCTGATCTTCTCGGGCGGGGTGAAGCCGCGGGCCGCCGCGCCGCCGGCGAGTCTGCGGTGGACGGCGAGGGAGACGCTCTCCAAGGTGCGGACGCCGTACCGCATGGTGGGGTTGTCGTGGCTCAGGAGGACGATCCGGTAGTCGACCGCGGGGCTCTGCGCGGCGGTGTCCGCGTCCTCGTCGGTCTTCTTTCCCTTGTCGGTGCCTGCGCCCGTTCCTGCACTCGTACCTGCGCCCGTTCCTGCACTCGTGCCTGCGCCCGTTCCTGCACTCGTACCTGCGCCCGTTCCTGCGCCCGTTCCTGCACTCGTACCTGCGCCCTTGCCTGCGCCCTTGCCTACGCCCGTGCCCGTGCCCGTGTCCGTCGTCGCCGGGCGCACGATGCCGACGCTGTGGACGCGCCAGGCGTGGGTCGCGCGGGGCAGCCAGCCGTTCTTGACGTGGACCTTGACCGTGCGGGGCGCGCCCGCCGTGACACCCCAGGCCTGTGCGTGGACGACCTGCCCCATCAGGGACAGGGCCTCGGTGCGGCGCGACACCGCGGCGAGGAGGGCGAGTTGGTCGCGGGCGGTGGTGCGGGTGAGGCCCCAGTAGTGGCCGCGGCCGAGGACCGTGTCCTGGGCCCCGGCCTCCCGCAGCACCCTGTTCAGCCGGGCGCGGGACAGCCCGTCCCAGAGCTCGGTGGCGGCCTTGTTGTCGGAGCGGGTGATCATCGCCTTCAGCCGCCGTGCCTCCAGCGGGGTCGGCGCGCGGCCGAGCTCCTCCGCGCGTCCGAGGACGGCCTGCATGATCAGGACCTTGGCGATGCTGGCGGAGTCGTACGCGAGGGTGTCGTCGAGCCGGCAGCGCAGTCCGCGCCCGGGGTCGTGGACCGCGAGGGCGACCGTGCTCTGGCGGCCCTTGAGCGCCGCCCTGATGTCCTGGGACAGGCGGGCGGCGAGGGCCGGCTCGCGGGACGAGGTGCAGAGGGCGGGCGCCGGGTGTGCCTGGGCCTCGGCGGGCGGGGACCAGACGGTGCCGGAGGCGCCCAGCAGTGCGCCCAGGAGGGCCCAGGCGGGGAGGTGGGGGCGGCGGATCATGCTCCCAGTTTCGAGAGCCGTGCACCTGGGCCGCGCCCGGACTGGTCCGACTGGCGCACACCTGCCGGGCCCGCACCACGGGCGTGATGTGCACGTGGTGCGGGTTCAGGCTCGGAAGCCTCTGGCGCCGGCAGGGCGCGGGTCCGTTGTGCCCACCCTCCCCCAAGCTCTCGGCTTCGCTCGAGCAGGGCCCCCCATCGCCCCCTTGCGGAGCGCATGCCCACAACGGGGGCGGCGGATGGGCGCCGCCCCCGGCGCGGCGATGTCAGTGGGCTGCCGAGTCCCAGTTCGGGCCTACGCCCACCGAGACGTCCAGGGGGGCCCGGAGGTCGGCGGCGGCCGACATCTGTTCGCGGACCAGGGCCTCGACCTGCTCGCGCTCGCCGGGGGCGAGTTCGAGGACGATTTCGTCGTGGACCTGGAGGAGCATCCGGGAGGCGAGGCCCGCGTCGGTGAGGGCGCGGTCCACGTTCAGCATGGCGACCTTGACGATGTCGGCGGCCGTGCCCTGGATGGGGGCGTTGAGCGCCATCCGCTCGGCGGCCTCGCGGCGCTGCCGGTTGTCGCTGTTGAGGTCGGGGAGGTAGCGGCGGCGGCCCAGCATCGTCTCGGTGTACCCGGTCGCGCGGGCCTCGTCGACGACGCGGCGCAGGTAGTCCCGTACCCCGCCGAAGCGCTCGAAGTAGGTGTCCATCAGGCCGCGGGCCTCGCCCGGGTCGATGTTCAGCTGCTGCGAGAGGCCGAAGGCCGACAGGCCGTAGGCCAGGCCGTACGACATGGCCTTGATCTTGCGGCGCATCTCCGCGTCGACGGCGGACCGCTCGACGCCGAAGACCTGGGAGGCGACGGTGGTGTGCAGGTCCTCGCCGGAGGTGAAGGCCTCGATGAGGCCCTCGTCCTCGGAGAGGTGCGCCATGACGCGCAGCTCGATCTGGCTGTAGTCGGCGGTCATGAGGGCCTCGAAGCCCTCGCCGACGACGAAGCCGTGCCGGATGGCGCGGCCCTCGTCCGTCCGCACCGGCACATTCTGCAGGTTGGGGTCGGTCGAGGAGAGACGGCCGGTCGCGGCCACCGTCTGGCTGAAGGTGGTGTGGATCCGGTTGTCGGCCGCGACCGTCTTGATCAGGCCCTCGACCGTGGAGCGCAGGCGGGCCTGCTCGCGGTGGCGGAGCATGATCACCGGCAGTTCGTGCTCGGTCTGGCCGGCCAGCCAGGCGAGCGCGTCGGCGTCCGTCGTGTACCCGGTCTTGGTCTTCTTGGTCTTCGGCAGGTTCAGCTCGCCGAAGAAGACCTCCTGGAGCTGCTTGGGCGAGCCGAGGTTGAACTCGTGGCCGACGGAGGCGTGCGCCTCCTTCACGGCCTGCTGCACTGCGCCGGCGAACTGCTGCTCCATGGCCTCCAGGTGGTCGCGGTCGGCGGCGATGCCGTGCCGCTCCAGGCGGGCGAGGAGGGCGGAGGTGGGGAGCTCGACCTCGTGGAGGAGCTCGCGGGCACCGACCTCGGCGAGCCGCTCGTCGAAGGCTCCGCCGAGGTCGAGGACGGCCCGCGCCTGGCTCATGAGGGCCTCGGCCTCGGCGGTGTCGTCGGCGCCGAAGGCGAGCTGGCCGTCGGCGGCGGCAGCGGGGGCGAGCTCACGGCCGAGGTACTCGACGGTGAGGGCGTCGAGGGCGAAGGAGCGCCGGCCGGGCTTGACCAGGTAGGCGGCGAGGGCGGTGTCCATGGCGACGCCGGCGATGGTCCAGCCGTGCTCGGGGAAGACCCGCATGGCGCCCTTGGCGTTGTGCATGATCTTCGGCCGGTCGGGGTCGGAGATCCACGCGGCCCAGGCCTGGTCGTCGGCCTCGTCGAGGGTGCTGGGGTCGAACCAGGCGGCGGCTCCCCCGGCGGCGGCGAGGGCGATCTCGGCGACGTTCCCGGTGCCGAGGGTCCAGCTGTCGACGGTGGCGATGCCGAGGGGTTCGCCGGCGTGCTCGGCGAGCCAGGGGGCGAGCTCGCCGGCGCCGAGGACGGTGAAGTCGAGCTCGACGCCCGCGGCGGGGGCGGGCGCGGTCTCCTCGGCGGCGCCCGGGTCGACGGCGAGGAGCCGCTCGCGCAGCGAGGGGTTGCGGATCTCCAGGGTGTCGAGGACGAGGGCGACGGCCGTGCGGTCGTACGGCTCGCGGGCGAGGTCCGTCACGGTCTTCGGCAGCTCGACGTCCCGGACCATCTCGGTGAGGAGGCGGTTGAGCTTCACCGACTCCAGGTGGTCGCGGAAGTTCTGGCCGGCCTTGCCCTTGACCTCGTCCGCGCGCTCGACGAGCTCGGCGAAGGAGCCGAACTGGTTGATCCACTTGGCGGCGGTCTTCTCGCCGACGCCGGGGATGCCCGGCAGGTTGTCGGACGGGTCGCCGCGCAGGGCGGCGAAGTCGGGGTACTGCGAGGGGCTCAGGCCGTACTTCTCCTGGACCTTCTCCGGGGTGAAGCGGGTGAGCTCGGAGACGCCCTTGGTCGGGTAGAGCACGGTGGTGTGGTCGGTGACGAGCTGGAAGGAGTCCCGGTCGCCGGTCACGATGAGGACCTCGAAGCCCTCGGCCTCGGCCTGGGTGGCGAGGGTGGCGATGACGTCGTCGGCCTCGAAGCCGTCGACGGCGAAGCGCGGCGCGTGCATCGCGTCGAGGAGCTCGCCGATCAGCTCGACCTGGCCCTTGAACTCGTCGGGGGTCTTCGAGCGGTTCGCCTTGTACTCCGGGAACTCCTCGGACCGCCAGGTCTTGCGGGACACGTCGAACGCGACCGCGAAGTGGGTGGGCGCCTCGTCGCGGAGCGTGTTCGCCAGCATCGAGGCGAACCCGTAGATCGCGTTCGTCGGCTGTCCGGTCGCGGTGGTGAAGTTCTCCGCGGGCAGCGCGAAGAACGCCCGGTACGCGAGCGAGTGCCCGTCCATGAGGAGCAGGCGGGGGCGGGTGTCTGCGGGGTTCTTCGATGCTGTCTCGGCCACACGACGATCCTGCCACGGTCCACTGACAATCCCGTCCACAGCGGTCGGGGTGCCGGGTTGTCGGTGCCGCGTGACAGGATCGAAGACGTACGCCACAGGATTACCGCTCAAGGGAGAGCGCGATGGTCAGCAAGCCGCCGGCCGGTGACCCGGTCCAGGACGCACCGCAGGTCACGCCGCCGCAGCACGCCGCAGCAGGCCTGCCCGCCATCGGGCACACCCTGCGGATCGCGCAGGAGCAGATGGGCCTGCGGCGCACCGCGCGGACCCTGCTCAAGGTCAATCAGAAGGACGGCTTCGACTGTCCCGGCTGCGCCTGGCCCGAGGGTGACAAGCGGCATGTGGCGGAGTTCTGCGAGAACGGCGCGAAGGCGGTCGCCGAGGAGGCGACGCTGCGCCGGGTGACCCCGGAGTTCTTCGCGGCCCATCCGGTGGCGGACCTGGCGACCCGCAGCGGGTACTGGCTGGGCCAGCAGGGCCGGATCACTCAGCCGATGCTGCTGCCGGAGGGCGGCGAGCGGTACGAGCCGGTGAGCTGGGAGCGCGCGTTCGCGATCATCGCGGAGGAGCTGCGGGCCCTGGGCTCGCCCGACGAGGCGCTCTTCTACACCTCGGGGCGGACGAGCAACGAGGCGGCGTTCCTGCTGCAGCTCTTCGCCCGCGAGTTCGGCACGAACAATCTGCCGGACTGCTCCAACATGTGCCACGAGTCCTCGGGCTCGGCGCTGACGGAGACGATCGGCATCGGCAAGGGCAGCGTCTCCCTGGAGGACCTGCACCGGGCGGACCTGATCATCGTGGCCGGGCAGAACCCGGGGACGAACCATCCGCGGATGCTCTCGGCCCTGGAGAAGGCGAAGGCGGCGGGCGCGCGGATCATCTCGGTGAACCCGCTTCCGGAGGCCGGCCTGGAGCGCTTCAAGAACCCGCAGACGCCGCAGGGCATGCTCAAGGGCGCGGCGCTCACCGACCTCTTCCTGCAGATCCGGATCGGCGGCGACCAGGCCCTGTTCCGGCTCCTCAACAAGCTGGTCCTGGAGACGGCCGGGGCGGTCGACGAGGAGTTCGTCCGCGAGCACACCCACGGGTACGAGGAGTTCGCGGCGGCGGCGAAGGACGCCGACTGGGAAGACACGCTCGCCGCGACGGGTCTCGACCGTGCCGAGATCGAGCGTGCCCTGGAGATGGTGCTCGCCTCCGAGCGGACGATCGTCTGCTGGGCGATGGGGCTGACCCAGCACAAGCACTCCGTGCCGACCATCCGCGAGGTGGTCAACTTCCTGCTGCTCCGGGGGAACATCGGGCGGCCGGGCGCCGGGGTGTGTCCGGTGCGCGGCCATTCGAACGTGCAGGGCGACCGCACGATGGGCATCTTCGAGCGCCCCGCGCCCGCCTTCCTCGACGCCCTGGACAAGGAGTTCGGGATCGTCTCGCCGCGTCACCACGGTTTCGACGTGGTGCGCTCGATCCAGGCTCTGCGCGACGGCGAGGCGAAGGTGTTCTTCGCGATGGGCGGCAACTTCGTGGGGGCGACGCCCGACACGGAGGTGACGGAGGCGGCCATGCGGAACGCGCGCCTGACCGTGCACGTCTCGACGAAGCTGAACCGCTCGCACGCGGTGACGGGCACGCGCGCGCTGATCCTGCCGACGCTCGGCCGCACCGACAAGGACGTGCAGAAGAGCGGCAAGCAGTTCGTGACGGTCGAGGACTCGATGAGCCTGGTGCACGCCTCCCGGGGCAATCTGCCGCCGGCGAGCCCGCACCTGCTGTCCGAGCCCGCGATCGTGGCGCGGATGGCCCGGGCCGTGCTCGGCGACGGATCGGCCACGCCCTGGGAGGAGTTCGAGGCGGACTACGCCCGGATCCGGGACCGCATCGCGCGCGTGGTGCCCGGTTTCCAGGACTTCAACGCCCGCCTCGCGGCCGATCCGGGCGGCTTCGCGCTGCCGCACGGCCCGCGGGACGAGCGCCGCTTCCCCACGAAGACCGGCAAGGCCAACTTCACGGCCGCCCCCGTCGAGTACCCGAGGGTGCCCGAGGGCCGGCTGCTGCTGCAGACGCTGCGCTCGCACGACCAGTACAACACCACGATCTACGGCCTGGACGACCGCTACCGGGGGATCAAGGGCGGCCGTCGGGTGGTGCTGGTGCACCCGGAGGACGCGGCGGCGTTCGGCCTCGCGGACGGGGCGTACACGGATCTGGTGAGCGAGTGGACGGACGGCACCGAGCGGCGGGCGCCCGGCTTCCGGGTGGTGCACTACCCGACGTCCCGGGGGTGCGCGGCGGCCTACTACCCGGAGACGAACGTCCTGGTGCCGCTGGAGTCGACGGCGGACATCAGCAACACCCCCGCCAGCAAGTCCGTCATCGTGCGTCTGGAACAATCGCAGTCCGCCTAAGCGTTTGCTCAGGCGACCACGATGCGACAAGCAGCCGTACGAAGACGAACGGAGCCGGGCCCATGGGTGAGCAGCAGCACGTGAAGTTCCCGCAGGAGGTCATCGACGAGTACGCGGCGCTCGGCGTCGACCTCCCGGCGCTCTTCTCGGCCGGGCACCTCGGGAACCGGATGGGCGTCCAGATCGTGGAGGCCTCGGCCGAGAAGGTCGTCGGCACGATGCCGGTGGAGGGCAACACCCAGCCGTACGGGCTCCTGCACGGCGGTGCGTCGGCGGTGCTCGCCGAGACGCTGGGCTCCGTCGGCTCGATGCTGCACGGCGGGGTCTCGAAGATCGCCGTCGGCGTCGACCTGAACTGCACCCACCACCGCGGGGTGCGCAGCGGTCTGGTGACCGGTGTGGCGACGCCGGTCCACCGCGGGCGGACCACCGCCACGTACGAGATCGTGATCAGCGACGAGCAGGGCAAGCGGGTGTGCTCGGCGCGGCTGACCTGCCTGCTCCGCGAGGTCACCGCGAAGGACGCGGGCAACCTCCCGGAGGCGGGGACGACCACGGGCGCCTGAGGCAGCCGGGCGGCACTCGCCCGCACGCCGGCGCCCGAGCCGGAAAACGAGCGGCGCGGCGCGGGACGGTTCACCGTCTCGCGCCGCGCCGTTTCCGTCTCAACTCCCGTATCTCCGGAACCTCTTGCTCCACGCGGCCACAGCCGCTTCACTGGCGAACCTCCCCCACAGGAGAACACCCGATCCACTCACACACCGAGGGGTTCTTCGTGACCGCCAGTCGCACCACCTACGCGATGACCACCGCCATCGCCGCCGCCTGCGCCGCCGTGCTCGCCACCGCGATGCCGGCCACGGCGATCAACTCGTACAACGCGACCCCGGCCCCCGAGCGCACCGAGGTCGGCGCGCTCGTCGCGACCTGGGACAACGACGACGACCCGGCGACGCCCGACCGCGTCGACTGGGTCTGCTCGGGCACCATGATCGACGCGGACACCTTCCTGACGGCCGCGCACTGCACCACCGACTGGCCGGCGAACGTCCGCTTCTACGTCTCGCTCGACCAGGACGTCCAGGCCGGCCTGGACCGCGCGGCCGCCGCCCACCCGGGCGACCCGGCCGCCCAGGCCCGGAGCGTGGCCGTCGAGGGCACCGCCCACACCCACCCGGCCTACCCCGGTCCGGCCTCCGACACCCATGACATCTCGGTGATCGAACTGCCGGCGAAGGCCGTGAAGGCCCGCTGGTCCTTCACCCCGGCCTCCCTCCCCCGGGCGGGCGCCCTCGACGCGCTCGGCCCGCAGGGGCTGAAGGACACCTCCTTCCTGGTCGCCGGTTACGGAACCGAGGAGGCGGAGCGCGGCCCGGGCGGGCAGACGCACCCCGGCGGCGGCGTCCGCATGAAGGCGCCGGTCACGTTCGACGCGCTCAACAGCGCCTGGATCCGGCTCGCGATGACCGCGCCCCAGGGGAACGGCGGCGCCTGCTACGGCGACTCGGGCGGCCCCAACTTCGCGACGCTGAGCGGCAGGCGGACCCTGGTGGCCACGACGATCACCGGCGATACGCCGTGCTACGCGACCAATGTGGTCTATCGGCTGGACACTCCCGGTGCGCGTGACTTCCTGAAGCCGTACGTCCAGCTTCCCTGACGTCCCCGGCCCGCCCCGCCCCGCCCGATGTCACTCTCCGTGATCTTCGCACGATGTGGAATCGGGCGGGACGGGCGAGCCGTCTCGTCCGCTCAGGTTTTGGCCGCTGTCCGATATCCGGAGAGTCCGCTGAGCGGACCGTCAGTACCAAGAATCGCTCAAGCCCCTTAGCGGAACTGCACGTTCTCAGTATGTGAACACTGCATTACAGACCCTAATGCCCCGGTTTTTCCATCCGGCGCGCACACTCTTTCCCCCTCGGCATAACAAGACAGTCACATCCTGACCTCGCCGCTCCCCGACCCTCCCCACCTGCGCTTAGAGTCACCGCCAGTCACCGCGCCGCCGGGCGCGTCCTAGTGCACGGCCCTGTACCAACCCCAGTACGGCCCGGCGTTCCAAAACGGCACCCCTCGCTCCGCAGCTTCACGGCACCGCCTCATTCCGAGGGGGCCGCGCCAGGGAAAGGACCCTTCGTGCGAAACCGTTCGTTGCTCATACTCACCACCGCGGTCACCGCGGGAGCGCTCACGCTCACGGCCTGTGGTTCCCGGGACGACAAGGGCGGCGCCGAGAACGGCGACAGCGGCAACGTCACCGTGACCATCGGTCTCGACGCGCCGCTCACGGGTGAGCTGTCCGCCCTCGGCCAGGGCATCAAGAACTCGGCCGACCTCGCGGTCAAGACGGCCAACAAGAAGGGCTACGTCAAGGGCGTGACCTTCAAGCTGGAGTCCCTGGACGACCAGGCGCAGCCCTCCTCCGGCCAGCAGAACGCCACCAAGTTCGTCGCCGACAAGTCCGTCCTCGGCGTCGTCGGCCCGCTGAACTCCGGTGTCGCCGAGTCCATGCAGAAGGTCTTCGACGACGCCAAGCTGGTGCAGGTCTCCCCGGCCAACACCAACCCGGCGCTGTCCCAGGGCCCGAACTGGGCCTCCGGTGACAAGAAGCGCGGCTACAAGTCGTACTTCCGCACCGCCACCACCGACGCCATCCAGGGCCCGTTCGCGGCCCAGTACGTCTTCAACGAGGCCAAGAAGACCAAGGCCTTCATCATCGACGACAAGAAGACCTACGGCGCCGGTCTCGCGGGCACCTTCAAGGGCGAGTTCGAGAAGCTCGGCGGCAAGGTCGTCGGCACGCAGCACATCAACCCGGACACCAAGGACTTCGCCGCGGTCGCCACCCAGGTGAAGAGCTCCGGTGCCGAGGTCGTCTACTACGGTGGCGAGTACCCGGCCGCCGGCCCGCTGGCCAAGCAGATCAAGGCGGCCGGCGCCAAGGTCACCGTCGTCGGTGGCGACGCGATCTTCTCCCCCGAGTACGTGAAGCTCGCCAGCGCGGCCTCGGCCGAGGGCGACTTCGCCACCTCGGTCGGCGCGCCGATCGAGTCCCTCGACTCCGCCAAGGAGTTCCTGGCCAACTACAAGGCCGAGAACTACAAGGAGGCCTACGAGGCCTACGGCGGCTACGCCTACGACTCGACCTGGGCGATCATCGAGGCCGTCAAGAAGGCCGTCGAGGGCAACGGTGGCAAGCTCCCCGAGCGCGCCAAGGTCGTCGAGGCCATGCAGGGCGTCTCCTTCGAGGGTGTGACCGGCTCGGTCGCCTTCGACGAGTTCGGTGACACCACCAACAAGCAGCTCACGGTCTACAAGGTCGAGGGCGGCGCGTTCAAGCCGGTCAAGTCCGGCACCTTCGGCGGCTGATCCTCAGCAGCCCCATCTCTCAGCACCACCTTCACCGCGCGGGGGCGCCACACCAGGCTCCCCGCGCGGTGTCACATCCGTCGAAAGTCTCGGAGGACAATGCGGTGAACGAACTGCCGCAGCAGCTGGTCAACGGCCTGCTACTGGGATCCATGTACGGGCTCGTCGCCGTCGGCTACACGATGGTCTACGGCATCGTCCAGCTCATCAACTTCGCCCATGGCGAGATCTTCATGACCGGCGGCTTCGGGGCGCTCACGGTCTGGCTCATCCTGCCCACCGGCACCACCATGTGGATCGCTCTGCCCCTCATGCTCATCGGTGCCATCCTCGTCGCGACGACGATAGCCGTCGGGGCGGAACGCCTGGCCTACCGCCCGCTGCGCGGTGGCCCCCGCCTCGCCCCGCTCATCACCGCCATCGGTCTCTCGCTCGCCCTCCAGCAGGCCGTGTGGTCGCTGTACCCGGAGGCGAAGTCCGCCCGGACCTTCCCGCAGATCCCCGGCGGCCCGATCGAGCTCGGACCGGTCACCATCCAAACCGGCGACGTGTTCCTCCTGATCGCGGCCCCCGTCTGCATGGCCTTCCTCGCCTTCTTCGTCATGCGCACCCGCACAGGTCGCGGCATGCAGGCCACGGCGCAGGACCCGGACACCGCGAAGCTCATGGGCGTGAACACCGACCGGATCATCGTGATCGCGTTCGCCCTCGGCGCCGCGTTCGCGGCCGTCGGTGCCGTGGCCTACGGCCTCAAGTACGGCGTCGTCGACTTCAAGATGGGCTTCCTCCTCGGCCTGAAGGCCTTCACGGCCGCGGTCCTCGGCGGCATCGGCAACATCTACGGCGCCATGATCGGCGGACTCGTCCTCGGCATCGCCGAGACGATGGCGACGGCCTACATCGCCCACATCCCCGGCATGCAGCAGCTCGGCGGCCAGTCCTGGGCCGACGTCTGGGCCTTCGTACTCCTCATCGTCGTACTCCTCGCCCGGCCACAAGGCCTGCTCGGCGAGCGCGTCGCGGACAGGGCGTGAGCACCATGACCACCATCTCCGAGAACACCACGGCACCCGCGGCACCCGAGCCGACCGCGGCGACCGGCCTCATCGGCTTCATCCCGGCCGGGATCGCCCGCCCGCTCGCCCTCGGCGGCGGCGCCCTCACGGTCGCCGGCTGCTTCCTCGCCTGGACCTGGACCGCCCGCTTCCCGGGCGACCTCACCTTCTACGGCAACCCGGGCGGCCTCCAGCTGCAGGTCCTGGTCACCGGCCTGCTCACCACCCTCTTCGCCCTCTCCTCGTACGGCGTCAAGGGCACCCGCTGGCTGACCCCGGCCGGTGGCGACGGAGCCCTCAAGCTCGCCGCGCTCGCCAACTTCGCGATCGTCTGGTTCACGGTCGGCGCGATCAGCATCGAGCTCGGCGGCCCGATCAACCTCGAGCCGGGCGGCGCGATCGTCGCGCTCACCTCCCTGCTCGCCCTCCTCGGCGCCTTCGCCCTCCCCTTCGAGCGGCCGAAGCTGCTGCCCGTGGACCCCGAGGACACCGGCTGGGACCAGTTCAAGCACCGCTGGAGCAACGGCTGGGCCACCTTCCGGGCCTCCTTCGCCGCCGGTCCGGTGCGCAAGCTGCCCGCGATGAACTCCGCCGTCGAGCTCCTGATCATCACCGGAGTCCTCGCCGTGGCGCTCGGCGTCTTCACCTACGGTGTCGGCACCGAGTACGACGAGCAGTTCCTCGGCTTCCTGATCACGACCGGCCTCGGCTTCGCGGCGGTCAGCAAGTCGGGCCTCATGGCGCAGGCCACGCAGCTCACCGGCAAGCACCAGAACCTGTCCATCGCGGGCGCGTTCACCGCCGCCGCGCTGTTCCCCTTCACCCAGACCGACGACCAGTACGCGACGCTCGGCGTCTACATCCTGATCTTCGCCACGGTCGCCCTGGGCCTGAACATCGTCGTCGGCCTCGCCGGTCTCCTCGACCTCGGTTACGTCGCCTTCCTCGGCGTCGGCGCCTACGCGGCCGCCCTCGTCTCGGGCGCCCCGACCTCGCCGTTCGGCATCCACCTGCCCTTCTGGGCCGCCGTCCTGGTCGGCGCGGCCGCCTCCCTGGTCTTCGGTGTCCTCATCGGCGCCCCGACCCTGCGACTGCGCGGCGACTACCTCGCCATCGTCACCCTCGGTTTCGGTGAGATCTTCCGTATCGCGGTGATGAACGCCGACGGCACCTCCGGCCCCGACATCACCAACGGCTCCAACGGCATCGCGTCCATCCCGAACCTCGACATCCTCGGGTTCGACTTCGGCGCCGAGCACAACATCGCCGGCTTCACCATCGGCCGCTTCGCGAACTACTTCTTCCTGATGCTGCTGATCATGGCGGTCGTCGTGCTGGTCTTCCGGCGCAGCGGCGACTCCCGCATCGGCCGCGCCTGGGTCGCCATCCGCGAGGACGAGACCGCCGCGCTCGCCATGGGCATCAACGGCTTCCGGGTCAAGCTCATCGCCTTCGCGCTCGGCGCCTCGCTCGCCGGCCTCGCCGGCACCGTGCAGGCCCACGTCACCTACACGGTGACCCCGGAGCAGTACGTCTTCGCCGGTCCCATCCCGCCCAACTCCGCCTTCCTGCTCGCGGCCGTCGTCCTCGGCGGCATGGGCACCATGAGCGGTCCGCTGGTCGGCGCGTCCCTGCTCTTCCTCATCCCCAACAAGCTCCAGTTCATGGGCGAATACCAGCTGCTCGCCTTCGGCGTCGCGCTGATCCTGCTCATGCGCTTCCGCCCGGAGGGCATGATCGCCAACCGGCGCAACCAGCTGGAGTTCCACGAGAAGGACGAGACGCCCGCCACGCTCGCCAAGGCAGGTGCCTGAACCATGACGACCACCACCAACAAGGCCGAGGCCACCACCGAGCCGGCCGCCCGCGAGACCGTGCTCGACGCGCGCGGGGTCACCATGCGGTTCGGCGGCCTCACCGCCGTACGCGATGTGAACCTCACCGTGAACAGCGGCGAGATCGTCGGTCTCATCGGCCCCAACGGCGCCGGCAAGACCACCTTCTTCAACTGCCTCACCGGTCTCTACATCCCGACCGAGGGCGAGGTCCGCTACAAGGGCCAGGTCCTCCCGCCGAAGTCGTTCAAGGTCACCGCGGCCGGTATCGCGCGCACCTTCCAGAACATCCGTCTCTTCGGCAACATGACGGTCCTGGAGAACGTCCTCGTCGGACGCCACACCCGCACCAAGGAGGGCCTCTGGTCGGCCCTGCTCCGCGGCCCCGGCTTCAAGAAGGCCGAGGCGGCCTCCGAGAAGCGGGCCATGGAGCTCCTGGAGTTCATCGGCCTCCAGGACAAGGCGCAGCACCTCGCCAAGAACCTCCCGTACGGAGAGCAGCGCAAGCTGGAGATCGCCCGCGCCCTCGCGAGCGACCCCGGTCTGATCCTGCTCGACGAGCCCACCGCGGGCATGAACCCGCAGGAGACGCGGGCGGCGGAGGAACTCATCTTCGCCATCCGGGACATGGGCATCGCCGTGCTCGTCATCGAGCACGACATGCGGTTCATCTTCAACCTCTGCGACCGGGTCGCCGTGCTCGTCCAGGGCCAGAAGCTGATCGAGGGCGACAGCGCGACCGTCCAGGGTGACGAGCGGGTCATCGCCGCGTACCTGGGCGAGCCCGTCGAGGCGGACGCGGCCCCGGCCGCTGCCGATGCCGCTGCCGCTGAGGAGACCTCGGAGGAAGGCGCGGAGACCCCCGAGGCCCCTGCCGACGAGAACCCGGCGGCCGAAGAGGACGCCGAGACCTCCGAGGACGACGAGACGCCCGAGGCTCCCGCCGACGACGAGACGCCCGAGGCTCCCGCCGACGACGAGAGCGCCGAAGAGCCCTCGGAGGGCACCCCGCACGACCCTGCTTCGGGCAAGGAGAACGACGCATGACCGCACTGCTCGAAGTCGAGGACCTGCGCGTCGCCTACGGAAAGATCGAGGCCGTCAAGGGCATCTCCTTCTCCGTCGACGCCGGTGAGGTCGTCACCCTCATCGGTACCAACGGCGCCGGGAAGACCACCACCCTGCGGACCCTCTCCGGGCTCCTCAAGCCGGTCGGCGGCCAGATCAAGTTCGAGGGCAAGTCCCTCCGCAAGATCCCCGCGCACAAGATCGTCTCGCTGGGTCTGGCCCACTCCCCCGAGGGCCGGCACATCTTCCCCCGGATGACGATCGAGGAGAACCTCCTCCTCGGCGCCTTCCTCCGGAAGGACACCGCGGGCATCGCCAAGGACGTCCAGCGCGCCTACGACCTCTTCCCGATCCTGGGCGAGCGTCGCAAGCAGGCCGCGGGCACGCTCTCCGGCGGTGAGCAGCAGATGCTCGCCATGGGCAGGGCGCTGATGTCCCAGCCGAAGCTGCTCATGCTCGACGAGCCCTCGATGGGTCTCTCGCCGATCATGATGCAGAAGATCATGGCGACGATCGCCGAGCTGAAGGCCCAGGGCACCACGATCCTGCTCGTCGAGCAGAACGCCCAGGCCGCGCTCGCCCTGGCGGACCACGGTCACGTCATGGAGATCGGCAAGATCGTGCTCTCGGGCACGGGGCAGAACCTGCTCCACGACGAGTCCGTCCGCAAGGCGTACCTCGGCGAGGACTGAGCCCCACGAACCGAAGGCCCGCCCCACAAGGTCGTGGGGCGGGCCTTCTCGTGTACGGAGCGGGGGGGGGGCGGTTACTGCCCCTTGGCCGCCTTCTTCTCCTCGGCGTCCTCGATGACGGCCTCGGCGACCTGCTGCATCGACATGCGGCGGTCCATCGAGGTCTTCTGGATCCAGCGGAAGGCCGCCGGCTCCGTCAGGCCGTACTGGGTCTGCAGGATCGACTTGGCGCGGTCGACGAGCTTGCGGGTCTCCAGGCGCTGGGAGAGGTCGGCGACCTCCTTCTCCAGGGCGCGGAGCTCGGCGAAGCGGGAGACGGCCATCTCGATGGCCGGGACCACGTCGCTCTTGCTGAACGGCTTCACCAGGTACGCCATGGCGCCGGCGTCTCGGGCCCGCTCGACGAGCTCGCGCTGCGAGAAGGCGGTCAGCATGAGGACCGGGGCGATGGACTCGCCGGCGATCTTCTCGGCGGCCGAGATGCCGTCGAGGACGGGCATCTTCACGTCGAGGATGACGAGGTCGGGGCGGTGCTCGCGGGCGAGCTCGACGGCCCGCTGGCCGTCTCCGGCCTCGCCGACGACCGTGTAGCCCTCTTCTTCCAGCATCTCTTTGAGGTCGAGGCGGATGAGGGCCTCGTCCTCGGCGATGACGACGCGGGTCGTCAGCGGCGGGACGTGCGACGCCGCGGCGTCGTCGGCGGGCTGGGGCGACTCGGGGGCGGTCACGGGAGCTCCTCGTTGCGGGGCAGTGCGCTGCATGAAGAAGCCTACCTAGCCACCAGACAGACCGGTGACCGGGTACACTCCGATTGGCAGCCTGCCGGGTTGGCGAAATCGGCAAACGCGGAAGCCTCAAAAGCTTTTGCCCGTAAGGGCTTGCGGGTTCAAGTCCCGCACCCGGCACCGATCAAGAAGCGGACGTTCGCCTTCGCGTGAATGTCCGCTTTTTGCTGCGCAAGGCGATGGATCGTTGCGCAGAGTGATCGCATGAAGCGCGGCGAGTGCCCAGGCAGGCGCAGCCCCTTGTGTCCACAGTGCGACGGCCGCGAGCTCGACAAAGTCGCGTAGGCCCGTCTTCTCGGGTTGTACCTCGGTGACGGGCACATCAGCCGGCCCCAGCAGCACCGGGTTCCGGCGATACGAGTATCCCCGCTACTTCTTCACCAATACCTCGGAAGACATCGTGCGGCTGTACACCGACACGCTGGAGCGTGTCGGTGTGGCAGGGCGGAGTCGGCGCCGAGCGGCGGGGGCACGGGATGTCTCCGTGGCAAGGCGTGATGCCGTCGCCCTCATGGACGCGCACGTGGGGCCCAAGCACTGACTACGTCAGCGACTCACCGATGTGGTGGACGCGGACCAGGTTCGTCGAGCCCGCGACGCCCGGCGGGGAGCCCGCCGTGATGACCACGATGTCGCCCGGCCGGCAGCGGCCGATCCGCAGCAGCTCCTCGTCGACCTGGGCCACCATCGCGTCCGTGGAGTCCACGTGCGGACCGAGGAAGGTCTCGACACCCCAGGTCAGATTGAGCTGGGAGCGGGTCGCCGGGTCCGGCGTGAAGGCGAGCAGCGGGATCGGCGAGCGGTAGCGGGAGAGCCGCTTGACCGTGTCGCCGGACTGGGTGAACGCCACCAGGAACTTGGCGCCCAGGAAGTCACCCATCTCGGCGGCCGCGCGGGCCACGGCACCGCCCTGGGTGCGGGGCTTGTTCCGCTCGGTGAGCGGCGGGAGGCCCTTGGCGAGGATGTCCTCCTCCGCGGCCTCGACGATCCGGCTCATGGTGCGGACCGTCTCGATCGGGTAGCGGCCGACGCTGGTCTCGCCGGAGAGCATCACGGCGTCGGTGCCGTCGATGACCGCGTTCGCCACGTCGCTCGCCTCGGCGCGCGTGGGGCGGGAGTTGTCGATCATCGAGTCGAGCATCTGGGTGGCGACGATGACCGGCTTGGCGTTGCGCTTGGCCAGCTTCACGGCGCGCTTCTGGACGATCGGCACCTGCTCCAGCGGCATCTCGACGCCCAGGTCGCCGCGGGCGACCATGATGCCGTCGAAGGCGGCGACGATCTCCTCGATGTTCTCGACGGCCTGCGGCTTCTCGATCTTGGCGATGACGGGGAGCCGGCGGCCCTCCTCGTCCATGATCCGGTGCACGTCGTCGATGTCGCGGGCACTGCGGACGAAGGAGAGGGCGATGACGTCGGCGCCAGTGCGCAGCGCCCAGCGCAGGTCCTCGATGTCCTTCTCGGAGAGGGCGGGGACGGAGACGGCGACCCCGGGCAGGTTGAGGCCCTTGTGGTCGGAGACCATGCCGCCCTCGATCACGCGGGTGTGCACGCGGGGGCCGTCGACGGAGGTGACCTCCAGGGTGACGCGGCCGTCGTCGACGAGGACGCGCTCGCCCGGGGTCACGTCCCCGGCGAGGCCGGCGTAGGTCGTCCCGCAGCCGTGGCGGTCGCCCTCCCTCGGCTCGACGGTGATGGTGAACTCGTCGCCGCGTTCAAGGAGTACGGGACCTTCGCGGAAGCGGCCGAGGCGGATCTTCGGGCCTTGAAGGTCGGCGAGGACGCCGACGCTGCGGCCGGTCTCGTCGGCGGCTTTGCGGACGCGCTGGTAGCGCTCCTCGTGCTCGGCGTAGCTGCCGTGGCTGAGGTTGAAGCGGGCCACGTCCATTCCGGCCTCGATCAACGCCTTGATCTGGTCGTATGTTTCGGTGGCGGGCCCAAGGGTACAAACGATTTTCGCTCGGCGCATGAGTCGAGCCTAGGCCTTACCGATCGGTAGGAAATTGGCTCGGCATGACGACCCAACAACCTTTCCGTGAAAGGTTGTTGACAAGACTTGAATCTGTGCGCCGGGCTGCTCCGATGAGCGGATCAGGGACCGAAAAACCGTTCGTCTCAGAGTGCGGGCGGGGTCATCGTGAACCGCGCGACGACCTCGGCCGTGACCGTCTGGCGCTGCGGTTCGAGGTCGAGCGGCGGCGCCTCGCCGGCCGCCTCCGCCGAGTACGCCACGGCCGCCGCGCCGAAGCCGGAACGCCTCGGCCTCAGCGGCTCCGCGAGTCCGGCGTCCGACAGTTCGAGGAGTGAGTCGAGCGAGGCGCCGAGCGCCGCCGCGTAGGCCCGGGCCCGCTGCACCGCCTCCTCGACCGCGCGCCGGCGTGCCTCCGCGTACGCCGGGGAGGCCGGCCGCAGGTCCCACCACGGGCCGTCGACGCTCGTCATCTCCAGGTCGGCGAGCCGCGTCACCAGCTCGCCGAGGGCGGTGAAGTCGGTCAGCTCGACCGTGACCCGCACCCGGCCCGTATAGGCGTGCACCCGCTCCCCGCGCCCCTTCCGGGTCAGCTCCGGGGAGAGCGAGAAGCTGCCCGTCTCCAGCTTCTCGACCGCGTCGCCGAGCGCCTTCACCAGGTCGAGCACCCGCGCGTTGCGCCGGGTGAGGTCGGCGAGCGTCTCCGCGCGGTCCGTACCCCGGGCGGAGACCGTCACCCAGATCCGGGCGAACTCCGGCTCGACCTCCAGGCGTCCTTCGCCACGGACCGTCACCTGGGGTGCGTCGGGGGTGGGGTGTGGATGTGTCATACCGAACACTTTCCCACTCCGTAACCCGGAAGGTCTGTTGCGACGGTGCGGTCTGAGCCAGAATCTACGCGCGTTGTGCGCCATGGCAGGCGCCGAATCAAGGGGAGAAACACATGCCGCTGAACCGCCGGGCCTTCTTGGAGAGCTCCGCCGCCGTCGGAGCCGGAGTCGCTCTCACCGCCGGGGTCGCCGCCCCCGCCGAGGCCCACCAGGCAGGCCCCCGGCCGGCCAAGCGGTACTCGTTCACCGTGATGGGCACCACCGACCTGCACGGAAACGTCTTCAACTGGGACTACTTCACGGACAAGGAGTTCGACGACAAGGCGCACAACGACGTCGGCCTCGCCAAGATCTCCACCCTGGTGAACCAGGTGCGCGCGGAGAAGGGCGAGGAGAACACGCTCCTCATCGACGCCGGCGACACCATCCAGGGCACCCAGCTGTCCTACTACTACGCCAAGGTCGACCCGATCACGCAGACCGGCGGCCCCGTCCACCCCATGGCCCAGGCCATGAACGCCATCGGCTACGACGCCGCCGCGCTCGGCAACCACGAGTTCAACTACGGCATCCCGGTGCTCCGGAAGTTCGAGGAGCAGTGCGACTTCCCGCTGCTCGGCGCCAACGCGCTCGACGCCAAGACCCTGCGCCCGGCCTTCGCGCCGTACAGCATGCACTGTCTGCGCACCCCGCACGGCAGGGACGTCAAGGTCGCGGTCCTGGGCCTGACCAACCCGGGCATCGCCATCTGGGACAAGGCGAACGTCACCGGCAAGATGGTCTTCCCCGGCCTGGAGGAGCAGGCGGCCAAGTGGGTGCCGAAGCTGCGCTCCATGGGCGCCGACGTCGTGGTCGTCTCGGCGCACTCCGGCTCCTCCGGCACCTCCTCGTACGGTGACCAGCTCCCGTACATCGAGAACGCCGCCGGGCTCGTCGCCGAGCAGGTGCCGGGCATCGACGCGATCCTCGTCGGCCACGCGCACACCGAGATCCCCGAGTACCGGGTGAAGAACAAGGAGACGGGCAAGGACGTCGTCCTGTCCGAGCCGCTGAAGTGGGGCCAGCGCCTCACCCTCTTCTCCTTCGACCTGGTGTGGGAGAAGGGCCGCTGGGTGGTCGAGAAGGCCGGCGCGCAGGTCCTCAACTCCAACACGGTCGCCGAGGACCCGGAGATCACCGGACTGCTCGCGGACGAGCACAAGAAGGTCGTCGCGTACGTCAACCAGGTCATCGGCACCTCCACGGCGGCCATGACCACGACCGACGCGCCGTGGAAGGACGAGCCGATCATCGACCTGATCAACGTCGTCCAGGCCGAGACGGTGAAGGCGGCCCTCGCGGGCGGCGCGTACGCCGGACTTCCGGTGCTCTCGCAGGCCTCCTGCTTCTCCCGCACGGCCCGGATCCCGGCCGGCGAGATCAGCATCAAGGACGCCGCCGGCCTCTACCCCTTCGAGAACACCCTGGAGGCCCGTCTGATGACGGGCGCCCAGCTGAAGGACTACCTGGAGTACTCGGCGAAGTACTACGTCCAGACCCCGGCGGGCGCGCCCGTCGACACCGCGAAGCTCACGAACGCGGACAGCACGCCGGACTACAACTACGACGCCGTGTCGGGTCTGACCTACGACATCGACATCGCCAAGCCGGCCGGCTCCCGGATCACCGGCCTGTCCTTCCAGGGCAAGCCGCTCGACCCGGCCGCGCAGTTCGTCCTCGCGGTCAACAACTACCGCGCCTCCGGCGGCGGCGCGTTCCCGCACGTGGCCAAGGCCCAGCAGCTGTGGGCGAACTCGGACGAGATCCGCAACACCATCATCCAGTGGGTGAAGGCCAAGGGGACGGTCGACACGGGCACCTTCGCGTCGGTGGACTGGAAGCTGACCCGGGACGGCGTGCCGGTCTTCTAGTCCGTACGCTCCTACTGCTGCACGAGAGGCGTCAGCTTCCGGTCCTGGGCCGGGATGCTCGGCGCCTCTCGCGTCTCCAGGCCGAAGCTGGTGAAGGCGGTGCGGCGCGGCAGCGGGTACGGATCCTTGCCGGTGACCGAGTTGAGGATGGTCGCGCTGCGCCAGGCCGCGAGGCCCAGATCGGGGGCCCCGACGCCATGGGTGTGGCGCTCGGCGTTCTGGACGTACACCGAGCCGGTGACGGAGGGGTCGAGGACCAGCCGGTACCGCTCGTCGACCCGCGCCCGCCCGGCGGAGTCGTGCCGCAGGTACGGGTCGAGCCCGGCGAGCATCCGGTCCACCGGGCGCTCCCGGTAGCCGGTCGCGAGGACCACGGCGTCGGTGGTGAGCCGCGAGCGGGTGGACTGCTGCACATGCTCCAGGTGCAGTTCGACCTGGGTGGTGGCGACCCGGCCCGCGGTGCGGACCCGGACGCCGGGGGTGATGACGGCGTCGGGCCAGCCGCCGTGCAGGGTGCGCCGGTAGAGCTCGTCGTGGATGGCGGCGATGGTGTCCGCGTCGATGCCCTTGTGCAACTGCCACTGCCGGGGCACGAGTTCACCGCGCACCGGCTCGGGCAGGGCGTGGAAGTAGCGGGTGTAGTCGGGGGTGAAGTGCTCCAGGCCCAGCTTGGAGTACTCCATGGGGGCGAAGGCCTCGGTGCGGGCCAGCCAGTGGAGGCGCTCGGCCCCGGCGGGACGGGCGCGGAGCAGGTCGAGGAAGACCTCGGCACCCGACTGGCCGGAGCCGATGACGGTGACGTGCCCGGCCCGCAGGAGCGTCTCGCGGTGGGTGAGGTAGTCGGCGGAGTGGATCACCGGGACGCCGGGGGCGTCGGTGAGCGGGCGGAGCGGCTCGGGGACGTACGGCTCGGTGCCGACGCCCAGGACAACGTTCCGGGTGTAGGCGCGGCCCAGGGCCTCCGCCTCGCCCTCCGGGTCGACCTGGGTGAAGTCCACCTCGAAGAGGCGGCGCTCGGGGTTCCAGCGGACGGAGTCGACCTGGTGGCCGAAGTGCAGGCCGGGGAGCCGCTCGCTGACCCAGCGGCAGTAGGCGTCGTACTCGGCGCGCTGGATGTGGAACTTCTCGGCGAAGTAGAAGGGGAAGAGGCGCTCACGGCTCTTCAGGTAGTTGAGGAAGGTCCAGGGGCTGGCCGGGTCGGCGAGGGTCACCAGGTCGGCCAGGAAGGGGACCTGGAGGGTGGCGCCGTCGAGGAGGAGCCCCGGGTGCCAGTGGAAGGCCGGCCGCTGCTCGTAGAACGTGGCGGCGAGGCCTCCGGGGACGCCGTGCGCGAGGGCGGCGAGCGAGAGGTTGAAGGGGCCGATGCCGACGCCCACCAGGTCGTGGGGTTGGTCGAGGTCCTGCTGGGGGGTGCTGCCGGTCATCGGTGCGCGCTGCCTTCCACGAGGGTGAGGATCTCTGCGAGATCTCCGGGGGTGGTGTGGGGGTTGAGCAGGGTGGCCTTGAGCCAGAGGCGGCCGTCGGCCCTCGCCCGGCCGAGGACGGCGCGGCCCCCGGCGAGCAGGGTGCGGCGGATCGCCGCGACGGCCTCGTCGTCGGCGCCGGTGGGCCGGAAGAGGACGGTGGTGAGCGTCGGGCGACCCTTGAGGTCGAGACCGGGGGCCTTCTCCACCAGACCGGCGAGGTCCTGGGCGAGGTCCATGCACCGGTCGACGAGCGCGCCGAGGCCCGTGCGGCCGAGGGCCCGGAGGGTCACGGCGGTCTTGAGGACGTCGGGGCGGCGGGTGGTGCGCAGGGAGCGGCCGAGGAGATCGGGGAGACCGGCCTCCGTGTCGTCGTCGGCGTTGAGGTAGTCGGCGGTGTGGCCGAGGACGGCGAGATCGGCGGTGTCGCGTACGGCGAGGAGTCCCGCGGCGGCCGGCTGCCAGCCGAGTTTGTGCAGGTCGACGGTGACGGTACGGGCCCGGTCGAGGCCGTCGAGGAGCCGGCGGTGGGTACGGCTGAACAGGACGGGCCCGCCGTACGCGGCGTCGACGTGCAGCTCGGCGCCGGAGCGGGAGCCGGAGCGGGAGCCGGAGCCGTGGGCCGCGCAGACCTCGGCGATCGCGGGGAGCGGGTCGATCAGGCCCTCGTCCGTGGTGCCGGCGGTGGCGGCGACGAGCACGGGCCCCGTCTCCCCGTCCAGGACCTCGGCCAGGGCCGCCGGGTCCATGACCCCCGTCGGGGTGGGCACGGCGACCGGCTCCCGCAGGCCCAGGAGCCACGCGGAACGGCGGAAGGAATGGTGGGCGTTGGCGCCGACGACGATCCGCAGTCCGGCTCCGTGCCGCTCCCGGGCGAGGAGCAGGGCCAGCTGATTCGACTCGGTGCCGCCGGTGGTGACCAGGGCGTCGGGCTGCGTCGCGTCCGGGAAGACCTCGGCGGCCAGGGCCGCCGTGACCTCGGCCTCCAGGGCGGAGGCCGCGGGCGCCTGGTCCCAGGAGTCCATGGACGGATTGAGCGCGGAGGCGGCCAGATCGGCCGCCGCGGCGAGCGCGAGGGGCGGGGTGTGGAGATGGGCGGCGCAGAGGGGGTGGGCGGGGTCGGCGGCGCCCTCCGCGAGAGCCCGCACGAGGGTACGGAGGGCCTCGTCGGGTCCCGTACCGGTGTCGGGGAGTACGGCTCCGAGCTCCGCGAGCCGACGGGCCACGGCCTCCGGGCCACCCGCCGGCAGGGGGCCGCCCCTGACCTGCGCCCCTTCCCGGAGGGCGTCGAGGGCCGTGCCGAGGAGCCGGCTCAGAGCGGTGGCGTCGGCGGCGAGGGGCGGGGGTGCGGCACGCATGGACGACAGGGTGCCGGGCCCTGCGGGGTGCTGTCCGGGGAGTACGCGGACGTGACCCGAACGGGGGACGCGGGAGGGGGTGACCCGAGCCGCCTTGCTGGGCGGCGCCCCGGTCCGTGCGGGCCCGCGCCCTGGAGGGCGGTGCCCGGGCCCGCCGCCGTGTGGGCAAGCGTCCCGCAGGGGCGGGACGGGTGGGCACACGGGACGGCGCCCTCCAGCGGCGCCTCCGCGTTCCGCGCCTGGGCCCGCACCACGTTGTGCGCCGTACCTGCCGGTGCGGGTTCAGGCGCGGGAGCCTCTGGCGCCGGCAGGCGCGGGTCCGTTGTGCCCACCCGTTCCGCCCCAGCGGAACGATTGCCCACAACGGGGGCGGGTGGGCGCCGCCCGAGTGGAACGGGTGGGCGCAACGGGGTGGGCGTCAGGTCACCTCGATGTTGGCCATCATGCCCATGTCCTCGTGTTCCGCATTGTGGCAGTGGAAGAGGTAGCGGCCCCGATGGCCCTCCCACCGCGTGATGATCTCCGCCGACTCCCCCGGCCGGAGGGACACCGTGTCCTTCAGGCCCGCGTCGTGCGGCAGCGGCGCCCCGCCGCCCCTGGACAGGATGCGGAAGCCCGTCAGGTGGAGGTGCACGGGGTGGTGGACGTCCGCGACCAGGCGCCAGATCTCCACGTCGCCCAGGCGGACCGTCACGTCCGGGCGGGCCGGGTCGAAGGGGCGGCCGCCGATCAGCCAGCCGTGCCGGTCGTCCTCGCCCATGCGTCCCGCGCGGAAGGAGAAGTCGCGGACCCGGACCGCCTCCGAGCGCCGCCACCTCGGCAGGTCGGTCGACAGGACGGCCGGGACCCGACTGTCGTCGGCCGCCTTGCGCGCGACCCTGAAGGCCATCACGTCACGGGTACGGCCGGAGCCCAGACGGTTGACGAGCTTCACCAGGCTGCCGACCGGGACGTGGGCGAAGTCGACGACCACGTCGTAGCGTTCGGCGGGTGCGACCGGCAGGGACCGGAGGGTGACCGGCCCGGCGAGCAGGCCCTGGTCCGCGCCGATCTGGACGAGGTCGAGCCTGCGCCCGTCCTCGGTGACCGCTTCGAGCTCGTAGTGCCGGGCGTTCGACGCGTTCAGGAGGCGCAGCCGGTGGCGGGCCGCGTCGACCTCGTGCACGGGCCAGGGGGCGCCGTTGACGAGGACGACGTCGCCGAGGACGCCGGCCAGGTAGGGCTCGCGGACGCCCGGGCTGCCCCGCAGCGTGGGGTCCAGGGACGGGTAGTCGAGGCTGCCGTCGGCGGCGAAGGAACGGTCCGCGATCATCAGCGGCAGTTCACGCGGCCCGGACGGCAGTCCGAGGGCCTCCTCGGCGTCGTCGCGCACGAGGTGCAGTCCGGCGAGGCCCCGCCAGATCGCCGGGGCGGTGAAGTCCATCCGGTGGTCGTGGTACCAGAGCAGCGTCGGCCGCTGGTCCAGCGGGAAGGTGTAGTCCCGGGTGAGTTCGGTGGTCACCGCCCGGGGGTCGTGCATGACGTGACCCGATCCGTGTCCCCCGTGGCCGCCGCTTCTCCCGTGGCCGCCGCTCCAGCCCTCCGGCAGCACCAGGTCCGTCGGGTAGCCGTCCGACGCCGCGGGGGTGCGTCCGCCGTGCAGGTGCACGACCGTCGGCACGGGCAGTTCGTTGCGGTGGGAGACCGTGACCGGGCGGCCGCGCCGCGACTCGATCGTGGGACCGGGGAAGGTGCCCCCGTACGTCCACAGCCGTGTCCGTACGCCGGGCAGGATCTCCGCCGTCACCTCGCGCTGGACGATCTCGTAGCGGTCCACGCCGCCCGACGTGGCGACCGGCGCGAGGACCGCCGGGAGCGGCAGCGGCACCCGGAACGGGCCCGGCAGCGGTACCCCGCTGCGGAGTTCCGCACCCGTGGCCGCCGGTCGGCGGGACAGTCCGGCCGCGGCCGTCAGACCGCCGGCCGCCATGAGGCCGAGCGCCCCGCCGACGGCCAGGACCCGGCGTCTCGTCGGGTCAGGCATCGACGGCCTCCCGCCCGGTGGCCTCCCGGCGCTCCAGCGGCCGCAGCCACACCGCGGTGAACAGCACGACGACGGCCGCGACGGTGAACACGCCCAGCGGAATGTGCAGCCACAGCGCCCCGGCCGTCCCCGCGAAGTACTGCGCGGTCTCGGCGACCGCGAGCGCCAGCGTGACGGAGAACGGCCAGGAGCGGCGCAGCCGCGCCCAGACCACGATCGCGACGACGAGCTGGACGAGGCAGAGCGAGGTGACGACGTCGGCGCCCGCCCCGTGCATGCCGAGGCCGTCGAAGTCGCCGCTCAGATAGACGCCGGCGAACACCGGCTGGCCGAAGACCGCCACCACGTGCGCCGTGACGACGGCCCGCCACACGCCTCCCAACATGACGTGCCTTCCCCCTTGTTGTCGGTGCGGGAACGCTCACGACGCTATGACCCGGCCGATACCCTGTCCAAGATCAATATCGTTATCGGGCTATGTCCCTGGGGGCATGATGGATCTCCACGCGCTCGGGCAGTTCGTCGTCGTGGCCCGACTGGAGCACCTCAGCCGCGCGGCCGAGGAACTCCGCGTGGCCCAGCCGTCGTTGAGCCGCACCATCGCCAGGCTGGAGAGCGAGCTGGGCACGCCCTTGTTCGACCGGGTCGGCCGGCTCCGGCTGAACGACGCCGGGAAGGTCTTCCTGCGGCACGTCGAGCGTTCCCTCGGGGAGCTCGACGCGGGACGCCGGGCCGTCGCCGCGATCACGGGCGGGGAGTTCGGCACCGTACGGCTGGCCTCGGAGACCTTCCTGACCCTGACGGGGCCGCTGGGGGCCTTCAAGCGGGCCCACCCGGGCGTCGAGGTCGAGCTCCATCAGATGGCCGCCGAGGAGATGGCCCGCGGCCTGCGCGGCCAGGAGGTGGACCTCTGCGTCGCCTCGCAGCCCTTCGCGCCGGAGGGCCTGGAGGCGGTCCGGCTGCTCGACGAGGCGGTGTGGGTGGTCACGCCGCTCGACCACCCGCTGGCGGGCCGCGCCTCGGTGACGGTCGCCGAGCTGGCCGACGAGCCCTTCGTCAGCACCCGCACGGGCCACTGGCAGCGCAGGCTCCTCGACCGGCTCTTCGCGGGGAACGGACTGGCGCCCCCGAGGATCGTCTGCGAGGGCGACGAGCCCGGCGCCACCGCGATCCTGGTGGCCGCCGGGCTCGGCATCGGCCTCATCCCGGACATGGCCCGGCGCAGCGCCACCCGCGCCCCCGTCGCCTGGATCGCCGTGGACAGCCCCGACTGCCGGCGTACCCTCACCCTGCTCCGGTACGCCGACGGCCGCCCGGCGGGCGCCGCGCGCCTGATGCACGCGGCGCTGACGGGCTGGGACTGGACGTCCGGCCCCGTCTGATCCCCGAAGGGACGCGCCCAGGGGGGGTCTAGCCGCGCACGCGCAGGGCCCGCCGCAGGTCGTCGAGCTGGTCGACGAGCTTGCGGTGGAGGGCCGGGATCATGGCGTCGTCCGCGAGGTGGGACTCGCCCAGGGCCAGGGAGTCGGCGTCGATCGCGTGCGCCGGGAAGGCGTAGCGGCCGGCGGCCTCGGCCATCGCGGGGCCCCGGCGGTCGCCGAGCGCGACGGCCGCCTCGTAGAAGCGCGGGACGTACTCCCGTACGAGCTCGGCCTGTTCGGGCTGCCAGAAGCCCTGGGCGGTGGCGGTGAAGAGGTAGTTGGAGAGGTCGTCGGAGTCGAAGAGCGCCGACCAGGCGGCGGCCTTCGCCTCCGGGGTGGGGAGGCCCGCCCGGCAGCGGGCCGCGCCCTCCTGGCCGGTGGCGCTCGGGTCCCGGTCCAGTTCGGCGGCGATCACGGTCTCGTCGACGGCGCCGAGGACGGCGAGGCGGGCGAGGATCCGCCAGCGCAGTTCGGGGTCGAGCTCGGGGCCTCCGTGGACGGTGCCCTCGTCGAGCCAGGAGGCGATCTTGTCGGGGGTGGTGGCGCTGTCGATGCAGGCGCGGACGGCGGTGAGGCGCAGTCCGGGCTCCTCGCCGTCCTCGGTGCGGCGAAGGAGTGCGCGGGCGATCTCGCCGATGGTGGCGAGCGCGGCCGGGCGCTCCTCCTCGGTCACGTACCGGTCGGCGATCTGGGTGCGGGCGAAGCCGAGGACGCCCTGGACCAGGGCGAGTTCGGTCTCCTGGGGCAGGTGGGCGTGCGCGGCCTCCAGATAGGTGGCGGGCTCCAGTTCACCGTCGCGGACCATGTCGCGCAGGCTGTTCCAGACGACGGCGCGGGTGACCGCGTCGGGGATGTCGGACAGCGCCCACAGGACCGTGTACTCGGAGGTCTCGTCGAAGCGCACCTTGGCGTAAGTGAGGTCCTGCTCGTTGAGGGCGACCAGGGCGGGGCGGGGGCCGGTCAGATCGAGCGGCGCCTCCTGCGGGACGTCGATCTCGTGCCGCTCTCGCAGGACGGGGGCGTCGAGGGCGTCCCGGTCGTAGACGCCGACGCTGATCCGGTGCGGTCGGCTGCCGGCGCGGTCGACCGTGAGCTTCCAGTCGAGGCCCTCGCCCTCGACGCGTGGCTTGAGCGTGTCGACGCCCGTCGTGCGCAGCCACTGCTCGGCCCAGGCGTGGACGTCGCGGTCGGTGGCGGCGGCCAGGTTGTCGATGAAGTCGGCGAGGGTGGCGTTGCCGAACTTGTGGCGCTTGAAGTGGATGTTGATGCCGGCGAGGAAGTCCTTCTCGCCGAGCCAGGCGACGAGCTGGCGCAGGGCGGAGGCGCCCTTGGCGTAGGAGATGCCGTCGAAGTTGAGGAGGGCGGAGGCGGTGTCGGGGACGGCTTCCGGGTCGGGGGCGACGGGGTGGGTGGAGGGGCGCTGGTCCGCCTCGTACCCCCAGGACTTGCGGGTGACGCCGAAGTCGATCCAGGTGTCGGGGAAGAGGTCGGAGCAGGCCTCGTTGACGGTCTGGAAGCCCATGTACTCGGCGAAGGACTCGTTCAGCCAGATGTCGTCCCACCAGCGCAGGGTGACGAGGTCGCCGAACCACATGTGGGCCATCTCGTGGGCGATGACCATGGCGCGGGTCTGGCGCTCGGTGACGGTGACGGCGGAGCGGAAGACGAACTCGTCGCGGAAGGTGACGAGTCCGGGGTTCTCCATGGCGCCGGCGTTGAACTCGGGGACGAAGGCCTGGTCGTACGAGTCGAAGGGGTAGGGCTCCTCGAACTTCTCGTGGTAGCGGTCGTAGCAGGCCTTGGTGACGGCGAGGATCTCGTCGGCGTCGGCGTCGAGGTGGGCGGCGAGGGAGCGGCGGCAGTGGATGCCGAAGGGCAGTCCCGCGTGCTCGGTGCGGACGGTGTGCCAGGGGCCGGCGGCGACGCAGACGAAGTAGGTGGAGAGCAGCGGGGTGGGGGCGGCCTGCCAGCGGCCGTCGTCCTGCTGTTCGGTGATGCCGTTGGAGAGGACGGTCCAGCCCTCGGGGGCCTTGACGCTCAGCTCGAAGACGGCCTTCAGGTCGGGCTGGTCGAAGGCGGCGAAGACGCGCTGGACGTCCTCCATGAACAGCTGGGTGTAGACGTACGACTCGCCGTCGGTGGGGTCGGTGAAGCGGTGCATGCCCTCGCCGGTGCGGGAGTACCGCATGGTGGTGCTGACGCGCAGGGTGTGCTCGCCCTCGGTGAGGGTCAGCGGGAGCCGGTTGCCGTCGAGGGTGGTGACGTCGAGGGGCTCGCCGTCGAGGAGGGCGGAGCGGAGCGTCTCGGGCTTGAGCTCGACGAAGGTGTCCCCCGCGGCGCGGGCCGTGAAGCGGATCAGGCTCCGGGACCCGAAGGTCTCGTCGCCGGTGGTGAGGTCGAGGTCCACGCGGTAGTGGTGGACGTCGAGGAGCTGGGCACGGGTCTGCGCTTCGTCGCGCGTCAGTACGGACATGGGCCCTATGCTGCCCGATCACTCTCCGCCGGGGCAGGGGGTGGGCCCGGCTCAGGCGAGGCCGGAGCCGTTCAGGTGGGTGAAGGCGGCGGTGATGCGGGGGCGGTCGTAGCCGGTCGGTCCCGCGGCGCCGCTGGAGACCAGGGTGTGGAGCAGGATCCGGGCCTTGGCGGGGTCGAGCGGGCCGGCGGGGATCAGTCCGCGGTGCAGCAGGTCGTACTCGGAGCCGGGGCCGCGGTAGGTGTGCGAGAGGGTCGCGCCGCCGCCCGTGCGGGAGGCCAGGACGACGGGGATGCGGCCGGCGATCTCGGCGAGGGGTTCGACGAGGGGGGCGGGGACGTGTCCGGCGCCGAAGGCGGCGACGACGAGGCCCTGGAAGCGGTCGTCGACGGCGTCGAGGAGTTCGCCGCGGTCGCCGAGGGAGAGGGTCACCAGGGCGACGCGTACGGAGGGGTCGACCTTGAGCGGGCAGAGCGCGGTGGGGGCGGCGGGGCGGAGCAGGATCCGGGGTTCGCCCTCGACGACGGTGCCGAGGGGGCCGGCGCCGGGCGAGGCGAAGGTGGTGAGGGAGGTGGTGTGGGTCTTGCGGGCGAGGCGGGCGGCGTGGATCTCGTCGGCGAGGACGACGAGGACGCCGAGGTTCCGGCAGGCGGGGTCGGCGGCGACGGCGAGCGCGGCGGCGAGGTTGGCGGGGCCGTCGGCGCCGGGCAGGTCGGGGCGGCGCATGGCGCCGGTGACGGCGATCGGCTGCTCGGTGGTGCAGAGCAGGTCGAGGAGGAAGGCGGTCTCCTCCAGGGTGTCGGTGCCCTGGACGACGACCACGCCGGAGCCGTCGGCGACGGCTTTGCGGACCTCGTCGGCGAGGGCGGCGAGGTCCTCGAAGGAGAGGGTGGAGCTGGGGACGCGGCGGAAGTCCCGCAGCTCGACGTCCTCGGGGGCGCCGAGCCCGGCGAGGACCTCCTGACCGGTCATGCGGGCCGCGTCACCGCCTCGTGCGGAGATGGTCCCTCCGAGGGTGAAGACCGTGACGCGGCCCATCAGCGTGCTCCGTCCGCAATCGTCTCGTGGTGCCGGATGACCTCGGCGATGATGAAGTTGAGGAGTTTCTCCGCGAAGGCCGGGTCCAGTTTCGCGCTCTCGGCGAGTTCCCGCAGCCGGGCGATCTGGCGGGCCTCGCGGGCGGGGTCGGCGGGCGGGAGCTGGTGCTCGGCCTTGAGGACGCCGACCTGCTGCGTGCACTTGAAGCGCTCGGCGAGCATGTGCACGACCGCGGCGTCGATGTTGTCGATGCTTTCGCGCAGCCGGGTCAGTTCGGCGATGACGGTCGGGTCGATGTCGCTGGTGTCGCTCATGATCTGCGAGCTTAGACGGATCTCGGGAGGATCGTGGGCGGGTGTTCGGGATCCGGAACGACGTTGCTCCAGCCGCCGTGCACGGACCGCCCCTGCTGTTCGCGGAAACGGATGGGCGCGGTGCCCACCCGGCGGGTGAAGAGCCGGGAGAAGTAGGCGGGGTCGTCGTAGCCGACGCGGCGGGCGACGGCGGCGACGGGCAGCTCGGTGGCGGCGAGGAGCTCCTTGGCGCGGCCGAGGCGGACGGTGAGCAGGTAGTCCTTGGGGCTGCATCCGGCGGCGCGGCGGACGGCGGTGCGCAGCTCGGCGGGGGTCATGCCGTGCCGGGCGGCGTGGTCGGCGACGGAGAGCGGCTGGAAGGCGTCGCGGGCCAGGGCGGTGAGGACGGGGTCGCCCTCGGCGTTGGTGTCGGCGCGGGCCCGGCGCAGGGCGACGAGGAGTTCGTGGACGGCGGCGCCGGTCTCGACCTCCAGGAGGGGGTTGCCGGGGCGCGCGGCGCGGGCGATGCGGCTGATGGCGGCGCGGGCGGGGGCGGCGTCGGAGAGGGGGACGACGGGCCGGTCGGGCTCGATGTAGCCGAGTTCGGTGTAGGTGGCGGTGGCGGGTCCGGTGAAGTCGACGAAGGCCTCGTCCCAGCCGGTGGCGGGGTCGGCGGCGTAGTGGTGGGGGGTGCCGGGGGTGAGCCAGAGGAGGGCGGGGGCGGTGACGGTGGTGCGGCGTCCGTCGACGCCCCGGTACCAGCCGCTGCCGGCGGAGACGACGACGGCGACGTGGTGGTCGAGGGTGCGCGGGCCGACGGTGGGCAGGGTGCCGTGCTGGAGTCCGACGCCGAGGCAGACGAGGCCGAGGCGGTGGTGGACGGGGCTGGGCGTGAAGTAACGCATCCAGGTGTGGTACATCGCGCGGCCCGCTCTCTCTAACGTCCAAACTGCGACGATCTTTGTCCATGGACCGCGCCGCCGCCAGCGGGTCAGGGTGAGGTCATGAGCACGTTCGCTGTGGGTGACGAGGACTTTCTGCTCGACGGGCGGCCGGTGCGGCTGCTCTCGGGGGCGCTGCACTACTTCCGGGTGCACGAGGGGCACTGGGAGCACCGCCTCGGGATGCTGCGCGCGATGGGCCTCGACTGTGTCGAGACGTACGTCCCGTGGAACCTGCACGAGCCGGAGCCCGGCCGGTACGCGGACGTGGAGGCGCTCGGCCGGTTCCTGGACGCGGTGGGGCGGGCCGGGATGCGGGCGATCGTGCGCCCCGGTCCGTACATCTGCGCCGAGTGGGAGAACGGCGGGCTTCCGCACTGGCTGACCGGCCCGCTGGGGCGGCGGGTGCGGAGCCTCGACCCGGAGTTCCTGGCGCCGGTGGAGGCCTGGTTCCGGCGGCTGCTCCCGCAGGTGGTGGAGCGGCAGGTCGACCGGGGCGGGCCGGTGGTCCTGGTGCAGGTGGAGAACGAGTACGGGAGTTACGGGAGCGACCGGGGCTATCTGGAGTGGATGGCGGAGCTGCTGCGGGGCTGTGGGGTGAGCGTGCCGCTGTTCACCTCGGACGGGCCCGAGGACCACATGCTGACGGGCGGTTCGGTGCCGGGGGTGCTCGCGACGGCGAACTTCGGCTCGGGCGCGCGGGAGGGCTTCGCGACGCTGCGGCGGCACCGGCCTTCGGGGCCGCTGATGTGCATGGAGTTCTGGTGCGGCTGGTTCGACCACTGGGGCACGGAGCACTCGGTGCGGGACGCGGCGGACGCGGCGGCGGCGCTGCGGGAGATCCTGGAGTGCGGGGCCTCGGTCAATGTGTACATGGCGCACGGCGGGACGAACTTCGGCGGCTGGGCGGGCGCGAACCGGGCGGGCGAGCTGCACGACGGTCCGCTGCGGCCGACGGTGACCTCGTACGACTACGACGCGCCGGTCGACGAGGCGGGGCGGCCGACGGAGAAGTTCTGGGCCTTCCGCGAGGTGCTCGCGGACTGTGCGGAGGGGCCGCTGCCGGAGGTGCCGGAGCCGCCGGCCGGGCTCGGGGCGCCGGTGTCCTGCACGCTCGACGGCTGGGCGTCGCTGGACGGGGTCCTGGAGGTGCTCGGCGGCGAGGAGACGGTCACGCCGATGCCGCCGACCTTCGAGGAGCTGGGCGTGGACCGGGGTCTGGTCCGCTACCGGGTGGCGGTGCCGGGTCCCCGGCAGCCGTATCCGCTCTCGGTGACGGGGCTGCGGGACCGGGCCGTGGTGCGGGTCGACGGGCTGCCGGCGGGGGTGCTGGACACCTCGGCCGGTGAGGACGCCGTCCTGCCCGAGCCGGTGGCGGGTCCCGCGCTCGTGGACCTGTGGGTGGAGTCGCTCGGCCGGGTCAACTACGGGCCGCGTCTTGCGGAGCCGAAGGGGATCACCGGGGGCGTACGGCACGAGCGGCAGTATCTGCACGGGGTACGGGCGCGGGGGCTGCGGCTCGACGCCTTCGAGGCGGCGGCGGTCGGCAAGGTGCCGTTCGCGTCGGTGCCGGCGGAGCCGGGCCCCGGCCTGTACCGGGGCGCGCTCGATGTGACGGGCGCGGGCGACGCGTCGCTGCGGCTGCCGGGCGCGACCCGGGGCTTCGTGTGGGTGAACGGCTTCTGCCTGGGCCGCTACTGGGCGGCCGGCCCGCAGGAGGCTCTGTTCGTGCCGGGTCCGGTGCTGCGGGAGGGGGCGAACGAGGTGTGGGTCCTGGAGCTGGAGGGCGCGGCGCCGTCCTCCGTGGAGCTGGACGTCCTCCGAGCACAGAGACTGGACGTCCTCTGAGCACAATAAGGGGGGCGAGCACGTGAAGGTGCCCCGGAGCCGAGGCCGCTCCGGGGCACCCGTTCAGGGCGAGCGGCTACAGCGTGGCCGCGGCCGACTTGATCGCGGCGGCGAAGGTCGAGACCTCCGTGTAGACGCCGGGGTAGCCGGCCCGCGCGCAGCCCTCGCCCCAGCTCACGATGCCGACCTGGATCCAGGCTCCGTTGTTGTCCTTGCGGAACATGGGGCCGCCGGAGTCGCCCTGGCAGGTGTCGACCCCGCCCTGGCTGTAGCCGGCGCAGATCTCCTCGGCGGGCACGAGGTCGCTGCCGTAGGCGGTCTGGCAGGAGGCGTCGGAGACGAACGGGACGTTCGCCTTGAGCAGGTAGCGCTGCTGCGAACCGCCCTCGCGGGCGGCGCCCCAGCCGGCCACGGTGAAGGTGCCGCTGTTGTACGCGGTGGTCTCGGCGATCTTCAGGTTGGCCAGCGAGGTGATCGGGGTGGCGAGCTTGATCAGTGCCCAGTCCTTGCCCTGGCCGTTGTAGCCGGGGGCCTGGAGGACCTTGGTCGACTTGACCTTGATGGCGCTGCTGGACTGGAGATCCACGACTCCGGCGGTGGCGGTGATGCTGGTGTTGTTGCCGGAGCCGCTCACGCAGTGGGCGGCGGTGAGGACGACCTGAGGGGTGATCAGGGAGCCGCCGCAGCCCATGGAGAGCCTGACCATCCAGGGGAACTCGCCCTGGGCGGCGCGGGTGCCGCCGACCACGGGGGCCGGGGCGGCGGAGGCGGTGGTGGTGGGCTGGAGGCTGACGGCCGCCAGGACGACGGCGCCGGCGGCTGCCAGCTTCTGGAGGGCACGGACCATGCGGTTCTGCTGCTTCACGTGTCTTCCTTCTCTCGTGGGGGGTCGGCCCGGACGGGTGACGACACCGACACGAGTCGGTGACATGCGCTCGTCAAGGCACGTCCGGATTATGGACAGCGCCCAACTGACGCCACAAGAAAGCCTTTTCGGCCAGATCCGGTGGGGGGACCGTACAGTGGAGAGGAGAGGGGATCCGGCATGCAGAACCGTCATGAGGCCGACCGTGTCATCCACGGCTTCCCGCACCGCGCCGTCGTGCGGGCCTCGCTCACCGCGCTCTACCGCCGCCTCTCCCCCGACGGCGTGCACCGCTACCCGTCCTGCGTGACCGCCGCCGACGTGGCCCTGGGGGACGACGAGGACCTCCATCTCGGCGCCCAGCGGGTGGCCCACGCCCTCGTCCGGCACCTGAGGCTGCCCGAGGCGCGCATCGTGGTGAGCTTCCGGCCCATGGAGTACGCGGCGGCCGTCGAGCTCACCGCGGGCCCCGAGTACTTCGTGGAGCTCAACGACCGCTTCCGGACCCGCCGCAGGGACATCGGCGCGGCCCTCGCCCACGAGATCACCCACGTCCTGCTGCACCGGCTCGGCCTCGGCTTCCCCTCCACCGCCGAGAACGAGGTCCTCACCGATGTGACCACCACCTATCTGGGCGCCGGCTGGCTGCTGCTCGACGCGTACCGGCAGGACGGCGTCGAGCACCAGAAGCTCGGCTATCTGACCCCGGAGGAGTTCGGCTACGTCCTCGCCAAGAGGGCCGAGGTCTTCGGCGAGGACCCCTCGCCGTGGTTCACCAGCGCGGTGGCGTACGAGGCGTGGGTACGGGGCCGGGCGGAGGCGGCGCGGGAGCGGACCGCGCCGCCGCTCGCCGGGGCGGGCTGGGCCGAGCGCCGCCGGTACGCCCTGCAGCGGCACCGGGGCCGGGCCTCCGAGGAGGCTCCGTACGCCTTCGACGGCGGCGCCCCGGCGACCGGCGTCTCCTTCCACTGCCCGGTCTGCGCCCAGCGCCTGCGGATCCCGGCGGGACGGGCGCTCAAGGCCCGGTGCGGGGTGTGCGGCTCCGTCCTGGAGTGCTCCGCCTGACGTAACGATTTGCGCCGCACACCGACGGCGCGTCAGGGTCGGGGCATGAGCACGTTGTTCGACGCCATCCGGGACGGGGACGAGAACGGGGCCGTGCGGCTCCTGCGGGACGGGGCGGACCCCGAGGGCCGGGAGGACGGGGAGACCGCCCTGTACCGGGCGGCCGTCGGCGACGAGGCGGGCATCGTGCGGCTGCTGCTCGCCGCAGGGGCCGACCCCGGCCGGGGCAGCGGCGAGGACGACGGCGACCTGCCGCTCTGCGGCGCGGCCTGCGGGGGACACACCGAGGTGGTGCGGGCGCTGCTCGCGGCGGGCGCGGCGGCCGACCAGGAGGAGGCGTACGGCTTCACCGCCCTCGCCTGGGCCCTCCGCCTCGGCCACGCCGACACGGCCCGGGTCCTCCTGGAGCACGGCGCCGACCCGGACCGGCCGGGACCCGACGGGCTCCTCCCGCTCGTCGCCGCCGCCCGGCGCGGCTGCACCGGCTGCGTGCGGGCGCTCCTCGACCACGGCGCGCAGGCCCGGGAGGCCGCGCTGCGGGAGGCCCGGCGGTGGATCGGCGCCGACATCGCGGCCGAGCTGCGGCGCGGGCTCGTCGCCGGGAACGAGGGCGGGCAGACGTACGAGGCGGTCGTCCGGCGGGTGCGGGAGGACGGCGGGATCACGGTCGTCGTCGAGCTGCTGCGGGAGGACGGGGCGCCCGGGCGCGGCGACGACCGGGGCACCGGCCACGCGGCGATCGCCACGCTCCTGGAGGCGGCGCTCGGCCTGCGCACCCCGCAGGAGGAGCTCGCGGCGCGGGCGCTGCGCTGCGGCGACCCCGAGCTCGACGACTGGACGACGGCGGTGACCGAACTGGTGGGCCGGGCCGACGAGGAGACCTTCGTGGCTGCTGCCGGGTGGTGCGCCTACCGGGATCCGCTGCGCCGGGCCCTCGGCGCGCGGGTGCTCGGCGCGCTGCCCGGCTTCGGCCCGAGCGCGGTGCCGGTCCTGCGCCGCCTCGCGGCGGAGGCCGTGCCCCCGGCGCGGGAACCGCTGCTCTCGGCGGTGAACGCGCTCGGGGAGTGCGCGGACGCGGCCGCCGTGCCCGAACTGCTCGCGGCGGCCGGGCATCCCGACGCGGTGGTGCGCCGGGCGGTCGCGGCGGCCCTCGCCGGGATCGTGCCGGCCGGACACGTCGAGGCGCTCGGGGTGGTGCTGGCGCTGAGCCGGGACGGCGACGCCCGGGTGCGGGACTGGGCGACGCTGGCGCTCGCCGAGCTGCCCGACGACACCCCTCTCGTGCGGGAGGGGCTCGCGGAGCGGCTCGGCGACACCGATCCGGAGACCGCGGCGGAGGCGGCGCGCGGGCTCGCGATCCGTCAGGACCCGCGCGCCGTCGACGCGCTGGCGTCGATCCTCGCGGACGGGGCGGCGGACGGCGCGGCGCGCGAGACGGCGCTGGCCGCCCTGGAGCACGTCCACGACCGGCGGGTCAGGACCCGCCTGGAGTGGACGACTCCGCGCCGGGGCTGACCGCGGGGGTCAGCAGGCGTAGTCGACGAGGTCGAACGTGGCGTAGTGGTCGGAGGTGTAGTAGTCCTCCTCCGCCGCGCTCCCGGTGACGATCCGGCGGGCGCCGCGGGTGTCGATGCCCGGGGTCTTCACCGTGTACTCGTGGTAGTAGCCGTAGCTGTGGGCCGGCAGGACGCCTTCGCGGTTCTGGAAGACGGAGCCGTCCTGGCTGTACGGGAAGGGGCCGCCCGCGTCGATCAGGCGCAGGGTGTCGTACGCCTGGCTGGGCAGGTCCGAGTAGCAGATGTCCCCGACGGACGCGGTGGCCGCGAGCGTGGACACGGCGGCGACGGGTGCGGGGGCGGGCGCGGCGGTGGCCGGGGCGCCGAGGAGGAGGGAGGACAGGAGGGCGGTGGCGACACCGCCGGCGAGGGTGAATCGAGGGGGGATTCGCATGGCTGTGATGATGACGCGCGTAGATCCCCGTCGGGAACCCCAACGCCCGTGAATTCCCCGGACGTTAACCGGTTCCTCCCGAACGTGCGGATCCGGTGGACGCGGCGCGCGCCGGGACCCGTCCGGGTCCCGGCGCGCGCCGTGTGCGTGAGGAGGTGTCACCGCCCGCCGGCGGGGAGCCGCAGGCTCAGCAGGGCGGCGCCGGCGTAGGCCGCGAGGACCCAGGGCATCGCGGCGGAGAGGGAGAGGTCCGCGAAGTAGGCGGTGCCGATGGCTGCCGCGCCGAGGGCGCCGCCGAACTGCTGGGCGGTGGAGAAGACGCCGGAGGCTCCGCCCGCGAGTTCGGCCGGGGCGGCCGAGAGGACGATGCCGACGAGCGGGACGACGAGGAGGCCGAGGCCGGCGCCCGCGACGGCGAGGCCGGGCGCCAGGGGCCAGGCGCCGGTGTGGACGGGCGCGGCGGCGTCCATCGCGTACCAGACCCAGCCGTAGCCGCCGGCCATGAGGAGGGCGCCCGCGGTGGGGACGTACCGGCCGAGCTTGACCGCGAGCGGTTCGGCGGCCGGGGCGGTGAGGAAGCCGCCCGCCGAGAAGGCGGCCATCAGGACGCCCGCCTGGGTCGGGGTGTAGCCCTGTCCGCCCTGCAGCCAGATCGCGAGGACCAGGAAGAAGCCCTGCATGCCGAGGGCGAAGAGCAGCTGGACCGCCAGGCCGTACGAGAAGGCCGGGACGGTGAAGATCCGCCGGGGCAGCACCGAGCCACGCACGGCGACCCCGGCCACCGCGAGGGCGCCGGCCGCGAGGAGGCCCCAGCCCCAGAGCGGCCAGCCCCAGCCGCGGCCCTGGACGAGCGGCAGGACGACGGCGACGAGGCCGGCGGCGAGGACGAGGCTGCCGAGCAGCGGGGGCCGGGTGGCGGCCTGCTCGCGGGTGCTGGGGACGAGGACGACGGCGGCGGCGAGGGTGAGGACGGAGACGGGCACGTTGACGAGGAAGACGGTGCGCCAGCCGAGCCCGAAGAGGTCCGCGTCGGTGAGGACCCCGCCGAGCAGCAGCCCGATCGCGGAGGCGAAGCCGGCCACCGCGCCGTACATCCCGAAGACCTTGCCGCGGTCCTTGCCCTGGAAGAGGCTCTGGAAGGAGCCGAGCACCTGCGGCATGAGCACGGCCGCCGCGACGCCCTGCACGGCGCGGGCCGCGATCAGCTGGCCGGGGCTCTGGGCGATTCCGCAGGCGAGGCTGGCGAGGCCGAAGCCGGCGGTGCCGGCGAGGAAGAGCACCTTGCGGCCGTACCGGTCGCCGAGCCGTCCCGCGACGACGAGGGTCGCGGCGAAGCCCAGGAGGTAGGCGGAGACGGTCCACTGGAGGGCACTCTCGGAGGCGCCGAGGCCGTGCCCGAGGGAGGGCAGGGCGACGTTGACGATGGTGACGTCCACGAGGTCCATCAGGGCGGCGACCATCATGACGACGGCGGCGGCCCAGCGGCGCGGGTGGACGGTGAACGGAGCGCCGGTGGCGGCGGTCGTGACGGTCGTGGACATCTCGACTCTCCCTCTCTCGAGATTTATTTCGTTCGAGCGAACGAAATAAATCTGGCATGCACCACCCCTTGATCACAACTCTTTCGTTCGGCCGAACGAAATGAATTTTGCTAGGCTGCCGCCATGAGCGAGCCGGGCACCGAACAGGACAGTGGGCGGGACAGCGCACAGGACCGGGAGCGGGGCGCGGTCGTCGCCGCCCTCACCGCCGCCGGCCGGGACTCCAGTGCCGCCTCCGTCGCCTTCCACTCGGCGATCGCCGCCCAGCAGGACCTGGGCGCCACCGAGACCAAGACGCTCGACCTGCTCGAACGGCACGGCCCCCTCACCGCCAAGGAGCTGGCCGAGCACTCGGGCCTGGCCCCCGCCTCCGTGACCGGACTCGTCGACCGCCTGGAGCGCAAGGGCTTCGTGCGCAGGGTGAAGCACCCGACGGACAAGCGCCGGGTGCTCGTCGAGCCCCGCCCCGAGAAGCTGGCCGAGCTCGCCCCGCTCTTCGACGACTGGGCACGCGAAGTGCACGAGCTCTACGAGGAGTTCACGACCGAGGAACTGGTGACGATCACCCGCTTCCTGACGGGCGCGACCGAACGCCAGCGCGCCGCGACGAAGCGCCTCACGGAGTAGCCCGCCCGACCCGGCGCCGCAGACCCCTCCCGTTCGGCCCCTCCGGCTGCTACCTTCCTCGCCAGCACGTCACCTAACTAACGTTAGGTGGAAGAGCGGCCCCGCGGGCCCGTCCGCCCACGGCTGTCCACCCGAGTCCGTCTGCCGTACGGCCGTCCGCCGTACGTCCGTCAGTCCGTAAGGGAGCCCAGCCATGCCCCTGTCCCGACGCGCACTGCTCACCACCACCGGTGCCGCAGCCCTGCTCTCGGCGCTGCCCACGGAAGCGAGCGCCCGCACCAGCTCGACGACCGCGATCCGGCAGATCCCGCTCCAGGGCGCGGTCAACGTCCGTGATCTCGGCGGATACGCCACCTACGACGGCCGCCGGGTCCGGCACGGTCTCGCCTACCGGAGCGACCACCTCGCCAAACTCACCGACGCCGACCTCACCACCCTCGCCGGGCTCGGCCTCGGCACCGTGGTCGACCTGCGGATCCCGCTGGAGGTCGGGTACGACGGCGCCGACCGGCTGCCCGCGGGCCCGGTCCCGGTCGCCCGGCCCATCACCGACCACGGGCTCTTCGGGCAGCTGATGGCCGCGATCGGCTCCCGCGACCCGGTCCGTCAGGAGGAGATGCTCGGCGGCGGGCGGGCCGCCGCCTTCATGTGCGAGGTGTACCGCACCTTCGTCACCGACTCCGCGAACCGGGACGCCCTCGCGGCCACCCTGCGGGACCTGGCCGACCCGCGCCGGGGGCCGCTGCTCCTGCACTGCACCTCGGGCAAGGACCGCACCGGCTGGACGAGCTGGCTCCTGCTCACCCTGCTCGGGGTGCCCGAGAGCTCCGCCCGCGCGGACTACCTGGCCTCCAACACCTTCCGCGCCGCCTACGACGCGCGCGTCCGGGAGGGCCTGAAGCAGGGCGGGCTCATGCAGAACCCGGACCTGATCGTGCCGCTCCAGGAGGTGCGGGCCGAGTACCTGGACACCGCCCTCGACCAGGTCCGCACCTCCTACGGGAGCCTCTTCCGTTACGTGTCGGTCGGCCTCGGCCTGGAGCTGCGCGAGCTCGCGGCGCTCCGCGAACGGCTCGTGCCGGAGGCCTGACGCCCGCCCCGGCCGGCGCCGGCCGCCGCACCGCGCCCGGCACCCGCGCCGGAACCACGGCCCGCGCCGGAGCCGCGCCCCGCGCCGCCCGCGCCACGCCCGGAGCCGCCGGCCCCGCCGGAACCCCGGCCCGAGCCCGTCGCGGCGCCGGAGCCCCGGCCGGTGGGCGTGGTGGACCCGCGCCCGCCGGACGTGCCGGAGCCGCGCCCCGAGCCCGGTGCGGCCGTGTCCGTACCACCGCTGCCGGCTCCGGAGGAGGCCGGACGGCGACGGCGGCGGCCGCCCGTGCCGGCGCCACCGGCCCCCGCCGCCTTGCGCGGCGGGGTCGGCTGCGGGGTCTCGACGACGACGGGGACGCCCGAGGGCTCCCGGGCGCCGGTGAGCTCGGAGAGCTCCTCGTCGCTGGACCTGATCTGCGCCGTACGGGGGCTGATGCCCGCGTTCGACATCAGCCGGCCCATGTCCCGCTTCTGCTCGGGCAGGACCAGCGTGAACACGCTGCCGGACTCGCCGGCGCGCGCGGTGCGGCCGCCCCGGTGCAGATAGTCCTTGTGGTCCATCGGCGGGTCGACGTTCACGACCATGTCGAGGTCGTCGACGTGGATGCCGCGGGCCGCCACGTTCGTCGCGACGAGCGTGGTGACCTGACCGGTCTTGAACTGGTCCAGGGTCCGGTTCCGCTGCGGCTGCGAGCGGCCGCCGTGCAGCCCGGAGGCCCGGACGCCGTTGGCCAGGAGCCGCTTGACCAGCCGGTCCACGGACCGCTTGGTGTCGAGGAAGAGGATCGTGCGGCCTTCGCGGGCCGCGATCCGCAGCGTGACGGCCTTCTTGTCCGTCTCGTCCATCACGTACAGGACGTGGTGCTCCATCGTGGTCACCGCACCGGCCGAGGGGTCGACCGAGTGCACGACCGGGTCGTCCAGGAACATCTTGACCAGCTTGTCGATGTTCCGGTCGAGGGTCGCGGAGAACAGCAGCCGCTGCCCGTCCGGCTCGACCTGCTTCAGCAGCTTCGTGACCTGCGGCAGGAAGCCCATGTCGGCCATCTGGTCGGCCTCGTCGAGGACGGTGACGGCGACCTGGTCGAGGCGGCAGTCACCCCGCTCGATGAGGTCGTGGAGCCGGCCGGGCGTGGCGATGAGGATCTCGGCGCCGCGCCGCAGGGACGAGGACTGCCGGGAGATCGACATGCCGCCGACGACCGTGGTGATCCGCAGCCGCAGCGCAGAGGCGTACGGGGTGAGGGCGTCGGTCACCTGCTGGGCGAGCTCGCGGGTCGGCACCAGGACCAGCGCGAGGGGCGCGGTCGGCTCGGCGCGGCGGCCGGCGGTGCGGGCGAGGAGCGCGAGCCCGAAGGCGAGGGTCTTGCCGGAGCCGGTGCGCCCCCGGCCGAGGACGTCACGCCCGGCGATCGAGTTCGGCAGCGTCGCGGCCTGGATCGGGAACGGCTCCGTCACACCCTGCTCGGTGAGCGTCCGCAGCAGCGCGGCCGGCATGTCCAGGTCCTCGAAGGAGGCCACGGGCGGCAGCGCGGGCGTCACCGTCTCCGGAGGGGTGAACTCCTGCGGCGGCGGGGGCGCGGCGGGACGACGGCCGCCGCGGGGGCCCTTCGGCTGGGACGTGGACTTCGCCTGGGCGGTGCGGGGGCCGCGCCTCTGGGGGCGTTCGGAGCGGGTCATTCGTGCCTTCCTGGCCGGTGCGCGGCACAGCCGGGGCCCGCACCTGCGCGATGCGGGCCCCGGCTGTACCGCCCGGAACACGAGATACGGGCCCCGGCTGTCTCTCCCGGAACGCGAAACGGTTTCCGGATGTCTCTACCGGAACAATAGTGCGCCCCGGGACCTTCCCGCCCCGGCCGCCCCCTCGGCCGCCCCGTACCACGCCCTGCACGGGGCCCCGTACGGCGCCCCGTACGGCGCCCCGTACGGCGCCCGGTGCGACGCCCCGCCGTGAGCGGCGTCACAGCCGTCCGGTCAGTCGCGGCGTACGGCGACACCGTCCAGGACCATGGACAGGTACTGCCGGGCGATCTCCTCCGGGCTGTGCCGGCCGCCCGGCCGGTACCAGGAAGCGGCGACCCAGACGGTGTCGCGGACGAACCGGTAGGTGAGCCGGACGTCGAGGTCGGCGCGGAAGACCCCGGCGGCGACGCCGCGTTCCAGGGTGCCGAGCCAGGCCTTCTCGAACTTGCGCTGCGAGTCGGCCAGATAGCCGAAACGGGGCTGGTCGACGAGGTGCAGGGACTCCTTCTGGTAGATCGCGACGGCGGCACGGTGCCGGTCGATCTCCCGGAAGGACTCGGTGACCAGGGCCTCGATGGTCTCGCGGGGGCCGAGCCCGGCGTCGAGGACGGCGTCGTACCCCTCCCACAGCTCGTTCAGGAAGGTGGAGAGGATCTCGTCGAGCATCGACTCCTTGGAGTCGAAGTGGTAGTAGAGGCTGCCGGCGAGCATCCCGGCGGCGTCCGCGATCTTGCGGACGGTGGTGGCGTTGTACCCCTGGGCGGCGAACACCTCGGCCGCCGTGTCGAGGAGTTCACGGCGCCGCTCGGGCCCGCCGCTCACCTGGGTCTTCTTCTTGCTTGCAGTGTTCGGCACGTGCCCATTGTGGTCCTCCGCGCGCCGGGCCACCCAGGGGTCAGGTGTCCTCGCGGGGCGGACGGTCGTCATTGCCGCGCCGGAGCGTCCGGGTCGGGCGTCCCGGCGCCCAGCTGCGGAAGACGATCTCCTCGCCGTCCACCCAGGTCCGCACGACCTCGGTCGGCTCCACCCGGAAGAGGTGGAAGGGCTGCGGCGCGCCCGCCTCGGCCGCGTACCAGTCCAGCTTCTCCGGGTCGGTGACCTCGACGGCCCGCCCCGAGATCCGGACGTCCCCGCCGCCCATGTCGGTGCCGGGGCCCGGGTTGGCGAGCAGCGCGAACCGGGGGTCGCGGCGCAGGTCGAGCGCCTTGCGGGAGTTCGGCATCATGCCGAGCCAGAGCTCCCCGCCGCGGAAGTCGGCCTCGATGCCGCTGAGGCGGGGCGAGCCGTCCTTCCGGAGGGTGGCGAGGGCGTGGTGGGTGTACTGCCCGAAGCGCTCCCGCACGGTCGCGGCGAAGTCGGGCTCGTCGGCCTCGAAGGCCGGCCAGGTGGTTCCGGTGTCTCCCATGAGTCCAGGAAACACCGGAAACCCGACAGCCACTGTCCGGATTACTCCGGACTCACCCGTGGGTTCAGGCGGTCGCCGCGCGTTCCGCCCGGCTGCGCTCCACGCAGAACTCGTTGCCCTCCGGGTCCGTCATGGTCGCCCAGCCGGTGCCGTCGGCGTTCCGGCGGTCGTCGACCAGCGTCGCGCCGAGGCCGAGCAGCCGCTCGACCTCCTCGTCACGCGTGCGGTCCTGCGGCTGGAGGTCGAGGTGGACGCGGTTCTTCACCGCCTTCGGCTCGGGGACCCGGATGAAGAGGAGGTTCGCGCCGGCCGACTCGACGAGCGCCTCCGGGTCGCCGGGCTTGTCGTCGTCGGAGACCCGGGAGTCGAGGGCCTTCGCCCAGAAGTTCGCCAGGGCGTAGGCGTCGGCGCAGTCGATGGTCACGTGTCGCACGAGAGAAGTCATGGGCGGCATCGTCGCCCGCGGCCGCGCCCGGAGGCCACCGGATTTCCCTACCTGCCTTGTTTCCTCCTGCCTTCGGTCGGCGGTGGCGAGTTGCCCGCCCTCGGTCACCGCGACGAGCGCGGCGGGCGAGGAGCGGGCGCCCCCGGGCCCCTGGTTCCACCGAGGAGCGGTTCGCCCGCCTCGGGGCCTCGGGTTCACGACCGGACGACGCCCTGGGCCCGGGCCGCGGCGAGCCAGGCCGGGAACTCGGAGACGAGCCGGTCGTACAGCTCCGCGTCCGGGACCCGGCTCGGGTCCTGGCCCGCGTGGAAGAAGCCGGCGTTGTCGAGGGGCCGCTTCGCCGGCACGTCCAGCTCGTCGAGCCGGCGCAGGAACTCGAACTGCCGGCTTCCGGGGTCGCCGAAGCCGATGAACTGCCAGAAGATCGGCAGCCGGGCCGCCTTGCAGACGTACCGCTCGGCGGCGAGCTTGTTGATCGGCCCGCCGTCGGTCTGGAAGACGACGAGCGCGGGCGCGGTGGAGCCGCTGTCCAGGTAGTGGTCGATGACGGCGTCCATGGCGAGGTGATAGCTCGTCTTGCCCATGTGGCCGAGCCCGGCGACGATCCGGTCGATCCGGCCGACGTGGTCGTCGAGCCGGATCTCGGTCTCGGCGTCGATGCCGGTGGAGAAGAAGACCACCGGCACCCGTCCGTCGTCGTCGAGGTGCGCGGAGAGCCCGAGGACCCGGTCCGCCAGGGCCTGCACGGCGCCGTTGGCGTAGTACGGCTTCATGGACCCCGAGTAGTCGACGACGAGGTAGACGGCGACCCGATGGCCGCCGATCCCGTGCCGCGCGAGCGAGGCCCCGGCCTCCTTGTAGAGGCTCACCAGGGCGGGCGCTGTCTCCTCGACCTTCCGCAGGCTCAGTGCCATCTACTGCTCCCCCTCCAGTTCCTCGATGTCCGCGAGCATGGCGTCGGCCAGGTCGCGTTCGGCCGTGTAGTACCGCTCGGCCCAGGTGAGGGTGAGCCGGGGGTACGCCCAGGCCTCGTCCGCCCCCGCGTCCGCCACGTCCGCCTCGGCGCGCCGCCGCATGCGCTCGGCGTACTCGCGGTGCGCGGCCAGGATCTCCCGCATCCGCTCGGGTTCGAGGAGGTGGCCGAGCCAGAGCCGCAGCATCGGCCCGTGCTTGAGGACGGGCGGGTCGAGGGGGGCCGTGCGGGCCCAGGTGCGGACGGCGTCGAGGCCCTCGTCGGTGATCCGGTAGACCCGCTTGTCGCGCGTGCCGGCCTCGGGGGCGACGAGCCGCGAGGTGGCGTAGCCGCGGTTCTCCAGGCGCTTGAGCTCGCTGTAGACCTGGCTGAAGGAGGGGCTCCAGTAGAAGAGTCCGAGGGACCGGTCGGACCACTTCTTGACGTCGTAGCCGGACAACTCCCGTCCGTGGGAGAGCAGTCCGAGCACCGCCCAGCTGGTCGCGGGAAGCTCCGGCACGCTCTCTCGGTCCACCACGGAGGGCAGTCTACGGCCCTTCCTTCCTCCTCCTATGCCTGCTAGAAGTATTTCGATTAGGCATAGAACTGGCCTGCCCCGGGAGGAGCGTCCCGTGAAGTTCTCCATGATCTTCGAAGCACAGCTCGTCGACCCCACCCCCGCCCGCGAACACCAGGTCCTCCACGACTGCGTCGAACAGGCCGTCCTCGCCGAGGAGATGGGCTTCGACCGGATCTGGGCGGTCGAGCACCACTCCCTCGTCCAGTACGCCCACATGAGCGCGTCCGAGATCTTCCTGACCTGGGTCGCGGCCCGCACCCGGACCATCCGGGTCGGCCACGGCGTGGTCACCATGCCCTTCGGCTACCAGCACCCGGTCCGGGTCGCCGAGCGCGCCGCCATGCTCGACGTGCTCTCCGGCGGCCGGGTCGACGTCGGCGCCGGGCGGGGCGCGACCCGCCAGGAGACCCGGATGTTCGGGGTACGCCCGGAGGACACCCGTCCGCAGACCGAGGAGGCCCTGCGGATCTTCGCCTCGGCCTGGCGGGAGCCGGAGCTGGAGTGGCACGGCACCCTCGACATCGGCCCCGGTGCGGTCCTCCCCCGCCCCGTGCAGACCCCGCATCCCCCGCTCTTCATGGCCTGCTCGCAGCACGAGTCCCTCCGGCAGGCCGCCGAACTCGGCATCGGCGCCCTGGTGATGGGCTTCGCCGGCGCCGAGGACGTCCGCGCGATGCGCACGGTGTACGACGAGGCCATCGCCGCCAGGGACGGTTCCCGGTTCGTCTCCACCGAGGTCAACGACCACTTCTCGGCCCTCTGCCCCACGATCGTCCTCGACGACGCCGCCCGCGCCCTCCGCCTCGGCACCCGGGGCCAGCGCTTCTTCGCCGAGTCGATCGCCCACTGGTACGGCGGCGCCCCCGCCCCCACGGGCTACGCGGAGGACGAGGACCACACGGGGGCGCTCGACGAGCAGCGCCGGAAGCTGATCGCCCGCCTGCACGACGCGGACATCCCGGCCCGACCGGTGGACACGGGCACGTACAACACCGACCACGCCTACGGGGACGCGGCGACGGCGATCGCCTACGTGGAACGGCTCCGGGAGATCGGCGTCGACGAGGTGATGTGCCTGATCCAGATGGGCACGGTCCCCCAGCAGGTCTGCCTGGAGACGATCCGGCAGTGGGGCGAGCGGGTGATCCCGCGCTTCCGCGGGCCGGGGAAGGGCGTGTGAGGTGGGGGCTCCCGTGAGCTCCGGGCTTGTCCCCGGCAGTACCGATCCGGTCCCGGTGTTCTGGAATCATGGACCTCCTGCGGTGCCGCACAGGGGAGTTGGGGGAACGGGTGAGCTCGACGACGGCCGCGTCGGTGGACACGACCGAGGAACCGGTCGACGGAAGACGGCGAGCGCTGCTCATCGGAGTCGGCAGGACCGCCTTCCTGGAACGGAACGAGACCCTCGCCCGACGCTTCCCCCCGCTCGGGTTCGTCGACCGCGACGTAGAACTCGTCGGGTCCGCCCTCGCCGAGTCCGGCTACATCGTCGACGCCCTCCACCCCGGCCACACCAGTCCGGAGCGGCAGGACACGGGCGTGGGTTCGATCGTCAGCGCCGTGGAGGAATTCCTCCTCTCCTGCACGGCAGGTGACACGGCCTTCCTCTACGTCTCCGGCCACGGGGTGACCATCGGCGAACGCGAGTACCTGCTCACCTCGGACGCGCGCCCTCGTGCCGACGGCTCGCTGATCGCACAGACGGTCCTCGAAACCGCCCCCGAGGTCCTCCTCGGCACGATTCCCGAGGGCGTCACGGTCGTGGTCTGCCTCGACACCTGCAGGACCGACCAGCCGCCCTCACCCTCGGACCCGGACGAGGCCCGCCTGGTGAACTCCACATATCGCGACGTGGCCTGGCTGCTCGCGAGCGGGCGCGGACAGCCCGCCTACGCCGACCCCGAGAAGGGCAGCTACTTCGGCATCGCCCTCTCCGAGGCCCTGTCCCGCAACAGTCCCCCGAAGACCCTGAAGGACGTTCACAACTTCGTCCGGGCCCGGGTCGGGCGACTGACGGCGCAGCTCACGGAACCCCCTCCGACGGTGGACTTCCAGTGCGTGCAGGGCCTCGACGCACGGCTGGTCCTCTGCCGGGGATCTCAGGAGACCCAGCGCTGGTCCGAGGCGGTCGCCGGCTCCGTCCTCTGGCAGCACACCTCGCACGCGGACGCACACGAGTCGGTCAAGGACAAGCTCGCCGACCTGGCGCGCGAGGTCGCGAAGAGCCGCCTGGGCACGGACTCGGCCCTCGCCACCCCCTGGAACGATCCGGACTATCCGATCCGGGTCGTCGACCGCCTCGGCCGGCTCGTCGAGGCCGCCCACCTCACCGGCCGTGAACGTCTCTCTCCCGCCGAGACGGCAGCGCTGCTCGCCGCACCCCTGCTGCACGAGGGCGTCGTCGCCATTGCCCTGAGCGAGCTGGCGGCACTGCGGCCGGACCGGATCGACCGGCGCGAGGACGGCCGCGGCCGGGAGGCCGTCACCCCGCACGACCACCTGGTGTGCGACGCCGCGCGGGACGTGTCCCGGGCGCACTCGCAGGTCAGCCTGGCGGCCGAAACCCTGCGCCGGCGCCACCTGGCCGGACCCGCCACGGCGGCCGACCACTGGCTGCGCCACCGGTTCATCGCCGACTGGGACCGCCTGTGGGACGGTACGGGCGACTACGCGGCGGTCGACCACCTGCTCGGCATGGTGGTCGCGGCCGTGACCGCCGCGTCCTCCGGCGAGACCTCCCCGCAGAACCGCACCCTGATCGACCGCCAGCTCCGCCAGGTCCTGGCCCACGTCACGGTCGCGCCCGGCAGCAGCCCCCGCATCAACGACAGCGGCGAGCTCCGGTGGAACGAGCACCCCGCCGTGCCCGGCAACTCTTGGCGCGCCCCCGACCTCGCGTACCTCGTCTGGCTGGCGTCGCTCCTCGCCGCGGACCCCCGGCGGATGTCCAGCGTCCTCGTCGACCATCTGGGCGCCCACCGCCGGCTCCTCCCCTCAGACGTCACCGCGGCCCTCTCCGAGTACCGCCTGGAGTCCCCCGACGGGCACACCCGGACCGGCGACGACGGGGGATACGACCTCGCGATCAACTTCCTCTGCCCGCACCCCGCGCTGCACGCGGCCGTGGAGGACCTGGCCGCGACGGCCGACGCGTCGGTCCGAGCGCTCCACAAGGGCTGGAAGGACGCCCGGACGACCGCCCCCCACCTGCTGCGCGGCATCCCCCGGAAGGTGACCACCGAGTTCCTGGAACCCCTGGAGCAGCAGTACACCAAACCGCTGGAGCGCTTCCGCCTAGCCGAGGACGAGATCCGCCCGCTGCTCATGGGGACCCAGCTGTACGGCGACAAGATGCTCGCCGTCCGGGAGCTCTACCAGAACGCCCTGGACGCCTGCCGGTACCGGCAGCTGCGCACCCAGTACGGGCGGAGCCTGCGCAAGTGCGGGGCGAAGGGCCGTGATCCGGAGATCTCCTTCGTCCAGGGATACGACGAGGAGGACCGCCCGTACATCGAGTGCCGCGACACAGGCACCGGTATGAGCCGCAGAAAGCTCATCTCGATGTTCGCCCGGGCGGGCAAACGGTACGAGCAGGACCCGGACTTCGTCCAGGAACGCCGGAACTGGCGCCGGGCGGGCATCGAGCCGATTCCTTTCAACAGCCGTTTCGGCATTGGCGTGTTCAGCTACTTCATGCTGGCGGAGGAGGTCGTGGTCACCACCGCCACCACCGACCTCCACGGCAACCTCTCCCGTGCGGAAGCGCCCCTGCAGGCCACCATCCAGTCGGGCTCGGGCCTTCTGGAGATCGTGGAGACCACCGACGCCCCGGAACGCGGCGGCACCGTGGTCCGCCTCTATCTGAGTGCGGACGGCGAGACGCCGCCATCACTCGTGGAGACGCTGCGCTCCCTGCTGTGGGTGAGCGACCACCGGGTGACGGCAGAGGAACTGGACCGGGACGGCAACCGGATCCGCTGGGCGGAGTGGTCGCCCGGCGAACTCCAGGCGTCGGAGAACTGGCCGGCCAAGCCCGCCGTGGCAGGGACGGACGCGTGGATCGTCCAGGGCGCGGGCCAGCTACTCCTGGACGGCGTCGTCCTCAAGAAGGCCCCCGAGGTCGACGGCTACGTCTTCAACCTGCGCGAACGGGACCAGCCGGTCCCCACGGTCGACCGCAACGGCCTGATCGGCCACGACGAGGAAGGCGTACTGCTCCGCCTGCTGTCGGGCGTGCCCGAGGCAGTGGCCGCCTTCGAGGAGGTGTCACTGCGCTGGCTGTGGGAGCTCGCCCGCACGGAGCCGAAACTGGCGGTGAAGGTCTTCGACTCGCTCGGCGAGGACGCGGTGGGGGTACTGCATACGACACACGAAGAGCGCAGCCTCGGCTCGTCGACCTTGCGGCTGCGCGATGTGGGGTGCATCCCGTCCGACCGCGATCTACTGAGCCTGAACAGATACACCGGTCGCCTCAACGGCTCGCCGATCAGCAGCACGACGCTGAGGCAGTGGCGGCACTCCGCGCTGGGGGTTCACCGCCACGAGGGTGAGCCGTTCACTCCGGACAGCTACCCCAAGCCCATCGGCCTGGACATGCTGCTCTTCGCTCGGGGCATGCCCGACGGCTGGGCGGCGCCGCTCCGGGCTGCCGCGCAGACCCAGGAGTCTCTGGCCCTGGCCGTCCGCGCCCAACGACGACTCGCCGTCGTCGGCGTGCACGTGCCGGAAGTCTCCGACGTACGCGCCTTGAGGACCTTCTTCCCGACCCCGGTCATGACCGACATCGTCGAGACGCATGCGGCCGCGAGACGTCGTGGCATCGCGGGCCGCAAGGCGAGCCCAGCTGCCTTCGCCCCGCTCCTACCGGTCGCTCATACCCACACGATCACACTGTCCGAGGCCCTTTCCTCGACAAGGGAACTGACGCGCGTCGTGCCACTGCGCGGATGGGAGGACGTACCCCGGCTCTCCGAGGGCGTCGTCCTGGAGACGGAGGTCTCCGAACTGGCCGGTCCCAGGTCTGTGGCCGTGCCAGGGAGGATACGAATGTGGCACGACGGGGTCGTTCACCCGGTCGACCTCTTGGTGCGTGCGCCCTCGGTCGAGGAGCGCAAGCACCTCGTCGAGCGAATCGAATCCTTGAGCGACCTGGGCTTCTCCCTGGGCCCCGAGGTCTCCGCCGCGACACTCGGCCATCGGCCCCTGACCGGCGACGAGCGCCGCCTCATGTCGTCCAAGGTGGACGGTGAGCCGCCGTGGGTCCAAGGCGCCCTCACCATGCTCGACGTACTCGAACGATCCGCCGTCATGAACATCCCGGTCGGCCGGGTGGCCGAGCAGATCAACGGCCTCACAGCGGCCACCGGTGTCGACGCACCTCCCGTACCGGCGGAGACCAGCGACTGGACGGCGCCGGGCTGGCTCGGCACTCTTCATTCCCAGGCCGCCAAGGGTCTCGGCCCCATCGGCCCCTGGCGGCTTCTCGCAGCGATCCGGCACGCCACCCCCGATCCCGACATCGCATCGACGCTTCAGGATCTGAGGTGCCTGGAGGTGTGCGGCGTTCTCACCCCCGAGTGCCTCGCCTCGGTCGACGCAAGCACTCTGCAGCTGGTCCAGGACCCTGTCGTCGACGTACTGCTCACCATCGCCTACCCCCGCACGGGCCTCGGTGCGGCTCACTGGGATCTCGACGCGAGGGGTGTCGGTCTGGAGCCGCTCACGGCCCTCGCCAGTCGGGAACGAACGACGTTGGGTCGTCAGGCGGAACGCCTGGCAGAGCTTCCTTTGCCCATCCCCCTGAAGGTCGTCGATCTCCCCGAGTCCCTCCGGGCGATATCTCCGTACGCCAACACCAATTTCCTCTTCGACAGGGGGCTTTCCATCGGGATGGCCTTTCGCACCACACTCACATGCCACCAGCTGCTCGACGCGACTCGTCATGGCAAGACCCTCAGCGAGGTCGTCCGCACCGCCCGCGCCTTCCACTCCGCCGGCGGCCCCAGCCTCCCCGGCCCCTTCACCGGCTCCGACGCCGAAGCCCTCAAGCACTTCGTCCCCGACCGCTTCGACATCGCCGCCTTCGAAACGGATCTGCTCGGACCCGGCACCCTCGGCCCCCTCGAACTCGTCCTCGTCGCCGGGCGGTTCGGTTGGACGCTCGGGAAGGTGTACGACCGCTACGCGCCCTTCCGCTGTCTCGGGCTCGGCGTCACCGTCCCCGAGCCCGTCGGGGACGAACGGGACCTGACGCCCGACTGGCGCGACGTCATCGTGCTCACCACCGGGCTGACCGGCCGCGCGCCGGCCGTCGAAGGTGCCGTGGACCCCGATCACGTCCTCCTCTGCTCGGAGGAGACGGACCTCTCCGAGACGGAGGTCCTGGAGCGGCTCCGCACGTACTCCCGCCTCTTCGACCTCGATCTTCCCCGCACCCCAGGAGGCCCCCGCCCATGAGTTCCGCCGTCCCCTACCGCGTCAACGACCGGCCCCCGGCCTCGCCCGTCACGACGTTCCTGTGGCAGCCCCGGGGCGCCGGGCGCGTGCAGGCCACGGGCGAGTGTCCGGAGTGCCGGTGCGTGACCACCCGGATATGGGAGGACGTCCAGTACGTCACCAAGGGCCCGTCCGGCCCGTACACGTTCGACGACGGCGAGCCGAAGTACGCGCGGTGCGCGTGCCCGACCTGGCACGTCGGTCGGCCCGCCGGGGTCGAGAAGGGCTGCGGCGCCTCGTTCTATCTCACGCCGCCCCAGGGGCTGTCGCTGTGAGCGAGTTCACCCCCGAGGAACTGCGGGACGCCGACGACCGGGTCCTGACCATGGCCACCCCGCCCGAACAGCTCAAGGCCGCTCTCCAGCAGGCCGAGGGGTACCGGAACTTCCTGGCCACGCTCACCGGTCTGCTCACCGTCGTCTTCGTACTCAAGGGTCAGGAGAACCTGAGCAAGATGACCACCGGGCCCCGGTGGTGGGTGATCGGGCTGCTCGCCGGGGCGTTCCTGCTGCTTCTCCTGGCGTCCTGGCTGATGGTCTCGGCGGTGCACGAGCGGCCGGGACGGAAGCTGCCGTCGGGGGCGGAGTACCTGCTGCGGTACGAGCGGGAGCGGGCCAGGACCGTTCGGCGGATGACCGGCTGGGCCCGCTGGATGGGTCTCGTCGGGGTTCTCGCGGTGTCCGCCGCGTCGCTGATCACCTGGATCTGGCCGGGGAACAGCTGACGACGCGCCGCAGCGCCCACCCAGTCGTCCGGTCGGGGACATTCGGGGGGCGCTGCGCTCAGTTCCGTACGTCGTTGTACGGGACGTTTGTGGGGGTCGGTCAGACCGTCAGGGAGCGGTCCGTCGGGCGGATCGGGGCCGGCAGGGAGCTGGCGCCGGTCAGGTAGCGGTCGACGCCGCGGGCGGCCGAGCGGCCCTCGGCGATGGCCCAGACGATGAGGGACTGGCCGCGGCCGGCGTCGCCGGCGACGAAGACGCCGTCGACGTTGGTGGCGAAGTCCGCGTCGCGGGCGACGTTGCCCCGCTCGTCCAGGTCCAGGCCGAACTGCGCGACCAGGCCGTTCTCCACGTCCGTGCCGGTGAAGCCCATCGCGAGCGTGACCAGCTGGGCGGGGATCTTCCGCTCCGTGCCCGGCTTCTGGGTCAGCTTGCCCTCGACGAACTCGACCTCGACGAGGTGGAGGAACTGGACGTTGCCGTCCTCGTCGCCCTCGAAGTGGGTGGTGGAGACGGAGTAGACCCGCTCGCCGCCCTCCTCGTGCGCCGAGGTGACCTTGTAGAGCATGGGGAAGGTCGGCCAGGGCTGGCCGGCGTTCCGCTCGTCGCCCGGCTTCGGCATGATCTCCAGCTGCGTGACCGAGGCAGCGCCCTGGCGGTGTGCCGTACCGACGCAGTCCGCGCCGGTGTCGCCGCCGCCGATGACGACGACGTGCTTGCCCTCGGCGGTGATCGGCGGGGCCACGAAGTCGCCCTCGACGACCTTGTTGGCGAGCGGCAGGTACTCCATCGCCTGGTGGATGCCGTTCAGCTCCCGGCCCGGGACGGGCAGGTCGCGGGCGGTGGTGGCACCGGCGGCGATGACGACCGCGTCGTACCGGTTGCGCAGCGCCGTCGCCGGCATGTCGCGGCCGATCTCGACGCCCGTGCGGAACTTGGTGCCCTCCGCGCGCATCTGCTCGATGCGGCGGTTGATGTGCCGCTTCTCCATCTTGAACTCGGGGATGCCGTAACGGAGGAGGCCTCCGATGCGGTCCGCGCGCTCGTAGACGGCGACGGTGTGGCCGGCCCGGGTCAGCTGCTGGGCGGCGGCGAGACCGGCCGGGCCGGAGCCGATGACGGCGACGGTCTTGCCGGAGAGGCGGTCGGGCGCCTGCGGCTTGACGTCGTTCGCGTCCCAGGCCTTGTCGATGATGGAGACTTCGACGTTCTTGATGGTGACGGCCGGCTGGTTGATGCCGAGCACGCACGCCGACTCACAGGGCGCCGGGCAGAGGCGGCCGGTGAACTCCGGGAAGTTGTTGGTGGCGTGCAGGCGCTCCTGCGCCGCCGACCAGTCCTCGCGGTAGGCGTAGTCGTTCCACTCGGGGATCAGGTTCCCGAGGGGGCAGCCGTTGTGGCAGAACGGGATGCCGCAGTCCATGCAGCGGCCGGCCTGCTTGCTGATGATCGGCAGCAGGGAGCCGGGGACGTAGACCTCGTTCCAGTCCCTGACGCGCTCGCCCACCGGTCGGGTCTGGGCGACTTCGCGCCCGGTGGTCAGGAAGCCCTTGGGGTCAGCCATGGGACGCAGCCTCCATCATCTTCTCGGTGGTCTCGGTCTCGGAGAGACCGGCGAGCTCAGCGGCGTCCTTGGCGGCGAGCACTGCCTTGTACGTGGTGGGGATGATCTTGCTGAACCGGGCCGCCGCGGCGTCCCAGTCGGCGAGGAGCTTCTCGGCGACCGTGGAGCCGGTCTCCTCGAAGTGGCGGCGCACGACGTCGTGCAGCCAGGTCCTGTCGGTGTCCGACAGGGCCTCGATCGCCTCCAGGTTCCCGGAGTTGACGTTGTCCCGGTCGAGGTCGACGACGTAGGCGACACCGCCCGACATGCCGGCCGCGAAGTTGCGGCCGGTCTCGCCGAGGACGACCGCCGTGCCGCCGGTCATGTACTCGCAGCCGTGGTCGCCCACGCCCTCCGAGACGACCAGGGCGCCGGAGTTGCGGACGCAGAAGCGCTCGCCGGTGCGGCCGCGGAGGAACAGCTCGCCGCCGGTGGCGCCGTAGCCGATCGTGTTGCCCGCGATGGTGGAGTACTCGGCCAGGTGGTCGGCGCCCCGGTCGGGGCGGACGATCACACGGCCGCCGGAGAGGCCCTTGCCGACGTAGTCGTTGGCGTCGCCCTCCAGGCGGAGGGTGACACCGGCCGGCAGGAAGGCGCCGAAGGACTGGCCCGCGGAGCCGGTGAAGGTGATGTCGATGGTGTCGGCCGGGAGGCCGGCGCCGCCGAACTTCTTCGTCACCTGGTGGCCGAGCATGGTGCCGACCGTGCGGTTGATGTTGCGGATCGCGACCTGGGCGCGGACCGGCTGGGCCTCCTCGGCGGAGGCGGCACCCAGGGCCTCGGCGGCGAGCTCGATCAGCTCGTTGTCGAGGGCCTTCTCCAGACCGTGGTCCTGCTCGACGAGCGCGTGACGGACCGCGCCCTCGGGAAGCTCGGGCACGTAGAAGAGCGGCTCCAGGTCGAGGCCCTGCGCCTTCCAGTGCGTGACCGCGCGGCTGGTGTCGAGCAGCTCGGCGTGGCCGACGGCCTCTTCGAGGGTGCGGAAGCCCAGCTCGGCGAGGAGCTCGCGGACCTCCTCGGCGATGAACTCGAAGAAGTTGACGACGAATTCGGGCTTGCCGGAGAAGCGGTCGCGCAGGACCGGGTTCTGGGTGGCGATGCCGACCGGGCAGGTGTCCAGGTGGCAGACGCGCATCATGACGCAGCCGGAGACGACGAGCGGCGCGGTCGCGAAACCGAACTCCTCGGCGCCGAGCAGCGCGGCGATGACCACGTCACGGCCGGTCTTCAGCTGGCCGTCGGTCTGGACGACGATCCGGTCGCGCAGGCCGTTGAGCAGCAGCGTCTGCTGGGTCTCGGCGAGACCGAGCTCCCAGGGACCGCCCGCGTGCTTCAGGGAGGTCAGCGGGGAGGCGCCCGTACCGCCGTCGTGGCCGGAGATGAGGACGACGTCCGCGTGGGCCTTGGAGACACCGGCGGCGACCGTGCCGACGCCGACCTCGGAGACCAGCTTCACGTGGATGCGGGCGACCGGGTTGGCGTTCTTGAGGTCGTGGATCAGCTGAGCCAGGTCCTCGATGGAGTAGATGTCGTGGTGCGGCGGCGGCGAGATGAGGCCGACGCCCGGCGTCGAGTGACGCGTCTTGGCGACCCACGGGTAGACCTTGTGGCCGGGCAGCTGGCCGCCCTCGCCGGGCTTGGCGCCCTGGGCCATCTTGATCTGGATGTCGTCGGCGTTGACGAGGTACTCGCTGGTGACGCCGAAGCGGCCGGAGGCGACCTGCTTGATCGCGGAGCGGCGCGCCGGGTCGTACAGGCGCTCCGGGTCCTCGCCGCCCTCACCGGTGTTGGACTTGGCGCCCAGCTGGTTCATGGCGACGGCGAGCGTCTCGTGCGCCTCGCGGGAGATGGAGCCGTACGACATGGCGCCGGTGGAGAAGCGCTTGACGATCTCGGAGACCGGCTCGACCTCGTCGATGGAGATCGGGGCACGGCCCTCGGTGGCGAAGCCGAAGAGGCCGCGGAGCGTCATGAGGCGCTCGGACTGCTCGTTCACCCGGTCCGTGTACTTCTTGAAGATGTCGTACCGCTTGTTGCGCGTGGCGTGCTGCAGGCGGAAGACGGTCTCCGGGTCGAACAGGTGCGGCTCGCCCTCGCGGCGCCACTGGTACTCGCCGCCGATCTCCAGGGCGCGGTGCGCCGAGGGGACGCCGGAGGCGGGGTACGCCTTGGCGTGGCGGGCGGCGACCTCCTTGGCGACGACGTCGAGACCGGCGCCGCCGATCTTGGTGGCCGTGCCGTTGAAGTACGTGGCGACGAAGGTCTCGTCGAGGCCGACGGCCTCGAAGACCTGGGCGCCGCGGTAGGAGGCGACGGTGGAGATGCCCATCTTGGACATGACCTTGAGGACGCCCTTGCCGAGGGCGTAGATCAGGTTCCGGATGGCCTGCTCGGGCTCCAGGCCCTCGATGAAGGTGCCGGCGCGGACCAGGTCCTCGACGGACTCCATCGCCAGGTACGGGTTGACCGCCGCGGCGCCGTAGCCGATGAGCAGGGCGACGTGGTGGACCTCGCGGACGTCGCCGGCCTCGACGAGCAGACCCACCTTGGTGCGCTGCTTGGTGCGGATGAGGTGGTGGTGGACGGCCGCGGTGAGCAGCAGCGAGGGGATCGGCGCGTGCTCGGCGTCGGAGTGCCGGTCGGAGAGCACGATCAGGCGGGCGCCGCCCTCGATGGCGGTGTCGGCCTCGGCGCAGATCGCCTCGATGCGGGCGGCGAGGGCCTCGCCGCCGCCGGAGACCCGGTAGAGGCCGGAGAGGGTCGCGGCCTTCATGCCGGGCATGTCGCCGTCGGCGTTGATGTGGATGAGCTTGGCCAGCTCGTCGTTGTCGATCACCGGGAAGGGCAGGGTGACGCTGCGACACGACACGGCGGTCGGCTCGAGCAGGTTGCCCTGGGGGCCGAGCGAGGAGCGCAGCGAGGTGACGAGCTCCTCGCGGATGGCGTCCAGCGGCGGGTTCGTGACCTGCGCGAAGAGCTGGGTGAAGTAGTCGAAGAGCAGCCGCGGGCGGGCGGACAGGGCCGCGATCGGCGAGTCCGTACCCATGGAGCCGAGCGGCTCGCCGCCGGTGCGGGCCATCGGGGCGAGGATGACGCGGAGCTCTTCCTCGGTGTAGCCGAAGGTCTGCTGGCGGCGGGTGACCGAGGCGTGGGTGTGCACGATGTGCTCGCGCTCGGGGAGGTCGGAGAGCTCGATCTCGCCGGTCTCCAGCCACTCCTCGTAGGGGTGCTCGGCGGCGAGGGCGGCCTTGATCTCGTCGTCCTCGACGATGCGGTGCTCGGCGGTGTCGACGAGGAACATCTTGCCGGGCTGGAGGCGGCCCTTGCGGACGACCTTGGCGGGGTCGATGTCGAGGACGCCGACCTCGGAGGAGAGGACGACGAGGCCCTCGTCGGTGACCCAGTAGCGGCCGGGGCGCAGACCGTTGCGGTCGAGGACCGCGCCGACCTGGACGCCGTCGGTGAAGGTGACGCAGGCCGGGCCGTCCCAGGGCTCCATCATCGTGGAGTGGTACTGGTAGAAGGCGCGGCGGGCCGGGTCCATGGTCTCGTGGTTCTCCCACGCCTCCGGGACCATCATCAGGACCGCGTGCGGCAGGGAGCGGCCGCCGAGGTGGAGGAGCTCCAGGACCTCGTCGAAGGAGGCGGAGTCGGAGGCGTCGGGGGTGCAGATCGGGAAGATCCGCTCCAGGGCGCCCTCGCCGAAGGCGGTGGAGTCGAGCTGCGCCTCGCGGGCGGTCATCCAGTTCCGGTTGCCCTTGACGGTGTTGATCTCACCGTTGTGGGCGACGAAGCGGTACGGGTGGGCCAGCGGCCAGCTCGGGAAGGTGTTGGTGGAGAACCGGGAGTGGACCAGGGCCACGGCGGTGGCACAGCGGCGGTCCGACAGGTCCGGGAAGAAGGGCTCCAGCTGGCCGGTGGTCAGCATGCCCTTGTAGACGATGGTGCGGGCGGAGAGCGACGGGAAGTACGTCGCGGCCTCGCGCTCGGCGCGCTTGCGCAGGACGAAGGCCTTGCGGTCGAGCGCGAGGCCGGTGTGCTCGCCGTCGGCGACGAAGAGCTGGCGGAAGACCGGCATGGTGGCGCGGGCGGAGGCGCCGAGCAGCTCGGGGGCGACGGGGACCTCGCGCCAGCCGAGGACGGTGAGGCCCTCTTCGGTGGCGATCGTCTCGATCTTCGCGGCGGTCTCGTCGGTGCCGTCCTCGGGGAGGAAGGCGATGCCGACGGCGTAGGCGCCGGCCTCGGGGAGGGCGAATCCGGCGACCTCGCGCAGGAAGGCGTCCGGGACCTGGAGCAGGATGCCGGCGCCGTCACCGGAGTCGGGCTCGGAGCCGGTGGCGCCGCGGTGTTCGAGGTTGCGCAGTACGGTCAGCGCCTGCTCGACCAGCGCGTGGCTGGCTACACCGGTGAGGGTGGCCACGAACCCGACACCACAGGCGTCGTGTTCGTTACGGGGGTCGTACATTCCCTGCGGGGCAGGGCGACCGTCCATGGGCGACCAGGCGTCGGAACGCATCGGCTCTCCCGTCGTCGTCGTGGCAATGGAGCTGCCGAGGGACGACGTTGGCCCTCCGCGAAATTTCGTGCAGGTTACATGATGGCTGGCTTCTCGGTAAGTGGAAAGCACGTTCCAGCATGCGGACACCGCCGATACGCAGCGGTGGTGTGGGTTCACCTGTGGGGTGCGGCGACAGAGGCTGTCCCGCGGGGGACGGATCGAAGGTCCGGAGGTTGTTCGGGCTCCGGCGACCCGCCACTGGGGCTGGGGGTGGGCTTCATTGCCCGGTGACGCTCAGGCCTCTTTCCCGTTGGTCACGGGTTCGAAACCGCCGGGTAACCGGCTACTTATGTGGCGTCCCGCATAGTGTCTCATCGTCGCGGCGGATCGGGCCAGGGATATACGTCACAGCCGATACGCACCTTTCACCCCGTAAAGGCGCCACGAAAAGACCGAGAGGCCCCTTTCGGGGGCCTCTCGGTCTTCTGTCGAGGTACGGAATCCGCACCGGTCCCGCAGGGCTACAGCGCCGCCCCGAAGAGCATGCCGAGCCCGTACGTGACGGCCGCGGCGGCACCACCCAGGACGAGCTGGCGCATACCGCTGAAGAGCCAGCCGCGGGCGGTCACGCGGGCCACCAGGGCGCCGCAGGCGAAGAGCCCGAGGAGCGCGAGCAGCACGGCGGGCCAGAGCGCGGTCGCCCCGAGCAGGTACGGCAGGAGGGGGAGGAGCGCGCCGAGCGCGAAGGAGCCGAAGGACGACACGGCGGCGACCATCGGCGACGGCAGGTCGTCCGGGTCGATGCCGAGCTCCTCGCGGGCGTGGATCTCCAGGGCCTGCTCGGGGTCCTTCGACAGCTGCATCGCGACCTCGCGGGCGAGCGCGGGCTCGACGCCGCGGGAGACGTAGAGCGCGGCGAGCTCCTCCATCTCGTCGATCGGGTGCTTGCGCAACTGGCGGCGCTCGACGTCGAGTTCCGCCTGGACGAGCTCGCGCTGCGAGGCGACGGAGGTGTACTCCCCGGCCGCCATGGAGAAGGCGCCGGCGGCGAGGCCCGCGAGGCCGGTGATGACGATGGTCTGCGAGGAGACCGCGCCACCGGCGACACCGGTCATCAGGGCGAGGTTGGAGACGAGTCCGTCCATCGCGCCGAACACCGCCGGGCGCAGCCAACCGCCGTTCACGTCGCGGTGCGTGTGGTTGTCGCGGTGGGCCTCGTGCAGTGGCGCCTGAGCTTCGATGATGGACATGGCTCTCCCCTCGTTCCGGCGGGCCGGGTTGCACCCGCCGCCCCCAACAGCCTCGAAAATACGCCCGATGTAAGGGGCCCGCCAGCAAGCCAGGCCGTACTTACTAAGGCCCGCCTCAGTGAGGGCAGCCCAACCTGGCGAGGTGTCAGGCGGGTGACAGAGACGTTTCTTCGGCGAGTTCGCGGTCTGTGGTGGCACAGATCCAGGCATCGGGGCGCCGCCGTCGGCGCCTCTATTGAGGAAGGGGCGCGAGATGGTGAACAGCACGGCCTGCGACACGCGTGAACGGGCGAGAGGGGCACTCCTCGGTCTCGCCGTCGGCGACGCGCTCGGCGCGCCCGCCGAGAACATGAAACCCTCGGAGATCCGCCGCCGCTGGGGCCGCATCGAGGGCTTCGTGACGGACAGCCCGGCGGGCACCGACGACACGGAGTACGCCATCTTCTCGGCGCTGCTCCTCGCCCGGCACGGCTCGGCCCTCACCGTCCACCACGTGGAACGGGCCTGGCACCACTGGATCGCCGACCTCGACGAAGGCCCCTTCCGCGGCGCGGGCTTCTCGGAGCGCGGCACCCTGGAGAACCTCCGCCGGGGCCTGGCGGCCCCCATCTCGGCCCAGCACCGCCACGCGTGGAGCGACGGCCTCGCGATGCGCGCGGCGCCTTTCGGGGTGTTCGCGGCGGGCCGTCCGGCGGAGGCGGCCCGGCTGGTCGCGATCGACGGCAGCGTCAGCCACGACGGTGAGGGCATCTACGGCGGCCAGGCGGTGGCGGCGGGCGTGGCGGCGGCGATGACGGGAGCGACGGTCACCTCGGTGATCGCGGCGGCCCTGTCCGTGGTCCCGATGGACTCGTGGACGGCGCGCTCGCTGCGCCGCGCGGTCGTCGCGGCCCAGCGGGTCCAGCCGGACCCGCTCACCCGCGAACGCCAGGTCCGCTCGGCGGTCGTCATCGGCGGCTACCCGTGGACGGACCTGGCGCCGGAGGCGGTGGGCCTGGCGTTCGGCGCGTTCGCGGCGGCCCGCGGCGACTTCCGTACGGCGGTCCTGACGGCGGTCAACATGGGCCGCGACGCCGACACGACGGCGGCGGTGGCGGGAGCCCTGGCGGGCGCGGCGGGCGGCGTGGACGCGATCCCGGCCGACTGGGCCTCGGCCATCGCCCCGGTGACGGGCAGCTGCCTCCCGTCGATGCGCGGCTACCACGTCCTGGACGTGGCGGACCTCCTGACCCCGGAGGAAGCGGCATGAGCGCCGACGTGACGACGACGGCGGAGGCGGACGCCACGACCGCCGCCGCCACCGCCGCCACCACCGCTGCCGCTGTGGGCAAGGCCCCGGAGCCGGGCGCACTCACCGCACCAGCTGTGGGCAAGGCCCCGGAACCGGGCACACTCGCCGCACCAGCTGTGGGCAAGGCCCTGGAACCGGGTGCAATCGCCGCACCAGCTGGGGGCACGGCCCTGGAACCGGGTGCAATTGCCGCACCAGCTGGGGATCAGGGCACAGGTACCGGCGCACTCGCCGCACCAGCCGTGGGCAAGGCCCCGGAGCCGGGCGCACTCACCGCACCAGCTGGGGATCAGGGCACAGGTACCGGCGCACTCGCCGCACCAGCCGTGGGCAAGGCCCCGGAGCCGGGCGCACTCGCCGCACCCGCTGTGGGCAATCGTTCCGCAGGGCGGAACGGGTGGGCACAGCCCCCGATGCCGGGCACCGCCCCGGCGAACGGTGCCCCGTGGGACCCCGCCCTGGTGCGGGGCACCGGCTCGTGGCGAGGCGCCGACAAGGCCCCGGCCTCACCGCTGGGCCAGGCCCCGGCGCCGGCCGCCCGGGCCAGGGCGACCCGTGACAAGGCGGAGGGCCTCCTCCTCGGGCTCGCCGCAGGCGACGCCGCCGGCTGGCCCGCCGCCAGGCACCGCGCCGCCCGCATGCCCGAATGGACCCGCCGCCTCACCCGCGAACTCGACACCTTCGCCGAGCAGAACGCGACGACCACCCTCCCCGTCCCCATCGCCCTCAACCAGCCCCCGGAGCCCCTCCGCCTCGGCCCCTCCGACGACGCCGAGTGGGCGGTCTTCACCGCCGAGGCGATCCTCACCGCCGACGGCCCGGTCTTCGCCGCCCTCCCCCCGGACCGCCGCCTCCGCGCCGCCGTCGACCTCGCCTGGAACGCCCTCGCCGGCCAGGTCGCCGCCGCCGCCGACCGCGCCCCCGAGGTCGAGTCGGCCGTCCTCCCGCTCCGGGCCCGGATCTCGGTCCGCGCGGGCCTCGGAAATCTCGCCACCGGCCTGCGCCCGCCCGCCACGGGCCACGACAACCCGCACTTCTTCGACGACGCCGCCTGCGTCCGCGCCGCGGTCCTCGCCCTCGTCCACCCCGGCGACCCCCGCGCGGCCGCCGAACTCGCCGAGTTCGACGCGCGGTACACCCAGGACGGCGACGGCGTCCACGGCGCCCGGGCGACGGCGGCGGCCGTCGCCGCGGCCCTCGGCGGGGCGACGGTCGACGGGGCCGTCGAGGCGGCGCTCGCCGAACTCCCGCCCGTCACCGAGATCGGCCGCAACGCCCGGCACGCCGTGAAGCTCGCCCAGGCCGCCGAGTCCGCCTTCGAACTGGTCCCGCTCCTGGAGCACCAGATCGTGGACCACGTCTACAGCTACGGCATCGCCGCCGCCGAGACCGTCCCGGTCGCCCTGGCCCTCGCCACCGCCGCCAGGGGCGAGATGACGGCCGCGGTACCGGCCGCCGCCTGCCTCTCCCGGGTCGCCGACTCGGCCCCGGCGCTCGCGGGCGCCCTCACCGGCGCGCTGGGCGGCGGCCGTTCGGTCCCGGCGAGCTGGCGCGAGGCGTGCAGGACGCTCGCGGGCTGCGCGCTGCCCCGCCTCGCGGGGACGGACCTGGTGGAACTCGCCGGGCTGCTGGGAGCCACGGAACCGGCCGCCCCAGGTGGACAATTCCGACATGACACGCACACTGGATCTGCCCACCCTGGATGACCGGATCACCGGCAGTCTCCTCGGGGCCGCCGTCGGCGACGCCCTCGGCGGCCCCGTCGAGGGCTACACCCCCGAACAGATCCTGGAACGCCACGGCGGCCGCGTCACCGGGATCGTCGGCCCCTGGAACGGCGGCGACTGGCGCACCGCCCGGCCCATCGCGCCGTACCACAAGGGCGACGGGCACGTCACCGACGACACCTTGATGACCCACGCGCTGATCCGGGTGTACGAGAAGGTCCGCGGCCACCTCGACGCGTACGCGGTCGCGGACCACCTCGTCCCCGAACTCATGGGCTCCCCCGTCTGGATCCCGGAGCTGGAGGCCGAGGCGCTCCCCCTCCAGCGGATCTTCCTCGCCGAGAAGTGGATCGTGACCCGGCTCCACTACGGCCACGTGGACCCCCGGGAGGCGGGCGCGGGGAACATCGTCAACTGCGGGGCCGCGATGTACATGGCGCCGGTCGGCCTGGTCAACGCCGCCCACCCGGCGGCCGCCTACGCCGAGGCGATCGACCTGACGGGCGCGCACCAGTCCTCGTACGGCCGGGAGGCGGCGGGGGTCTTCGCGGCGGCGGTCGCGGCGGCCTGCGCGCCGGGCGCGACGCCGGCGTCGGTGGTGGCCGCGGCACTGTCCCTGGCGAAGGACGGAACGCACGCGGCGATCAGGGCGGTCGCCGAAGTCGCCGCCGACCACACGGACTTCGAGACCGCCCTGATCCCGCTCCGCAGGGCGGTGGCCCCCTTCGACACGGTGGGCCCCGACTACCGGGCCCCCTCCCTCGGTGCCCGCCGCCCCTCCCGCCTGCACGCCATCGAGGAACTCCCCGTCGCCCTCGGCATGCTCCTCGTCGGCGAGGGCGACTACCGCCGTACGGTCCTGGGCGCGGTCAACTACGGCCGCGACTGCGACTCGATCGCCACGATGGCGGGTGCGATCGTGGGCGCACTGCGCGGCGAGTCCGCGGTCCCCCCGGAGTGGGCGAAGCAGGTGGCGGAGGCGAGCCGCCTGGACCTGCACGCACCGGCGCGAACGCTGGCGGAGGTGGCCCGCGAGATCTTCGCGGGGGACAGCGCCGTCCGCCGGGCCCACGAGGCGGCCTTCGCGACGCTGACGAGCGCGGACCGATGACCCTCCGCGTGACCTGGGTCCAGCCGGAGGACCTGGTGGGCCACGAACTCCGCCAGGCCTCGGAGGACGGCCGCGACGCCGACGCCCTGGCGGCCCGCTGGACGGAGGCGGGCGGCCCCCCGGCCCCGAGGACGGCCGGCGCCTCCGGGACCCCCCGCCCGGACCTCCGCCCCCTGGCGGAAGAACTCCTGGACGCCCTGACGTCCCTCCCCTCGCCCCTCTCGGCCCACGAGCCCACCGACCTCCCCGCGATCCGGGCCCTGACGGCGACCTCCGACCCCCCGGAACGCCTGCCCACGACGTCGAAGGACACCGCTCTGCTGCACCGGCTGCACGCCGCCTGGCTCGGGCGGGCCGCCGGGTGTCTGCTCGGCAAGCCCGTCGAGAAGCTCCCCCTCCCCGCCCTCCGCGCCCTCGCCCGCGCCGCCGGCAACTGGCCCCTCACCACCTGGTTCACCGCCCGCGGCGTCCCGCCCGAACTGCTCGCCGCCCACCCGTGGAACCGCCGCTCCGCCGCCACCTCCCTCGCCGAGAACATCGACGGCATGCCCGAGGACGACGACCTCAACTACCCCCTCCTCAACCTGCTGCTCCTCCAGCGGTACGGGCGCGACTTCACCACCGCCGACGTAGCCCGCCTCTGGCTCGACGAACTCCCCGCCGGCCGCACCTTCACGGCCGAGCGGGTCGCCTACCGCAACCTCCTCGACGGCGTCGAACCCCCGCTGACCGCCCTCCGCCGCAACCCCTTCCGCGAGTGGATCGGCGCCCAGATCCGGGCCGACGTCCACGGCTGGACCCACCCGGGCGACCCGTCGGCCGCCGCGGCGCAGGCCCACCGGGACGCGGTGCTCACGCACACCGGCAACGGCGTCTACGGCGCCATGTTCGTCGCCGCCACCCTCGCCGCCGCCGCGGGCGGGACGGCGGACGTCCATCAGTCCCTCGCCGCCGGTCTCGGCGTCGTCCCGCCGCGCTCGCGGCTCGCCCGGGCCGTCCGCCTCGGGATCGGGGCCGCACGCACCACCGCCGACTTCGACACCGTCGTCGACCGCCTGCACGCCGAACTCGGCGGGTACCACTGGGTGCATGCCGTCCCCAACGCCGCCCTGCTCGCCGCCGCCCTCACCCACGCCGAGGGCGACTTCTCCCGCTCCGTCTGCGCGGCGGTCTCGGGCGGCTGGGACACCGACTCCAACGGCGCCACCGCCGGTTCGGTCGCCGGGCTGCTCGCCGGGCACCCGGACCGGCTGCCCGAGCGCTGGACCGACCCGCTCAAGAACCGTCTGGCGACCTCGGTGCCGTCCTTCGACGGCATCGGCTTCGACACCCTCGCCGAACTGACACACACGGAGGCCGTACGCCCATGACCAGCATCGTCGTGCTCGGCAGCACGAACATGGACCTCGTCACCTATGTGGCACGGGCCCCCGCCCTCGGTGAGACGGTCACCGGCCGCTCCTTCCGTACGATCCCCGGCGGCAAGGGCGCCAACCAGGCCGTCGCCGCCGCCCGCGCGGGCGCCGAGGTGGCGATGATCGGCGCGGTCGGCGCGGACGACTTCGGGGCACGGCTCCGCGCCACCCTGGAGCACTGCGCCGTGGACACCGATCTGCTGCGCACCTCCGAGGGCTCCTCCGGCACCGCCCACATCGTGGTCGACGACGAGGGCGGCAACGCGATCGTGGTCGTCCCCGGCGCCAACGGCACCGTCACCTCCCTCAGCCACGGCGACGAGGCCCTCATCGGCACCGCGGACGCCCTGCTGCTCCAGCTCGAACTCCCCCTGTCCGCCGTCGTCGAGGGCGCCGTCACCGCCCGCCGGCTCGGCGTCCGTACCGTGCTCACCCCCGCCCCCGTGCAGCCCCTCCCGCCGGAACTCCTCGCCGCCACCGACCTGTTGGTGCCCAACGAGCACGAGGCCGCGGCGCTCACCGGGCTCACCGACCCGCGCGAAGCCGCGCAGGCACTGCTGCGGGACGTCCCCGAGGTGGTCGTCACCCTGGGCGCGGCCGGCGCCCTGTACGCGGCGCGCGGCGCCGAACCGGTCACCGTGCCCGCGCCCCGGGTCCGGGCCGTGGACACCACGGCGGCCGGCGACACCTTCGTCGGAGCCCTCGCGGTCGCCCTCGGCGAGGGCCGTCCCGCCCCGGAGGCCCTCGCCTGGGCGCAGACCGCCGCCGCCCTCTCCGTCCAGCGCGAGGGCGCGTCGACGTCGATGCCGTACCGCGTCGAGATCGAGGCCGCCTTCCACACGCCCCACACCCTGGAGGCCGACGCCGTATGACCGCCCACGCCCCGACCGCCACGCCCCAGAACCCGACGGCACCCCTGCACGGGCTGCGCGTCCTGGATCTCGCGACCCTCTTCGCCGGCCCACTGGCCGCCATGATGCTGGGCGACTTCGGCGCCGACGTCGTCAAGGTCGAGCATCCCCGCAAGCCGGACCCGTCCCGTGGCCACGGCCCCGCCAAGGACGGCATCGGCCTGTGGTGGAAGGTCCTCGGCCGGAACAAGCGGGCGATCACCCTCGACCTCTCCTCGCCCGGCGGCCGCGACACCCTGCTCGCGCTCGCCGCCGAAGCGGACGTCATCGTGGAGAACTTCCGCCCCGGCACCCTGGAACGCTGGGGTCTCGGCTGGGAGGAGCTGTCCACCGTCAACCCGCGTCTCGTGCTCGCCCGGGTCACCGGCTTCGGCCAGTTCGGCCCGTACGCCCACCGCCCCGGCTTCGGCACCCTCGCCGAGGCGATGAGCGGCTTCGCCGCCATCACCGGCGAGCCGGACGGCCCGCCGACCCTGCCGCCCTTCGGCCTCGCCGACTCGATCGCCGCCCTCGCCACGGCGTACGCGGTGATGACCGCGCTCACCGCGAGGACGGCGACCGGCCGCGGCCAGGTCGTCGACATGGCGATCATCGAACCGATGCTCTCCGTCATCGGACCCCACCCCCTCTGGTACGACCAGCTCGGTTACGTCCAGCCCAGGACCGGCAACCGCTCCCGCAACAACGCCCCGCGCAACACCTACCGGACCTCCGACGGCTCCTGGGTCGCCGTCTCCACCTCCGCCCAGTCGATCGCCGAGCGGGTGCTGCGGCTCGTCGGCCGCCCGGAGCTGATCGACGAGCCGTGGTTCGCCGACGGCACCGGCCGGGCCGAGCACGCGGACGTCCTCGACGAGGCGGTCGGCTCGTGGATCGCCCGCCACACCCGCGACGAGGCGATGGCGGCCTTCGAGAAGGCGGAGGCGGCCATCGCCCCCGTCTACGACATCCGGGACGTCGTCGCCGATCCGCAGTACCAGGCGCTCCGCACCGTGACCGAGGTGCAGGATCCCGAACTCGGTCCGATCAAGATGCAGAACGTCCTCTTCCGCCTCTCCGAGACCCCGGGCGCCATCCGCTGGCCCGGCCGGCCGCACGGCGCCGACACCACCGCCGTCCTCTCCGAACTCGGCCTCACCCCCGCCGAGATCGACGCCCTCCGCGAGCAAGGAGCGGTATGAGCCCTCTCAGCGGCCCCGCCGGACGAGAACGGACGAGCCCGGGCGAACGGACGGACGCGCCCCGCAGGCACGCCACCGCCCACCCGCGCGCCCCGCTCACCCCCCTCACCTGGCTGTACGCACCCGGCGACCGCCCCGAGGTCGTCCGCAAGGCCCTGTCCTCCGGCGCCGACGTCGTGATCGTCGACCTGGAGGACGCGGTCGCCCCGCACCGCAAGGCGTACGCCCTCGACGCCACGGCCGATCTCCTCGCGGACGTCCACCCCGTCCCGGTCCACGTCCGCGTCCACACCCCGCTCGACATCCCCACCCTGGCCCCCCTCCCCGGCCTCCGCGGTCTCCGAGTACCCAAGGTGACACACGCCACTGACATCCACCGGATCGCGGACCTCGCCCCGGGCCTCCCGCTCTATCCGCTCCTGGAGAACGCCCTCGCCGTCGAGCACGCCTACGCCATCGCCACCGCCCACCCCGCCGTCCGCGGCATCGCCCTCGGCGAGGCCGACCTCCGCGCCGACCTGGGGGTACGGGAGGACAGCGGGCTCGACTGGCCGCGCGGCCGCGTGGTGGTCGCCGCCCGCGCGGCCGCCCTTCCGCCGCCGGCCCAGTCCGTCCACCCGGACATCGCCGACCTGGACGCGCTGGCCGCCGGCTGCGCCCGGGGCCGGGCCATGGGCTTCTTCGGCCGGGCGGCGATCCACCCGCGCCAGCTCCCGGTCATCGAGCGCGCCTACCTCCCCACCCCGGAGGAGGTCGACGCGGCCCGCGAGGTCGTCGAGGCGGCCGCGACCGAGCAGGGCGCCCTCGCGCTCCCGGACGGCCGCTTCGTCGACGCGGCGGTGGTGGAGGGCGCCCGCCGGATCCTCGCGCTCGCGGCCCGCACGGGGTGACCCCGCGGCCCGCACGGGGTGACACGGAAGCGGGGCGTCACACGGAAAAGGGCCGCCGGAACCTCTCGGTCCCGACGGCCCTCCGGCTAGGGGCGATCAGCTCTTGGCGGCCGATCCGGCGCCGTTGCCCGACTTCTCGGACTTCTCGGACTCGGACTCCTCGGGATCGGACTCCCCGGCATCGGACTCCCCCGGTTCCGCGGCGGAGTCCGCGTCAGGAGCGGCGTCCTTCGGCTCGGCGTCCGTCACCTCGCCCTCCTCGGCGCCTTCCACGGCGCCGTCGGCCTTCTCGGCCTTCCGCGGCTCCACGATCTCCTCGCGGCCCGGGCGGAGGCGGGACGAGATCACCATGTAGACCACGGCGAGCACACCGACGACGATCGCGGTCCACACGTTGAGGCGCAGGCCGAGGACGTGGTGCGCCTCGTCGACGCGCAGGGCCTCCGTCCACACGCGACCCGAGCAGTACGCGGCGACGTACAGCGCGAAGGCGCGGCCGTGGCCCAGCTTGAAGCGGCGGTCGGCCCAGATGACCAGGAAGCCGACGGCGACGTTCCACAGCGACTCGTACAGGAAGGTCGGGTGGTACAGGCCCGCCTCGCGGTTGGGGCCCTCGGTGATCTTCAGCGCCCACGGCACGTCGGTCGGCTTGCCGTACAGCTCCTGGTTGAACCAGTTGCCCCAACGGCCGATGGCCTGGGCGAAGGCGATGCCGGGGGCGATGGCGTCCGCGTACACGGGCAGGGAGATCCCGCGCCGACGGCAGCCGATCCAGGCGCCCACCGCGCCGAGCGCGATGGCACCCCAGATACCGAGGCCGCCCTCCCAGATCTTGAAGGCGTCGACCCAGTTCTCACCCTCGCTGAAGTACAGCTGGTAGTCGGTGATCACGTGGTAGAGGCGTCCGCCGACGAGGCCGAAGGGCACCGCCCAGACGGCGATGTCGGCCACGGTGCCGGCGGTGCCGCCCCGGGCGATCCAGCGCTTGTTGCCGAGCCAGACGGCGACGAAGACACCGATGATGATGCAGAAGGCATAGCCGCGCAGCGGGATCGGTCCGAGGTGGATCACGCCGGTCGACGGGCTGGGAATGTAGGCAAGGTCCATGGCAGGACCGACGCTACCTTGCCGGGCGGGCGGGACGGCAGCCCACCCGGCAACTTCTGGATAACCAATCCGCCGGGCGACCCGCCGGCTAGCCCGCCGACGGGGAGGCGCTGCCCGCCTTCTTGCCCTTGTTGGCCTCGGCGACCCACTTCTTCAGGTTCTCCGGGGAGATCTGCTCGTTCCCCTTGGTCGGGAAGATCGATTCTCCGTTGAGGAGGACGGAGGGGGTGCCGCGGAAGCCGCCGTTCTGGAAGGCCTCGTTCGACTTCTTGACCCAGCCGTCGTGCGTGCCGTCGTTCACACAGCTGCGGAAGGCCGGCGTGTCGAGCCCCGGCACCTTCGCGGCCAGCTCGATCAGCTTGTCGTTCTTCCCGTAGGCGTCGTCCGTCTCCGGCGGCTGGTTGATGTAGAGCGTGTCGTGGTACGCGGTGAACTTCCCCGCGTCCTGGGCGCACGCGGCCGCGTTCGCCGCGCGGAGCGAGCCGCTGCCGCCCATGTTCCCGTCGATGAGGGTGGCGAGGTGGTACTCGGCCTTGAGCGCGCCGGAGGCCTCCAGCTCGTGGATCGAGTCCCGCATCACGTTCTCGAACTGGGCGCACGCCGGGCAGCGGAAGTCCTCCCAGATCGCGAGCGTCGACGGGGCGCCCGCCGTGCCCGTGGGGATGGCGGGCTTGGCGTCCTCGTCGGTCGCCCCGCTCGGCGCGACCACCGGGCCGGCCTTGTCGGACCCGCCGTCCTTGTCGCCGCCGGCGGCGATCACGCCGACGATCGCGGCCAGGCCGAGGACACCGACCACCGCCGCCGACACGATCAGGACGCGCCGCTGCTTCTCGCGGGCCTTGTCGCGCTCACGCTGCTGCTGGAGGCGCTCCCGCGCGCTCCGGTTACCGTCACCGCTGTTCTTCTCACTCACGCCCCAGGCAACGAACCGGGGAGGCACATCCGCGCCTCCCCGGTCCCACATCCACCCGAATGGGCTACGAAACGCGGCGGACGCCCTCGGCGAGTTCGGCCGCCAGTTCCCTTACGGCGGTGAGGCCGGCCGCCTCGTCGCCGTCGGCGTCGAGGAGCCGCTGCACGAAGGCGGAGCCGACGATGACGCCGTCGGCGAAGCCGGCGACCTCCTTCGCCTGCGCGGCGTTGGAGACGCCGAGCCCGACGCAGACGGGGAGCCCCTGGCGGGAATGGTCGGTGGCTCGGGTGCGACGGACCAGGTCCGCGGCCGACGCGCCGACCGACTCGCGGGTGCCGGTGACACCCATGAGCGAGGCGGCGTAGACGAATCCGGAGCCGGCGGCCGTGATGGTGGCGAGCCGCTCGTCCTTGCTGCTGGGCGCGACGACGAAGACGGTCGCGAGACCGTGCTTGTCGGCGTGCTCGCGCCAGACGCCGGACTCCTGGACCGGCAGGTCGGGCAGGATGCAGCCGGCGCCGCCGGCCTCGGCGAGCTCCTGGGTGAAGCGCTCGATGCCGTACCGGTCGATCGGGTTCCAGTACGTCATGACGAGGACCGGCTTGCCGGTGGCCTCGTGGGCCTCGCGGACCGTGCGCATGACGTCGGTGATCTTCACGCCGCCGCGCAGGGCGATGTCGTCGGCGGTCTGGATGACCGGCCCGTCGAGGACCGGGTCGCTGTGCGGCAGTCCGACCTCGACGACGTCGGCGCCGCCGTCGAAGACGGCCTTGATCGCGGCGATGCCGCCGTCGACGGTCGGGAAGCCGGCCGGCAGGTACGCGATGAGCGCGGCCCGGTTCTCGGCCTTGGCCTTGGCGAGGGTGTCGCTGAGGAGCTGGATGTTTCCGGTGGTCACTTGGAGCCCCCCTCGGCGCCGTTGTCGTAGAGCCCGAAGTAGCGAGCGGCGGTATCCATGTCCTTGTCGCCGCGCCCGGAGAGGTTCACGAGGATCAGGGCGTCCTTGCCGAGCTCCTTGCCGACCTCCAGGGCTCCGGCGAGGGCGTGCGCCGACTCGATGGCCGGGATGATGCCCTCCGTACGGGAGAGCAGCCGCAGCGCCTGCATGGCGTCGTCGTCGGTGACGGCCCGGTACTCGCCGCGCCCGCTGTCCTTGAGGTACGCGTGCTCGGGGCCGATGCCGGGGTAGTCGAGTCCGGCGGAGATCGAGTACGGCTCGGTGATCTGCCCCTCCTCGTCCTGGAGGACATAGGAGCGGGACCCGTGCAGGATGCCGGGCTCGCCGGCGGTGAGGGTGGCCGCGTGCTCGCCGGTCTCGACGCCGTGGCCGGCCGGCTCGCAGCCGATCAGGCGGACGCCCGCGTCCGGGACGAAGGCGTGGAAGAGCCCGATGGCGTTGGAGCCGCCGCCGACGCAGGCGATGGCCGCGTCGGGCAGACGGCCCGCGCGCTCCAGGATCTGGCGGCGGGCCTCGACGCCGATGACCCGGTGGAAGTCGCGGACCATGGCGGGGAAGGGGTGCGGTCCCGCGACGGTGCCGAACAGGTAGTGCGTGCGGTCCACATTGGCGACCCAGTCGCGGAAGGCCTCGTTGATGGCGTCCTTGAGGGTGCGGCTGCCGGACTTCACGGCCACGACCTCGGCGCCGAGCATCCGCATCCGGGCCACGTTGAGGGCCTGGCGCTGGGTGTCGACCTCGCCCATGTAGATGGTGCAGTCGAGGCCGAAGAGGGCGCAGGCGGTGGCGGTGGCCACGCCGTGCTGGCCGGCGCCGGTCTCGGCGATGACCCGCGTCTTGCCCATGCGCTTGGTCAGGAGGGCCTGCCCGAGCACGTTGTTGATCTTGTGCGATCCGGTGTGGTTGAGGTCCTCGCGCTTGAGGAAGACCCGGGCGCCGCCGGCGTGCTCGGCGAACCGGGGGACCTCGGTGAGGGCGCTCGGCCGGCCGGTGTAGTTGACCATCAGGTCGTTGAGCTCGCGGGCGAACTCGGGGTCGGCCTTGGCCTTGTCGTACTCGACGGCGACCTCGTCGACGGCGGCGACGAGGGCCTCCGGGATGAACTTGCCGCCGTAGGCGCCGAAGTAGCCATCCGGGCTGGGGACCTGGCCTTCCAGGTCCGGGATGAAGAACTCGCTGGACATGCGGATGCGCTCCTCGCGGGGCGGGTGCCCCGGGATACGTGGGGTTGATGGTCACGGTATGCGCGCGAGCTCTTCAGGTACGGGCACCCCGGCCGTTGTGGGCATGCGTTCCGCCGGGGCGGAACGGTTGGGCACAACGGACGGCGCCCTTGCCGGCGCCAAGGGCTTCCGCACCTGAACCCGCACCGCAGGTACGGCGCAGTCGTGGTGCGGGCCGAGGCGCGGAACGCGGGGGCGCCGCCGAGGGCGCCGTTCCGTGTGTCCACCCGTTCCGCCCTTGCGGAACGTATGCCCACACGGAGGTGGCGTTACGTGAAGTCGCGCGCGAGGCGCGGGCGCCATCGCATGCCGTTGACCTGGCCCGGCTCGGAGCCGATGACGTAGCGGACCCGGCGGCCGTGGACACGGCGGGCGGGCGCGCGGCAGCCGCGCGGACGGCAGCCCCTGGCCAGGGGGGCGTGCTTGGAGACGGGCGCCGCGGCGGTACGGAGCCGGCCGCGGCGGCCCGAGGCGTCCGCGGGCACGACGGAGCCGCCCGGGGCGGAGCCCAGGGCGGTCGGCGTGGCGCGGACGACGGTCATGGTTCGGTCAGCTCCGGCCGTGGCGGAGGGCCGGGTGGGCGCCGGCGGCGACGAGGTCGGCGACGGCGGCCTTCGGGTCGCGGCCGGTGACGAGGGACTCGCCGACGAGGACCGCGTCGGCGCCCGCGTTCGCGTAGGCGATGAGGTCGTGCGGGCCGCGGACGCCGGACTCGGCGACCTTGACGATGTGCGCGGGGATCTCGGGGGCGACGCGCTCGAAGGTGGAGCGGTCGACCTTGAGGGTCTTGAGGTTGCGCGCGTTGACGCCGATGATGCGGGCGCCCGCGTCGACGGCGCGCTCGACCTCCTCCTCGTCGTGGACCTCGACCAGCGGGGTCAGCCCGATGGACTCGGCACGCTCGATGAGGGAGACCAGCGCCTCCTGCTCCAGGGCGGCGACGATGAGGAGCGCGAGATCCGCTCCGTACGCCCGCGCCTCCCAGAGCTGGTACGCGGTGACGATGAAGTCCTTGCGCAGCACAGGGATGTCGACCCGGGCCCGGACGGCCTCCAGGTCGGCGAGCGAGCCGCCGAAGCGGCGCTGCTCGGTGAGGACGGAGATGACGGCGGCGCCGCCCGCCTCGTAGTCCGCGGCGAGACCGGCCGGGTCGGCGATCGCGGCGAGCGCGCCCTTGGACGGGCTGGAGCGCTTGACCTCGCAGATCACCTTGACGCCGTCCCCGCGCAGTGCGGCGACGCCGTCCTTGGCCTGCGGCGCCTTGGCGGCGCGCTCCTTGAGCTCGTCGAGGGTGACCCGCGCCTGCCGCTCTGCGAGGTCGGCGCGCACGCCTTCGATGATCTCGTCGAGCACACTCACGCGAGGGGCCCCCTTCCGGGACGGTGACGGTGATGAAGAACCAGGTTCAGCCACTTCGATCCTATCCGCAGGACGGCCCCGGAATCGCATCGGCCGGAGCGGCGTCCCACCTGCTGGGACTCCCGACCGGCGCTCAGGGGGCCAGTGCGGAGCCGAAGGGAAGGTTCCGGACCAGGGTGAAGAGGGCGAGGACGGCCCCGATCCCCCACCACCAGACGGGGGAGATCGCCAGGCGCATGGGCACGCCGCGGACCGCCCGAATCAGCCAGACGGTGATGGCGACGGCGAAGATTCCGTAGCCGACGACGGCGAGGGCGTTGGCGCCGAGCGCGGCCGGGAGGTCGCCGTGGGCGAAGGCGTGGGCGCTGCGGAGCCCGCCGCAGCCGGGGCAGTAGATGCCGGTGAAGCGGAGGAGGGGGCAGACGGGGTAGTGCCCGGGTTCGTTGGGGTCGACGGCCCCGACGTAGGCGAACGCGGCGACGACACCGGCGAGGGTGCCGACCGGCGGCAGCAGCCGGCGCACGAGTGACCGCGGCGGGGCGGGCGGCGGCGCCGGCACGGACCCGGCCGGCCAAGTGGCACCGGGCGGCACGGACCCGGTCGGCCACGCAGCGCCCGGCGGCACGGACCCGGCCGGCCACGCAGCACCCGGCGGCACGGACCCGGCCGGCCACGCAGCACCCGGCGGCACGGACCCGGCCGGCCACGCAGCGCCCGGCGGCACGGACCCGGCCGGCCGGGCGGCACCGGGCGCCACGGCCGCGTCCTGGCGCGGGGCGGCGCCCGGTGGCGTCGGGGCGTCCGGTCGGGCCGTGGCATTCGGTCCCGCAGGTTCACCCGGCTGGGTGGGGGAATCGTCGGTCACGGCTCCGGCCGTCGGCTGCGCGTCCACCCGGTGATTGTGGCCCCTGACGCGCGAGGGCGCAGCCCGGCACGGCCGGACTGCGCCCTCGGGTGCGTCGTGTCGCGTCAGGCGCGGGCCCTCGCGGTCGCGGTCGCGGCCTCGCGGGCGGCGACGACCGCCTCCGAGTCCTTCGGCATGCCGAGGCCCGCCACCTTCATCGCGCCGCCGACGATGCCGCCGAGGAAGATGACGCCCACGCCGGCCCAGAAGCCGGGCAGGTTGGCGGCCACCATGAAGACGCCGGCGATGCAGAAGCCGATGAAGGAGATGATGACACCGGTCCAGGCGGCCGGGGTGTGTCCGTGGGCGCTGCCCGCCATGAGTTGCTCCTCGTTGCAGTTGCTCGATGGTGAGGTCTCGCGTGCGCGGACACTCGGCGCTCATTGTCCCGCACGTGGGCGCGCGAGGATGAATCGGGGGTGCCCGGACGATCACGCGTCGCGGACGGAACGGTTCACTCGCCCCGGGTCGGGTCCTCGCCGCGGTCCAGGGCCTTCCACAGGTCCTCGGGCCGGTCCGGGTCGGTCGTGGGGGTCTTGCGGCCCGCGCGCGGGGTGCCGGAGCGCTCGTAGCGGCCGCCCATCGCGGGCCAGTTCTTGCCGAAGCGGAGGGCGAAGAGGCCGGCGAGCAGGATGAGGACGGCGCCCGCGGCGGTCACGTACGGCCAGATGGTGTGGGAGAGGCCGGCGACGGCGGCGGCGGTGTCTCCGCTGATCCGGGCGGCCTCGGCGTCGAGCGCGGCGCTGTCGGAGGCGCCGAGGACCGCGGCGAGCGCGGCGCCGGCGCCGCTGAGCGCGAGGAGCGCGGCGACGAGGGTGCGGCCGGTGCGGCGGACGGCGAAGACGGCGAAGAGCGCGGCGAGACCGACGATCGCGAGGGCGGTCGGCACTCCGGTGACGGTGCCGCCGTCGGCCTCGACGGGGACCGTGCCGCCGCCGACGGACGCGGTGCCCTCCGCCCAGATCTGGCCCGCGGAGAGCAGGACGACGGTGGCGCCGAGGGCGCCGAGGAGGAGGGCCGCGGCCAGGCTGCGGCGGCCGCCGGTGGGGACGGCCGCGCGGGCGGCCCGGGGCTGGGGTACGGGTACGGCACTCACATACCCCACTATCCCCTACGTGCTCAGTTGCCGTTCATCCGGTTGGCGGTGTGAACGGCGCGGAGGACGGCCGCGGCCTTGTTGCGGCACTCGTTGTCCTCGGCGACCGGGTCGGAGTCGGCGACGACACCCGCTCCGGCCTGCACGTACGCCGTTCCGTCACGGAGCAGTGCCGTACGGATGGCGATGGCGGTGTCCGCGTCTCCGGCGAAATCGAGATAACCGACACATCCGCCGTAGAGGCCGCGCCGGGAGGGTTCGAGCTCCTCGATGATCTGCATGGCGCGGGGCTTGGGCGCACCGGAGAGCGTCCCGGCGGGGAAGCAGGCGGTGAGGACGTCGAAGGCGGTGCGACCGTCGGCGACCTCGCCGGTGACGGTGGAGACGATGTGCATGACGTGGGAGTAGCGCTCGATCGACATGAAGTCGACGACCTCCACCGAGCCGGGGGTGCAGACCCGGCCGAGGTCGTTGCGGCCGAGGTCGACGAGCATGAGGTGCTCGGCGCGCTCCTTGGGGTCGGCGAGCAGCTCCTCGGCGAGGTCGTGGTCCTCCTGCGGGGTGGCGCCCCGGTGCCGGGTGCCGGCGATGGGGTGGAGCATCGCCTGCCCGTCCTCGACCTTGACGAGGGCCTCGGGCGAGGAGCCGACGACGTCGAAGCCGTTCTCGAAGCGGAAGAGGTACATGTACGGGGACGGGTTGGTGGCCCGCAGGACCCGGTACACGTCGAGCGCGGAGGCGGTGCAGCGGGTCTCGAAGCGCTGCGAGGGCACGACCTGGAAGGCCTCGCCGGCCCGGATGCGCTCCTTGATGTCCTCGACGGCGTCCTGGTAGGCGGGGCCGCCCCAGAGCGCGGAGAACGCGGGGAGCTCGGAGGGCGGCAGGGCGGCCGGCGCGGTCTCGACCGGGCGGGCCAGGTCGGCCTCCATGGCGTCGAGGCGGGCGACGGCGTGCGCGTACGCCTCGTCGACGCCGGTCTCCAGGTCGTTGTGGTTGATCGCGTTGGCGATCAGCAGGACCGAGCCGTCCCAGTGGTCGAGGACCGCGAGGTCGCTGGTGAGGAGCATGGTGAGCTCGGGGAGCTGCAGGTCGTCGCGGGTGGAGTCGCCGATCTTCTCCAGGCGGCGGACGATGTCGTAGCCGAGGTAGCCGACCATGCCGCCGGTGAACGGGGGCATGCCGGACGCGAGGTCGCGCGGGGTGTGGAGGGTCTCGACGGTGGCGCGCAGGGCGGCGAGCGGGTCGCCGTCGACGGGGACGCCGACGGGCGGGGTGCCGAGCCAGTGCGCCTGGCCGTCCCGCACGGTCAGGGTCGCGTCGCTGCGGACTCCGATGAAGGAGTAGCGGGACCAGCTGCGGCCGTTCTCCGCGGATTCGAGGAGGAAGGTGCCGGGGCGTTCGGCGGCGAGCTTGCGGTAGAGCCCGACCGGGGTGTCGCCGTCCGCGAGGAGCCTGCGGCTGACGGGGATGACGCGGCGGTCGGCCGCCAGCTTGCGGAAGGTCTCGAGATCCATGGCACCGGACCTTACTGGGAGACGGGGAGCACGTCGGCGTCGAAGCAGGTGCGGGCGCCGGTGTGGCAGGCGGCTCCGACCTGGTCGACCTTGACGAGGAGGGTGTCGGCGTCGCAGTCGAGGGCGACGGACTTGACGTGCTGGACGTGCCCGGAGGTGTCGCCCTTGACCCAGTACTCGTTGCGGCTGCGGGACCAGTAGGTGCAGCGGCCGGTGGTGAGCGTGCGGTGGAGGGCCTCGTCGTCCATCCAGCCGAGCATCAGCACCTCACCGGTGTCGTACTGCTGGGCGATGGCGGGGACGAGCCCGTCGGCGCTGCGCTTGAGGCGGGCGGCGATGGCCGGGTCGAGGTCGCTGGGGGTCCGGGGCGTGCTGCTCATGGCGCCATTGTGCCGCGATCCGGGGCGGTGTCCGGCGGGGCGTCCACTGGGCGGACCGGAGTGCCCGGCCGTACGCTGGCGGACATGTCGACCCATGCGAAACGTGAACGGCTTCTGCTCGCCGATCTGTTGGAGGCGGCGGGCCCGGACGCGCCCACGCTCTGCGAGGGCTGGCGGACCCGGGACCTCGCGGCCCATGTGGTGGTGCGGGAACGGCGTCCGGACGCGGCGGCGGGTTCCCTCGTACCGGCGCTGAAGGAGCGGCAGGAACGGGTGCAGGCGGAGTTCGCCGACAAGCCGTACGAGGAGCTGATCCAGCTCATCCGGACGGGCCCCCCGCGGTTCTCGCCGTTCACCATCAAGCAGGTGGACGAGGGTGCGAACGTCGTCGAGTTCTACGTCCACGCGGAGGACGTCCGGCGGGCGCAGCCCGACTGGTCGGCGCGTGAGCTGGACCCGGTCTTCGCGGACGCCCTCTGGTCCCGTCTGGAGCGGATGGCCCGGCTGCTGGGCCGCAAGGCGCCGGTGGGCCTGGTCCTGCGCCGTCCGAACGGCCAGACGGCGGTCGCCCACCGCGGCACCCCGGTGGTCACGGCCTCCGGGGAGCCGGGCGAGCTGGTGATGTACCTGTACGGCCGCCAGGACTCGGCGAAGGTGGCGCTGGAGGGCGAGCCGGAGGCGATCGAACGGCTGCGGGAGACGAAGCAGCTGGGGATCTGACCCGGGCTACCGGGGCAGTTCGGCGCGGCGGAGGGCCGGGACGGCGAGGGTGTACACGCCGGCCAGGGCGCAGATCGAGGCGCTCACGGCGAAGACCGGGCCGGGGCCCCACAGGCCGATCGCCGCGCCGGTGACGGGGAAGGACAGCGGGGCTATGCCCAGGCTGGCGAGGCTGGAGACGGCGGTGACCCTGCCGAGGTAGGCGGGGTCGCACTCGGTCTGGACGAGGGCGTTGACCAGTGCCCCGGAGAGTCCGGCGAGCAGGCCGACGGCCAGGGCGACGGCGGCGGCGACGGGCAGGTACGGCGTGAAGGCGAGGGCGCCGATGGAGACGGCGCCGACCGTCATGGTCCAGCCGCTGACGGCCCCGGCGCGCGGGACGCGTCCTCGTACGGTGAGGAGCAGGGAGGCGGCGCCCGCGCCCGTACCGAAGCCGGCGAGGATCCAGCCGATGCCTGAGGCACCCCAGCCGCGCTGTTCGGAGAGGACGGCGAGGCCGACGTTGAGGGGGCCGACGAAGCCCAGGTCGCTGAGGAGCACGACGATCATCAGCGGGCCGAGGACGCGGTGGCCGCGCAGATAGCGCAGTCCGTCGGCGAGGTCGCGCAGGGCGGTGCCGTCGCGGGCCTCGTCGGCGCCGGGGAGCGGGCGGAGCCGGAGCGCGCTCAGCAGGGGCAGCGAGAGGGCGAAGAGCAGTCCGGCGACGCCGAAGGCGGTGGCCGGGCCGCCGAGGGCGACGGCGAGGCCGCCGAGCGGGGCGCCGAGGACGGCGCCGGAGCGGTACGCGAGCCCGCGCATGCCCTGGACGCGGGCGAGCTGGTCGCGCTCGGCGATCCGGGGCGGGAGGGCGCCGACGGCGGGCAGGAAGAGGGCGTCGACCACGCCGAAGACGAGGGCGACGGCGGCGAGCACCCACAGGCCGGGCGAGGCGAGGAACAGGGTCGCGGCGAGGCCGAGGACGACCAGGGCGCGGACGGTGTCGGAGGCGATGACGACCCGGCGGGGGCCGAGGCGGTCGGCGACCACTCCCCCGCCGAGCATGAGCAGCGCGCGGGGTACGGCGGAGACGGCCATGACCAGTCCGGCCTGGGCGGGGGTGCCGCCGCTGACGGCGGTCCAGGAGAGGGCGAGGTAGTAGACGCTGTCGCCGAGGGTGGAGGCGGTGAAGGCGCCGAGCCAGCGCAGGACGTTGAGGTCGCGGTGGGCGGGGCGGGCGGGGGCGGGCGCGGTCGTCGTCATCGTCATGGTCAGCCTCGGTAGGGGAAGCCGTGGAGGTGGACGGCGACGTTCTCGCGGCCCTCGGTGTCGCCGGCGGCCTCGGCGGCGCGGGCGGCCTGGTCGTACTTCTTGAGCAGCGCGTCGAGCTCCTTGCCGAGGGCGGCGAGCTCGGGGGCGGTGAGGCGCGGCAGCCATTCGGAGCTGATGGCGGCGGAGCGCCACTCGTCGGACCAGGTGTGGCGCTCGTCGCGGAAGCGGGCGTACATCTGGCTGCGCTGCTCGTCGACGGTGCGGCCGAAGGCGGCGGACGCGGCGGCGAGCTCGGGGGCGTCACGGACGTCCTCGTCGTGGATGCTGATGCCGTACGAGCTGGGCTGCCACCACCGCTCCCGCCCGTCCGCCGACTGCGCCTCGGCCTCCTCGATGAGGCCGTGCTCGGCGAGCTTGCGCAGGTGGTAGCTGACGAGGGAGACGGCCTCGTCGACCTGCTCGGCGAGCTGGGAGGCGGTGGCGGTGCGGGCCACGTGCAGGGCGCGGTAGAGGCGCATGCGCAGCGGGTGCGCGATGGCTTTGAGGGTGCCGAGATCGGTGATCCGGCGGTTCTCCGACGAGGTCATGACATGGACGGTAGATGCGAAAGAAAACTTGCGCAACAGATATTGCGCAACTAATCCTGCGTATCCGGTGAAAGGAAAGGGCCCCCGAAGGGGCCCCTTCCGCAAGCGGAACCTCGGCTCAGCGGACCGGGTGGCCCGCCTCCCGCAGCGCGTCCTTGACCTGCGAGATCCGCAGGTCGCCGAAGTGGAAGACGGAGGCCGCGAGCACCGCGTCCGCGCCCGCCGCCACGGCCGGGGCGAAGTCGGCGAGCTTGCCGGCGCCGCCGGAGGCGATCACCGGGACCGTGACGTGCTTGCGCACGGCCGCGATCATCTCGGTGTCGTAGCCGTCCTTCGTGCCGTCGGCGTCCATCGAGTTGAGCAGGATCTCCCCCGCGCCGAGCTCGGCGGCCCGGTGCGCCCACTCGACGGCGTCGATGCCGGTGCCCTTGCGGCCGCCGTGCGTCGTCACCTCGAAGGAGCCCGAGGCGGTGCGGCGCGCGTCCACGGACAGGACCAGCACCTGCCGCCCGAAGCGCTCCGCGATCTCCTGGATCAGCTCGGGGCGCGCGATGGCGGCGGTGTTGACGCCCACCTTGTCGGCGCCGGCCCGCAGCAGCTTGTCGACGTCCTCGGCCGAGCGGACGCCGCCGCCGACCGTGAGCGGGATGAAGACCTGCTCGGCGGTGCGGCGCACCACGTCGTAGGTGGTCTCCCGGTTGCCGGAGGAGGCGGTGATGTCGAGGAAGGTCAGCTCGTCGGCGCCCTCGGCGTCGTACAGCTTGGCCATCTCGACGGGGTCGCCCGCGTCCCGGAGGTTCTGGAAGTTGACGCCCTTGACGACCCGGCCGTTGTCCACGTCCAGGCAGGGAATCACCCGTACGGCGAGACTCATGCGGCATCACCCCGGTAAGCCTCGACCTCGACCTCGACCACAAGACGCGGGTCGACGAAGCCGGAGACGATGATCATGGAAGCGGCGGGGCGGACGTCGTCGAACAGCTCCTTGTGGGCGCGGCCGACCTCCTCCACGTCCCGGGCGTGGGTGATGTACATCCGGGTCCGGACGACGTGCTCCGCGCCCAGGCCCAGCTGCTTCAGGGCGTCGAAGGCCACGTTGAAGGAGTTGACGGCCTGGTCGTACGGGCCGCCGTCGGCGATCTTGCCGTCGACCACCGAGGTGCAGCCGGAGACCAGGACGAGGCCGTTCGGCAGCTCCAGCGCGCGGGAGTAGCCGAACTCCTCCTCCCAGGGGGCGCCGGTGACGACCCTGCGGATCTCGGAGGTCACGACGCCACCGCCGCGAGCGCCTCTTCGAGGGTGAAGGCCTTGGCGTACAGCGCCTTGCCGATGATCGCGCCCTCGACGCCCACCGGGACCAGGCCGGACAGGGCCCGCAGGTCGTCCAGGGAGGACACGCCGCCGGACGCGACGACGGGCTTGTCCGTGGCCGCGCAGACGTTCTTCAGGAGCTCCAGGTTGGGGCCCTGGAGGGTGCCGTCCTTGGCGATGTCGGTGACGACGTAGCGGGAGCAGCCCTCGGAGTCGAGGCGGGCGAGCGTCTCGTACAGGTCGCCGCCGTCGCGGGTCCAGCCGCGGCCGCGCAGGGTCGTGCCGCGCACGTCGAGGCCGACGGCGATCTTGTCGCCGTACTGGGCGATGACCTTGGCGACCCACTCGGGGGTCTCCAGGGCGGCGGTGCCGAGGTTGACGCGGGTGCAGCCGGTGGCGAGGGCGGCGGCGAGCGAGGCGTCGTCGCGGATGCCGCCGGAGAGCTCGACCTTGATGTCCATGGCCTCGGTGACCTGGCGGACCAGGTCGCGGTTGTCGCCGGTGCCGAAGGCGGCGTCCAGGTCGACCAGGTGGAGCCACTCGGCGCCGGCGCGCTGCCAGGCCAGGGCGGCCTCCAGCGGGGAGCCGTAGGAGGTCTCGCTGCCGGACTCGCCGTGGACGAGCCGGACGGCCTGGCCGTCGCGGACGTCGACGGCGGGGAGGAGTTCGAGAGTGCTCACAGGGTTCCGATCCAGTTGGTGAGGAGCTGGGCTCCGGCGTCGCCGGACTTCTCGGGGTGGAACTGGGTGGCCCAGAGGGCGCCGTTCTCGACGGCGGCGACGAAGGGCTCGCCGTGGGTGGCCCAGCTGACCTTGGGGGCGCGGATGTTGGGGTTGCCGACCTCCAGGGTCCACTCGCGCACCGCGTAGGAGTGCACGAAGTAGTACCGGGCGTCGGCGTCGAGGCCCGCGAAGAGCTGGGTGTCGGCGGGCGCGTCGACGGTGTTCCAGCCCATGTGGGGGACGACGGGGGCGTTCAGCGGGCCGACCGTGCCGGGCCACTCGTCGAGGCCTTCGGTCTGCACGCCGTGCTCGATGCCCTCGGCGAAGAGGATCTGCATGCCGACGCAGATGCCCATGACCGGGCGGCCGCCGGAGAGCCGGCGGCCGATGATCCAGTCGCCGCGGGCCTCCTTGAGGCCCTGCATGCAGGCGGAGAAGGCGCCGACGCCGGGGACGAGGAGCCCGTCGGCGTTCATGGCCCTGTCGTAGTCGCGGGTGATCTCGACGTCGGCGCCGACCCGGGCGAGCGCGCGCTCGGCGGAGCGCACGTTGCCGAAGCCGTAGTCGAAGACGACGACCTTCTTCGGGGAGACCGTGCTCATGACCACACGTCCAGACGCAGCACGCCGGCGGAGAGACACATCGCGGCGCCGATGGAGAGGAGCACGATGAGGCCCTTGGGCATCTGCTGCTTGACGAAGGAGTAGATGCCGCCGAGCAGGAAGAGCCCGACGAGGATGAGGATGGTGGAGAGGCCGTTCACGACTAGAGCGCGCCCTTCGTGGAGGGGAGGATTCCGGCGGCGCGCGGGTCGCGCTCGGAGGCGTAGCGCAGGGCCCGGGCGAGTGCCTTGAACTGGCACTCCACGATGTGGTGGGCGTTGCGGCCGTACGGCACGTGGACGTGCAGCGCGATCTGCGCCTGGGCGACGAAGGACTCCAGGATGTGCCGGGTCATCGTCGTGTCGTACGAGCCGATCATCGGCGCCATGTTCTCGGGCTCGGTGTGCACGAGGTACGGGCGGCCGGAGAGGTCGACGGTGACCTGGGCGAGCGACTCGTCCAGCGGGACGGTGCAGTTGCCGAAGCGGTAGATGCCGACCTTGTCGCCGAGGGCCTGCTTGAAGGCGGCGCCGAGGGCGAGGGCCGTGTCCTCGATGGTGTGGTGCGAGTCGATGTGCAGGTCGCCGTCGGTCTTGACGGTCAGGTCGAAGAGCCCGTGCCGGCCGAGCTGGTCGAGCATGTGGTCGTAGAAGCCGACCCCGGTCGACACGTCGACCTTTCCGGTGCCGTCGAGGTCGATCTCGACGACGACGGAGGTCTCCTTGGTGGTGCGCTCAACGCGGCCTACGCGGCTCATCGCTTCTGCTCCTTCATCAGTTCACGGACCGCGTCGAGGAACGCGTCGTTCTCTTCGGGGGTGCCGGCGGTGACCCGCAGCCATCCCGGTACGCCGTTGTCCCGGACCAGGACGCCCCGGTCGAGGATCGACTGCCAGGCCGCGTGCGCGTCGGGGAACTTCCCGAACTGCACGAAGTTGGCGTCGGAGTCGGTGACCTCGCAGCCGAGGGCGCGCAGCTCGGTGACGAGGCGGTCGCGCTCGGCCTTGAGCTGCTCGACGTACCCGAGGAGGGTGTCGGTGTGCTCCAGGGCGGCGAGCGCGGTGGCCTGGGTGACGGCCGAGAGGTGGTACGGCAGGCGGACCAGCTGCACGGCGTCGACGACGGCCGGGTGGGCGGCGAGGTAGCCGAGACGGAGCCCGGCGGCGCCGAAGGCCTTGGACATGGTCCGGGAGATCACCAGGTTCGGGCGCCCCTCGATGAGGGGCAGCAGCGAGTCGCGGTGGCTGAACTCCACGTACGCCTCGTCCACGATCACCATGGAGGGCTTGGCCGCCTGGGCCGCCTCGTACAGGGCGAGGACGGTGCCGGCCGCGACCGCGGTGCCGGTGGGGTTGTTGGGCGAGGCGATGAAGACGACGTCCGGCGCGTTCTCGGCGATGGCCTGGACGGCCGCCTCGACGTCGATCGTGAAGTCCTCGTTGCGCGGCCCGGAGATCCAGCCGGTGCCGGTGCCGCGGGCGATCAGGGCGTGCATCGAGTACGAGGGCTCGAAGCCGATCGCGGTACGGCCGGGGCCGCCGAAGGTCTGCAGCAGCTGCTGGAGGACCTCGTTGGACCCGTTGGCCGCCCAGACGTTCTCGACGCCGACACGGTGCCCGCCGGTGCGGGTGAGGTAGGCGGCGAGCTCGGTGCGGAGCTCGATCGCGTCGCGGTCGGGGTAGCGGTTGAGGCCGCGGGCGGCCTTGGCGACCCGCTCCGCGATCCGGGCCACCAGGGGCTCGGGCAGCGGGTAGGGGTTCTCGTTGGTGTTCAGCTGGACGGGGACGTCGAGCTGGGGCGCGCCGTAGGGGGACTTGCCGCGCAGCTCGTCCCGGACGGGCAGGTCGTCGATCTTGATCTGGCTCACTTGCTCTACGGCACCTTCCAACCGAAACGGGCCTTGACGGCGGCGCCGTGGGCCGGGAGGTCCTCGGCCTCGGCGAGGGTGACGACGTGGTGGGCGACGTCGGCGAGGGCGTCGCGCGTGTAGTCCACGATGTGCACGCCGCGCAGGAAGGACTGCACGGAGAGACCGGAGGAGTGGCAGGCGCAGCCGCCGGTGGGCAGGACGTGGTTGGAGCCGGCGCAGTAGTCGCCGAGCGAGACCGGCGCCCAGGGGCCGACGAAGATCGCGCCGGCGTTGCGGACGCGGTCGGCGACGGCGGCGGCGTCGGCGGTCTGGATCTCCAGGTGCTCGGCGCCGTACGCGTCGACGACCTTGAGGCCGTCGGCGAGGTCGCGGACGAGGACGATCGCGGACTGACGGCCGGCCAGGGCCGGGACGATCCGGTCGTCGACGTGCTTGGAGGCGGCGACCTGGGTCTTCAGCTCGGCCTCGGTGGCGGCGGCCAGTTCGTCCGAGTCGGTGACGAGGACGGAGGCGGCCATCGGGTCGTGCTCGGCCTGGCTGATGAGGTCGGCGGCGACGTGCACGGGGTCGGCGGTGGAGTCCGCGAGGATCGCGATCTCCGTGGGGCCGGCCTCGGCGTCGATGCCGATGCGGCCCTTGAGGAGGCGCTTGGCAGCGGCCACGTAGATGTTGCCGGGGCCGGTGACGAGGTTGACGGGGGCACAGCCGGGCTCGTCGGCCGTTCCCTCCGTGCCGTACGCGAACATGGCGATGGCCTGGGCGCCGCCGGCGGCGTAGACCTCGTCGACGCCGAGCAGGGCGCAGGCGGCCAGGATCGTCGGGTGCGGCAGGCCGCCGAACTCCCTCTGCGGGGGCGAGGCGATGGCCACGCCCTCGACGCCGGCCTCCTGGGCCGGGACGACGTTCATCACGACGGAGGACGGGTAGACCGAACGGCCGCCCGGCACGTACAGACCGACGCGCTCGACGGGGATCCACTTCTCGGTGACCGTGCCGCCGGGGACGACCTGGGTGGTGTGGGTGGTGCGGCGCTGCTCGCGGTGGACGAGCCGGGCGCGCCGGATGGACTCCTCGAGGGCGGCGCGGACGGCCGGGTCGAGCTCGTCGAGGGCGCGGCTGATCGCCTCGGCCGGGACGCGCAGGCTCCCGACGCGGACGCCGTCGAATTTCTCCCCGTAGTCGATCACCGCCGCTGCGCCATGATGCCGTACGTCCTCGCAGATCGGCCGCACCTTCTCCAGGGCGGCTTCCACGTCGAACTCGGCACGGGGCAGCAGGTCGCGCAGTGCGGAACCCTCGGGGAGGGTCTCGCCGCGCAGATCGATTCGAGAGATCACGGGTCAATTCTCTCAGACGGCCCACAGCGCCGGTCGCCCGTATCACTGGCTGATACACGCCACGGTGGCGTCTCCTCGCCACTCCTGACCGTTAGCGTTCAGCCCGTCACAGCGCGGGAAGAACGACTGTACGAATCCACGAATCCCGGGAAGCGGAATCGTGGGAGCGCATCGGGGAAAGCGAGGGGGCGGCAGTGACCGAGCCGCACGAGGACGGGATGCCGGAGGGTCTCACGGGCCCGGAGCGGGCCGTGTGGCGGGCGTTCCGGATCGGCAGGACCTGCGATCTCACGGAGGGCATCGCGGAGCGGGACGACCCCTTCGGGGGACGGGAGTGGGGGGAGGAGCGGAGCGTCCGCGCCGACGTGGTGGCGCTGCTGCTGCTCGACGGGCCGCCGGCGCGGTCCGGGCGGGTGGCCGCGCTGAAACTGCGCGGGGTCAGGATCACCGGCGTGCTGAACCTGGCGGGCGGGACGATAGGGCCGTACGTGGAGCTGCACGGCTGCCGGTTCGACGGCGAGGTGGTGCTGCCCGAGGCCCGGTTCGGCACGCTGCGGATGATCGAGTGCGTGCTGCCGCGCCTGGAGGCGGCCCGGCTGCACACGGAGGGGGACCTGCACCTGCCGCGCTGCCGGGTGCGCCGCGGCATCCGGCTGACGGACGCCCAGATCGGCACGGACCTGCTGATCAACCAGATCCAGGTGTGGCCGGACCGGCGCGGGCGGGCGATCACGGCGGACGGGATGGTGGTCGCCCAGGACCTCCAGGCCGAGCTGATCGAGACCCACGGGGAGCTGAGCCTGCGCGGGGCGAAGGTGGGGGTCTCGCTCAGCCTCCGGGGCAGCGTGCTGCGCGGGGCCCAGGGCCGCCGCGCGCTGAACGCCCCGCAGCTGACGGTGGAGCGCTCGCTCTATCTGAACGCGGCCTGGGTGTACGAGGAGACGGGCTCGGGCCGGACGGGGAACACCACGGCCACCCCGCCGTACGGGGTGACGCCCGCGCAGGGCACCCGCCGCAAGCCGGTGGAGTGCCACGGCGGGGTGCGGCTCGACGACGGCCGCTTCGGTGACGCGGTGGACCTGCACAGCGCCCGGTTCCTGCTGAACGGCGCGCGCCGGGACGAGCTGTCGCTGCGCCGGATCGTCACCCCGGAGCTGCGGTTCAACGGCGAGCGGCCGGAGGAGGGCCGGGTCGTGCTCAACGGCGCGAAGGTCGTCACCCTGATCGACCTGTCGACGAGCTGGCCGGGACCCGGCGGGCTGGCGATGGGCGGCTTCGTCTACGAGAACCTCGTGCCGTACGGACACTTCCCGCTGGCCCGGCGGCTCGAGTGGGTGGCGGCGGCCACCCCGGAGTACGCCCCCGAGCCCTACGAGCGGCTCGCGACGGTCCTGCGGAACAGCGGCGAGGACGCCGACGCCCGCGAGGTGCTGCTCGCCAAGCAGCGGCGCAGACGGGAGACCCTGCCGATCGCGGGGAAGCTGTGGGGCTACCTCCAGGACTGGACCGTGGCGTACGGCTACCGGCCGGGCCGGGCGGCGCTGTGGATGGCCGTGCTGTGGGCGGCCGGCACGGTGGCCTTCTCCCACTACCGCCCGATACCGATGAAGGCGGACGAGGCGCCCGAGTGGAACGGCACGCTGTACGCGCTCGACCTGCTGCTTCCCGTGATCAACCTGGGCCAGGACGGCTACTGGCGGCTCGAAGGCATGTGGCAGTGGGCGGCGGCGGCCCTGATCCTCCTCGGCTGGATCCTCGCGACGACCGTGGCGGCGGGCGCGACACGGTTGCTGCGGAGGGGCTGAGGACGGCGGCCCCCGCCGAGGGGGTGAGGACGGTGTCACCACCAGGTGAGAGTGCTGTCGCGACCTCGTGATGCGGCTGCCGGGGCGGGCCGGGCCGGGGGAGAATGCACAGCACCATGTCCTTCCTCCGCGCCCTGGTCGGCACCCTCCGCTCGGCCCGGCACGCACCGCGGCTCGCCGCGGGGTTCGTGCCGGACGACGACGTGCTGCTCGACGCCCCGGACGAGCGGCTCGCCCCCGCCCTGGTCGCCGCCGCCCTCGGCGATCCGGAGCCCGCGGCGAAGCTGCTCGCCACCACCCGGGACGGCGGCGAGTGGGAGGACCGCGACCGGTACGTGACCCGGCTCGCCACCTTCGCGTACAGCAGGGGCGACTGGCTCACCCGCTGGGTCTCCACCACACCCCGCGATCCCGACGCGCTCCTCGTCTCCGCGCAGCTCGCCGTCCGCCGCGCCTGGGAGTCCCCGGCGCGGGCCGAGCGGCTGCGCGAGCTCGCCCCGCTGATCCGGGAGACCGCCGAGGAGGCGCCGCACGACCCGGTGCCGTGGCGGCTGGCGCTCGACCACGCGCGCGGGGCGCACGCCGGACACGCGGTCTTCGAGTCGCTGTGGGAGCAGGCCGTGCGCCGTTCCCCGCACCACTACGGCTGCCATGTCGCCGCGCTGAAGTACCTCTCCGCGCAGTGGTACGGCTCGCACCGCGCCGCCTTCGACTTCGCCGAGCAGGCCGCCGACGACGCCGCCCCCGGCTCGCTCGTCGGGGCGCTGCCGGTCCGCGCGGCCTACGACGGGCTCCGGGTGCCGCCGGGTCCCGACGGGTCCGTGCCGGCCGCGCGGGTCGACCGGGCGGTGGTCCGCGCCCTGGCCCTGTCGGCGGAGTTCCCGGCGGGCGACCCGTGGCCGGCCGAGGTCCGCAACCTGCTCGCGTACGTGCTGGTGGAGCTGGGGCGCTGGGAGGAGGCGTGGGGGGAGTTCGGGCGGATCGGCCCGTTCGCGACCTCGTTCCCCTGGGGTGCCGCGCGGGCTGCCGCGGCGGGGGACCCCCTCCTCCGCTTCCTGGCCGCGCGGGACCGGGTACGGGGCGAACTGGCCCGCCGGACACCTCTCCGTGGCTCGGGTCGTGGAAGGGCCGGACGGGGCGGGCCCGGCGGCCATTAGGCTTGGCGGCTGTGACCACCGCTCGCCTGCCTCTCTTCCCGCTCAACGCGGTGCTGTTCCCCGGCCTCGTGCTGCCGCTGAACGTCTTCGAGGAGCGTTATCGCGCCATGATGCGCGAGCTGCTCACGATCGACGACGCGGAGCCGCGCCGATTCGCCGTCGTCGCCATCCGCGACGGCCGCGAGGTCGCGCCCACGGCTCCGGGCATGCCGGACCGGACGGCGCTGCCGGAGAAGGGCCCGTCGGCGGGCTTCGGCTCCGATCCCATCCAGTCCTTCCACCGGGTCGGCTGCGTCGCCGACGCGGCGTCGATCCGGGAGCGCGCCGACGGCAGCTTCGAGGTGATGGCGACCGGTACGACCCGGGTGAAGCTGCTGTCGGTCGACGCGACCGGGCCGTTCCTGACGGCCGAGGTCGAGGAGATCCCCGAGGAGCAGGGCGAGGAGGCGGGCACGCTCGCCGAGGGGGTGCTGCGCGCCTTCCGTAGCTACCAGAAGCGGCTCGCCGGTGCCCGGGAGCGTTCCCTGACGACGAGTGAGCTGCCGGACGAGCCCTCGGTGGTGTCGTACCTGGTCGCGGCGGCCGCGGTGCTCGACACCCCGTCCAAGCAGCGGCTGCTCCAGGCGCCGGACACGGCGACCCGGCTGCGGGAGGAACTGACGCTGCTGCGCGCGGAGACCGCGGTGCTGCGGCATCTGCCGTCGCTGCCGGTGGTGGACCTGACGCAGACCCCGACGTACCCGAACTGATCCGACCGGGCCCGGCCCAGGAAGAACGCGCGTGGCGAAGAAGCAGAAGAAGAACAGCGGAGGCACTCCGGCGACGGTGGCCCTGACGGCGGCCGGCACCCCGTTCACCCTGCACGCGTACGAGCACGACCCGGCCTCGCCCTCGTACGGCGAGGAGGCGGCGGAGGCCCTCGGCGTCTCCCCCGACCGGGTCTTCAAGACGCTGGTCGCGGACGTCGACGGCGAGCTGACGGTCGCGGTGGTCCCGGTGGCGGGCCAGCTGGACCTGAAGGCCCTGGCCTCGGCGGTCGGCGGGAAGCGGGCCGCGATGGCCGACCCGGCTGCTGCGGAGCGCACGACGGGGTACGTCCGGGGCGGCATCTCCCCGCTGGGCCAGCGCAAGCGGCTCCGTACCGTCCTCGACTCCTCGGCCTCGGACCACGCGACGGTCTGCATCTCGGCGGGCCGGCGCGGCCTCGAGGTGGAGCTCTCCCCCGCGGACCTGGCCGCCCTCACCTCGGCGGTCCTGGCCCCGATCGGCCGCGCCTGAGCTCGGGCACGGCGAAGGGCCTGCCCGACGCGAACGGTCGGACAGGCCCTCGCGGGGTCGTCAGTGTGTGCTCGGCCCCTGGGTGTACGGCTTCGGCTGCCCCCAGGGTTCCGGCTCCGGGTCGCGGGGGCCGAAGGCGGCCGTGAGCGCCAGGTGGACGATCATCGCGGCGAGCGGCCAGGCCAGCATCGCGGCGGCCCCCAGGTTCAGTTCGAGCGGCGCCTCGAAGGCGACGTTCGGGCCGACGGCCTTCGCGTGGGCGACCACGTCGTCGGTGGGGCCGAAGTAGGTGCCGATCCCCCAGGCGAGCAGCGAGCCCAGGACGCCGCCGAGGGCCAGTCCGAGCACGAGCGGGACGCCGCCCTTGCGGCGCAGCAGGAAGACCACGAGCGCGGCGACCGCGCCGAAGGCGAGCGCGAGGAGCACGAACGTTCCGTCGGCGCCGATCGCCTGCTCCCCCTCCGAGTTCCGGAGGTAGACGCCCTTGCCGTCCGAGATCAGCAGGACGCGCGGGGCCAGGTTCAGCCACAGGACTCCGAGGAGCGCTCCCGCGACCGCGGAGACGAGGGTCACCAGCACGCCCTGCACGACCTCGGCAGCCGTGATCGGGTCACCGGCCGGGCCGTCGAACGGCGGAGTTGGCGGGGGCCGGTCGGGATCGTGCGGCTGCGGCTGGTGAGGCGGAGTCAGAGGTGCGGTCACCCCGCCATCGTGCCAGGTGTCCCTGTGGCCCGCCTCAGCGGACGGCGGCCCACGCGTAGGCCCGGCCTCGGCCGACCGCGACCCACGCGTAGGCCCGGGTCCAGGCGACCGCGGCCCATGCGAAGGCCCGGGTCCAGCCGACCGCGGCCCATGCGAAGGCCCGGGTCCAGGCGACCGCGGCCCATGCGAAGGCCCGGGTCCAGGCGACCGCGGCCCACGCGTACCCCGGCCTCAGCGGACGGCGGCCCGCCGGTAGGCCCAGGTGGCGACGGCGAGCGAGACGAGGCCGACGGCCCCGCACACGGCGAGGTCGACGGCGACGGCCGCCCAGTCGGGGTGCGGGTCGAAGGTGCGGGCCAGGGCCTCCACGCCGTACGTCGACGGCAGCAGGTCCCGCGCCCAGCCGATCGGTCCCGGCAGCCGCTCGGCCGGGAGGACGCCGAGGAGCAGGGCCGCCGACATGCCGAGCTGGCCGAGGAGGGTGGCCAGCTCCTGGCGGGGCGCGAGGAGCCCGAGCGCCGCGCCGAGCCCGGCGAGCGCCGCCCCGGCGAGCGGCACGACGGCGCCGAGGATCCACAGGTGGCCGAGGGGCAGCCCGAAGAGCACGGAGCCGGCGACGGCCGTGACGGCGGTCCCGGGCACGGTGAAGGAGGCGTACGCCCCGGCCGCGCCGAGCACGACGGCGGCGGGCGGCACGGGCAGGGTGGCGTAGTGGTCGAGGCCGCCGCCGGCCCGCAGCTGCCCGAAGTACTGGGCGAGCAGGTTGAGCGCGACGAAGGCGACGACGAGGACGGTGGAGCCGGCCACGACGGCGCGCGCCTCCGAGCCGCCGTCGACGACCCCGCGCATCAGGACCATGATCCCGATGGACTGGAAGGTGGCGACGAAGAGCAGCGGGATCCGGGCGACACGGGCCCGGGAGAGCTGGGCGCGGTAGACCGCGGCCAGCGCCGGAAGGAGCCGGGCGCGCGGGGCGAGGGGCGCGGCGCCGTCCTCGTCCCGGCTCGTGGCGGGGAGCGCGCCGGTCGGCAGGACCTCGGCGGGCACGGTGCTCACTGCGTACAGCTCCTGACGGTCACGGGCGGTTCGTGGCGGGTCACGCCTTCACCAGCCCCTCGGTCGCGCCGCCCAGCGCGAGGTACACGTCCTCCAGGCTGGGCGTGGCCAGGGTGAAGTCGTCGAGCGCGGCGAACGCCGCCCCGCCGGTGACGGTGGCGACGGCCGCGCGGGCGGCGTCGGGGGCGAGCCGGAGGTGCCAGCGGCGTCCGGTCTCCTGGGCGTGCGCGCGCAGCTCGGCGACCTCGGGGAGGTGGAGCGGCGGCGTGTCGCGCCACACCAGCTCGACGCGGACCTCGCCGGCGACCCGCTCCTTGAGGCCCGCGGGGGTGTCGCAGGCGATGACCCGGCCGCGGTCGAGGACGGCGACCCGGTCGAGGACGGTCTCGGCCTCGATGACGTTGTGGGTGACGAGGAGCACGGTGGTGCCGTGCTCGGCGCGGCGCCGGTCGACGGCGGCCCAGACGGCGCGCCGGGCGACCGGGTCCATGCCGGTGGTGGGTTCGTCGAGGACGAGGACGGGCCGGCGGCCGACGAGTGCGGCGGCGAAACAGGCGAGCCGGCGCTGTCCGCCGGAGAGCTTCTTGAGGGGGCGGCCGGCGATCTCGCCGAGCCCGAGCTCGTCCAGGACGGCGTCGCGCTCGGCGCGGGCGTCGTGGGCGGTGAGGCCGCGGAGGCGTCCGGTGGTCTCGGCGGCGAGGGAGACGGTCAGCTCGTCGAGGGCGGTGGACTCCTGGCCGAGGTAGGCGAGGAGCCGTGCCGCCCGCTCGGGGTGGCGCACCAGGTCGTGGCCGAGGAGTTCGACGGTGCCGGAGTCGGGGCGCATGAGCCCGGTGAGCTGGCGGACGAGGGTGGACTTGCCGGCGCCGTTGGGGCCGAGCAGGCCGAAGATCTCGCCGCCGCGCACGTCGAGGCTGATCCCGTCGGTGGCCCGCACCTCGGGGGTCGCGGGCGCGCCTCGCCTGCCGCGCGTGGCGGGGTACGTCTTGACCAGATCCCGCACCACGCACACCGTACTCACGGGGGAAGAGCCTACGGGGTCGGCGGGGCCGCTCCGGGCGCGGGGGCGTGTTCGGCGGCGGCCCGGACGTCGATCTCGCGCCAGAACCCGGCCCGGATGGCGTACCGGTCGTGCTCGTCGATCTGGTCGTCCTTGTGGGCGAGAAGTCCGAAACGGGCGGCGTAGCGGAGGAGTTCGCCGTCGATGCGGTGCGGGATGCGCGGGTACAGGGTGGAGAGCTTCTGGACGTGGCTCTGCTCGGGGAGCCGTTCCATCCAGCGGCGGGCGAACACCTGTCCGACCTCGAAGGGGTCGCCGCCGACGGTGGTGATGTCCTCCTCGCGGTCGGCCCAGCGCTGCTCGGCGCTGGTGAGCGTGGCGAGGGTGGGCAGGGTGGCGGTCTCGGCCGGTTCGCCGACGGAGGGGGCGGGGCGCTCGACCCAGCCCCGGTCGGAGGACCAGCGCAGCGCGCTCGCGCCGTGTGTGACCTGGGTGGCCGGGGCGCCGGGGCCGCGCAGTCCCGCCAGGTCCTTGGGGGTGGGGACGCCCCTGCCGGGCGACGCCGGGGCGGGGACGCCGTCGCCGTCGCCGTGCTCGTCGCCGTTGACGTGTCCGTTGTGGTGGAGGTGCTCGTGGCCGCCGTCGCCGTTCGCGTCGACGGGGGCCGGTCCCCCGTTCCGTACGGCGGCTGCTGCCTCGGCGGCCCGTTCGGCGGAGGCGGCGAGGGCCGCCTCGGGCAGTGGCGCGGAGAGGATGGCGGCGATCTCCGGGCGCGGGGCGGGCGGCGGCGCGCAGATGCCGGTGAGGTCCTTGGCGCGGACGGCGCGGGTGATCCAGGCCCGGTCGAGGACCCGCCGTTCGTCGGCCTCGGCGACGAGGTCCTCGGACTGGTTGTAGTCGCCGTCGGCGGCCTGGACGGCCCAGAGGTGGACGGCGACGCCGTGCTCCTTGGCCGACATCAGGCCGGGCAGCAGATCGCCGTCGCCGGTGACGAGCACGATGTCGGAGCAGGCCCTGTTCCTCGCGAGCTCGGTCAGCTCGGTGTGCATGGCCGCGTCGACGCCCTTCTGCGCCCAGCGCCCGTCGCTCCTGGTCAGAGCGCCGAGCCGGACGGTGACCCGGGGCATCACACGGAGCCGGCGGTGCTCGGGCTGGGGCACCCGGTCGGGCGCGCCGTCGAACCAGTAGATCCGCAGGAGGGGCAGCGCGGTCTCGGCCTCGGCGCGCTGCCGCAGCTGCTGGATCAGCCCGGCGTGGTCGACGGTGATCCTGGAGCGGGCCGGTTCCCCGGCGAGGAGACTGGCGGCGGCGCCCAGCAGGTAGCCGGCGTCCACCAGGACGACGCAGCGGTCCACGTGTTCCACCCTCTTTCGGGAGCCTCGGGTTCGAAAGGGTGCTTCGGGTTCCTTCGAGTCTGCCCGACGGCCAGGTGCTTGACGTCCGGAACTGGATCATCGGCGTGGCGAGTATCACTCCCGCTCGCCCCCTACGCTCCGTAATGATCCAACATGCGGCGGTTCGTACCGTGTGTGAGTCTGACAGCGGCCCTGGCCCCTAGGTCCCTTTGAGGAGGCAACCCCATGGCCAAGAACCGCAACCAGAACCGCAGTCAGAAGCAGCAGTCGCCGGCCGAGCGCGGCGCCCAGCAGGCGCAGCAGTCGGCGATGGAATCGCAGGCCGAGCAGCGCGCGAGCCAGGTCACTCCGGGTGACATGGCCCGCAAGGGCCGTCAGAAGCGTTTCGGCCACAACTGACGGTTCGCATACGGCAAAGGGGCGCGCCCGTGACGACGGGCGCGCCCCTTGCGCGTGGGTGGGGGCGGTGCGGCTAGCCGGCGAGGCAGGAGGGGCCGAGCAGCACCTTCAGGTCGCCGAAGAGCGCCGGATCGGGCTGCACCCGGTGCCGGTCGAGCCGGAGCACGGTGGTCTTCCGGGGGCCCTGGAGCTTGATCCGCACCTCGGTGTTGCCCTTGTGGTGCTTGAGGATCTCGCCGAGCCTGCTGACCATCGGCGGGGTCACCTTCACCGTCGGGATGGTGAGGACGACCGGCGCGTTGGTCCCGGCGTTCGACAGGTCGGGGACCATCAGCTCCATGGCGACGAGGCGGGGCACGTCCTCGCGCTTGTCGAGGCGGCCCTTGACGAAGACGACCGTGTCCTCGACGAGCTGGGTGGAGACCAGCTGGTACGTGGCCGGGAAGAACATGCACTCGATGGAGCCGGCCAGGTCCTCGACGGTGGCGATCGCCCAGGCGTTGCCCTGCTTGGTCATCTTGCGCTGGAGGCCGGAGATGATGCCGCCGATGGTGACGACGGCGCCGTCGCCGTGCTCGCCGCCGGTCAGCTGGGAGATCGCCGCGTCCGTCTTGTCGGACAGGACGTGCTCGATGCCGAAGAGCGGGTGGTCGGAGACGTAGAGGCCGAGCATCTCGCGCTCCTGGGCGAGCAGGTACGACTTCTCCCACTCGACGTCGGAGAACTCGACGTCCAGGCCGAAGCCGGGCTCGTCGCTCGCCTCGTCGCCCATCCCGCCGAAGAGGTCGAACTGTCCCTCGGCCTCCTTGCGCTTGACCGCCACCACGTTGTCGATCATGGGTTCGTGGTGGGCGACCAGGCCCTTGCGGGTGTGGCCCATCTCGTCGAAGGCGCCGGCCTTGATCAGCGACTCGACCGTCCGCTTGTTGCAGACGACGGCCTCGACCTTGTCGAGGAAGTCGGGGAAGGAGGAGTACTTCCCCTTGGCCTTGCGCGATTTGATGATCGACTCGACGACGTTGGTGCCGACGTTCCGGATGGCGGAGAGGCCGAAGAGGATCACGTCGTCGCCCTGGGCGGCGAAGTTCGACTCGGACTCGTTGACGTTGGGCGGGAGGACCTTGATGCCCATGCGGCGGCACTCGTTGAGGTAGACCGCGGACTTGTCCTTGTCGTCCTTGACCGAGGTGAGCAGTCCCGCCATGTACTCGGCGGGGTGGTTGGCCTTGAGGTAGGCGGTCCAGTAGGAGACCAGGCCGTACGCGGCGGAGTGCGCCTTGTTGAAGGCGTAGCCGGCGAAGGGGACCAGGACGTCCCAGAGGGCCTGGATGGCCTCGTCGCTGTAGCCGTTCTTCTTGGCGCCGGCCTGGAAGATGGTGAAGTTCTTCGCCAGCTCCTCGGGCTTCTTCTTGCCCATGACGCGGCGGAGGATGTCGGCCTCGCCGAGCGAGTAGCCGGCGATGATCTGGGCGGCCTTCTGCACCTGCTCCTGGTACACGATGAGGCCGTAGGTGACCGCGAGCACCTCTTCGAGCGGCTTCTCCAGCTCGGGGTGGATCGGGGTGATCTCCTGCTGGCCGTTCTTGCGCAGGGCGTAGTTCGTGTGCGAGTTCATGCCCATCGGGCCCGGCCGGTACAGGGCGGACACGGCGGAGATGTCTTCGAAGTTGTCGGGCTTCATCAGCCGCAGCAGCGAGCGCATCGGGCCGCCGTCGAACTGGAAGACGCCGAGGGTGTCACCGCGCTGGAGCAGTTCGAAGGTCTTCTGGTCGTCGAGCGGCAGCGCCAGGAGATCGATGTCGATCCCCTTGTTGGACTTCACCATCTTGACGGCGTCGTCCATGATCGTGAGGTTGCGCAGGCCGAGGAAGTCCATCTTCAGCAGGCCGAGCGACTCGCACTGCGGGTAGTCCCACTGCGTGATGGTGACGCCGTCGGTGTGCCGCACCCAGATCGGGGCGTGGTCGACGATCGGCTCGCTGGACATGATCACGCCGGCGGCGTGCACGCCCATCTGGCGGACCAGGCCCTCGACGCCCCGGGCGGTGTCGATGACCTTCTTGACGTCCGGCTCGTTCTCGTACATCGCGCGGATCTCGCCGGCCTCGCTGTAGCGCGGGTGCGAGGGGTCGGTGATGCCGTTGAGGTCGATGCCCTTGCCGAGGACGTCGGCGGGCATGGCCTTGGTGAGCCGGTCGCCCATGGCGTACGGGTAGCCGAGGACGCGCGCGGAGTCCTTGATGGCGTTCTTCGCCTTGATCTTTCCGTACGTGCCGATCATGGCGACCTTGTCGGCGCCGTACTTCTCGGTCACGTACCGGATCACCTCGACGCGCCGACGCTCGTCGAAGTCGATGTCGACATCGGGCATCGAGATGCGCTCGGGGTTGAGGAAGCGCTCGAAGATCAGACCGTGCGGGATCGGGTCGAGGTCGGTGATGCCCATGGCGTACGCGACGATCGAGCCGGCCGCGGAGCCTCGGCCGGGACCCACGGCGATGCCCTGCTTCTTCGCCCACATGATGAAGTCGGCGACGACGAGGAAGTAGCCGGGGAAGCCCATCGAGATGATGGTGTCCATCTCGTACTCCGCCTGCTTGAGGCGGTCCTCGGGGATGCCCCCGGGGAAGCGGCGGGCCATGCCGCGCATGGTCTCCTCGCGGAACCAGGTGACCTCGGTGTAGCCCTCCGGGATGTCGAACTTCGGCATGAGGTTCTTGGCCTCGAACATGCCGGAGGTGTCGATCTGCTCCGCGACGAGCAGCGTGTTGCGGCAGCCCTCCTGCCAGGCGTCCGAGGAGTCGACGGCGTACATCTCGTCCGTGGACTTGAGGTAGTAGCCGGTGCCGTCGAACTTGAAGCGGTCCGGGTCCGAGAGGTTCTTGCCGGTCTGGATGCAGAGCAGGGCGTCGTGCGCGCCGGCCTCGTGCGCGTACGTGTAGTGCGAGTCGTTCGTGACCAGCGGCGGGATGCCGAGCTTCCTGCCGATCTCCAGGAGCCCGTCGCGGACCCGGTGCTCGATCTCGATGCCGTGGTCCATCAGCTCCAGGAAGTACCGGTCCTTGCCGAAGATGTCCTGGTACTCGGAGGCGGACTTCAGGGCCTCGTCGAACTGGCCGAGGCGGAGGCGGGTCTGCAGCTCTCCGGAGGGGCAGCCGGTGGAGGCGATCAGGCCCTCGGACCACTGGGAGATGGTCTCCTTGTCCATCCGGGGCCACTTCTGCAGCCAGCCCTCGGCGTACGCGTCGGAGGACAGCTTGAAGAGGTTGTGGAGTCCGGTGGCGTTGGCCGCCCAGATCGTCTTGTGGGTGTAACCGCCGGAACCGGAGACGTCGTCCCGCTTCTGGTGCGGCTGGCCCCACTGGATCTTCCGCTTGTTGCGCCGGGACTCGGGCGCCACGTACGCCTCGATGCCGATGATCGGCGTGACCCCGGCCTTCTTCGCGGTGTGGAAGAAGTCGTACGCCCCGTGCAGGTTGCCGTGGTCGGACATGGCGATATGGGTCATGCCCATCTCGTTGCACGCGTTGAACATGTCCTTCAGCCGCGCGGCACCGTCCAGCAGCGAGTACTGGGTGTGGACGTGGAGGTGCGTGAAGGGCGGCTTGGTCACGGGGGAGGCCTCCGATGAATTTCTGGGGGGACAGCGTGGAAGTCTACGTCGGCCCACTGACAGATCGCGGGCACTCGCCGGTACCGTCGAGCGTTGGGAGAACGGGAACACCTGTCCCATTTGTCATGAGCAGTCTTGCACCAGGAGGCACCCTCGATGTCGGTCCCGCAGCCCACCGCAGCCGAGCGCGGTGAGCACATCCTCGCCGTCTTCGACACCGCCTTCGGCGAGCTCCTCGCCGCCGACCCCGCGGCCTTCCGCGTCAAGTTCCGGAAGATGGCCGGCTCCGCCTTCGCCTTCTACCGCGGCACGGCGTGCCTGTTCTACGCGGACCTGGAGCACGAGACGCACGGCGGCCCCTACCTGGACGAGCAGACCGGCCGGGTCTGGATCCACGGCGATCTCCACGCGGAGAACTTCGGCACGTACATGGACGCCAACGGCCGGCTCGTCTTCAACGTGAACGACTTCGACGAGGCCTACGTCGGCCCCTTCACCTGGGACCTCAAGCGGCTGTCCGCCTCGCTCGCCCTGATCGGCTACGCCAAGGCGCTCAGCGACGAGCAGATCACCGGGCTCGTCCGGATCTACGCGGGCGCGTACCGGGAGCGGATCCACGCGCTGGCCACCGGCGCCAAGGGTGACGAGGTCCCCGCCTTCACCCTGGAGACCGCGGACGGGGCGCTGCTCGGCGCCCTGCGCGAGGCCCGGGCGCTGACCCGCTTCGGGCTGCTCGACTCGATGACCGAGATCCGCGACTTCGAGCGCCGCTTCTCGGCGGGCGGCGGCGCGATCGAGCTGGACGCGGCCACCCGGTACAAGGTCCTCGCCGCCTTCGACGGCTACCTGGAGACCCTGCCGGAGTCCTCGCTCGCCCGCCCCGACTCCTACCGGGTGAAGGACGTCGTCGGGCGGCGCGGGATCGGCATCGGCTCGGCCGGCCTCCCCTCTTACAACATCCTCCTGGAGGGCAACAGCGACGCCCTGGAGAACGACGTCGTGATCTACCTCAAGCAGGCGCAGACCCCGGCGGTCTCGCGGCACGTCACGGACGCGGCGGTACGGGGGTACTTCCAGCACGAGGGCCACCGCACCGTGATCTCGCAGCGGGCGCTCCAGGCGCACGCCGACCCGTGGCTGGGCTGGACGGAGCTGGACGGGGCGGGCCAGCTGGTCGCCGAGGTGTCGCCGTACGCGGTGGACCTCGACTGGTCGGACATCGACGACCCGCAGGACATCGCGGCCACCGTCGCCGACCTGGGCCGGGCGACGGCCACGATGCACGCGGCGGCGGACGACTCCAGCGGTCACTCCCTGGTCCCGTTCTCGACGGAGCGGGCCATCGACGCGGCGATCGCCGCCGACGAGGAGGGCTTCGCCGAGCTCCTGGTGGACTTCGCGCACGCGTACGGCGCGCGGGCGCGGGCGGATCACCAGATCTTCGTGGACCTCTTCCGCAACGGCCGGATCCCGGGGCTGTAGGGGCGGATCCACAGGCTGCGCTTAAGGCCGTCTTACGCGCGGGCATGGGACACTCCACGACGATGGACATGGCAGGGACGCAGCTGAGGGCGCTGCGGGCGGCGTTCTTCACGGCACTGGTCGTGACGCTGTCCGTGGCGTCCCACGTGCTGCTCTCCGGCGTGCCGCTGCCGCTGGGGACGGTCGTCCCGGTCGCGGTCGCCGTCTTCGCCGTGGCGTACGCGCTGGCCGGCCGCGAGCGCGGGTTCGGTCCGATCGCCGGGCTCCTCGTCCCGCTGGAGCTGGCCGCCGACACCCTCTTCACCAGCGGGCAGGCGGTCTGTTACGGGCCCGCCGGCGGCCCGGTCGCCGGTTCGCTGCGCGCGGTGGGGGTGGACGTCTTCTGCGGCGGCGCCGTGGGCACGCCGCTGCCCGGTGTGGTGACCCCGCAGAGCGGGAGCGCGGCCGCGCTGCTCGACTCCCCCGACCCGGCGCTGCCGTGGCTGCTGCTCCTGGCCCATGTGGGCGTGGGGCTCTCGGCGGCCTGCTGGCTGCGCGGCGGGGAGCGGGCGCTGGCCCGGCTGCTCCGCGCGGTGGAGGCCTTCGCGTTCCGGCCGCTGCTGCTCGTGGCGGCCTTCTTCCGGGCCGCCGGTCCGGCGCCGCTGCGGGCCGGCCGGCCCGCCGGGCGGCCCCGGGCCTCCCGTGCCCGGCTCCTCGTGCACTCCGTCGGGCGGCGGGGGCCGCCGCGTCCGGTGCTCGCTCTCGTCTGAGCGGGTTCCGCGCCTCCCCCTGCCTTTCCCCACCTTTCACGGAGAACACGATCATGAGTGCACGCAACAACCAGGCCAACAAGGCCGCCGCCCGCGAGCGACTGCGCGAGGAGCGCGAGCGCCAGGCGAAGAAGGACCGGGCGCGCCGGCAGCTGATCGTCGGCGTCTCGGCCGTCGCCGTCCTGGCCGCCGCCGGCGGCATCGGCTTCGCGATCGTCCAGTCGAACAAGCCGACCCAGTGGGAGGCGGCGGCCGACGCGAAGAGCGTGACGGCCCCGAAGAACACCACGGGCACGAACGGCACGACCGTCGTCATCGGCAAGGACTCCGCGAAGAAGACGCTGGAGCTGTACGAGGACTCGCGCTGCCCGGTCTGCGCGACCTTCGAGCAGAGCGTGGGCTCCACGGTCGAGAAGGACGTCGAGGCCGGCAAGTACAAGATCAAGTACGTCGGCGCGACCTTCATCGACAACGGCATCCCGGGCGAGGGCTCGAAGAACGCCCTCTCGGCGCTCGGCGCCGCGCTGAACGTGAGCCCGGAGGCCTTCCTCAAGTACAAGGCGGCCCTCTACTCCACGAAGTTCCACCCGGAGGAGAAGGACGACAAGTTCGCCAAGGACTCCTACCTCCTCGAGGTGGCGGACTCGGTCCCGGCCCTCAAGGGCAACGCCGAGTTCAAGAAGAACGTCGAGGACGGCACCTTCGACGCGTGGGCGATGAAGATGTCGAAGGCCTTCGACGCGAGCGGGGTGCAGGGCACGCCGACCCTGAAGATGAACGGCAAGGCCGTCACGGTCCAGGGCACGGAGAACCCGCCGATGACGGTGGCCGAGTTCAACACGGCGATCGACGCGGCCCTCAAGGCCTGACGCCCCGCCCGAGAAGACCGCCATGGCCCCGGACCGACCCGGTCCGGGGCCGAGGCGTACCCGGCCCGGGCGTCCGCCGGGCGACGAGTCGGCGAACTTCCGGAATTCGCCTGCCCCTGGGGCGTACTCGTCAGTAATCTGACTGCCCGTGACCAGTCGTTTCATATCTCCTGCCCCCACGCGGCGCGCCGTCGTCAAGGCCGCCGCCGTCACCGCCGTCGCCACGCCCGCCCTGCTCGGCGCGGCCTCTCCGGCGCTCGCGGACTCCGGGGCACCCGCCTTCCTCCACGGCGTCGCCTCCGGCGACCCGCTGCCCGACGGCGTCCTGCTCTGGACGCGCGTCACCCCCACCCCCGAGGCCGTGCCCGGCTCCGGCCTCGGCCCCGACGTCCAGGTCGGCTGGGAGCTGGCCGAGGACCGCTCCTTCGCCCGGGTCGTCGCCTCCGGCACCACCACGGCGAGCGCCGCCTCCGACCACACGGTGAAGGCCGACGTCCGGGGCCTGCGCCCGGCCACCGCCTACTGGTTCCGCTTCACCGCGGGCGCGACCGTCTCCCCCGCCGCCCGCACCCGCACCGCGCCGGCCGCCGACTCCGCCGCGCCCGGTGTCCGCTTCGGCGTGGTCTCCTGCGCCAACTGGGAGTCCGGCCACTTCTCCGCCTACCGCCACCTCGCGACCCGCTCGGACCTGGACGCGATCCTCCACCTCGGTGACTACATCTACGAGTACGCCACCGGCGCCTACCCCGAGGCGAAGTACGTCGTGCGGCAGCACGAGCCGCGCCACGAGATCGTCTCGCTCGCCGACTACCGCACCCGGCACGGGAAGTACAAGACGGACGCCGACCTCCAGGCGCTGCACGCGGCGCACCCGGTGATCGCGATCTGGGACGACCACGAGTTCGCCAACGACGCCTGGTCGGGCGGGGCCGAGAACCACACCCCGGGCACCGAGGGCGAGTGGGCGGCCCGGGTGGCCGCCGCGAAGCAGGCCTACTTCGAGTGGATGCCGGTCCGCACCTCCACGGAGGGCACGGTCTTCCGGCGCCTGCGCTTCGGCAAGCTGGCCGATCTGCATCTGCTCGACCTTCGTTCCTTCCGCTCCGCGCAGGCGAAGACGGGCAGCGGCACGGTCGACGACCCGGAGCGGAGCATCACGGGGCGGGCGCAGCTGGACTGGCTGAAGGCCGGGCTCGCCGGTTCGGACGCGACCTGGCAGCTGGTCGGCACCTCGGTGATGATCTCGCCGGTCGCCTTCGGCTCCCTGCCGGCGTACCTCCTGGAGCCGCTCGCCGGGCTCCTCGGCCTGCCGAAGGAGGGGCTCGCGGTCAACGTCGACCAGTGGGACGGCTACACCGACGACCGCAAGGAGCTGCTCGCGCACCTGACCGCGCGGGCGATCCGGAACACGGTCTTCCTGACCGGCGACATCCACATGGCCTGGGCCAACGACGTGCCGGTGAAGGCCGCGACGTATCCGCTCTCGGCCTCGGCGGCGACCGAGTTCGTGGTCACCTCGGTGACCTCGGACAACCTGGACGACCTGCTGCACGTGGCTCCGGGCACGCTCTCGGTGGTGGCCGCGGGCGCCGTGAAGGCCGCCAACCGCCATGTGAAGTGGGTGGACATGGACTACCACGGCTACGGCGTGCTCGATGTGACGGCCGAGCGCTCGCAGATGGACTACTACACGGTCTCCGACAAGGCGGATCCGGCCGCGACGACGGCCTGGGCGCGCTCGTACCGGACGCTGAGCGGAACGCAGCGTGTCGAGCGGGTGTACCAGCCGGTGCTGTAACCGCCTCCTCAACGGCGATTTTCAGCCATGATCTCTTCTGTTAACGGGAGATCACATCACTACGGCGGGTGGTGGGTTCCGGAGATCGAATCCGGACACACCACCCGCCTCCGTCACCCCGCTCGTTACGTCGGCGTCTCAAACTCCGGAAGCGGCGCAAGTTTTTCTTCCCGATGACCCGAATTGCCCCATGAATGATTGGGCCTGATCACTTCTCAACGATGCGTGACATGGACGCGTAATCTCCCCGGCGTGGCGAGGAAGTTCCTCCCACCACCCCCCGCGAGGAGTCACCCGTGCGTGCTCTTGTCCGTATATCGCCGCGTACGTCACGCCGTATGCTCGGCACCGCCGTCATGGCCGGAACCCTGGCCCTGGCCCCGCTGTCCGCCCCGGCGGCCACTCCGTCGACCACCACGCTGGCCTCGGCCGAGAAGTGCGCGGACGGCACCACCGCGCTGTCCGGCGCCCGCAAGGCCAAGGGGGACGCCACCAAGGCCGAGCCCAACGACATCACCGCCGCGCAGGCCAAGGCCATGGACGACGACCTGAAGAAGAAGGTCGCCGCCGCCCGCACCTCCGGCCGCGTCGGCTCCTCCTCCCTCGCCGCCGGCGCCACCATCCCCGTCTACTTCCACGTGATCCACAGCGGCACGACGGGCAAGCTCAGCGCCACGGCCGTCAGCAACCAGATGGCCGTCCTCAACGCCGCCTACGCGGGCCAGGGCACCGGCAACGTGAACTCGGGCTTCCAGTTCTCGCTGGCCGCGACCGACTACACGGACAACGCCACCTGGTACAACCTGTCCTCCGGCTCGCAGGCCGAGAAGGACATGAAGACCACCCTGCGCAAGGGCGGCGCGAACGCCCTGAACATCTACACCGCCAACCTCGGCGGCGGCCTGCTCGGCTGGGCGACCTTCCCGTCCTCGTACAACTCCAGCCCGAACATGGACGGTGTCGTCATCCTCGACACCTCCCTGCCGGGCGGCTCGGCGACCAACTACGACGAGGGCGACACCGCCACCCACGAGGTCGGCCACTGGATGGGCCTGTACCACACCTTCCAGGGCGGCTGTAACGGCAACGGCGACTACGTCGCCGACACCCCGGCCGAGAAGAGCCCTGCCTACCAGTGCCCGACCGGCCGTGACTCGTGCGCCTCGAAGCCCGGTGTGGACCCGATCCACAACTTCATGGACTACACGTACGACTCCTGCATGTACCAGTTCACCGCGGGCCAGGTGACCCGGATGAACGACGCCTGGACCGCGTACCGCGCCTGACGGCCCGTCCGCGGAAGAAGGGGTGTGGCCCCCGGGGAACTCCCGGGGGCCACACCCCTTTTCCGTACGTCCGGAAGGCCGTCGCCCTGAAGACCGTCCTCCTCCAGGCTGTCGTCCTACAGGCTGTCGATGAAGGACAGCGCCACCGACCAGGTCCGCTCCGCCGCCTCCGCGTCGTAGTCCGGCAGCTCCGGATCCGTGTAGATGTGCCCCGCGCCCCGGTAGCGGTAGATCTCCACGTCCGCCCCCGCCTTGCGCATCTGGAGGTACCAGGAGGACAGCCAGTCGTCCGTCTCGAAGGGGTCCGGCTCGGCCACGTGCAGCTGCACCGGCAGCTCGTCCACCTCAGCGGACTCCGCGATGTCCGAGGTGCCGTGGAGCAGCAGCAGCCCACGCGCCTTCTCGTCGCCGAGCGCCAGGGTCTGCGCGATCGAGGCCCCGAGCGAGAGGCCCATGTAGACCAGGCCGCGCTCGGAGTAGGGGGCGGCGGCCAGGACCGCCCGCTTGAGCAGCTCGTCCTTGCCGATCTCGTCGCGGAGCACCACGCCCTCCTCGACGGTCCCGACCGTCCGTCCGTCGTAGAGGTCCGGAGTCCAGACCTGGTGGCCGGCGGCCCGGAGCCGCTCGGCGGCCGCCTCGACGGAAGGGGTCAGCCCGTAGGCCGAGTGGAAGAGCATGATGTCCATGCGTCCCATCCTGCCACCCGCCGCCGACGGCCCCGCCGTCACCGCATGCTGCGCACGTCCAGGTGGCGCAGCACCCGGTCCACCACCTCGGGGTCGGCGCCCGGTTCGCTGCGCGCCGCGAGGACCTCGTGCCGGGCGGCCGACATCAGCTCCCGCTGGATCCGCTGCACGGCCTTGAACCGCTTCGTCCGCTCCATGAAGGCGGCCTTCCGCTCGTCGTCCACCATGTCGGGGCTGATCCGCGCCCCGATGTCGTACGCCCCGCGCAGCAGCCGCTCCTGGACCTCCTCGGGCAGCTCCTCGACCTCCTCGATCTCCTTGAGCCTGCGCTTGGCGGCCTTCGCGGCCCGGATCGCGAGCTCCCGCTCCAGGGCGCGCCCGGCGTCCGAGTCGGCCCGCACCCCGAGCCGCCTCACCAGCCAGGGCAGGGTGAGGCCCTGGAGGACGAGGGTGGCGATGATCACGCAGAAGGCGATGAAGACGATCTCGTCACGGCCGGGGAAGGGCGTGCCTTCGTCGGTGGTGAACGGGATGGCGAGGGCGAGGGCGACCGAGGCCACCCCGCGCATCCCCGCCCACCACATGACGACGGTCTCCCGCCAGCTCATCGGGATCTCCTCGTCGATGTCCCGGAGCGTGTGCAGCTTCTTCGCCAGCCAGGTGGCCGGCAGCAGCCACAGGAGGCGGACGCCGACGACCACGCCGACCACGGCGGCGCCCCAGCCGAGCATCTGCCAGCCGTGCCCCTCGGCGACTCCGAAGACATGGACGAGCTCCAGGCCGATGAGGCCGAAGGCGATGCCGGTGACGAGGGTGTCGACGATCTGCCAGAAGGTCTGCCCGGCGAGCCGGCCCATGACGTCGTCGGCGTCGGCCGCGTGCTCGGCCAGGAAGAGCGCGGTGACCAGGACGGCGAGGACGCCGGAGCCGTGCAGCTCCTCGGCGATCACGTAGCTCACGAAGGGGACGAGGAGGGTGAGGCCGGTCTGCAGGGTGGCGTCACCGAGGAGGCCGATGAGCTTGTTGCAGAGCCAGCCGAGCGCCAGGCCGACGATCACGGCGACGACCGCGGACAGCACGAACTCGCCGAGCGCCTCGGGCCAGGAGAAGGAGCCGCTGACGACCGCGGCGATCGCCACGTGGTAGAGCACGATCGCCGTGACGTCGTTGAAGAGCCCCTCGCCCTCCAGGATCGACACCAGCCGGCGGGGCAGCCCGAGCGAACCGGCCACGGCGGTCGCTGCGACCGGGTCCGGCGGTGCGACGAGGGCGCCGAGCGCCAGCGCGGCGGCCAGTGGAAGGCCCGGCACGAGCGAGTGCGCGACCGCGCCCACGGCGGCGGTGGTGACGAAGACCAGGGCGACCGCGAGCAGGAAGATGGGCCGCCTGTTGGCCGCGAACTGCCGCCAGGAGGTCCGCTGCACGGAGGCGTAGAGCAGCGGCGGCAGCACCAGCGGGAGGATGAACTCCGGCGGGATGTCGACGTTCGGCACGAAGGGCAGGAAGGCCAGCAGGATCCCGATGAGGGTCATCAGGACGGGCGCGGGCAGCCCCAGCCGCTCCCCCAGGGGAACGGTGAGCACGGCGCCGAGCAGCAGCAGGAACAGCAGGGCGAGCTGGTCCACGGTGTCCTCTCCAGGCGGGCGAAGATCAGAACCCCTATCATGAAAGGGACATTCCGACCACTCGCCAGGAGGATGTCATGTTGAGGCAGCACATCGGGCGCCGCGCGGCCGCCTTGGTGCTGGCCGTCGCCGGCGTGCTCGGCGCCGGCTCGGCAGCACTGGCGAACCCGTCGCCGCCGACCAACGGCGGAAACGGCGGCGGCCAGAGCGGTCAGTGCACCGGACCCGTCGACGAGCGCCCGCACGGGTGCCACACCTTCAAGTAGCCACCACCACGATCACCCGGTCCGGGCCGGGCAGACCGCCCCCCGGGTGTCCATGCAGGGCCTGTCCTTCCGGACCGGCCCTCCGCCGTGCCCGCTACAGCGCGCGCCTCATCGCCCGGTGCGGGATGCCCGCGTCCGGGAACTCCGGGCCGTACGCCGCGTACCCGAGCCGCTCGTAGAAGCCGAGGGCGTGGGTCTGCGCGTGCAGGTCGACGGCGCTCAGACCGCGCTCCCGCGCCGCGTCCTCGATGCCCCGCACGAGCGCCGCGCCGACACCCAGACCGCGCGCGGCCTCCGCGACCGCGAGCCGGCCGAGCGAGCCCACCGAGGGGTCGCCACCGGTCTTGCCGGCCGCGTCCGCCCCGTACAGCAGACGTCCGGTGCCCAGCGGCAGCCCGTCCGCGCGCACCGCGAGGACGTGCACCGCGGTCGCGTCGTACGTGTCGTACTCCAGCTCCTGCGGAACGCCCTGCTCCACGACGAAGACCTCGCGGCGCACCGCGAAGCAGGCCTCCCGGTCGCCCTCGCCCACCGCCTCGCGGACGGCGTACGCGGCGGTCACCGGCTCTCCGAAGCGATGCGGTCCAGGGCCTTCTGCAGGTCCTCGGGGTAGGTGCTCGCGAACTCGACCCAGGACCCGTCGCCCGGGTGCTCGAAGCCGAGGCGGACGGCGTGCAGCCACTGCCGGGTCAGGCCGAGGCGCTTCGCCAGGGTGGGGTCGGCGCCGTAGGTGAGGTCGCCGACGCAGGGGTGGCGGTGGGCGGACATGTGCACCCGGATCTGGTGGGTGCGGCCCGTCTCCAGCTTGATGTCGAGCAGCGAGGCCGACCGGTACGCCTCGATGAGGTCGTAGTGCGTGACGGAGGGCTTGCCGTCGGCGGTGACCGCCCACTTGTAGTCGTGGTTCGGGTGCCGGCCGATCGGCGCGTCGATGGTGCCGCTCATCGGGTCCGGGTGGCCCTGGACCAGCGCGTGGTAGCGCTTGTCGACCGTGCGTTCCTTGAACTGGCGCTTGAGCGAGGTGTACGCGTACTCCGACTTGGCGACCACCATCAGGCCGGAGGTGCCGACGTCGAGGCGGTGCACGATGCCCTGGCGCTCGGCGGCGCCGGAGGTGGAGATCCGGTACCCGGCGGCGGCGAGGCCGCCGATCACGGTGGTGCCGGTCCAGCCGGGGCTGGGGTGGGCGGCGACGCCGATCGGCTTCATGATGACGACGATGTCGTCGTCGTCATGAACGATCTCCATGCCCTCGACGGGCTCGGCGACGATCTGCACCGGCGCGGCCGCGCCCGGCATCTCGACCTCGAGCCACGCGCCACCGCTGACCCGCTCGGACTTGCCGACGACGGAGCCGTCGACCTGGACCTTCCCTGAGGCGGCCAGCTCGGCCGCCTTCGTACGGGAGAACCCGAACATACGGGCGATGGCGGCGTCGACGCGCTCGCCCTCCAGGCCATCGGGAACGGGCAGCGTGCGGATCTCGGGACTCGTGCTCACCCGTCGAGTATGCCTTGTCAGTCCTTGTGGACGGTCCCGTCGGGGTCCAGGCCCCGGAACGACAGGAGGACGATCAGGATGCCGCCGCAGACGATCGCCGAGTCGGCGAGGTTGAAGACGGCGAAGTGCGCGGGGGCGATGAAGTCCACGACCGCGCCCTCGAAGACGCCCGGCGAGCGGAAGATCCGGTCCGTGAGGTTGCCGAGCGCACCGCCGAGCAGCAGGCCCAGCGCGATCGCCCAGGGCAGGCTGTAGAGCTTCCGCGCCAGCCGGATGATCACGACGATCACGGCGGCGGCGATGCAGGTGAAGATGATCGTGAAGGCCTCGCCCATGCCGAAGGCGGCGCCCGGGTTCCGGATGGCGTCGAGCCGCAGCAGGTCGCCGATCAGGTCGATCGGCTCGTGGCCCTCCAGCTTGGCGACCACGAGCATCTTGCTGCCGAGGTCGAGCAGATAGGCGAGCACGGCCACGACGAAGAGGGCGACGATCCGGCGCCTGCCCCTGGGCCGCTCCTCGGGAGCGGCCGTGCCGTCGGGAGCGGCCGTGCCGTCGGGGGCGGCCGTCTCGTCGGCCCCTGCTGAATCCGGCGTACCGATGATGCGCTCCGCCTCTGCCACGTGAGTGAGTCCCTCGACCTCGATGCCTGACCGTGCACCGAGGGTACGGCACAGGCGTACGAGACCGGCAGCCGAGATCGTCAGCCGCGCCGCTCCTGTCGCTGTTTGTCCTCGACGCAGAGCGTGGCCCGCGGGAAGGCCTGCATCCGCGCCTTGCCGATCGGCTTGCCGCACACCTCGCACAGGCCGTACGTGCCCGCGTCGAGCCGCTCCAGGGCGTGCTCGCTCTGCTCCAGCATCTCCCGGGCGTTCGCCGCGAGGGCCAGCTCGTGCTCGCGCGTGATGTTCTTGGTGCCGGTGTCGGCCTGGTCGTCCCCGGCGCCGTCGCCGGAGTCCCGCATCAGGCCGGTCAGCTCCTCCTGGGAGTGGACGAGCTCGCTGCGGAGCCGCAGCACCTCCGCCTGGAGGCCGCTGCGGGCCTCGGCGACCTCCTCCGGCGTCCACGGGTCCTCGCCGGGACGCACCGCGAGCTCACCGGCCCGCGCCGGGGGCACCGCCGTCTCGTCGCCGACGGTCGTGACGCCACCCGCGGTCTTCTTCGCTGCCACCGTCCTGGCTCCTGTCTGCTTCTTCGCGGCGGGCGCCTTCCTGGCGGCCGCCTTCTTCGCCACCGCCTTCTTGGCGGGCGTCTTCGGGGCGGGGGCGTCGTCGGCGGAGGCCTCGTCGGCGGGGTCCGCCGCACCGGCCTCTCCCGCGACGGCGTCCTTCGGGGCCGTGTCCGCGGCGGCGGTCCTCCGCGCCGCGGTCTTCTTCGCGACCGACTTCTTCGCGACCGTCTTCTTCGTGACCGTCTTCCTGGCCGGCGTCTTCTTCGCGACCGGTTTCCCGTCGACCGTCGACTTCTTGCCGGCCACGTCCTTGGCGGCCACGTCCTCGGCGACCCCGGTCGTGCCGGGGGAACCGGCGACCGAGGTCTTCTTCGCGGCGGTCTTCTTCGCCACCATGTCGCGGCCCCTTCACATTTTGTGATCTTGCTCGCGAATCGTGCTGGGACGATAAATCGGCCCAAGGCCCGCGGCAACGGGGCACGCCGCCGTTCCCACCCGCCCCCGCTCCCCGCGGGGCGGGCCTGCCTCCGTTGTGCCCAGCTCCCCGCCCGGTTATCCGTCCCACCACTCCCCCACATGGCCGCACAGGAAGTCGGGCCCGGCCCGTATGGCCATTCGGGTCACGGGAAAACCGGTCTGCCGCCTCCCCTCCGGCCCCTTACACTGGCCACAGCGAAAGGCTTGGATGGGGACGAGTAGCGTCGCAAGCAGCCATGAGCGACCCGGGGACGGTGAGAGCCCGGGGGCGAGCCCGATGTGAAGCATCACCCCGGAGCCGTCGGAAGAAAGCCGCACGACAGCGCGGTGACTAGAACCGGCGTCGCGACCCCAATGAGGGGGCTCAGGGCGATCACGTCCGGGGCCAAGGAGGGTGGTACCGCGGGAGCAGCGCTCTCGTCCCTCCGACGGAAGAGAACCGTCCGCCGGAGGAAGATCGATGTCGCAGTACCGCCAGGTGCCCGCCCAGGTCGACCTGCCCGCGCTGGAGCACGACGTGCTCGATTTCTGGCGCGAGAGCAAGGTCTTCGCGAAGACCCTGGAGCAGTCCGAGGGACGCCCCGAGTGGGTGTTCTACGAGGGCCCGCCCACCGCCAACGGCATGCCCGGCGCCCACCACATCGAGGCCCGCGTCTTCAAGGACGTGTTCCCCCGCTTCCGGACCATGCGCGGCTACCACGTGGCCCGCAAGGCCGGCTGGGACTGCCACGGCCTGCCGGTCGAGCTCGCCGTCGAGAAGGAGCTCGGCTTCTCCGGCAAGAAGGACATCGAGGCGTACGGCATCGCCGAGTTCAACGAGAAGTGCCGCGAGTCCGTGACCCGGCACACCGACGCCTTCGCCGAGCTCACGACCCGCATGGGCTACTGGGTCGACCTCGACGACGCGTACCGGACCATGGACCCCTCGTACATCGAGTCGGTCTGGTGGTCGCTCAAGCAGATCTTCGACAAGGACCTCCTGGTCCAGGACCACCGCGTCGCCCCCTGGTGCCCCCGCTGCGGCACCGGCCTCTCCGACCACGAGCTGGCGCAGGGCTACGAGACGGTCGTCGACCCCTCCGTCTACGTGCGCTTCCCGCTCACGTCCGGCCCGCTCGCGGGCAAGGCGGCGCTCCTGGTCTGGACGACGACCCCGTGGACCCTGGTGTCCAACACGGCCGTCGCCGCGCACCCCGAGGTGACGTACGTGGTCGCCACGGACGGCGACGAGAAGCTGGTCGTCGCCGAGCCCCTCCTGGAGAAGGCGCTCGGCGAGGGCTGGGTGACCACGGGCGAGTCCTTCACGGGCGCGGAGATGGAGCGCTGGACCTACCAGCGCCCCTTCGAGCTGGTGGCCTTCCCCGAGGAGGCGCACTACGTCGTCAACGCCGAGTACGTCACGACCGAGGACGGTACGGGTCTGGTCCACCAGTCCCCCGCCTTCGGTGAGGACGACCTCAAGGTCTGCAAGGCGTACGGCCTGCCGGTCGTGAACCCGGTCCGCCCCGACGGCACCTTCGAGGAGGACACGCCGCTGGTCGGCGGCGTCTTCTTCAAGAAGGCCGACGAGGCCCTCACCGCCGACCTGGACGCGCGCGGCCTGCTCTTCAAGCACATCGCGTACGAGCACAGCTACCCGCACTGCTGGCGCTGCCACACGGCCCTGCTCTACTACGCGCAGCCGTCCTGGTACATCCGCACGACCGCGGTCAAGGACCGCATGCTCCAGGAGAACGAGCGGACCAACTGGTTCCCGGACTCGGTCAAGCACGGCCGCTTCGGCGACTGGCTGACGAACAACGTCGACTGGGCCCTCTCCCGGAACCGCTACTGGGGCACCCCGCTGCCGATCTGGCGCTGCGAGGACGACCACCTGACGTGCGTGGGCTCGCGCGCGGAGCTCACGGAGCTGACGGGCACCGACCAGTCGGAGCTCGACCCGCACCGCCCGTTCATCGACGCGGTGACCTTCCCGTGCCCGAGCTGCTCGAAGACCGCCACGCGCGTGCCGGAGGTCATCGACGCCTGGTACGACTCGGGCTCGATGCCGTTCGCGCAGTACGGCTACCCGTACCAGAACAAGGAGCTCTTCGAGTCGCGCTACCCGGCGCAGTTCATCTCCGAGGCGATCGACCAGACGCGAGGGTGGTTCTACACCCTCATGGCCGTGGGCACCCTGGTCTTCGACAAGTCGTCCTACGAGAACGTGGTCTGCCTGGGCCACATCCTCGCCGAGGACGGCCGGAAGATGTCCAAGCACCTGGGCAACATCCTCCAGCCCATCCCGCTGATGGACCAGCACGGCGCCGACGCCGTCCGCTGGTTCATGGCGGCCGGCGGCTCCCCGTGGGCGGCCCGGCGAGTCGGCCACGGCACGATCCAGGAGGTCGTGCGGAAGACGCTGCTCACGTACTGGAACACGGTGGCCTTCCAGGCCCTGTACGCCCGTACGTCCGGCTGGGCGCCGAGCGCGTCCGACCCGGCGCCGACGGAGCGCACGGTCCTCGACCGCTGGCTCCTGAGCGAGCTGAACACGCTGGTCGCCGAGACGACCGAGGCGATGGAGTCGTACGACACCCAGCGCACCGGCAAGCTGATCTCCGCCTTCGTCGACGACCTGTCCAACTGGTACGTGCGCCGCTCGCGCCGCCGCTTCTGGCAGGGCGACGCCTCCGCGCTCCGCACCCTGCACGACGTCATCGAGACGGTCACCCGCCTGATGGCCCCGCTGACCCCGTTCATCACCGAGCGGGTCTGGCAGGACCTGGTGGCCCCGGTGACGCCGGACGCCCCGGAATCGGTCCACCTGGCCACCTGGCCCGAGTCGGACGCGACCCTGATCGACAAGATGCTCTCGGAGCAGATGCTCCTGGTCCGCCGCCTGGTCGAACTGGGCCGGGCGACGCGGGCGGAGTCGGGCGTGAAGACCCGCCAGCCGCTGTCCCGCGCGCTGGTCGCGGCGACGGGCTTCGCGGCGCTGTCGCCGGAGCTCCAGGCCCAGATCACCGAGGAGCTGAACGTCAGCTCCCTGGCGTCCCTGTCGGAGGTCGGCGGCTCGCTCGTCGACACGACGGCCAAGGCGAACTTCCGCGCCCTGGGCAAGCGCTTCGGCAAGGGCGTCCAGGACGTGGCGAAGGCGGTGGCCGCGGCCGACGCGGCGGCCCTCTCGCTGGCCCTCCGCTCCGGCGAGGCGACGCTCTCGGTGAACGGCGAGGACATCACCGTCACCCCGGAGGAGATCATCATCACGGAGACCCCCCGTGAGGGCTGGTCGGTCGCCTCCGACGCGGGCGCGACGGTGGCCCTGGACCTGGAGATCACCCCGGAGCTGCGCCGCGCCGGCCTGGCCCGTGACGCGATCCGCCTGATCCAGGAGGCCCGCAAGAACAGCGGCCTGGACGTCGCGGACCGCATCGCCCTCCGCTGGACGTCCGCGTCCCCGGAGACGGTGGAGGCCCTGACGGCCCACGCGGACCTGATCGCGGACGAGGTCCTGTCCACGGACTACGCGGAGGGCGAGGCCGACGCCTCGTACGGCACGCCCTTCGAGGACGAGGGCCTGACCCTCACCTTCCGCCTCCGCAAGGCGTAACCCCACGGGAAGGGCCCGGCACCAAACCTTGGTGCCGGGCCCTTCCCGTTGCCGCTTGCGGACGCCGCCCACCCCGTTGTGGACATGCGTTCCGCAAGGGGCGGTGCCCCCGCCCCGTTGTGGGCAGGCGTTCCGCAAGGGGCGATGGGGGTCCCCCCTGCTCGAGCGGAGCCGAGAGCTTGGGGGAGGGTGGGCACAACGGACCCGCGCCCTGCCGGCGCCAGAGGCTCCCGCGCCTGAACCCGCACCCCAGGTGACGGCGCACACGTGGTGCGGGTCCAGGCGCGGAACGCACAGGCGCCGCTAAGGGGCGCCGTCCCGTGTGCCCACCCGTCCCGCCCCAGCGGGACGATTGCCCACACGGGCGGGGGCAGCCGCCCAGCGGAGGCGCGGGCCTAACCCGGCGGGCACGGGGCGCGGGGTTCGCCCAGTGGGTACGGCGAAGGGCCGGTTCTCCGGGGTGTACCCCGGGGAACCGGCCCTTGCAGCCTGCCGACGGCTACGCGCTCAGCGCGCGCTCACCCGCCGCCTCAGTTGTCGTCCTCGTCGATCAGGAAGCCCCGCATCGGCGCCGGCGCCTGCTGCATCGGCTGGGGCGCCTGCGGCCGGACCGGAGCCATCGGCTGGGTCATCGCCGGGGACATCTGCTGCTGGCCGCCGTAGGACGGGGCGCCACCCATGGACGGCGCACCACCCATCGCGCCGTTGCCGCCGTAGGACGGCGCGCTCGCGCCCGCCGAGGCCATCGACGGGGCCGGCGGCAGCGAGGCCGTGGCCGGGGTGCGCGGCGGGGCCAGCGAGTCGTCCGCCTGGGTCTCCAGCTGACGCAGCTGGGACTCCAGGTAGGACTTCAGACGCGTGCGGTACTCGCGCTCGAAGCCGCGCAGGTCCTCGACCTTGCGCTCCAGCGTGGCGCGGGCGGACTCCAGGGAGCCCATCGCGACGCGGTGCTTCTCCTGCGCGTCCCGCTCAAGAGCGTCCGCCTTGGCGCGGGCGTCCCGCTCCAGGCCCTCGGCGCGGGAGCGCGCCTCGCCGACGATCTTGTTGGCCTCGGAGCGCGCCTCGGCGATCGCCTGGTCGGCGGTCTGCTGGGCGAGCGAGAGGACACGCGCGGCACTGTCGCCACCGGGGCCCTGCTGCGGCTGCTGCATCTGCGGCTGCATCTGCTGCTGCGGGTGACCCATGGGGCCGCCCTGCATCGGGCCGGGACCCATCGGTCCGCCCTGCATGGGGCCGCCCTGCATCGGGCCGGGGCCCATGGGCCCGCCCTGCATGGGGCCACCCTGCATGGGGCCGGGGGGAAGCGCGGGGGCACCGGACGGAAGCTGCGGCGGACCCATCTGCGGCTGCTGCTGCTGGGCCGGCGGTCCGGATATGGCGGCGGGCACGGGCGCGCCGGGACCGACGGGACGATCCTGCGGCTCCGGGGGCTTGCGCATGCCCTGCTGCTGGTTCTGCGCGGCGGCACGCGTCGCGGCGGCCAGCTTGGCGCGCAGGTCCTCGTTCTCGCGGAGCAGGCGGGTCAGTTCGGCTTCGACCTCGTCGAGGAAGGCATCGACCTCGTCCTCGTCATAGCCTTCTCGAAGGCGGACGGTCGTGAACTGCTTGTTCCGCACGTCCTCGGGGGTCAGCGGCATCTCTTCTTCACCTCTACGTAGTCGTCGGCAGTCGGCAAGACCGTATCGTCCACTTGTTCCTCCACCATCACCTCGCGAAGCTGCTCACGATGGAGATCAGGATGTAGACGATGATCATCAGAACGAAGAAGGACAGGTCGAGTGCCACGCCCCCGAGACGCAGCGGCGGGATGAGTCGCCGCAGAAGCTTGAGCGGTGGATCGGTGACAGTGTAGGTGGCCTCAAGGACGACCACCATCGCCTTACCGGGTTGCCATGAACGGGCGAACTGGAAGACGTAGTCCATGACAAGCCGGACGATCAGGAGGACGAGGAAGCACATCAGCACGATGTAGACCACCTGTAGTGCGACGCCCATCCCGCGTTTCCCTCTCCCCTGGCTTTCGTGCTCTCGCTTGTCCGGCCGCTTCGCGACCGGTCCGTCCGGTTCTCGTGTTCTCAGCTCTGGTTGAAGAATCCGCCCTCTGCGATCCGGGCCTTGTCCTCCGCCGTGACATCGACGTTAGCAGGCGACAACAGGAACACCTTCTGCGTCACGCGCTCAATGCTGCCATGGAGCCCGAAGACGAGTCCGGCGGCAAAGTCGACAAGTCGCTTCGCGTCCGTGTCGTCCATCTCTGTGAGGTTCATGATCACCGGGGTGCCCTCACGGAAGTGTTCCCCGATGGTACGGGCCTCGTTGTAGGTCCGCGGGTGCAGCGTGGTGATGCGGTACGGCTCCCGCTCGGACACGACCTTGGGCATGATCACCGGTGCGTTCTTCTCCAGGCTCGGACGTTCGGGTGTGATGGATGCCACGGGGGCAATTCGGGCCGGACGTCCGCTTTCGGCGAGTACCGGGACAGAATGGGCAAGGGGCTCCCGGGGGGCCGGGGGCTGCACCACTCGTACCGGCTCCTCGCGCTCCACCTGACGCGGGGGGGTGTGGCGCCGGTCGCGCTCGGGCTCCGGCTCCAGCTCGGGTTCGAAGTCGTCGTCGGGGTCGAAGCCCCGGCCGTCGTACCCATCGTCCTCCACGAGGCCGAGGTAGACCGCCATCTTGCGCATCGCGCCGGCCATTCTCTGAGTCCTCCGCTCTGTGGTGGATCGGCCTTGTCACCAAGTGCCGGCGATCCACGGGTCAACCCGCCGTTCTGCGGAATGACCATATTTTCTGCTGTGGTCCGACTTGCTTCGCGACGTTACCCGAGCTTCGGGCGGACACCGAGTACCGCCGTACCGACGCGTACGTGTGTCGCCCCGGCAGCGACGGCCTCCTCGAGGTCCGCACTCATCCCTGCTGACACCATGTTCGCAGCCGGACGGGTCGCGCGCAGGACAGTCGACAAATCCATCAGCCGGTCGAAGGCGGCGCGTTGCCGCCCCGCGTACTCCCCGGCGAGCGGGGCGACGGTCATCAGTCCGGCGAGTCGCAGTCCGGGCGCGGCGTCCACGGCGGCGGCCAACTCCTCGATCCCGTCCGGCGCGACGCCGCCGCGGTCGCCCCGCTCGCCGGATTCGGCGTCGAGCGCCACCTGGATCAGACAGCCGAGCTCGCGGCCCTCCTTCTCCGCGGCCGCGGAGAGGGCGGAAACGAGCTTCAGGCGGTCGACAGACTGCACCACATCGGCATAACCCACCACGGATCTGACCTTGTTGGTCTGCAACTGGCCGACGAAGTGCCAGGTCAGATCGAGGTCGGCACAGGCGGCCGCCTTGGGGGCGGCGTCCTGGTCCCGGTTCTCGGCGACGTGCCGCACCCCGAGCTCGTGCAGGAGTCTGACGTCGCTCGCGGGGTAGGTCTTGGTGACCACGATCAGGGTCACCTCCTCCCGCGGGCGCCCGGCGGCGGCGCACGCGGCGGCGATGCGCTCCTCCACCTGGGCCAGGTTCGCGGCGAGTTCCGACTTGCGGTCTGTCATGTCTCTTCTCACAACCAGACATATCCCGCGAGTCGCCCCGTGGTGCGATCGCGGCGGTACGAGTAGTGGTCGCGCGATTCCAGGGTGCAGACCCCGGCGTCCGCGATGTCCAGGACCCCGAGCCGCTCCAACTGCGCGCGCACTCCGGCGGCGACGTCGACGGCGGGGGTGCCCCAGGAGGTCTCGGCGTACGCGGCCGGTTCGACGGCCGCGACCTCGGCGCGCATCGCCTCGGGCACTTCGTAGCACCGGCCGCAGACGGCGGGTCCGGTGCGGGCGACGATCCGGGCGGGTTCCGCGCCGAGCTTCGCCATCGCCGCGACGGCGGCGGGGACGACTCCGGCGACCATCCCGGGCCGCCCGGCGTGGGCGGCGGCCGCGACTCCGGCGACCGGGTCGGCGAGGAGGACGGGAACGCAGTCCGCGGTGAGGACGGCGAGGGCGAGTCCGGGCCGGGCGGTGACGATCGCGTCGACGGACGGGATCACCGCGTCTCCCCACGGTGCGTCGACCTCGGCGACGTCGGCTCCGTGGACCTGGTTCATCCAGACCACCCGCGCCGGGTCGAGCCCGAGGGCCCCGGCGGCGGCCGCCCGGTTGGCGAGGACGGCCGCGGGGTCGTCCCCGACCGCTCCGCCGAGGTTGAGCTCCTCGTACGGAACGGCGCTCACCCCGCCCCACCGGTCGGTGAAGGCGAAGTGCGCGCCGTTCGCGTCGAAGCGCTGTCCTATCACTTCAGGAAGTCCGGGACGTCCAGCTCCTCGGCCTGGCTGTCCGCGTACGGACGGGCCGGCGGGACGACCGGCGGGGCGGGCGTCAGCGGGGTCTCGTTGACGACCGGGGCGGGCTCGACCGGGACCGGGGCCGGCTCCTCGCGCGGGGCGACCGTGCCGAGGCCGCCCAGCGGGCGGGGGGTCTCGGTGATGCGGGGCGCCGGGGCCGGCTCCTCGCGCTTGGCCGAGACCGAGCCGATGATGTTGTCCCGGCGGGCCGGGGGCTGGCCGCCGTCGAAGCCGGCCGCGATGACGGTGACCCGGACCTCGTCGCCGAGGGCGTCGTCGATGACGGCGCCGAAGATGATGTTGGCCTCGGGGTGGGCCGCCTCGCTGACCAGCTGCGCGGCCTCGTTGATCTCGAAGAGACCGAGGTCGCTGCCGCCGGAGATGGAGAGCAGCACGCCGCGGGCGCCGTCGATGGAGGCTTCGAGGAGCGGCGAGGAGATCGCCATCTCGGCCGCCGCCACCGCGCGGTCGTCGCCGCGGGCGGAGCCGATGCCCATGAGCGCCGAACCGGCCTCGGACATGACCGACTTGACGTCGGCGAAGTCGAGGTTGATCAGACCCGGGGTGGTGATGAGGTCGGTGATGCCCTGGACACCGCTCAGGAGGACCTGGTCGGCCGACTTGAAGGCGTCGAGCACGGAGACCTGGCGGTCCGAGATCGAGAGCAGCCGGTCGTTCGGGATGACGATGAGGGTGTCGACCTCTTCGCGGAGCTCGGCGATGCCGTCCTCCGCCTGGTTGGCGCGACGGCGGCCCTCGAAGGTGAACGGCCGGGTGACCACACCGATCGTCAGGGCGCCGAGCGAGCGCGCGATGTTGGCGACGACGGGCGCGCCGCCGGTGCCGGTGCCGCCGCCTTCGCCGGCGGTGACGAAGACCATGTCGGCCCCCTTGAGGACCTCCTCGATCTCCTCACGGTGGTCCTCTGCCGCCTTGCGACCGACGGCCGGGTTGGCCCCGGCCCCGAGGCCGCGGGTGAGTTCACGGCCGACGTCGAGCTTGACGTCGGCGTCGCTCATCAACAGCGCTTGCGCGTCGGTGTTGATCGCGATGAACTCGACGCCCTTGAGGCCGACCTCGATCATTCGGTTGATGGCATTGACACCACCGCCGCCGACACCGATGACCTTGATGACTGCGAGGTAGTTCTGCGGTGCTGCCACGTCGAAGGCCTCTCGCCTCGAGTTACGTGTCGTCGCTGCGCGGTTGGTCGCGCCGCTCCGACGGATGCCGATTGGGACGGTCCGAAACGCCGACCCAAACCCTAACGTTGAAGTTTAGGGTTACCAGTGTCTCTGTTCGCTGGACTCTTCCGAACAGGACACTAAGTCGACAAGTGGCGCACGTTCAACGAACACGCCGAACCTCCCGTTTTTCTTTTCACCCTATGTGATCACCCGTAGCGATGGCCAACCAGGGTGCTGGCCAGCGCAGATGCCCGTCAACTTCCGGACGAGGCGGGGGCCGTGGGGGCACTTACGTCGAAGTGCCCCGCTTTGGGAGTGGCCTTCATGAGGGCGGTCAGCACCCGGGCCTTGACCGGGCCGTGCTCACCGCTGCCCCAGAAGACCGTTCGGCCCCCGGTCAGCTCCAGAGTGACGGAGTCGTACGAGGTGATGCGCACGACACGAGTGTCCCGGGCGATTTCCGCCGGGAGTTCACCCCGGACGCGGACCGCCTCCCGGAGCAGCCGGTCCGCGTCGAAGCGGCGCAGGCTCGGCGAGGAGGCGCTGTCGAGGACGAGGAAGGGGACGCCTCGGGGCGCGGTGTCGACGGTCGCGAACCGCAGCCCGGTCGAGTCCACTTCGGTGAACTTTCCGCCCTTTTCGACGAGAAGAACGGGCTTCCGTTCCGTCACTTTCAGCCCGATTCCGTGCGGCCACGACCGCACGACGTCGATGGACTCGATGCGCGGCAGCCTCTGCCGGAGCCGGGCCTCGATCGCGTCGGTGTCGACGGTGACGAGCGGGGCACCCATCGGGACGGCGGCGACCGTCTCGACCTCGGCCGGTGTCAGCACCCGGGTCCCGGAAGTCTTCACACGTTCCACACGGAACCAGGTCGAGCCGTAGAGCGCCCAGACCCCGCCGGCGACGAGCACGACGAGGCCGAGCACGACGAGGAGCACCCGGGGGGCAGGCACCCGGAATCGGTGATTCCGGGTGCCCGTGCCGGACGACTGCCCCGACGGCCCCTTCGACTTGCTCGTCCCGCTCTTCTCCGCGGTCGTCGGTCCGGCTGCCACCCGGCGCCTCCTGCCTCAGGGCCGCTACGCCTGCCGGCGGGCGGCGATCGCCTCGTACACCATGCCGACGAGCAGGTCGTCGGCGTCCCGGCGGCCGAACTCGGCGGCGGAGCGGGACATCTCGTACAACCGGTGCGGATCGGCCAGTACGGGCAGGACGTTGCCCTGCACCCACTGCGGCGTCAGCTCCGCGTCGTCGACGAGGAGTCCACCGCCTGCCTTCACCACCGGCTGGGCGTTGAGCCGCTGTTCGCCGTTGCCGATGGGCAGCGGGACGTACGCGGCGGGCAGCCCGACGGCGGAGAGCTCGGCGACGGTCATCGCGCCCGCGCGGCAGAGCATCATGTCGGCCGCGGCGTACGCGAGATCCATCCGGTCCACGTACGGTACCGGCACGTACGGCGGCATACCGGGCATGTTGTCGACGCGCGGCATCTCGTTCTTCGGGCCGACCGCGTGCAGGATCTGGATGCCGGAGCGCTGGAGCACCGGGGCGATCTGCTGGATCACCTCGTTGAGCCGCCGGGCGCCCTGGGAGCCGCCGGAGACCAGCAGCGTCGGCAGGTTCGGGTCGAGACCGAAGGCGGCGCGCGCCTCGGGCCGCACCCGCGCCCGGTCGAGGGTCGCGATGGTGTGCCGCAGCGGGATGCCGATGTAACGGGCGTTGCGGAGCTTGCTGTCCGGGGTGGCGACGGCGACCCCGGCCGCGTACCGCGAACCGATCTTGTTGGCCAGGCCGGGCCGGGCGTTGGCCTCGTGGACCACGATGGGCACCCCGAGGCGCTTGGCCGCGAGATAGCCGGGCAGGGCCACATAGCCGCCGAAGCCGACCACGCAGTCCGCCTTGGTGCGCTCCAGGACCTGCTCGGCCGCCTTGATCGTGCCGCGCAGCCGCCCGGGGACGGTGATCAGCTCGGGGGTGGGCTTGCGGGGCAGCGGTACGGCGGGGATGAGCGCCAACTCGTAGCCCCGCTCGGGCACGAGCCGGGTCTCCAGACCCTTCTCCGTGCCGAGCGCCGTGATCCCCACGCTGGGGTCCTGCCTGCGCAGGGCGTCCGCGAGGGCGAGCGCGGGCTCGATGTGGCCGGCGGTCCCCCCACCGGCGAGTACGACATGCACCGAAATTCACCGCTCTCCGGACGGGCGCTTCTTGACGCGCCGTCGCATCGACTTCCATCTCTTCCCGGCCCGCTTGCCCCAGCCGGGGCGGCGCATGGCCAGGGCCGCTTTCGCGGCGGGTTCCTGTCGCGCGAAGGCGATGAGGAGCCCGACGGCGAACATGGTCGGCAGCAGGGCCGACCCTCCGTAGGAGAACAGCGGGAGCGGGACACCGGCGATCGGCAGCAGGCCGAGCACCGCACCGATGTTGATCACGGCCTGAGCCGTGATCCAGGTGGTCACACCTCCCGCGGCGAACCTCACGAAGGGGTCCTCCGTGCCTCCGGCCACGCGGATACCCGCATAGCCTAGAGCCGCGAACAGGGCGAGTACCGACAGCGTCCCCGCGAGACCCAGTTCCTCACCGGTGACCGCGAAGATGAAGTCGGTGTGCGCTTCGGGGAGTTGGCCCCATTTCTCGACGCTCGCGCCGAGTCCGGAACCGAACCATCCGCCCGAGGCCAGAGCATAGATTCCGTGCGCGGCCTGCAGGCAGGGGGCTCCCTCGCCGCCGGGGTCGGTCGCTCCGATGCAGTCGAAGCGCTTCATCCGGTTCGCGCTGGTCTTGATCAGCAGGACGCCGATCGCGCCGGCGACCGTGAGGACGCCGACGAAGAGGCGGGTGGGCGCTCCGGCCGTCCACAGCAGGCCGAAGAGGATGGCCGCGAGGATGATCGAGGTGCCCATGTCGCCGCCGAGCATGATCAACCCGAGCAGCATGAAGGCGCCCGGCACCAGCGGCACCAGCATGTGCTTCCACTGGGTGAGCAGCCGCGTGTCGTGCTTGCGGGCGAGCAGGTCGGCCCCCCACAGGATCAGCGCCAGCTTGCCGAACTCGCTGGGCTGGAGCTGGAAGGGGCCGCCGAGGGAGATCCAGTTCTGGTTGCCGTTGACCGCGTGCCCTATCCCGGGGATCTGCACGAGGACCATCAGGAAGACCGCGCCGACCAGGATCGGGTAGGCCAGCGCCCGGTGCAGCTTGACCGGCATCCGGGAGGCGACCAGGAGCAGTCCGGTGCCGAGGAGCGCGGCGATGAACTGCTTCCGGAAGAAGTAGGAGGGCACCAGGTCGTAGCGGAGCGCCGTGATCATCGAGGCGGAGTAGACCATCACCAGGCCGAGCGTGGTGATGAGCAGTCCCGCGCCGATGATCACGTAGTACGCCGTGAGGGGCCGGTCCCAGGCCTTGCGGAGCCGCTCGTACAGCCCCCGTACGCCTCCGCCGCGCGCCCGCCGCGGGGTCGCGGGGGCCCGCCCTCCGCCGCGTACGGCGGAAGGCCGGCGTGTCCCGGCGATCTTGCTCGGCATGGTCGCTGTCCCCTCCAGTCGTGCCCGGTCCGGCCGGACCCTCCCGCTGGTCGGGTCAGGCGTCCCCGGTGGCGGCGAGGGCGCGGACGGCGTCCGCGAAGGCCTCGCCCCGCTTGTTGTAGTTGGTGAACATGTCCATCGAGGCGCAGGCCGGGGCGAGCAGGACCGTGTCCCCCGGCTGGGCGAGCCGGGCCGCCTCGCGGACCGCCTCGGACATCGCCCCAGTGTCGGTCCGGTCGAGGTCCACCACCGGGACCTCCGGGGCGTGTCGCGCCAGGGCTTCGCGGATCAGGGCCCGGTCGGCGCCGATCAGGACGGCGCCGCGCAAGCGCTTCGCCGAGCGCTGGACGAGCTCGTCGAAGGTCGCACCCTTGGCGAGGCCGCCGGCGATCCAGACGATCGGGTCGTAGGCGGCCAACGAGGCTTCCGCGGCGTGGGTGTTGGTGGCCTTGGAGTCGTCGACGTACGTGACTCCCTGGACCTCCTCGACCAGTTCGATGCGGTGCGGGTCGGGCCGGAAGGCCTTGAGGCCGTCCCGTACGGCCTTGGCGTCGACGCCGAAGGCGCGCGCGAGGGCGGCGGCGGCGAGGGCGTTGGCGATGTTGTGCGGGGCCGGCGGCTGGACGTCGGCGACCTCGGCGAGCTCCTGGGCGTTCTTCTGCCGGTTCTCGACGAAGGCCCGGTCGACGAGGAGTCCCTCGACGACACCGAGCTGGGAGGGGCCGGGGGTGCCGAGGGTGAAGCCGATCGCGCGGCAGCCCTCCTCGACGTCGGCCTCGACGACCAGGTCCTCGGTGGCCTTGTCGGCGACGTTGTAGACGCAGGCGATCCGGTTGCCCTCGTAGATGCGGCCCTTGTCGGCGGCGTACGCCTCCATGGAGCCGTGCCAGTCGAGGTGGTCGGGCGCCAGGTTGAGCACGGCGGCCGAGTGGGCGCGGACGGACGGCGCCCAGTGCAGCTGGTAGCTGGAGAGCTCGACGGCGAGCACGTCGTACTCCTGCTCGCCGAGGACGGCGTCGAGGAGCGAGACGCCGATGTTCCCGACGGCGGCGGTCCGCAGTCCGGCCGCCTCCAGGATCGAGGCGAGCATCCGCACGGTGGTGGTCTTGCCGTTGGTGCCGGTGACCGCGAGCCAGGGAGCCGCGTCCGGGCCCCTGAGCCGCCAGGCCAGCTCGACGTCGCCCCAGATCTCCACGCCCGCCTCGGCGGCGGCCGTGAAGAGGGGCTTGTCGGGGCGCCAGCCGGGAGTGGTGACGATCAGCTCGGTGCCGGCCGGCAGCGTCGCCCCGTCGCCGAGGCGGACGGTGATGCCCTCCGCCTCGAGCTCGGCGGCCTGCGCCCGGGAGCGCTCGTCGTCGCCGTCGTTGACGACGGTCACGAGCGCGCCGCGGGCGTGCAGGACGCGGGCGGCCGGGATCCCGGAGACCCCGAGCCCCGCGACGGTGACCTTCTTGCCGTTCCAGTCGAGCTGTTCTGTCACTTTTCCGATGCCCATCCCGCGTAGAAGAGGCCCAGGCCCACGATCACGCACATGCCCTGGATGATCCAGAACCGGACGACGACCAGGACCTCGGACCACCCCTTGAGTTCGAAGTGGTGCTGGAGGGGTGCCATCCGGAAGACGCGCTTGCCGGTCATCTTGAACGAGCCGACCTGGATGACCACGGACATCGTGATCAGCACGAACAGGCCGCCGAGCAGGGCCAGCAGAAGCTCCGTACGGGAGCAGATGGCGAGACCGGCGAGGGCGCCGCCGAGGGCGAGCGAGCCGGTGTCACCCATGAAGATCTTGGCGGGCGAGGTGTTCCACCAGAGGAAGCCGAAGCAGGCGCCCATCAGCGCGGAGGCGACGACCGCGAGGTCGAGCGGGTCACGGACCTCGAAGCAGGCGTTGGGGTTGGTCAGCGTCACCGCGTTGGCACAGGACTCCTGGAACTGCCAGAGCCCGATGAAGGTGTACGCGCCGAAGACCATCACCGAGGCGCCGGTGGCCAGGCCGTCCAGACCGTCGGTCAGGTTCACGCCGTTGGACATGGCCAGGATCATGAAGAGCGCCCAGACCACGAAGAGCACCGGGCCGATGGCCCAGCCGAAGTCCGTGATGAAGGAGAGCTTCGTGGAGGCCGGGGTGTTGCCGCGCAGGTCCGCGAACTGCAGCGCGAGCACGGCGAAGGCGATGCCGACGATCAGCTGGCCGGCCATCTTCGCCTTGGCCCGCAGACCGAGCGAACGCTGCTTGACGATCTTGATGTAGTCGTCGAGGAAGCCCACCAGGCCCATGCCGGCCATGAGGAACAGCACCAGGACGCCCGAGTACGTCGGGTCCTCACCGGTGATGACCTTGGCCAGCGCGTACGCGATGAGCGTGGCCAGGATGAAGGAGATGCCGCCCATGGTGGGCGTGCCCTTCTTCCCGGCGTGACCGCGCGGGCCGTCGTCCCGGATGAACTGCCCGTACCCCTTGCGGGCAAGGAGCTTGATCAGCAGCGGCGTGCCGATCAGGGTCAGGAAGAGCCCGATGGCCCCCGCGAAGAGGATCTGCCTCATCGGCCGGTGACCTCGCCCTCGGTGTCGAGGAGCGCCAGCGCGACCTGTTCGAGACCGACCGACCTGGAAGCCTTCACAAGGACGACATCCCCCGGGCGCAGCTCACTGCGCAACAGGTCGACAGCCGCCTGCGCGTCGGACACGTGCACCGACTCCTCACCCCACGAACCCTCGTTATATGCGCCCAGTTGCAGCCAGGAAGCTTCCCTCTCCCCGACCGCGACGAGCTTGCTGACGTTGAGCCGGACGGCGAGCCGTCCGACCGCGTCGTGCTCGACGAGCGATGCGTCACCGAGCTCGGCCATCTTGCCGAGCACCGCCCACGTACGAGCCCCTCGGGCCTGTGCGGCCCTGCCCATGGCCGCGAGCGCGCGCAGGGCGGCTCGCATGGACTCGGGGTTCGCGTTGTAGGCGTCGTTGACGATCGTCACGCCGTCCGGACGCTCGGTGACCTCCATGCGCCAGCGCGACAGGGTGCCCGCCTCGGAGAGCGCGGTGGCGATCTCTTCGACGGGCATGCCCAGCTCGTGCGCGACGGCGGCCGCTGCGAGCGCGTTCGACACGTGGTGCTCACCGTACAGGCGCAAGGTCACGTCACTGCACCCGGTGGGTGTGTGAAGCCTGAAAGAAGGCTGTCCGTTCTCTGTGAGGTGGACGTTCTCGGCCCGTACGGCCGCTTCGTCCGCTTCGCCGAACAGGGTCACGCGGGCCTTGGTGCGGCTCGCCATGGCGCGGACGAGCGGGTCGTCGGCGTTGAGGACCGCGATCCCGCCCTCCTCGGCGGACGGCAGGGCCTCGACGAGCTCGCCCTTGGCCTCGGCGATCTGCTCCCGGCCGCCGAACTCGCCGATGTGGGCGGTGCCCACGTTGAGGACGAGGCCGATACGGGGCGGGGTGAGGCCGGCGAGGTAGCGGATGTGTCCGATGCCGCGGGCGCCCATCTCCAGGACCAGGTGCCGGGTCTCGTCGCTCGCGCGGAGCGCCGTGAGCGGCAGGCCGATCTCGTTGTTGAGCGAGCCGGGCGTCCACACGGTGGGCGCGTGCCGGTCGAGGACCTGGGCGATCAGGTCCTTCGTGGAAGTCTTGCCGGCCGAGCCGGTGAGGGCGACGACATCGGTGCCGAGCCGCTCCACGACCGCGCGGGCGAGGGCCCCCAGCGCGGTCTGGACGTCGTCGACGACGATGGCGGGGACGCCGACGGGCCGGGCGGCGAGCACGGCCGCCGCTCCCGCCGCGACGGCGCGCTCCGCGTAGTCGTGGCCGTCGACGTGCTCACCGGCGAAGGCCGCGAAGAGGCTGCCGGCCCGCACCTCGCGGGAGTCGATGACGACGGGCCCGGTGATCCGGGTGGCCGTGTCCGGTATGTCGTGCGCCTGCCCGCCGACGATTTCGGCGATCTCGGCGAGGGAGAGGGCGATCACTGCTTCATCCCTGACTGTTCTCGTGACGGTGTGCGTCGTGCTGGCTCTGCTGGCGGAGAATCGCCTCGCGCAGGACCTCGCGGTCGTCGAAGGGGCGTACGACCCCGGCGATCTCCTGGCCCTGCTCGTGGCCCTTGCCGGCGACCAGGACGGTGTCGCCGGGCCGTGCGCGGGACACGGCGGCCGCGACGGCGGCGGCCCGGTCGGGTTCGACCAGGACGTCCCCGCGCTCCCCCGCCGGCACCTCGGCGGCGCCGGCGAGCATGGCGCTGAGGATCACCAGGGGGTCCTCGGAGCGGGGGTTGTCGGAGGTGAGGACGGCGGTGTCGGCGAGCCGGGCGGCGGCGGCGCCCATCGGGCCGCGCTTGGTGGTGTCCCGGTCGCCGCCGCAGCCGATGACCACGTGCAGCCGACCCTCGGTGACCTCGCGCAGGGAGCGCAGGACCGATTCGACGGCGTCCGTCTTGTGCGCGTAGTCGACGACCGCGAGGTACGGCTGGCCGGCGTCGACCCGCTCCAGGCGGCCCGGGACGCCGGGGACGGCGGCGACGCCCTCGGCGGCGGCCTTCGGGTCGAGGCCCGCGGCGGCGAGGGTGGCGATCGCGGCGAGGGTGTTGGCGACGTTGAACGGGCCGGGCAGCGGGGCGGTGGCGGAGATCCGGGCGCCCTCGGGGCCGACGGCGGTGAACGTCGAGTCGTGGGAGCCGAGGACGAGGTCCTCGGCGCGCCAGTCGGCCTGGGGGCGGCCCTCGGCGGAGAAGGTGACGACCGGGACGGTCGCCTCCGCGACGAGCCTGCGGCCGTATGCGTCGTCGAGGTTGATCACGCCCAGGCGGCTGCGCTCGGGCGTGAAGAGCCCGGCCTTGGCCCGGAAGTAGTCCTCCATGTCGGAGTGGAACTCCATGTGCTCCGGGCTGAGGTTGTTGAAGACGGCGACGTCGAAGACGCAGCCGTCGACCCGGCCGAGCACCAGGGCGTGGCTGGAGACCTCCATGGCGACGGCCTCGACGCCCCGCTCGCGCATGACGGCGAAGAGCGCCTGGAGGTCGGTGGCCTCGGGGGTGGTGCGCTCCGACTTGATGCGTTCGTCGCCGATCCGCATCTCGACGGTGCCGACGAGGCCGGTCTTCCGCCCGGAGCCGCGCAGGCCGCCCTCCACCAGGTAGGCGGTGGTGGTCTTGCCGGAGGTGCCGGTGATGCCGATCTGGAGGAGGTCCTCGCCGGGGCGCCCGTAGATCGCGGCGGCGAGTTCGCCCATCCGGCCGCGCGGGTTCTCCACGACGAGGACCGGGAGGCCGGTCTCGGCGGCGCGCTCGGCGCCCGCCGGGTCGGTGAGGATCGCGGCGGCTCCGAGTCCGGCGGCCTGGGCGACGAAGTCGGCGCCGTGGGTGCGGGCGCCGGGCAGGGCCGCGTACAGGTCCCCGGGGCGCACGGCCCGCGAGTCGTGCGTGATGCCCGAGATCTCGGCGGCCCGGGGGGCGTCGGCCCCCAGCTGCGCGGCCAGGTCGCCCAGGGGTGTCGGGCGGGCCTGCTCCGGCCGGGGTGGGGCGTTTCGGTACTGATCAGCGTGTGGCACGGCGGTGAGCGTACCGGGCGCACCCTGTGCGGGGCCAAAAGAGCCCGGGGCCTCGCCGGAGTTCGATTTCCGGTTCCCGGAATGAGGGGTGATCGTTGTCACTGGTGCTCCCGGAGTGTCACGGGGTGGGTTCGAAGGTGACCGGCAGTCGGGCGGGGTCGCTGCCCGTGGGGGCGACGTGGAGGGTCTTGAGGGCGAACTCCATGACCTTCTTGTAGATGGGTCCGCAGATCTGGCCGCCGAAGTAGCTGCCCTTGGTGGGGTTCTGGATGGCGCAGTAGACGGTGATCTGCGGGTCGTCGGCGGGGGCGAAGCCGGCGAAGGAGGCGGTGTAGCCCTTGTAGCGGCCGAGTTCGGGGTCGACGCGGTTGGCGGTACCGGTCTTGCCGGCGACGCGGTAGCCGGGGATGGCGGCCTTGGTGCCGGTGCCCTCCCGGTCCTTGACGACGGACTCCAGCATCTGCGCGAGGGTCTTGGCCGTCTTCTCGCTGACGACCCGGGACTCCTTGGGCGCGGGGGCCGCCGCGAAGCGCCCGTCGGGGCCCTTCGTGCCGCGCACGAGGGTCGGTTCGATCCGTACGCCTCCGTTGGCGATGGTCGAGTAGACGGAGGCGGCCTGCATCGCGCTGACGGAGAGGCCCTGGCCGAAGGGGATCGTGTACTGCTGGGAGGTGGACCAGTCCTGGGGCTTGGCGAGGATGCCGGGGGTCTCGCCGGGGAAGTGCAGGCCGGTGGGGCTGCCGATGCCGAACTTGCGCAGGTACGAGTGGAGGACCCGGTTGGCCTCGGCCTGGTCCTTGCCGAGCTGGCCGGTGGCGAGGATGGTGCCGATGTTGCTGGACTTGGCGAGGACGCCGTTGAGGGTCAGGTACCAGGTGATGTGGTCGATGTCGTCCTTGAAGAGCCGGTCGCCGCGGTGGAGCCGGTTGGGGACGGTGACGTGGGTGTCGGGGGTGGCCTTGCCCTCCTCCAGGACGGCGGCCATGGACAGGACCTTGCTGGTGGAGCCGGGCTCGTAGGCGTCCTGGAGGGCGGCGTTGCCCATGGCGGCGGCGTTGGCGGCGGAGAGGTCGTTGGGGTCGAAGCCGGGGGCGTTGGCCATGGCGAGGACCTCGCCGGTCCTGGTGTTCTGCACGACGACGTAGCCGCGGTCCGCCTTGGACTTCTTCACCTGCTCGGTGATGGCCTGCTGGGCGGCCCACTGGATGTCCCGGTCGATGGTCAGCTCGATGTCGGAGCCGGGGACGGCGGGGGTGCCCTGGGAGCCGGCGGTGGGCACCTGGCGGCCGCCGGACTGGGTGAAGCGGATCTTGCCGTCCTTGCCGGCGAGCTCCGCGTCGAGCATGGACTCCACGCCGCCGGCGCCCTTGCCCTCGGCGTTGACGTAGCCCAGTATCCCGGCGGCGAGCTCGCCGTTCGGGTACACGCGCTTGGTGCTGGGCTCGCTGAGGATGCCGCCGAGGAGGTTGATCCCGTTGCCGCCGACGGCCTGCGCCTTCTGCCCGTAGACCTTCTTGAGGTCCTTGATCTGGTTCCAGACCTGCGGGGTCTGCTTGCGGGCCAGCAGGGTGTAGCGGGACTTGGGGGTACGGAGCTTCTTCGCGAGCTCGGCGGGCTGCTTGCCGAGGATCGGGGCGAGGAGCGCGGCCGCCTGCTCGGGGGCGTCCGCGAGCTTCGACTCCTCGCGGGTGAAGAGCTTGGGGTCGGCCGTGATGTCGTACGCGTCGACGCTGGCGGCGAGCGCGATGCCGTTGCGGTCGGTGATCTCGCCCCGCTCGGCGGAGAGCGTGTACTCCTGGAAGCGGTACTTGTCGGCCTTCGCGGCGTACGCGCCGGCGTCCACGGCCTGGACCTGGAGCAGCCGCACCACGAAGACCAGCATGACGAGGGTCAGGCCGAGGGAGATCAGGCGCAGCCGGGGCCGGGGGCTGCCGAGCCGGATCGTGCGGGGCTGCCGGGCCGGGGGCCGGGGCGCGGTCCGCTTCGCGGCCGGGCGCGGGGCGGGGCGGGACGGGCGGGCTCCGGACGCGCGGGCCCCGGCGGAGGCGGGCCGGGGACGCGCGGGCCGCGCGGGTCCGGGGACACGGCGACGCGGGGGCTCCTGGGGGGGCACTGCGGTCACCTGCCGGTCTGTGTGGGGTCCTGGACGTCCGGTTCCGGCGCTGTCCGTGCCTGGCCGGTGCCGGTGGGGTCCTGTCGATCCGGTTCCGGCGCTGTCCCTGCCTGGCCGGTGCCTGTGGGGTCCTGTCGATCCGGTCCCGGCGCTGTCCCTGCCTGGCCGGTGCCGGTGGGGCCCGGACTGGTGGGGGCTGAGCCGGTCGGGCCGGTGCCGGTGGTCGTGGCCTCGGCCGTGCTTGTGATTGCGGCGTTGCCGGTGTTCGCCGAAGTGCTGGTCCGGTTGGCGGACGTGCCCTTGGGCACGGAGGCCGTCGGCCTGGGTTTCGGGGTCGGCTTCGGGGCGACCGCGACGGAGGGTTCGCCCAGGACCTTGCCGTCCGGGCCCAGGAAGGCGGGGCTGCCGCCCGGGACCATGCCGAGCTCGCGGGCCCGCCGCTCCAGGGCGTCGGGGGCCGCGTAGTCGTCGACGTCCCGCTGGAGCGCCTGCTCCTCGTCGGTGAGCTCGGTGGTCTTGACCTTGAGCTCGTTCAGCTTGAAGGAGCCCTGGTTGAGGGCGGAGTTCAGCAGGAGCAGGGAGATGAGCCCGCCGCCGAGCAGGACGACGACGAGCAGGACGAAGGGGGTGCGGGCGGCCGAGCTGGGCCCCGACGGCATGAGCCGTCCGAGCCGCGCGGCCCGCCCTTTGACGGGCCCCTTCGCCGTGCTCACAGGACGTCTTCCCGGATGCGCTCGACGCCCCGGAGCCGGGCGGGGGCGGCGCGCCGGTTCTCGGCGACCTCCTCCTCCGTGGGCAGCTCGGCGCCGCGGGTGAGCAGCTTCAGGCGGGGCTGGTACTTCTCGGGGACGACCGGAAGGCCGGGCGGCGCGGTGGTCGCCGCGCCGGCCGCGAAGACGCCCTTCACGATCCGGTCCTCCAGGGACTGGTACGAGAGGACGGCGACCCGGCCGCCGACGGCGAGGGCCTTCACGGCCGCCGGGATGGCCTTCTCGACGCTGTCGAGCTCGTGGTTGACCTCGATGCGCAGGGCCTGGAACGTGCGCTTGGCCGGGTTGCCGCCGGTGCGCTTGGCGGCCTGGGGCAGGGCGTCGCGGATGAGCTCCACGAGCCGGGCGCTGTTGGTGAAGGGCTCCTTGTCGCGCTCGCGCACGATCGCGGAGACGATCCGCTTGGCCTGCTTCTCCTCGCCGTACGCGCGGAGGATCCGGACCAGCTCGCCCGGCGGGTAGGTGTTGAGGACCTCGGCCGCGCTGATGCCGGTCGTCTGGTCCATGCGCATGTCCAGCGGGGCGTCCTGGGCGTAGGCGAAGCCGCGGTCGGCCTCGTCCAGCTGCATGGAGGAGACGCCCAGGTCGAAGAGGACGCCGTCCACCTTCGGGATGCCGAGCCGGTCGAGGACCTCGGGCAGCTCGTCGTACACGGCGTGGACGAGGGTGGCCCGGTCCCCGTACGGGGCGAGCCGCTCGCCGGAGAGTCGCAGGGCCTCCTTGTCGCGGTCGAGGGCGACGAGCCGCACCTCGGGGAACCGCTGCAGGAGGGCCTCGCTGTGGCCGCCGAGGCCCAGGGTGCAGTCGACGACGACCGCGCCGGGGCGCTGCAGGGCGGGGGCCAACATGTCCAGGCACCGCTGGAGCATCACCGGGACGTGTCGGTCGTTGCTCAATGCGCCCTCTCAGATCCGGCGCGGAGGCACGTACCGCGGGAGAGGCCGAGCCGTAGGTACCGCCGCACACACGGGGGAGAAACCGCGGAAAATCGCTCGTTGTCTCCGTGAACTCCGCGTCACTTTAGTCCACGGGACCCGCCGGTCAATCAACCGACTGGCGGGTCGCACAACCCGGGGAGCCCCATCTGTGGGTTAGCTCACAACAAGACTCATTGATGTTCTTTGTCCCCTCTCACAGCGGGCCGGAAAGAGGTGTGACCATTACCGTCGGAACCATGTCGACCTCCGCGCACCCCTCTGCCGACGCCATACGCACCGGCGCCACGGTCACCGACCGTCTCGTCGAGGCCAACGAACGCTACGCCGCCGATTTCGCCGACCCGGGAATGGACGCGCGGCCCGTACTGCGCGTCGCCGTCGTCGCCTGCATGGACGCCCGTCTGGACCTGCACGCGGCCCTCGGCCTGGAACTCGGCGACTGCCACACGATCCGCAACGCGGGCGGCGTGGTCACCGATGACGTGATCCGCTCGCTCACCATCAGCCAGCGGGCCCTCGGCACCCGCAGCGTGATGCTGGTGCACCACACGAACTGCGGTCTCGAATCGCTCACCGAGGACTTCCGGCACGAGCTGGAGGACGAGGTCGGCCAGCGCCCCGCCTGGGCGGTCGAGGCCTTCCGCGACGTCGACCAGGACGTCCGGCAGTCGATGCAGCGGGTGCGGACCTCCCCCTTCCTGCTGCACTCCGACGACGTCCGGGGCTTCGTCTTCGACGTGACGACGGGTCTCCTGCGCGAGATCGACCCGGCGTAATCCGTCAAACCCTGGCATTTCCCCCGCACTTGTCCGCATGCAAGTGACAGGCCCGGCCACGGCAACAACAATGCTCGGACGACAGTTCCGAAAGGCCGAGGAGGGCCGGGGTGACGACCTATGACGATCGAGCGAGCCTCGCTGATCTGACCACCACTGTGGAGCGCGTCCGCAGATCGGTGGAGAGTGTGATCGAGGGCAAGCCCGAGGTCGTACGGCTTTCGCTGACCGTGCTGCTCGCCGAGGGGCACCTCCTCATCGAGGATGTCCCCGGCGTCGGCAAGACCATGCTGGCCAAGACACTGGCCCGGTCCATCGACTGCTCGGTGCGCCGCATCCAGTTCACGCCCGACCTGCTGCCCTCGGACGTCACGGGCGTGTCGATCTTCGACCAGCAGCGCCGGGACTTCGAGTTCAAGCCGGGCGCGATCTTCGCCCAGATCGTGATCGGCGACGAGATCAACCGCGCCTCGCCGAAGACCCAGTCCGCGCTCCTGGAGTCCATGGAGGAGCGCCAGGTCACGGTCGACGGCCAGACGTACGAGCTGCCCAGCCCGTTCATGGTCGTCGCCACCCAGAACCCGGTCGAGATGGAGGGCACCTACCCGCTGCCCGAGGCCCAGCGCGACCGCTTCATGGCCCGCGTCTCCATCGGCTACCCCAGCGCCGAGGCCGAGCTCCAGATGCTCGACGTGCACGGCTCGGTCTCCCCGCTGGACGACCTCCAGCCGGTCGCCCACGCCCACGACATCCTCAAGCTGATCGACGCGGTGCGCGGCGTCCACGTCGCCGACGCCGTACGCCGCTACGCGGTGGACATCGTCGCCGCCACCCGCACCCACCCCGACCTGCGGCTCGGCGCCTCCCCCCGGGCCACGCTCCACCTGCTGCGGGCCGCCAAGGCCTCCGCGGCGCTCAGCGGCCGCGAGTACGTCCTGCCGGACGACCTCCAGGCCCTCGCCGCGCCCGTCCTCGCCCACCGGCTGCTGCCGACGGCGCAGGCCCAGCTCAACCGCCGCACCGCCGAGCAGGTCGTCCAGGAGATCCTCCAGCGCACCCCCGTCCCGGCCACCGCCCCGCCGGCCGGACCGGTCTACGGCCAGCAGCAGCCCGGCGCCCGGCGGCTGTGATGAGTGGCTCCGCCGTGCCGGACGGACCGCGGGGCGACGAGGACGACCGGGGCAGTCTGCGGGCCGCCCTCGGCGGTCTCACCACCCGCGGCCGTTCCTTCCTCGCCGCGGGGGTGGCCGCCGCCGCCTGCGCGTACGTCCTCGGCCAGGCCGATCTGCTGCGCGTCGGGCTGCTGCTCGCCGCCCTCCCGCTGATCTGCGTCCTCGTGCTGCACCGGACCCGCTACCGCGTCGCGGCCTCCCGCCGGCTCACTCCCCAGCGGGTGGAGACCAGTACCGAGGCACGCGTCCAGCTGCGGATGGAGAACGTCTCCAAGCTGCCCACCGGCCTCCTGATGCTCCAGGACCACGTGCCGTACATGCTGGGGCCCCGCCCCCGCTTCGTCCTCGACCGGGTCGAGGCGGGCGGGCGGCGCGAGGTGTCCTACCGGGTCCGCTCCGACCTGCGCGGCCGCTTCCCGCTGGGCCCCCTCCAGCTGCGGCTCAACGACCCCTTCGGGATGTGCGAGCTCACCCGGTCCTTCAGCGCGTACGACACCCTCACCGTCGTGCCCCGCACCGAGGCCCTCCCGCCGGTGAAGCTCTTCGGCGAGGCCGGGGGGTACGGGGACGGGCAGTCCCGCTCCCTCGCGCTCGCCGGCGACGACGACGTCATCCCGCGCACCTACCGCCACGGCGACGACCTGCGCCGGGTGCACTGGCGCTCCACCGCCCGCTACGGCGAGCTGATGGTGCGCCGCGAGGAGCTGCCCCAGCGGGCCCGCTGCACCGTCCTCCTCGACACCCGCCGGATCGCCTTCCAGGGCGCGGGCCCGGACTCGGCCTTCGAATGGGCCGTCTCCGCCACCGCCTCCGCGCTCGTCCACATGCTGGAGCGCGGCTACGCGGTCCGGCTGCTCACCGACACCGGCACCGCGATCCCCGGCGAGGGGTCCGAGGGCTTCGCCGGCTCCGCACAGGACTCGGCCGAGGCGGCCGGACTGATGATGGACACCCTCGCGGTCGTCGACCACTCCGAGGGGGCCGGGCTCTCCCGCGCCTCCGACGTGCTGCGCGGCGGCGGCGACGGGCTGCTCATCGCCTTCCTCGGCGACCTCGACGAGGAGCAGGCCGCCCTCGCCGCCAAGATGCGCGGGCGGTCCGGCGCGGCCGTCGCCTTCGTCCTCGACTCCGGCACCTGGCTCACCGGCGGCGCGGTCGCCGGAGCGGCCGAGGACCGGGTGCGGGAGCTGCGGGAGGCGGGCTGGACGGCACTGGCCGTACCGGCCGGCGCCTCGCTCGCCGACCTGTGGCAGCAGGCCGCCGGGCTCCGCCCGGAGACCGCCGCCGCCGACACCTACGGAGGATGGTCATGAGCGGCCGCACACGGCTGACGCTCGCTTCCTGGGCCGCCACCCTCATGGCGGCCGGGGCACTGCTCCCCCTGGTGAAGCCGGCGACCTGGATCTTCACGGCCGCCTTCGTCCTCGCCCTGGTCAGCGGAGTGGGCACGCTCGCCCGGCGGGTGCCGCTGGCCCGGCCGCTGACCCTGCTCGCGCAGACCGTCACCGCGGTCCTCGCGCTGACCGTGTTCTTCGCCCGGGAGCAGGCCCTCCTGTGGCTCGTCCCGGGCCCCGAGGCCCTCACGCACGCCGCCGAGCTGTTCCGGGCGGGCGCCGAGGACGTCGGCCGGTACGCGATCCCCGCGCCCGACACCGAGGGCATCCGGCTCATGCTGGTCGGCGGCGTCGTCGCTATCGGGCTCCTGGTGGACGCCCTCGCCGTCACCTTCCGCAAGGCGGCCCCGGCCGGCCTGCCGCTGCTCGCCCTGTACTCGGTGGCCGCCGGCCTCTCGGGCGGCGGAGCGGGCTGGCTCTGGTTCCTCCTCGCGGCCTCCGGCTATCTGCTGCTGCTCCTCGCCGAGGGCCGTGACCGGCTCTCCCAGTGGGGGCGGGTCTTCGGCGGCGCCCAGCGCTCCGGCCGGCCCGGCTCCAGCGTCGCCGCCGGCGGCGGCCCCGCCTTCGCCCCGGCGCGCACCGGCCGCCGGATCGGCGCCGTCGCCATGGGCATCGCGCTCGTGGTGCCGTTCGCGCTGCCGGGCTTCTCCGGCGGTCTCTTCGGCGGCGACGGCGAGGGCAGCGGGGGCTCCGGCAAGGGCGGCACGATCTCCGCGGTGAACCCGCTGGTGTCCCTGCAGAACAATCTGCGCCAGCCGGAGGACCGGGAGGTCCTCCGCTACCGGACCAACGCCCGCGACACCAGCGGGATGTACCTGCGGCTGGTCGCCCTCGACCAGTTCGACGGCACCTCGTGGAAGTCCTCGGTCCGTCCCATCGAGGACGTGCCCAAGCAGCTGCCCTGGCCGGACGGCCTCTCCCAGAGCGTCCGGATCACCGAGGTGACCAGCAACTTCGTCGCCTCCGAGGCGTACGAGCAGAAGTGGCTGCCCATGCCGTACCCGGCGGGCCGGGTCGACATCGACGGACGCTGGCGGTACGAGCCGGCCGGCCGGATGCTCGTCGGCGACGACAAGCAGACCACCAAGGGCGCCCGCTACCAGGTCTCCAGCCTGGACGTGCAGCCGACGGCCGCCCAGCTGGCCGCCGCCGGGCCCGCCCCGGAGAAGCTGCGCCGCGAGTACACCAAGGTGCCGACGACGCTGCCGGCCGACGTGCGCGCGACGGCCCTGAACGTCACCAAGGGCGCGCGGAACGACTACGAGCGGGCGGTGAAGCTCCAGGACTGGTTCGCCCAGGACGGCGGCTTCCGCTACGACGTCGACGTGGAGTCCGGAACCGGGGTCCAGGCGATCTCCCGCTTCCTGAAGGACAAGGAGGGCTTCTGCGTCCACTTCTCCTTCTCGATGGCGGCGATGGCCCGCTCGCTCGGCATCCCGGCCCGGGTGGCCGTGGGCTTCATGCCGGGCGCGACGCAGACCGACGGATCGGTCTCCGTCGGCATCCGGGACGCGCACGCCTGGCCCGAGCTGTACTTCGAGGGCGCCGGGTGGACGCGGTTCGAGCCGACCCCCTCGCGGGGCTCCACCCCCTCGTACACCCGGGAGAACACCCCCTCGGGCACGGCCACCGGGCCCGCGCAGCCCCAGCAGAGCGCCTCGGCGCAGCCGTCCGCCGCGCCGAGCGCCCCGGAGAGCTGCACCCCGCAGATGAAGAAGCTCGGCGACTGCGGTCCCGACGCTTCCGCGGCCGGCGCGTCCGGGGGCGGCTCCGGCCCGGACCTCCGGACGGTCCTCCTCCTGTCCCTGGCGGCCCTCCTGCTCGTCTCGCTCCCCCTCCTCCCCCTCTTCTGGCGGACGCGGGTACGGGCGCGACGGCTCGGGACGGACGGCGCCCCTCTCGCGGTCTGGGAGGAGATCAACGACACGGCCTGGGACTACGGGGTCGAGCCGGACGACTCCCTCACGCCGAGGAAGTCGGCGGCGCGGATCGTCCGCCTCGGTGAGCTGCGCGGCGAGTCCGCGGACGCGGTGCACCGGGTGGCCCGGGCGGTGGAGGAGGTCCTGTACGCGCCCCGGCCGCGGCCGGTCGCGGACCTGGCCTCCGATGCGGGGCGGGTCCGTGCGGGCTTCCACGCGGCCGCCGACGGTCGCACCCGGCTCCGTGCCCGCCTGGCCCCGCGCTCGGCGGCCCGCCTCCGCTGGGCGGCCTCGACCCGCTGGGCGTCGTGGACGACGCGGTGGTCGGAGCGGCGGGATGCGGCGGTGACACGGGCGGCAACCGCCTTCCGCCGCCGCAACCACAAAACCGGCTGACAGCACCCGTTCCACCAGGGCGGGCGCCCACCCGCCGCCCCCCCGTTGTGGGCAGGCGTTCCGCAAGGGGCGGAACGGGTGGGCACAACGGACCCGCGCCCTGCCGGCGCCAGAGGCTCCCGCGCCTGAACCCGCACCGCGAGTGACGGCGCACTGGTGGTGCGGGCCGGGGCGCGGAACGCGGAGGCGCCGCTAGAGGGCGCCGTCCCGTGTGCCCACCCTCCCCCAAGCTCTCGGCTTCGCTCGAGCAGGGGGAACCCCCATCGCCCCAGCGGGACGATCGCCCACACGGCGGGTGGGCGAGGGGCACCGCCCCGCACGGGCGCGGCACACACGGGCAGGGGGGCAGCGCCCAGCCAGGCGGGGCCCGGAATGTGTTGAGCCCCGCAGGGGGCGCGTCGGAAGGCGCGGGCCCTGCGGGGCTCGGGGTTTTGGGGGGCGGGGCTACCGCTCCGGGGCCGTCAGCGGCCGCCACCCTGCTGCTCGTCGCGGCGGCGCTGCCAGCGCGCCTCGATCCGGTCCATCATGGAGCGTCGCTGCCGAGCCGGACGGCCCGCGGCCGCCCGCTGCTCACCCGGCTTCGGCGCCTTGCGCCATCCGGTGACCGCCAGGACCGCGCAGCCCAGCATGACGAGGAATCCCACCACGCTGATCCAGATCTGCTGTGCGACCATTCCGGCCATGAGGAGCGCGATACCCACCAGGAAGCCGGCGACTGCCTGGTAAACCCGTCGCCGGGTGTACGTACGCAGTCCGCTTCCCTCGAGCGCTGTCGCGAACTTGGGATCTTCGGCGTACAGCGCTCGCTCCATCTGCTCGAGCATTCGCTGCTCGTGCTCCGAGAGCGGCACGGAGTCCTCCTAGTCGTCGGTCGCGGGGGCGACCGGTTTGCGGCCCTTTCAGGATAGGCAGGGAATCGCCCCCGTGAAACCCGCCCTCAATGCCGAATAGCCAATCCGGGCCGCCATGCGGATCGGTTGCTGAGGCGTTGATTCCCCAGCCCCTTGTCCGTCATGCCGGATGGTGTCCCCCGATCATACGGGGCGGAGCCCCAGATCGGGCGGGCTGTGGCGTACTCCATGGCACACCGCGGCCCGCACCGCCGAACGGGTGGCCGTCCCGCTCAGGCCCGCTTCTCGCCGAGAACGTGCAGCTGGGTGGCGATGGCGTGGAAGGAGGGCAGCTCCGCGGCGGCCGCCTCCAGCTTGAGCAGGGCCTCGGCGGCACCGGGCTCGGTGTCGACGAGGGCGCCGGGAACCAGGTCGGCGAAGACCCGGACGCCGTGCACGGCGCCGACCTCGAGTCCGGCCCCGTCGGCGAGCTCGGTGAGCTGCTCGGCGGTGAAGCGGCGGGGCACGGGGTCGCCGGCGCCCCAGCGGCCCGCGGGGTCGTCGAGCGCGTGCCGGGCCTCGGTGAAGTGGCCGGCGAGGGCGCGGGCCAGGACGGCGCCGCCGACGCCGGAGGCCAGCAGGCTGAGGCTGCCGGCGGGGCGGAGCGCGGCCGTCGCGTTCCGCAGGCCCTCGGCGGGGTCGTCGACGTACTCCAGGACGCCGTGGCAGAGCACCGTGTCGTACGCCTCGCGCTCGACGACGTCGAAGAGGCCCTTGATGTCGCCCTGGACGCCGGTGACGAGGTCGGCGACACCGGCCTCGGCGGCCCGGCGCTCCAGCGCGAAGAGCGCGTTGGGGCTGGGGTCGACGACGGTGACCCGGTGGCCGAGGCGGGCGACCGGCACCGCGAAGTTGCCGGAGCCGCCGCCCGTGTCGAGGACGTCGAGGCTGTCCTTCCCGGTGGCCTCGACCCGGCGGTCCAGGGCGTCTTTGAGGACGTCCCAGACGACGGCGGTACGCAGGGAGGCGCGCGACGGGCGCGACGACGCCTCTCGACCGAAGACAGGGGAAGGGTCCGGCACGGCTGTTGACTCCTCGGTGACGGGTACGAACGCTCCCCACCCTATGGCCTCGCCCCCGCCTTCCGGATCATCCTCCGCCCTCGTCGGCCCCGGGCTGGCGGGGCAGTACCGGCTGGAGGGCGAGCAGTCGCTCGACCAGGCGCAGGAAGTGCCCGGCGTCCCTGAGCAGGTCGTCGGCCTCGCGCCGGGTGGCGGCGCCGACGATGCCGGCCTCGGCGCGGGCTCTGCGCTGGGCGCCGGCGGCGAAGAGGGCGCTCCACTCGGTCAGCTCGGGGGCGAGGTCGGGGAGGAGCTCCCAGGTGCTCCTTATCCGCTGCCGGTGGCGGGGCCGGGTGTCGGGCCTGGCCCGGGCGGCGAGCACGGCGGCCGCGGCGCGCAGGGCGGCGAGGTGGGCGGTGGCGTACCGCTCGTGGGGGCGGTCGAGGACGGCGGCCTCGGCGAGTCCGGCGCGGGACTTGGCGAGGAGGTCGAGGGCGGCGGGCGGGGCGGCGGAGCGGCGCGTGACGGGGTGGATGTCGGAGCCGGGTCCCGCCTCCCCGGGGGTGGGACGGCGGCGGGGCGCGGCTGCTGCGGATGGGCTTGCCATGACGAGCCTCCTGTCGTCGCGTGACGGCGCTGTGGCCGTATGTGTTCATCGTGCCGTGCCCCACTGACAATCGCGCTGACCTGGGGTTTTGCCTGAAACCCAACCCGGGGGTAACTTTTGAACTGACTGGTCAGTTCAAAAAGGGGAATGGGGGGTGAGTCCGTGGGCACCGAAACCGGGGAACAGCCGCACGGAGCCACCGTCGTCGCGGACGGCTTCGGACTGAAGGGACCGCGCGGCTGGGCCTTCCGGGAGGTCTCCTTCCGCGCCGAGCCGGGCGCACTGGTGGCGATCGAGGGCCCTTCGGGCTCGGGCCGCACCTCTCTGCTGCTCGCGCTCACCGGCCGGATGAAGGCCAAGGAGGGCCACGCCGAGGTCGGCGGCCTCCCCCTGCCCCGCAAGATGGCCGCCGTGCGCCGGATCAGCGCGCTCGGCCAGGTCCCGGGCGTCAGCGAGCTCGACCCCGCCTTCACGGTCGCCGAGCACCTGCGCGAGCGGGCCCTGCTCCAGCGCCGCTTCGACGGTTCCGTACGGGCCCTCCTGCGGCGCCCCGCCGAGCGGGCGGCGACCTCCCGGGAGCGGATCGACGAGGCCCTGAAGGCCGCCGGCCTGGACCTCGACGCCCTGCCGAAGGGCGAGCGGACCTCCGTACGGGATCTGGAGCGCCTCGAAGCGCTGCGGCTCTCGATCGCCCTGGCCCTGATCGGCCGTCCCCGGCTGCTCGCCGTGGACGACACCGATCTGAAGCTCTCGGACGCCGACCGCGCCGAGGCCTGGGCGCTGCTGCGCTCGCTGGCCGCCTCCGGGACCACGGTCCTCGCCGTCTGCAGCGAGGCCCCCGCGGACGCCCTGCGCATCACGACGGTCCCGGGCGGGAGCGAGGACGAGGGCGAGGCCACGGCCACCGCCACCACCGCCACCGCCACCGCCACCGCCACCGCCACCGCCGCGGACGCGGACCCGGCCCCGGCCCCGGACGCCACCGACACCACCGACACCACGACCGAGGAGGGGGCGGCCGATGCGCTCGCCGAAACTGGCCGCGCTTGAGCTGAAGCGCTTCGGCAGGGGAAAGCTGCCGCGCGCCGCGCTCGTCGCGATCCTGCTGCTGCCCCTGCTGTACGGCGCCCTGTACCTGTACTCGTTCTGGGACCCGTACAGCAGGCTCGACAAGATTCCCGTCGCCCTCGTCAACGAGGACCGCGGCGCCACCGCCGGCGGCAAGGAGATCCACGCCGGTGACGACATCACCGAGGGGCTCCTGGAGAGCAAGACCTTCGAGTGGCACCGGGTGAGCGACGCCGAGGCACGCGCGGGCGTGGAGGACGGGACGTACTACCTGTCCCTGACCATGCCCGGCGACTTCAGCTCCCGGATCGCCTCCAGCTCCGGCGACTCCCCCGAGACCGGTGCGCTCCGGGTGCGGACGAACGACGCCAACAACTACATCGTCGGCCAGATCTCCCGGACGGTCTTCTCCGAGGTGCGCACCGCGGCCTCCACGAAGTCCTCCCGCACCTTCCTCGACAAGATCTTCATCTCCTTCTCCGACATCCACGACGCCACCGCGAAGGCCGCCAAGGGCGCGGCCGACCTCAAGCAGGGCGTGGACAAGGCGAAGAAGGGTTCCAAGAGCCTGTCGGAGGGCCTCACCGACGCCAAGTCCGGCAGTGGCGACCTGGCCGCCGGCCTGAAGAAGCTCGACAAGGGCGCCAAGGACCTGGAGAACGGTTCCCGCAAGGTCGCGAACGGCACGCAGGCCCTCGCCGACAAGGTGAACGGCACCGCCGACAAGGTCCGCCCGTACCTGGCGAACAACGGCAAGTCGATCCGCGACACCGCCCGCCTCGTCTCCGACTCGGCCACGGCCGCCCGCCACAACCTGGACGACCTGGTGAAGCGCGCGCCCCTGGTGCGCACCGCCGCCCACAAGGCCGACGACGGTCTCGGCCGGCTCCACCGCGAGCTGTGCCTGGAGGCCCCCGCCACGACTCCCCCGCTCGACCCCACGGTCTGCCAGAAGCTCAAGGAGGCCTCGGTCACCGCCGACGACGTGGCCACCATCGCCGACGACGTGCACGAGCTCACCAAGGACAACTCCGACGACCTGAAGACCCTGGACGCGCGCCTGGCCAAGCTGAAGAAGCAGGCCGACGAGCTGGCCGCCCGCGCCCCGCACCTCGACGAGGACGTCGAGGGCGCCATCCGGAAGATCAACGAGCTCAACACGGGCGCGCAGAAGGTCGCGACCGGCGCGGACCAGCTGCACACCGGCATCACCCGGGCCAAGACCGGTTCGGTCAGCCTCGACACCGGCGTCGGCAAGCTCAAGAAGGGCGCGGGCGACCTGGACGGCGGTCTGTTCAAGCTGGCCGACGGCTCGGGCACCCTCGCCACCGGCCTGAAGGACGGGGTCGACCAGATCCCGGACTACGACCAGCAGGACCGCGACCGGCGTACGGAGGTCATGGCCGACCCGGTCAAGCTGGCCTCCCAGTCCCTGCACAAGGCCCCGAACTACGGCACCGGCTTCGCCCCGTACTTCATCCCGCTCTCCCTCTGGGTCGGCGCGATGGTCGCGTACATGCTCATCCAGCCGCTGAACCGGCGCGCCCTCGCGGCGGGCGGCTCCGCCTGGCGGATCGCGCTCGCGGGCTGGCTCCCGGTGGCGGCCATCGGCATCCTGCAGGTCGCGGCCCTGATGTCGGTCCTGCACTGGGGCCTCGGCCTCCGGATGGACCGCGCCGCCGGCACGATCGGCTTCCTCGCCCTGGTCACCTGCTGCTTCGCCGCGATCATCCAGTGGCTCAACGCCCGCTTCGGCGCGGCGGGCCGGATCCTGGTGCTCGCGTTCCTGATGCTCCAGCTGACCTCGGCGGGCGGCACGTACCCCGTCCAGACCAGCCCGGCCTTCTTCAACGCCGTCCACCCCTTCCTGCCGATGAGCCACGTGGTCGAGGCCCTGCGCCGGCTGATCACGGGCGGCGGGACCGGACCGGTCTGGCAGGCCTGCGCGGTCCTGGCGGCCTTCACCGTCGGCGCCCTGGCCCTGACCGCCGTCTCGGCACGCAGGAAGCAGGTGTGGACGATGGACCGGCTCCACCCCGAACTGTCCCTCTGAACCTGTGAGAATCGACGCCATGGACAGCAGCAGCACCCGACGCCAGGCCACGCGCACCAAGCTCTACGAGGCGGCCGTCACCCTCATCGCGGAGCAGGGCTTCTCCGCGACGACGGTGGACGAGATCGCCGAGCGGGCCGGCGTGGCCAAGGGCACCGTCTACTACAACTTCAAGAGCAAGACGGAGCTCTTCGAGGAGCTGCTGCGCCACGGCGTGTCGCTGCTCACCGCCTCCCTGCGCTCGGCGGCCGAGGAGACCGCGGAGCGCGGCGGGAGCCGGGTCGACGCGCTGGACGCGATGATCCGGGCGGGCCTCGTCTTCATCGACCGCTACCCGGCGTTCACCCAGCTGTACGTGGCCGAGCTCTGGCGCACCAACCGGGCCTGGAACTCCACGCTCCTGGTGGTGCGTCAGGAGGCCGTGGCGGTGGTCGAGGGGGTGCTGCGCGAGGGCGTCGCGGCCGGTGAGCTGAGCGAGGAGATCGACGTCCAGCTGACGGCGGCGGCGCTGGTCGGAATGGTGCTGGTGGCCGCGCTCGACTGGCAGGCCTTCCAGAGCGAGCGTTCCCTGGACGACGTGCACGCGGCGCTCTCGCGGCTGCTGCACGGGCGCGTGGGCGGCCGCTGAGGCAGACGCACGACGGCCACCGCCACCGCGCGCGCAGGTCATGAAAACGCCGGTGCGGCGAGGCTCGATCCCCCCGAGCCTCACCGCACCGGCTTCTTTCGCACCCCCGTGCCGGCAGGTGCGCGGCCCCGTTCCGCAGCCCCGTGCCGGCGGTACCGGAGCCGCGCCCCTTCCGTTGGCTCCACTCTCTCCTCCCGCCCGCGGCGGCCCCATCCGCGCACGTACTCATCTCGACCCCTAGGTACGGATACTCAGTCCTGGTTACGATCGCGGGCGTGTCCGTACTCCCCCTGGTGTTCACCAGCGGCTGGGCGAGCGGGATCAACGCGTACGCGGTGGTCCTGCTGTTCGGCGTCTTCGGCGCGACCGGGCTGACCGACGAGGTGCCCGCGTCCCTGCAGCGCACCGATGTCCTCGTCGCGGCGGGCGTGCTGTTCCTGTGCGAGGCGGTGGCGGACAAGATTCCGTACGTCGACTCGATATGGGACTCCGTCCACACGGTGATCCGGCCGATCGCGGGAGCCGTGGTCGGCGCCCTGCTCGCCGGGCAGAACGGTTCGCTGCCGGAGCTGGCGGCGGGCGCGGTCGGCGGTTCGACGGCCTTGCTCAGTCACTTCGTCAAAGCCGGGACGAGGATGGCGGTCAACACCACGCCGGAACCGTTCTCGAACGTCGTGCTGAGCCTGGCGGAGGACCTCGGTGTGGCGGCGATCGTCACCTTCGCCGTCTTCCATCCCGTGGCGGCGGCGTCCATCGCGGCGGTCCTGCTCCTGGCGGGCCTGGCGATACTGGTCTTCCTGGCGCAGCGGATCCGCCGCTTCTGGCGCCGCCGGTCCCAGCGGCGGGAGGAGAGACGGCTCACCGCCATGGGGGCGCGTCCACGGGCCCAGGGCCCGCCGGACGACGGGTCCGACCACTTCTGACCGTGCCCGGCCTGCCCTCCGACGGTGTCGGAGGCGCCGGATAGGCTCGCCCGCATGGCACGGATTGTGGTGATCGGCGCGGGACTCGGCGCCATGGCGGCGGCGGCCCGACTGGCGGTCGCCGGGCACACGGTGACGGTGTACGAGAAGACGTCGGCGTACGGCGGCGCGGTCGGCCGCTTCGAGCGTGACGGCTTCGCCTTCGACACCGGCCCCGGGCTGCTGCATCTGCCCGCCGTCTACCGCGACCTGTTCGTGAAGACCGGCAAGGAGCCGCTCGAGGAGTGCGTCTCGCTGACGCAGGTCGATCCGGCGGCCCGTCATGTCTTCGCCGACGGCACCCGCGTCGACCTGCCGAACGCCTCGCGGGCCGGCACGGTCGCCGCCCTGGACGCGGCGCTCGGCGCGGGCGCGGGCGAGCGCTGGGGCGACTTCCTGACGCGGGCCCGCGAGGCCTGGGACCGGACCCGGCGCCCGCTCCTGGAGGAGCCGCAGCCGGCTGACCCGTCGCCGCTGGCCCGTGAGCCGTACCCGGCCCTGAAGGCGGGCCTGCTGCGCCGCCCGACGACGACGCTCGCCCAGGTCGGGACGCGGGAGCTGCGCGACCCGCGGCTCGCGGCGCTCCTCGACGCGTACGCCTGGTCGTACGGCTTCGACCCGGCGACCGCCCCGGCCTCGGCCGCCGTCCTGCCGTACATGGAGCAGACCTTCGGCAGCTGGTACGTGGGCGGGGGCCTGCGGGCGCTCGCCGACGCGGTGTACGAGCGGTGCCGGAAGCGGCGGGTGGAGTTCGTGTTCGACACACCGGTCGAGGACGTCCTGGAGAAGGACGGCCGGGCGGCCGGGGTCCGGCTGGCCGGCGGAGCGACCGTCGAGGCCGACCACGTGGTGTCCGGGGCCCCGGTGCCGGCGCTCTACCGCGACCACGTCGTGGAGTGGGAGCACGGCGACGACTGGCCGCACCACCAGGTGAACGGGACGGGCCGGGTGACGGTCTGTCTGGCCCTGCGCGGCGCCCGGGAGGCGGACGCGGTCCACCGGACGGTCGTGCACGCCGAGGGCGGCCGTCCCACCGTGACCGTGCTGCGGCCGGACGACCCGGCGCTGCGCCCGGACGCGGACCACGAGTCGGTGACGGTCACGGCGACGGTGCGGACCTCCCCCGAGCAGGACTGGGAGCCCTTCGCCGACCGGATGGCCGAGGCGGCCGCGCGCGCGGTCCCGGGGCTCGCGGAGCGGCTGCTGTGGCGGCACGTCCGCACCCCGGAGGACGTCCGGCGGGACACCGGCGCCGCCGAGGTGCCGGGGCCCGCGCTCGCCGGGGCGGGGGGCCGGCTCCTGCCGGCCGCCAACCGCTCCCCGCTGCCGGGCCTCCACTTCGCGGGCGGCTGGTCGCACCCGGGCGGCGGGCTCGCCCACGCGGGCATGTCGGGCGCCCTGGTGGCCGGACTCATCGTGGAGGGCGCGGACTTCCGCGGCTCCCAGTAGGCCCCGGCCGGCCCGGGTGGGCCCGAGGGGGCCCTAGTAGCGGTACTGGTCGTCCGGGTGCGGCTGCTCGTAGCCGTACGGGGCCTGCGGGTGCTGCGGGGCCTGGTCGGTGTCGCGCTGCTGCGGGACCCAGACGCCGCCGGGCGGGGTGTCGTAGGTGTACGAGGGGGCGTACGGGTCGGTGTAGTACGGGGTGTACTGCTGACTGTCCGTGCCCGGGCCGATGTACGGGTCGGAGTACGCGGCGTACTGCTGCTGACCGGCGGCGGCGCCGTAGTCGTAGGCCGGCTGCTGCTCGTAGCCGGGCTGTTCGTAGGAGGTCTGCCCGTAGGCGGGCTGCTCGTACGAGGGCTGCTCGTACCCGGAAGCGTAGGAGTCGTAGCCCGTGCCGTAGACCCCGTACTGGCCGGTGTCCTCGGGCATCGGCTGCGGCTCGTAGACGGCGGTCGTCTCGGCGGCGGTCTCCGGGTGCCCGTCGTGACCGGGGCCGTCCTCCGTGCCGTACGCGGTGTCCTCCGAGTCGTACGAGAGCTCGGTGACCTCCAGGGTGGGCCCGGCCTCGGCCGGTCCTGCGGCCTTGCGGCGGCGGCTCGCCCCCGGGTTGCCGCCGATCGCCCAGCCGGTGGAGAAGCCGCGGCGGAAGGAGAGCGTCACATAGGTCTGGCCGACGGCGAAGGCGACGGCTCCCGCGATGATGACGACGACCGAGGGCAGCAGGACGCCCAGGACCACGCAGAGGAAGCCGCCGAAGGCGAGCAGGCGCCAGCGCAGCCGCGCCTTGTACTGGAGGAGCACCTCCCCCAGCAGCCACAGCGCGACCACGCCGAACGCGATGTAGAGGACCGTCCACCCCATGCCCCGCCGCCCCTCTCCACGGTCACCGCCGCGGGTCGGGGCGGGTACGACCGGTCACGACTGCTGGTGCAGTCCGAGATTCTCGTAGATCTCGAGCGTCGCGGTGGAGCTGTTGAGCGTGATGAAGTGCAGTCCGGGGACACCCTCGGAGAGCAGACGCGCGCAGAACTCCGTCGCGAACTCGATACCGATGGAGCGTACAGCGGCGGGATCGTCCTTGACGGCGAGGATGCGCTCTTTCACATCCGCGGGGAAGACGGCGTTGCTGAGCTGGGGCAGCCGGTCGAGGGTCTTCACGTTCACGACGGGCATGACCTCGGGGATGATCGGGGTCTCGCAGCCCACCCTCTCCACGCTGTCGCGGAGCCTCAGGTAGTTCTCCGGGTCGAAGAACATCTGGGTGATCGCGTAGTCGGCACCCGCACGGCACTTGTCCACGAAGTGCCGGATGTCCGTGTCCCAGTCGGTGGAGCGGGGGTGCATCTCCGGGAAGGCCGCGACGCCGACGCAGAAGTCTCCCGACTCCTTGATCAGCCGGACGAGGTCGGCGGCGTACCTCACGCCCTCCGGGTGCTCGATCCACTCCCCCAGTGGGTCGCCGGCCGGGTCGCCGCGCAGCGCGAGCATGTTGCGGATGCCGGCGTCGGCGTACTGGCCGAGGACGTTGCGCAGTTCGGCGACCGAGTGGTCGACGGCCGTGAGGTGGGCGACGGGGGTGAGCGTGGTGTCGGAGGCGATCTTCTGGGTGGCCTTGACGGTGCCGCCGCGGGTGGAGCCGCCGGCGCCGTAGGTCACGGAGACGAAGCTGGGGCCGACCGCCTCGACGCGGCGCATGGCGTTCCAGAGGACCTGCTCGCCCTTCTCGGTCCGGGGCGCGTAGAACTCGAAGGAGTACGACGTGTCACCGGCAGCGAGGATCTCGCGCACCGTGCGTGCACGGTCCGATCGGACGGAAGCGGTTCCAAGGGCCATACCGGCAGGTTAGACGCGGTCCGGGGAGCCGCGGGAGCGCTGTCCGAGTGTTGGACACCTTTTCGGACAACTCGCCGGGCGGCTTCCCGCGGCTTCGGAGGGTCCTACACGCCGGCGCCCGAGTGTTGGACACCTTTTCGGACAACTCGCCGGGCGGCTTCCCGCGGCTTCGGAGGGTCCTACACGCCGGCGCGCTCACGGACGCGCTTGGCGAGGGCGGCCGTCGCGGCGGCGGGGTCGTCGGCCTCGGTGATGGCGCGGACGACGACGATCCGGCGGGCGCCCGCGTCCAGGACCTCGTCGAGGTTGGTCTCGTCGATGCCGCCGATGGCGAACCAGGGCCGGTCCTGGGCCAGACCCGCCGCGTACCGCACGAGGCCGAGCCCCGGCGCGTACCGTCCGGGCTTGGTGGGGGTGGGCCAGCAGGGGCCGGTGCAGAAGTAGTCCACGCCCGGCTCGGCGGCGGCCGCGGCCACCTCGGACTCGGCGTGGCAGGAGCGGCCGATCAGCAGCTCGTCGCCGAGGATCGCGCGGGCGGCGGGCACGGGCAGGTCGCCCTGGCCCAGGTGGAGGACGTCGGAGCCGATGGCGTGGGCGACGTCGGCCCGGTCGTTCACGGCGAGGAGCTTGCCGTGCCGACGGGCGGCCTCGGCGAAGACGGCGAGGTGCTCCAGCTCCTCACCGGCCTCCATGCCCTTGTCGCGGAGCTGCACGATGTCCACGCCGGAGGAGAGCACGGCGTCGAGGAAGGCGGGCAGGTCGCCCTGGCGCTTCCGGGCGTCGGTGCACAGGTAGAGGCGGGCGTCGGCGAGCCGCTCACGAGGCGTGGACATGGGTGGGTTCCCCCCGTTCGTGCGCCGGTGCCGCGGCGCCCGGCCCCTGGAGGGGCGGGGCGCCGCGACACCCGCGGGTGGTGTCTTCGGTGCGTACCTGCGTCAGATGGCGAGCGCCTGGGCGCGGCGCTTCACCTCCGTACCGCGATTCTCGTTGAGCGCCTGGGCGGGCGTGCCCGGCAGGCTCTCGTCCGGAGTGAAGAGCCACTCCAGCATCTCCTCGTTGGTGAAGCCGTCGTCCCGCAGCACGGTCAGGAGTCCGACGAGACCCTTGACGATCCTGTCGCCCTGGATGAAGGCCGCGGGGATCTGCAGGGCGTTGTTCTCGCCGCGGCGCACGGCGATGAGCTGGCCTTCCTTGATCAGCTGCCGCACGCGCACCACGTCGACATCGAGCATCTCCGCGATGTCGGGCACGTAGAGCCAGGCGGGGACGAGCGCATCGATCTTTACGTCAATCTCGGTCACAGGACAAGCCTGCCATCCCGGACTGACAGCCGGTAGTCGGGCCCTACCTGAGTGCCGCCTTCAGGGGGACGGACGGGTCCGCGGCGCGCTCCGGGTCGACGGGGACGGCGGCCTCGATGAGCTTGCGGCCCTGGGCCAGGTCGCGGGGGCGGCCGACGGCGAGGAGGGCCACGGGCACCCCGGCGCGCAGCCAGAGCACGGACCAGGCCTCGTCGGCCGGGTCGCCGCGCCACAGCAGCTGGTCCGCGTGCGCGTGGTGCCCGGCGTACTGGACGAAGCGGCCGAACTGCTCGGACCAGAAGTACGGCACCGGGTCGTACGGCGCGTCGGCGGCCCCGGTGATGGCCGCGGCGACCGCGCGCGGGCCCTGGAGCGCGTTGTCCCAGTGGTGGACGAGGAGGCGCTCGCCGTAGCGGGCGGAGGGGAAGGAGGCGCAGTCGCCGACGGCGTACACATCGGGCAGGGAGGTGCGCAGCCGGTCGTCGGCGGTGATGGCGCCGCTCGGGTCGAGGGCGATGCCTGAGCCGGTGAGCCAGCTCGTGGCGGGGCGGGCGCCGATGCCGACGACGACGGCGTCGGCGGCCAGTTCGCGGCCGTCGGCGAGGACGACGCGGCCGGGCGCACCGGGCTCGACGGTGAGCACGCGCGCGTGGGTGAGGAGTTCGGCGCCGTTCGCCCCGTACCACTCGGCCATGGGGGCGGTGACCTCGGCGGGCAGGGCTCCGGCGAGCGGGCGGTCGGCGGCCTCGACGACGGTGACGGCGCAGCCCGCCTCGCGCGCGGCGGTGGCGAACTCGGCGCCGATCCAGCCGGCGCCGACGACCACGACGGAGTGGCGGCGCTCCAGGACGGGCCCGAGGCGGACGGCGTCGTCGAGGGTGCGCAGCAGATGGACCCCGGGGACGCCCTCGGTGCCGGGCAGGGTGACGGGGTGGGCGCCGGTGGCGACGACGAGGGTGTCGTACGCGACGGGTCCGGCCTCGGTGTCGATCTCGTGGTCGGCGGGGCGCAGCCCGGTGACGTCCAGGCCGAGGCGGAGTTCGATGTCGAGGTCCTCGAAGTCGATCTCGAAGGCGGAGTCCTCGGCCTTGCCGAGGAGGATCGCCTTGGAGAGCGGTGGCCGGTCGTAGGGCTGGTGGGGTTCGGCCCCGATGAGGGTCAGGGGTCCGGTGAAGCCCTGCTCGCGCAGGGCGACGGCGGTCTGGACGCCCGCCATTCCGGCGCCGACGATCACGACGTGCTGCTGGGCCTGCTTCTGCTCGCTCACCCGACCACCTTACGCATCTGACGGACCGTCAGGAAGGGAGGGGTCTGTGGCCCCCGGGAGACGCGGGCTAGTCTGGCGGGCGTAAAGCACTCGCGGGAGCCCGGACGCACCGGGCTGAGAGGGAGGCTGGGACGGCCTCCGACCGTACGAACCTGATCCGGGTCATGCCGGCGAAGGGAGGGGCTGGACGCCCATGCGTTCTTCCGATGTCCTCGTGGTCGGGGGCGGCATCATCGGCCTGGTCACGGCCTGGCGGGCCGCGCAGCGCGGACTGCGCACCGCCGTCGTCGACCCGGACCCGGGCGGCGGGGCCGCGCGGGTCGCGGCCGGCATGCTCGCCGCCGTCACCGAACTCCACTACGGCGAGGAGACCCTGCTCGGGCTCAACCTCGCCTCCGCGGCGCGCTACCCCGCGTTCGCCGCCGAACTCGAGGAAGCCACCGGCCACGACGTCGGCTACCGGGCCTGCGGCACCCTCGCCGTCGCCCTCGACGCCGACGACCGGGCCCATCTGCGCGAACTGCACGCCCTGCAGACCCGCTGCGGGCTCGTCTCCGAATGGCTCAGCGGCCGCGACTGCCGCCGCCTCGAACCGATGCTGGCCCCGGGGGTGCGCGGCGGACTGCGGGTCGACGGCGACCACCAGGTCGACCCTCGCCGGCTGGCCGCCGCCCTCGTGGTGGCCTGCGAGCGGGCCGGGGTGGCCTTCCACCGCACGCTCGCGGAACGCCTGGAGGTCGTACGCGACCGGGCCCGCGGAGTCCTCCTCACCGGCGGCGAGGAGCTGACGGTCGACCAGGTCGTGCTCGCCGCGGGCAGCCTCAGCGGGCGGCTCGCGGGCGTGCCGGAGGAGGTGCTGCCGCCGGTCCGCCCCGTGAAGGGCCAGGTCCTGCGGCTCCGCGTCCCCGCGCCGTACGCCCCCTTCCTCTCCCGCACCGTCCGGGCCGTCGTCCGCGGCAGCCACGTCTACCTGGTGCCCCGCGAGAACGGCGAGCTCGTCGTCGGCGCCACCAGCGAGGAACTCGGCTGGGACACCACGGTGACGGCGGGCGGGGTGTACGAGCTGCTGCGCGACGCCCACGAGCTGGTCCCCGGTCTCACGGAGCTGCCGCTCACCGAGACCTGTGCCGGGCTGCGCCCCGGCTCCCCCGACAACGCGCCGCTGCTCGGCCCCACCGCCCTGCCCGGCCTGCACCTGGCCACCGGCCACTACCGCAACGGGGTGCTGCTCACCCCCGTCACCGGCGACGTCATGGCCGAGGCGCTCACCACGGGCGCCCTCCCCGACGAGGCGCGCCCCTTCACCCCCCGCCGTTTCTCCCCTGTACGTCAGGAGCAGCCCGCATGAACGTGTCCGTGAACGGAGAGACGCGCGAGCTCTCCGGCCCGCTCTCCCTGGACGACCTGGTGACCACCCTGACCACGGCCCGCTCCGGGGTCGCCGCCGCCCTCAACGAGACGGTCGTACCGCGCGGCGAGTGGGCCACGACGCTGCTGGACGAGGGCGACCGGGTGGAAGTCCTCACGGCCGTGCAGGGAGGCTGAGGAATGTCCGACGACGTCTTCACCCTCGGCGGTACGGAGTTCTCCTCCCGCCTGATCATGGGCACCGGCGGCGCCCCCAGCCTCGACGTCCTGGAACGCTCCCTCGTCGCCAGCGGTACGGAGCTGACGACGGTCGCCATGCGGCGCCTGGACCCGACGGTCCAGGGCTCGGTCCTGTCGGTCCTGACCCGGCTCGGCATCCAGGTCCTGCCCAACACCGCGGGCTGCTTCACGGCCGGCGAGGCCGTCCTCACGGCCCGCCTGGCCCGGGAGGCGCTGGGCACGGACTGGATCAAGCTGGAGGTCGTCGCCGACGAGCGGACCCTCCTCCCCGACGGGGAGGAGCTCCTCGCCGCGGCCGAGACGCTGGTCGACGACGGCTTCGTGGTCCTCCCCTACACCAACGACGACCCGGTCCTCGCCCGGAAGCTGGAGGACGTGGGCTGCGCCGCGATCATGCCGCTCGGCTCCCCCATCGGCTCCGGGCTCGGCATCCGCAACCCGCACAACTTCCAGCTGATCGTGGAACGGGCCGGGGTCCCGGTCATCCTCGACGCGGGCGCGGGCACGGCCTCCGACGCGGCGCTCGCGATGGAGCTGGGGTGCGCGGCGGTGATGCTGGCGTCGGCGGTGACCCGGGCGCAGGAGCCGGTGCTGATGGCCTCCGCGATGCGGGACGCGGTCTCGGCGGGGCGGCTGGCGTACCGGGCGGGCCGGATCCCGCGCCGCCACTTCGCATCGGCGTCCTCCCCGACGACGGGCCAGGCCCACCTGGACCCAGAACGCCCGGCGTTCTAACCACAACGAACCAACGCCCACCCCCGTTGTGGGCACTGGTCCCGCCGGGGCGCTGCCCACCCCGCCCACCCCCGTTGTGGGCAGGCGTTCCGCCGGGGCGGTGCCCACCCGCCGCCCCCGTTGTGGGCAGGCGTTCCGCAAGGGGCGGAACGGGTGGGCACAACGGACCCGCGCCCTGCCGGCGCCAGAGGCTTCCGAGCCTGAACCCGCACCACGTTGGGCGCCGCAGCTTGTGGTGCGGGTCCAGGCGCGGAACGCGGAGGCGCCGCTAGAGCGCGCCGTCCCGTGTGCCCACCCTCCCCCAAGCTCTCGGCTTCGCTCGAGCAGGGGGGACCCCCATCGCCCCAGCGGGACGATTGCCCACACGGGGGTGGGTGTGGGTGGGGGTGCCGCCCCGGACGGGCGCGGGCACACACGGCGGGGGCGGATGAGGGCGCCGTCCATCGGGCGCGGGTGCGGCGTCGTGCGGGGTGTGCGTCGCAGGTGGGCTGCAGTGGTGGGCGCCAGGCCCGGCACCCCGTACCGCCCTCGTAGACTCGTCGCCGTGGACACGACCCTTCAGGACCCCCTCGTCGGGCGGCTGCTCGACGGCCGCTACCGCGTGGACGCGCGCATCGCCGTCGGCGGCATGGCCACGGTCTACCGGGCCGTCGACACCCGCCTCGACCGCGTCCTCGCGCTCAAGGTGATGCACCCCGACCTCGCCACCGACGCCGCCTTCGTCGAGCGGTTCATCCGCGAGGCGAAGTCCGTCGCCCGGCTCGCGCACCCCAACGTCGTCGGCGTCTTCGACCAGGGCGCCGAGGGCGCGTACGTCTATCTGGCGATGGAGTACGTCGCCGGCTGCACCCTCCGCGACGTCCTGCGCGAGCGCGGCGCCCTCTCGCCCCGTGCCGCGCTGGACATCCTGGAGCCGGTGCTCGCCGCGCTCGGCGCCGCGCACCGGGCCGGGTTCGTGCACCGGGACATGAAGCCGGAGAACGTCCTGATAGGGGACGACGGCCGGGTGAAGGTCGCCGACTTCGGTCTCGTCCGGGCCGTGGGTTCGGCGACCGCCACGACCGGCGCGGTCCTCGGCACGGTCTCGTACCTCGCACCGGAGCAGATCGAGCACGGCACCGCCGACACCCGCGCCGACGTGTACGCCTGCGGTGTCGTCCTCTACGAGATGCTCACCGGCGGCAAGCCGCACTCCGGCGACACCCCCGCCCAGGTGCTCTACCAGCACCTGAACACCGACGTGCCCGCCCCTTCCGCCACCGTCCCCGGCCTCGCCCCGGAGCTGGACGACCTGGTCGCGGCGGCCACGGCCCGCAATCCCGAGCTCCGTCCGTACGACGCCGTCGCCCTGCTCGCCCTGCTCCGGGAGGCCCGCGCCGGGCTCGGCGACGAGCAGCTGGACGCCGTGCCCCCGCTGGCGCGCCCCGAGGCCCGGGACACCGCCGAGGACCGGACGAGCGTGATCGCCCGCCCCGTACCGGCGGCGACGGAGCACACCAACCGGCTGCCCGCCCCGGAGGCACCGCCCGCCGCCCGCAGGCGGCCGCCGCGCGGTCCCTTCCTCCTCGTCGCCGCCGTCCTCCTCGCCCTCGGCCTCGGCGCCGGCGTCTGGTACATCAATTCCGGCCAGTTCACCCGTGTCCCCGCCGTCCTCGGCCAGTCCGAGGCCGCCGCGACGAAGCGCCTCACCGACGCCGGTCTCGACGTCGGCGCCACGAAGCGCGACTTCAGCGACGTGTACGAGCGCGGCACGGTCATGGCCGTCGACCCGGCCCCCGGCGAGCGCGTCCGGGGCAACGACACGGTCACCCTCACCCTCTCCCGCGGCCCGCAGATCGTGAAGGTCCCCAACCTCAAGAACAAGCCGCTCGGAGAAGCCAAGCGCACCCTGAAGCGCGAGGGCCTGGCGCCCGGGGTGATCAGCTACGACTTCAGCGACTCCGTCGCGCAGGGCGCCGTGATCAGCTCCGACCCCGAGCCCGGCACCGAGCGCAGCCCCGACTCGGCCGTCGCGCTCGTGGTCAGCAAGGGCTCCCCGATCGACGTGCCCGACGTCAGCGGCGAGACGGTCGCCGACGCCACGGCCGCCCTCCAGGAGGAGGGGCTCACCGTCAAGGTCGCCCCGGAGCGGATCAACTCCCCGGAGGAGGCCGGCACCGTCGCGGCCCAGTCCCTCGCCGGCGGCAGCAGGGCCGCCGAGGGCGACGTCATCACCCTCACCGTCTCCAAGGGCCCGAAGCTGGTCGAGGTCCCGGACGTGACCGGTGAGACGACCGCCGACGCACAGGCGGCCCTGGAGGACGCGGGCTTCGAGGTGAAGGTCAAGAAGTCCTTCCCCTATCTCGGCGACACGGTCGCGAGCCAGTCCGTGGAGGGCGGCGGGACCGCGCCCGAGGGCTCCACCATCACCATCACGATCAAGGGACTCTAGAGACTCATGCGCAACCCCGTCGGCGGCCATGTCCCCGTGGCCGGTGGCCTCGCCACGGTCGGCCTCGGCTACGCCCGCGAGCTCGGCGCCGAGACCGTGCAGGTCTTCGTCGCCAACCCGCGCGGCTGGGCCACGCCGGTGGGCAACCCGGCCCAGGACGAGCGGTTCCGTGCCGAGTGCGAGGCCGAGTCGATCTCGGCCTGGGTGCACGCCCCGTACCTGATCAACTTCGGCTCCCACACCGAGGCCACGGTGGAGAAGTCCGTGGAGTCGCTGCGGCACTCGCTGCGCCGCGGCCGGGAGATCGGTGCGCAGGGCGTCGTGGTCCACACCGGCTCGGCGACCGGCGGCCGCCCGCGCGAGGTGGCCCTCGCCCAGGTGCGCGAGCGCATGCTGCCGCTCCTCGACGAGCTGACCCACGAGGACGACCCGTATCTGCTCCTGGAGTCGACGGCGGGCCAGGGCTTCTCGCTCTGCTCGCGGACCTGGGACTTCGGCCCGTACTTCGACGCCCTCGACCACCACCCCAGGCTGGGCGTCTGCCTCGACACCTGCCACATCTTCGCCGCCGGGCACGACCTGGCCGGGCCGCACGGGGCGGCGCAGACGCTGGACCTGCTGGTGGAGACGGTCGGCGAGGGACGCCTGAAGCTCATCCACGCCAACGACTCGAAGGACGTCGTGGGCGCCCACAAGGACCGCCACGCGAACATCGGGTCCGGCCACATCGGCGAGGAGGCGTTCCGCAATCTCCTGCGCCATCCGGCCACGGAGAACGTACCGTTGATCATCGAGACCCCTGGCGGCAAGGACGGGCACGTCGCCGACATCGAGCTCCTGAAGAAGCTCCGCGAGCGCCCTTTTTGATCATTCCTGTTGAGGAATACCCTAGAGGGGTATACGGTTTTCCTGGAGGCGGCAGGATCCGTAGAGGGGATCGGGGGCACTCCCATGAAGCACGAAGCGCACGAGCACCACGAACACGAGGGCCACGCGGGCCACGCAGGGCATGAAGCTCACGCCGACCGTGCGGGTCATGCGGGTCACGAGGGCCACGAGGCCCACCTGGCTCACGCCGGCCACGAAGGCCATGCGGACCACGGCAGCCACATGGACCACTCCGCCCACGCGGATCACGCCGAGCACGCGGGTCACTCAGGTCACACCGGCCACGAGGAGCACGCAGGTCACGCCGGCCACGAGGAGCACCATCACACCCCCGGCGGCACCGTCTCCTGGGCCATGGCCGCCCAGGCCACCCTGCACTGCCTCACCGGCTGCGCCATCGGCGAGATCCTCGGCATGATCATCGGCACCGCGTTCGGCTGGGGCAATGTGCCGACGATGATCCTCGCGATCATCCTGGCCTTCTTCTTCGGCTACGCGCTCACCCTGCGCGGCATCCTCAAGGCCGGCGTCGATTTCAGGACAGCCTTCAAGGTCGCTCTCGCCGCCGACACCCTCTCCATCGCCGTCATGGAGATCATCGACAACGGCGTCATCGCCCTCTGGCCCGGCGCCATGGACGCGCATCTCGACGAGCCGCTCTTCTGGATCGTCCTCGCGATCTCGCTCGGCGTCGCCTTCGTGCTCACCACCCCGGTCAACAAGTGGATGATCGGCCGCGGCAAGGGCCACGCGGTGGTCCACCAGTACCACCACTGAACGACACCACCACCGAGGCGGTCCGGAGCTGCTACAGCTCCGGGCCGTCTCCGGGTTCCTCCTGGTACGAGTAGCGCTGCTCCCGCCACGGGTCACCGAGGTTGTGGTAGCCGCGCTCCTCCCAGAAGCCCCGCCGGTCGGCCGCCATGTACTCCACGCCCCGGACCCACTTCGGCCCCTTCCAGGCGTAGAGGTGCGGGACGACGAGCCGCAGCGGGAAGCCGTGCTCGGCGGTGAGCAGCTCCCCGTCCTTGTGGGTGGCGAAAATCGTACGGTCCGAGGCGAAGTCGGCGAGCCGCATGTTGGCGCTGTAGCCGTACTCGGCCCAGACCATCACGTGCGTGACGTGGGGCGCGGGCGGGGCGAGCTCCAGGACCGTGCGGGCGGGGACACCACCCCATTCGGCCCCGAGCATGCTGAATTTCGTGACGCAGTGCAGATCGGCCACGACCGTGGAGAACGGCAGGGCCGAGAACTCCTCGTGGTTCCAGCACCGCTTGTCGCCGTCGGCCGTCGCGCCGAAGACGCGGAACTCCCAGCGGTCGGGCTTGAACCTGGGGACGGGCCCGTAATGGGTGACCGGCCAGCCGCGCTGGAGGCGCTGCCCCGGCGGCAGATCCGGCGGAAGCTCCGGCGAACGATCCGGCTGACCCGCTTCCCGGTGTACTCCGCTCTCCGGCTGACCCATGTCATCCATGGTGACAGACGGCGAGGGGTGGTCATGACCAAGCGACCGGGCGGGCGGCTCGATTCGGGCAAGTCCGACTAAGCCTGCACTTACTGGACGCCCCCCATTCGGGGTGCGAGGATGCGGCCATCCCGCCTAGTGACGGCATGGACACGTACCGTGGAAGGATCCTGAAGCGATGCAGGGCGACCCCGAGGTCCTCGAGTTCCTCAACGAGCAGCTGACCGGCGAGCTGACGGCCATCAACCAGTACTGGCTGCATTACCGCATCCAGGACAACAAGGGGTGGACGAAGCTCGCCAAGTACACCCGCGAAGAGTCCATCGACGAGATGAAGCACGCGGACAAGCTGACCGAGCGCATCCTGATGCTCGACGGCCTGCCCAACTACCAGCGGCTCTTCCATGTGCGGGTCGGCCAGACGATCACCGAGATGTTCCAGGCGGACCGCCAGGTCGAGGTGGAGGCGATCGACCGCCTCAAGCGCGGGATCGAGGTCATGCGCGCCAAGGGGGACGTCACGTCCGCCAACCTCTTCGAGGAGATCCTCGCCGACGAGGAGCACCACATCGACTACCTGGACACGCAGCTGGAGCTGATCGAGTCCCTGGGTGAGGCGCTGTACCTCTCGACGCTCATCGAGCAGCCGAGCTGAGTCCGTCAGACGGGCTCTAGGCCGCTTCCTGGAGCTCCGTGACCGTCTCGGCCGTCAGGGCGGGCATGCCCTGGTCCACGAGCTCGCGTCGCGGGCAGTTGCCGCGCCCGAGAATGGCTTGAATGCGACGGACGCAGGAGCCGCAGTCCGTGCCGGCCTTGCAGGCGGAGGCTATCTGGCGGGGCGTGCAGGCGCCCGCGTCCGCGTGCTCCTTGACCTGCTTCTCCGTGACACCGAAGCATGAGCAGACGTACACGCGGTTCACCTCCCGCCGAGATCGTTAAGGCTAACCTAACCTTACCCGGCACCCCGAAGGCGTAAAAGCCCTCGATACGACGATGGGGCACGGATCACAGCGATCCGTGCCCCATCCCCGTAGGAACCTACTTACTGATCGCGGTACATCTCCGCCACCAGGAAGGCCAGGTCGAGCGACTGGCTGCGGTTGAGCCGCGGGTCGCAGGCCGTCTCGTAGCGCTGGTGCAGGTCGTCGACGAAGATCTCGTCGCCGCCGCCCACGCACTCGGTGACGTCGTCACCGGTGAGCTCGACGTGGATGCCGCCCGGGTGGGTGCCGAGCGCCTTGTGGACCTCGAAGAAGCCCTTGACCTCGTCGAGCACGTCGTCGAAGCGGCGGGTCTTGTGGCCCGAGGCCGCCTCGAAGGTGTTGCCGTGCATCGGGTCGGTGACCCAGGCGACGACCGCGCCGGAGGCGGTGACCTTCTCGACCAGCTCGGGGAGCTTGTCGCGGACCTTGTCGGCGCCCATGCGGACGATGAAGGTCAGCCGGCCCGGCTCGCGGTCCGGGTCGAGACGGTCGATGTAGCTGAGCGCCTCGTCGACCGTGGTGGTCGGGCCGAGCTTGATGCCGATCGGGTTGGCGATCTGCGAGCAGAACTCGATGTGCGCGTGGTCGAGCTGACGGGTGCGCTCACCGATCCAGACCATGTGGCCGGAGGTGTCGTACAGCTTGCCGGTGCGCGAGTCCGTACGGGTCAGGGCGCCCTCGTAGTCGAGCAGCAGCGCCTCGTGGGAGGCGTAGAACTCGACGGCCTTGAACTCGGCCGGGTCGGTGCCACAGGCCTTCATGAAGTTCAGGGCGTTGTCGATCTCGCGGGCGAGCGCCTCGTAGCGCTGGCCCGAGGGGGACGACTTCACGAAGTCCTGGTTCCAGGCGTGCACCTGGCGCAGGTCGGCGTAGCCACCGGTGGTGAAGGCGCGGACCAGGTTGAGCGTGGAGGCGGAGGCGTTGTACATCCGCTTCAGCCGCTCGGGGTCCGGGATGCGGGCCTTCTCGTTGAAGTCGAAGCCGTTGACGGAGTCGCCGCGGTAGGTCGGCAGGGTCACGCCGTCGCGGGTCTCGGTCCCCTTGGAGCGGGGCTTCGAGTACTGGCCGGCGATGCGGCCGACCTTCACGACCGGCACGGAGGCCGCGTAGGTGAGGACGGCGCTCATCTGGAGCAGCGTCTTGAGCTTGGCCCTGATGTGGTCGGCGGACACGGCGTCGAAGGCCTCGGCGCAGTCGCCGCCCTGGAGCAGGAACGCCTCGCCACGGGCGACGGCTCCCATCCGGGCGCGCAGCTGGTCGCACTCGCCGGCGAAGACGAGCGGAGGATACGACTCGAGGTCCGCGATCACATCGCGCAGAGCCTCGGCATCGGGGTACTCGGGCTGCTGCGCCGCGGGCAGGTCTCGCCAGGTCGCCTTGGCGACGGCGTGGGAATCAGCGTTCACGGTCACATGCACAACATTACGGGGTTCTTCGTCCGGTCCTGTCCCTCTGCCCATTGGCTGAGACGCGCGCCCGAAATGTCACACGGGGATCTTCACGCCATCGAGTGGTGTTACCCTCTGGCCCGTTTCACAAGAGCAAAGTCGAATTCACAGGGGTGGGCGTGACCCAGAGGCATCGCAGGGATCGCAAGAAGAAACGACTCTTGTACGGAGCGGCGGCGGCCGTCGTCGCCACCGCCACGATCGGCACCATCGCGGTCGCCTCACCGGGCCTCCTCGGCGCGGGCGACGGCAGCTCCGGAAGTGACCCTTCCCTCCAGACGCAGTTCGCAAACGCCGCCCGCGAGTTCGATGTCCCGCAGAGCGTGCTGATGGCCGTGTCGTACCGCCAGACGCGCTGGGAGTCGCACGACGGTGTCCCCAGCACCACGGGTGCGTACAACGTCATGGGGTTGACGAAGGTCGACCCGGAGGACGTCGAGCAGGACACGGACGAGCAGCTGCTCGATCTGATGAACCGGAGCGGCGACCCGCGCATCGAGAAGCGGTTCGACGGGAAGAAGGCGCTGGCCTCCCTCCCCGAGAAGAAGATCGACACCTCCGACCCGACGCTGCACACGCTCGACAAGGCCGCCGAGCTGATCGACGGCTCGACCGAGTCCGTGCAGAACGACACGGCCGCCTCGATCCGCGCTGGTGCCGCGCTCCTCGCCGAGTACCAGAAGCAGGCCGGCGCCGAGCTGTCCGACGACGCCGGCAACTGGTACCCGGCCGTGGCCCGCTACAGCCAGTCCGAGGACCGGAAGGGCGCCGACCTCTTCGCGAAGCGCGTCTTCGAGTCCATCAAGACGGGTGAACGGGAGATCACCGCGGACGGCGAGCAGGTCGTCCTGCCGGCGGACCCGTCGGTGAAGCCGGTCAAGGCGTCGAACGTGCCGCTGGCGGCGAGCTTCACGGCCACCACCGAGGACCCGGCGGTCGAGTGCCCGACCGGCCTGGTTTGCGCGTTCATCCCGGCCGCCTACTCGCAGAACGACGGCAACTACAACATCGCGAGCCGTCCCGCGAACGGCTTCGACGTCCGCCAGATCGTCATCCACGACATCGAGGGCAACCACGACGGGGCCGTCAGTGTCTTCCAGAATCCGCTGAGCTACGCCAGCGCCCACTACATCGTCCGCGCTGACGGTCGCGTGACGCAGATGGTGGAGACCAAGAACGAGGCGTACCACGCCGGCAACAAGACTCTCAACATGCACTCGATCGGCATCGAGCACGAGGGTTACGCCATCAAGGGCGACTCCGGCTGGTACACCGAGCCCGAGTACGAGTCCTCCGCGGCCCTCGTGAAGTACCTGGCGGCGAAGTTCTCCATCCCGCTGGACCGCGAGCACATCATCGGCCACGACGACGTGCCGAGCATCCTGGACTCCAAGATCCAGGACCACTGGGACCCGGGCCCGTTCTGGGACTGGAACCACTTCATGACGCTGGTGGGCGCCCCCACCGGTGCCGGTGGCGCGGGCGGCCCCCTCCAGGCCGGACAGCTCGTGCGGATCGTCCCGCCGTTCACCTCGGCCAACCAGCAGCAGCTGAAGTACACGGAGAAGGTCGGCGACCAGTACGTCACCAAGACCACCGTCGCGCTGCCGGTCAACTTCGGCTACCTCTACTCGGAGCCGGTGGCTGACCAGACCAAGGCGCTGACAGACCCGTACATCGGGCTGGGCTCGGGCTGGCAGTTCGGCTCCACATGGGCGAACAAGGTCACCGCCGGCAGCACCCACGTCGTCGCCGAGTCCCGGACCGACTGGACCGCCATCTGGTACGGCGGCAAGAAGGCCTGGTTCTACAACCCGGGCGGCCAGTACACGGCCCCCGTGGGCGTGAAGACGGCGATCACCGCCAAGGACGGCCTCACCTCCGTCCCGGTCTACGGCCGCGCCTACCCGGAGGACGCCGCCTACACGGGCACCGGCGTCCCGGTCCAGGCCAGCAACGGCGCGTCGCTGACGAAGTACAGCCTCCCGGCCGGGCAGCTGTACGTGAAGGCCGGTGAGCCGGTCGCGGGCGACTACTACTACAGCGCCTACAACACCGACGGCACCCGTGTCGTCGGCACGACCAACATCTTCATCCCGATCCGCTTCAACCACCGCATGGCGTGGGTGAAGGCGAGCGACGTCAAGGAGGTCGCCACCACGGCGCCCCTCCGCGCCGACAACCGCTACAACCTCCTCGCCCGGGACGGCTCCGGTGTCCTCTGGCAGTACCAGGGCACCGGCAGCGCCACCAGCCCGTTCCTGACCCGGTACAAGGTCGGCGCCGGCTGGCAGATCTACAACACCGTCACCCCGCTGACCGCCCTGCGGGCCGACGGCACCGGTGACGCCGTGGCCCGGGACGCCTCCGGTGTCCTCTGGTACTACCAGGGCAGCGGCAACGCGTCCGCGCCGTTCAAGACGCGCCTGAAGATCGGCGGCGGCTGGCAGATCTACGACCGGATCACCGGCGTCCGCGACCTCACCGGGGACTCCAAGCCGGACCTGATCGCCCGCGAGAAGTCGGGTGCCCTGTGGCTGTACAAGGGCACCGGCACCCCGGCGACGCCTTTCGCCCCCCGGGTGCAGATCGGCACCGGCTGGCAGATCTACAACACCATCGTCAGCACCGGCGACCTGACCTCCGACGGCAAGGCGGACATGATCGGCCGCGACAGCGCCGGCGTGCTCTGGCTGTACAAGGGCACCGGCAGCGCCACCGCCCCGTACGCCGCCCGCGTCAAGGTCGGCACCGGCTGGCAGATCTACAACAGCATCACCGGTCCGAGTGACATCACCGGTGACGGCAAGGTCGACTTCGTCGCCCGTGACAGCGCCGGCGCGCTGTGGCTCTACAAGGGCACCGGCAGCGCCACCGCCCCGTACGCCTCGCGCGTGCAGGTCGGTCCGGGCTGGCAGTCCTACAACCTGATCTTCTGATCGGGTAGTTCGCCCGGCCTCGGGGCCCGGCTCGCACCGTCCACGGTGCGGACCGGGCCCCGTTCCGTGCCCGGGCTGCGTTACAGTGCTCGCATGTCGTACGCCTCGCAGACCCAGAACTGGTGGTGGACCGCTCATCCGGCGGCCCACTGACTGCGCGTACACCCACACACGCAAAGGCCGCCCGAGGGGCGGCCTTTCTCGTGCCCGGGCCGTTCCTCCTCTCCGTATTCCACTCGGAAGGAACGACCCGCCCCATGGACCTTTCCCGTCTCCTCGACCCCTCCTGCCCTCCCTTCGCGCTGCTGCGCCGGCGCACCCCCGGCCGTGACCACGACACCGTCGAGGTGCTGATCGGCCGGGTCCACGAGGCCGAGCGCCTCGCGGAGCTGCCCGTGGGGCCGATGCCGACGCTCGCGCTCGTGCCGTTCCGGCAGATCCGCGAGCGCGGCTTCGACGTGCGGGACGACGGCACCCCGCTCTCCGTGCTCGTCGCCGACGAGGCGTACGAGCTGCCGCTCGACGAGGCCCTGGCCGCGTTGCCCACCCATGGGGTACGGGTGGAGGGCGGCGGGTTCGACGTCTCCGACGAGGAGTACGCGGAGACCGTGCGGCGGGTCATCGACGAGGAGATCGGCTCCGGCGAGGGCGCGAACTTCGTGATCCGGCGCACCTACACCGGCGAGATCCCGGGCTTCGGGCGCGCCGACGCGCTCGCCCTGTTCCGGCGGCTGCTGGCGGGCGAGCGGGGCGCGTACTGGACGTTCGTGGTGCACACCGGGGACCGGACGCTCGTCGGGGCGAGCCCCGAGGTGCACGTCCGGATGTCGGGGGGCACGGTCGTGATGAACCCGATCAGCGGCACGTACCGCTACCCGGCCGGGGCAGCCCCGACGGCCGAGGACCTGCTCGCCTTCCTCGCCGACCGCAAGGAGACCGAGGAGCTCTCCATGGTGGTGGACGAGGAGCTCAAGATGATGTGCACGGTCGGCGACATGGGCGGGGTGGTGGTCGGACCGCGCCTCAAGGAGATGGCCCATCTCGCGCACACGGAGTACGAGTTGCGCGGCCGGTCCTCGCTCGACGTGCGGGACGTGCTGCGGGAGACGATGTTCGCGGCGACCGTGACCGGCTCGCCCGTGCAGAACGCCTGCCGGGTGATCGAGCGTCACGAGACCGGTGGGCGCGGCTACTACGCGGGGGCGCTCGCCCTGCTCGGCACGGACGCGAACGGGGCGCAGACGCTGGACTCGCCCATCCTGATCCGTACGGCCGACATCGCGCCCGACGGCCGGCTCCGGGTGCCGGTCGGGGCGACGCTCGTACGGCACTCGGACCCGGCGGGCGAGGTCGCCGAGACCCACGCGAAGGCGGCGGGCGTGCTGGCCGCCCTGGGGGTGTGGGAGGGGCGGCCGCGCGACGAGGCCGTGGTGCCGCCGCCGCTCGCCGAGGACCCCAGGGTGCGGGCCGCGCTGGACGCGCGCCGCGCGGACCTGGCGCCGTTCTGGCTGAAGATGCAGGTCCGGTCGGCGGAGTTGTCCGGGCACGCGCTGGTGATCGACGCCGAGGACACCTTCACGGCGATGCTCGCGCACGTCCTGCGCTCCTCCGGCCTGGAGGTGTCGGTGCTGCGCTACGACGAGCCGGGGCTGCGGGAGCTGGCCCTCGCCCACGAGGGGCCCGTCGTCCTGGGGCCCGGCCCCGGGAACCCCTCGGACGTCGCCGACCCGAAGATGCGCTTCCTGCGCGGCCTGACGGCGGAGCTCGTCCGGGGGCACCGTCACGGCCTGCTGGGCGTCTGCCTCGGGCACGAGCTGATCGCGGCCGAACTGGGCCTGGACATCGTCCGCAAGCGGACGCCGTTCCAGGGGGCGCAGCTGCGGATCGACCTCTTCGGGCAGGAGCAGACGGTCGGTTTCTACAACAGCTTCACGGCCCGGTGTGACGACCGGACGGCGACGGAGCTGGCGCTGCACCGCATCGAGGTGAGCCGGGACGCGGAGACCGGCGAGGTGCACGCCCTGCGCGGGCCGGGCTTCGCCGGAGTGCAGTTCCACCCGGAGTCGGTGCTCACGACGGACGGCGCGGCGCTCACGGCCTCGCTGCTCGCGGGCGTGCTGGTCTAGGGGGCGGTCCTCGGTACCAGGACGTTCTCGCTGCGCCGGCCGGCGGTGTAGTCGAGGACGTTCTGGACGGTGGTGTCGACGATCTGGCCGACCGCGTCGGTCGTGTAGTAGGCCTGGTGGGAGGTGACCACCACGTTCGGGAAGGTGACCAGGCGGGCCAGGGTGTCGTCCTCGACGACCTCCAGGGACTTGTCGAGGTAGAAGAGCCCGGCCTCCGCCTCGTACACGTCGAGGCCGACGCCGGCGAAGCGGCCGGACCGGAGTTCGGCGACGAGGGCCTCGGTGTCGATGAGCCCGCCGCGGCTGGAGTTCACCAGGATGGCGTCGTCCTTCATGGCCCTGAGGGCGGCGGCGTCGATGAGGTGCCGGGTGGCGGGGAGCAGCGGGACGTGGAGGCTGACGAGGTCGGCCTCGGCGAGGAGCCGTTCCTTCTCGACGTACTTCATGCCGAGTGCCACGCAGGCGGGGTTCTCGGCGACGTCCCAGCCGAGGAGGTTCATGCCGAAGCCGTGGGCGATCCGGGTGAAGGCCTCGCCGATCTTGCCGGTGCCGAGGACGCCGACGGTGCGGCCCCGCAGGTCACGGCCCATCAGTCCGTCCAGCCGGAAGTCGAAGTCGCGGGTCCGGTTGGAGGCGCGGACGATGCGGCGGTTGACGGCCGTGGCGAGGGTCCAGGCGAACTCGGCGACGGAGTACGGCGAGTAGTACGAGACCCGGGCGACGGTGAGGCCGAGGCGCTCGGCGACCTCCAGGTCGATGTTGTTGAAGCCGGTCGAGCGCTGGGCGATCATCCGGGTCCCGCCGGCCGCGAGGGTCTGCAGGACCCGGTGGTCCAGGACGGCGTTGACGCTGCTGGAGATGATCTCGTAGCCGGCGGCGATGGGCGCGGTGTCCTCGGTGAGGAAGACGCTCAGGCAGCGGACGTCGTGGTGGCCCTCGAAGGCCTTCTCGATGAGGGGCTTCTCGTCCGCCTGCACGCCGAATGCCAGGATTTCCACGGGATTCCCCTCAACATCACGATGGGCCGTATATCCGCGAATATACGGCCCCTCGTGATGTCCGGCCGTCTCAGGCGTCGTCGAGGCCGCGCTCGATGGCGTACCGGACGAGCTCCACCCGATTGTGCAGCTGCAGCTTGCCCAGGGTGTTCTGGACGTGGTTCTGCACGGTGCGGTGCGAGATGACCAGGCGCTCGGCGATCTGCTTGTAGCTGAGGCCCTTCGCGACGAGCCGCAGGACCTCGGTCTCGCGATCGGTGAGCTGGGGGGCCTTCGGCTCGTCGGCGCCGGCCGCCGGGGCGGGCTCGGAGGCGAGCCGGCGGTACTCGCCGAGGACCAGGCCGGCCAGGCCCGGGGTGAAGACGGGGTCGCCGACGGCCGTGCGGCGTACCGCGTCGATCAGCTCCTCCGTACTGGCCGACTTGAGGAGGTAGCCGGTGGCACCGGACTTGACCGCCTCCAGGACGTCGGCGTGCTCGCCGCTCGCCGAGAGGACGAGGACCCGCAGCTCGGGCCGGCCGCCGACGAGCTCCTTGCAGACCTGGACGCCCGGCATGACCGGCAGGTTCAGGTCAAGGACGAGGACGTCGGGACCGGCCGCGACGGCGCGGCGCACGGCCTGCTCGCCGTCGCCGGCGGTGGCGACCACGTCGAAGCCCGCCTCGGCGAGGTCACGGGCGACCGCGTCCCGCCACATCGGATGGTCGTCGACGACCATCACCTTGATCCGCTGCTCGCTCACTTCTCCCCTGCCTTCCCCCGTGGAACCTTCAACTCGACTTCCGTGCCCTGGCCGGGGACCGAGATCAGCTCGGCCGAGCCGCCCAGGTCCCGCAGTCTCCCCCGGATGGACAGGGCGACGCCCATCCGGCCCTCGCCCCAGGCCTCCGCGAGGCGGCCCTCCGGGATGCCGGGGCCGTCGTCCCGGACGGTGACGATCACCTCGTCCGTCCAGTCCTCGATCAGGATCCACGCGTGCGCGTCCGCCCCGGCGTGCGCCCGGACGTTGTCCAGGGCGGCGCCGACGGCGTTGGACAGCTCCCGGGCGGTGGGCGGCGGCAGCAGGACCGGGGCGCCCGGCTCGGAGAGGGTGACCTTGGCCCCGGCGCGGGGGGCGAGCAGGACGCGGAGGTCGACGGGCGCGTCGCCGGCGCCGTAAGGGGGGTCGTCGTCGACCTCGACGACCCGGACGAAGGCGCCCTCGGACTCGTCCTCGGAGACCAGGCTGGGCCGGGTGAGCCCGCCCGCGACGAGGGTGCGGAGGGCGACCTCCTGCTCCCCCGCCATCCGGCCGAGTTCGGCGGCCTCGCCGCCGAGCGCCGTGCCGCGCCGCTGCACCATCGCGAGGACCTGGAGGACGCTGTCGTGGATGTCGCGGGCGAGCCGCTCCCGTTCCCGGGTCGCGGCCTCGATCTCCAGGGCGCGGGCGAGGGTGCGCTCGGAGGCGCGGGCGACCTCGACGATGTAGCCGACGGCGATGGAGGCCACCCAGACGAGCAGCACGTTGTGGAAGGTGTCCCGGCTGGGGTGGGCGCGCTCGATGATGTTGGCGACGGCGACGAAGGACGAGGCGACTCCGGCCCAGCGCCAGCCGCCCTTGATCGCGTACGCGAGGACGGCGCCGGCGGTCCATATCGACGGCAGGGTGGGGCCGTCGACGGACTGGGCCTGGGCCTCGGCGAGCGGGGTGAGCAGGATGCCGACGAGGGCGATCGTGAGGTCGGCGCCGAGGAAGCGCTTGGTGCAGCTGGCCGCGTTGGCGACCCTGGGGAGGGTCGCGAGCGTCCAGACGCTCATCACCGTCAGATAGCCGACGGCGACCCAGGGCCGCTCGTACCCCTTCCAGCCGAAGACGAAGATCAGGACGGCATAGACCATCGTCAGGACGCGGTAGCCGGCCAGTGCCCGCCACAGCGGCTGCTCGACCGACATGCGCACGACACGCTCGCGCTTGGCCATCTTCCCCACCCCTGAGAAGCCCCTCGCGGGGACTTACGCGCCGGACTCTTCCCGAGCGGCGATCTCGGCCTTGACGGCCTCCTTGGCCGCCTTCTCCGCCTCCGCGATCTGCCGCTTGGCGGCCGTCGCGTAGATGTCGACGTACTCCTGGCCGGACAGCTTCATGATCTCGTACATGACCTCGTCGGTCACCGAGCGGAGGATGAAGCGGTCCCCCTCCATGCCCTGGTAGCGGGTGAAGTCCAGCGGCTTGCCGATCCGGATCCCCGGGCGCATCAGCTTGGGGACGACCTTGCCGGGCGGCTGGATCTTCTCGGTGTCGATCATGGCGACCGGGATCACGGGCGCGCCGGTGGCCAGGGCCACGCGCGCGAGACCGCCGGGCTTGCCCCGGTAGAGGCGGCCGTCGGGCGAGCGGGTGCCCTCGGGGTAGATCCCGAAGAGCCCGCCGCCCTCGATGACCTCGATGCCGGCCTTGATGGCCGCCTCGCCCGCGCCGCGGGCACCCGAACGGTCCACCGGGAGCTGGCCGACGCCCTTGAAGAAGGCGGCGGTGAGCTTGCCCTTCACGCCGGGCGTGGTGAAGTACTCCGCCTTGGCGATGAAGGTGACCTTGCGGTCGAGGACGGCGGGGAGGAAGAAGGAGTCCGAGAAGGACAGGTGGTTGCTCGCGAGGATCGCGGGGCCCTCGGCGGGGATGTTCTCCAGACCCTCCACCCAGGGCCGGAAGGCGAGCTTCAGGGACCCTCCGATGGAGAACTTCATTGCGCCGTAGATCAACTCGCCAAGCCTTCCGTGTGCCGTCGCCACGACTTTATCCCGTACCGGTGCACGGCCCCCGCTACGGCCCTGGTCGGTGTCGGTCCGGTCGCGTACCGTGAAGGTCCTTCCCCATTTTCCGTCGCTCCGGCGCACCCGAGAACGCCGGAGTCGCAACCGAACAGGAGACCCCGGTGCCGGTCCTTCCCGGAGCCGAGCCGTACCGCCATGAAGGCGGAGAGGTCGGCGTCCTTCTCTGTCACGGATTCACCGGTTCCCCGCAGTCGATGCGCCCGTGGGCCGAGTACCTGGCCGAGCGCGGCCTGTCGGTGTCGGTGCCGCTGCTGCCCGGTCACGGCACCCGCTGGCAGGACATGCAGCTCACCACCTGGCACGACTGGTACGCGGAGGCGGACCGGGCCCTGCGCGAGCTCCTGGAGCGCTGCCGGACCGTCTTCGTCTTCGGCCTCTCCATGGGCGGGGCCCTCACGCTGCGGCTCGCCGCCCAGCACGGTGACGCGGTGCGGGGCATCGTCCTCGTCAACCCGGGCAACAAGGTGCACGGCCTCGCCGCGTACGCCCTGCCGGTCGTCCGGCACCTGGTCCCCTCCACGAAGGGCATCGCCAGCGACATCGCCAAGGAGGGCGTGGCCGAGGTCGGCTACGACCGGGTGCCGCTGCACGCCGCGCACTCCCTGCGCCGGTTCTTCCAGACGGTGGACGGGGAGCTTCCGCAGGTCACGCAGCCGGTGGTACTGCTCCACAGCCCGCAGGACCACGTCGTGCCGCCGGCCGACTCGGCCCGGATCCTCTCCCGTATCTCCTCGACGGACGTGAAGGAGGTCCTGCTGGAACAGAGCTACCACGTGGCGACGTTGGACCATGACGCGGAGCGGATCTTCGACGAGAGCCTGGCCTTCGTCGAGCGTCTGGCCCCGGATCTGGTCGACGGGAAGGGGAGCAGGAGCGGTGGCTGAGCAGCAGGACGGCCCGGAGCGGGAGCCGCAGCCCATCGACGAGGAGGCGGCCTGGGCCGCGATCGTCGCCGGGTACGGCGAGGAGCCCGCGGATCCTCCGGGGACGAAGCCGTTCCGGCCCGTCGAGAACCTCTCGCTGCCCGAGCCCGAGGAGACGGACGGGCCCGACGAGGAGGTACGGCCCGTGAAGGGCACGACCTGGAAGCCGAGGCCGAAGCCCCCGGCCGAGGAGCCCGAGGCGGACGAGGACCCGGAGGCGGGGCCCGAGCGGCCCGCGCTCGGCAGCTCGATCGTGTTCGCGCCCGGGGTGCGGACCGGCGGCCCCCGGGACTACTCCCCCGCCGAGGCCGACGACGAGGCGGGCGGCTCCGACGAGGGCCACTTCGTCCCGCCGGAGCCGCCGCCGCTGCCCGAGGCGGACACGACGACCAGGTTCGCCTGGCTCGCGGTCGTCGGCGGCCCGGTCCTGATGCTGCTCGCCGTCCTGCTCCAGTGGGACATGACCTGGTGGCTGACGACGCTCTGCGTGGGCGGCTTCCTGGGCGGCTTCGCGACCCTGGTGGCCCGTATGAAGCACGACGACGACGATGACGACGGCTTCGACGACCCGGGCCGCGGGGCGGTCGTCTAGCCTCCCGACGCCGCGGTGACATCGGTCGCCGAGCGACGGGCGTCCGCCGACGCGGGGGCGTGGGCCCCGGGATCCGGCCTGCCGGTCAGCTGTTCGCGGGGACGCGGACCGCGGCCAGCACCGGGAGGTGGTCGGTGGCGGCCCGCAGGTCCGCCGGGTCGAGGTCCGTGGGGACTCCGCAGCCGAGGAACTCGACGCCGGGGGTCGCCAGGATCGCGTCGATGCGCTGGTGCGGGTCGGCCGGGGTCGAGGTGTGCTCGCCACCCCAGGGGCTCACCGCCCAGCCGTCCTGGAGCTCCTTCGTGAGCCGGGTGAACGCGGGTCCGCCGGGGCGTTCGTTGAGGTCGCCGGCGACCAGGGCGTGCGGGGCGCCGAGGGCGGCGACCCGGTCGAGGACCATCCCGGCCTGGGCGTACCGCTCGTCCTTCCGCAGGCTCAGATGGCAGCTGACGAGACCGAGCCGGGCCCCGGCGAAGCGGACGACCGCGGTCGCGAGGCCGCGCCGGTGCAGGCCCGGGGTGAGCGGCAGCAGGACGTCCTCGGTCCGCTCCACGGTGGCCCGCAGGGAGCAGAGCAGGAGCGGTCCGGCCGCGGTGGCGCCGCCGCTCAGGACGACGAGCTCGCTCTTGGCGGCGAGCCGGGCGGCGTGTTTGCGCCAGCGGAAGAAGCGCGGGGCCTCCTGGACGAAGACGAGGTCCGGGGCGCAGGCGCGGATCACCCGGGCGAGGGCGTCCTCGTCGTCGCGCATCGAACGGACGTTGTAGCTCAGGACCCGGAGGACGGCCGAACCGTCGCTCTCGGTGCGGGAGTTGGGCAGCTCACTGATCGCCATGACGGCCAACATACGACGACCGCCCGCCGGGTCCGAGAGGACGCGGCGGGCGGTCGTCGTATGCCCGGGGGGCTGTCAGCCCTGGCGGGCGAGGTCGGCGGCGCCGACCAGGCCGGCCTTGTTGCCGAGCTGGGCCGCGAGGACCTGCGCGTGCGGGCGCCACTGGCCGCCGATCAGCCAGCGCCGGAAGGACTTGCGGATCGGGTCGAGGACGAGGTCGCCCTCGTCCGAGACGCCGCCGCCGACGATGAACGCCGAGGGGTCGAAGAGCGAGGCCAGGTCGGCGAGACCGGCGCCCGCCCAACGGGCCAGCTCCCGGAAGGAGTCGACGGCCACCGGGTCGCCGGCGCGGGCGGCCTGGCTGACGTGCTTGCCCTCGATGCCCTCCGGGGTGCCGTCGCCGAGGCCGAGGAGGATCTCCGCGCGCTCCGGGGTGGCGTTGGCGCGCTGCCTGGCGTACCGGACGAGCGCGCGCCCGGAGGCGTACTGCTCCCAGCAGCCCTGGCTGCCGCAGCCGCACAGCAGACCGTCCGGGACGACCCGGATGTGGCCGAACTCGGCTGCCACGCCGAAGCGTCCGCGGCGCAGCTTGTTGCCGATGATGATGCCGCCGCCGAGGCCGGTGCCGAGGGTGATGCAGATGACGTCCTCGTGGCCCTTGCCGGCGCCGAACTTGTACTCGCCCCAGGCCGCCGCGTTGGCGTCGTTCTCGACGACGACGGGCAGGCCGACGCGCTGCTCGACCTTGTCCTTGAGCGGCTCGTGCCGCCAGTCGATGTTCGGCGCGAAGAGGACGGTGGCGCGCTTGTCGTCGACGTAGCCCGCGGCGCCGATGCCGACGGCCTCGATCTGGTACCCCTTGCCGGCCTGGGAGACCGCGTCGCAGATGGCGTCGACGATGCCTTCGGGGGTCGGCGGGGTGGGCACGGTGTGCGTGTCGAGGATGTTGCCCTCCTCGTCGACCACGCCGGCCGCGATCTTCGTGCCGCCGATGTCGACGCCGATGGTGAGTCCCATGTGTCCCTCAGTTTTCGGTCGAGCCCCGCTAAGGCCCACCGTACCCGAGCGGGGGTGGCCCGCCGATCAGTCGAGGTCGATGTGCTGGCCGGTTCCGGGCCCCTCGTCGTCCTTGCGGTCGTCCTTGCGGTCGCCCTTGGGCGGCGTGTCCGGGTCCGCGTCCCGGCGCGGGTCGTCGGCGTCGGGGACGGAGCCGCCGCGGGTCCAGCGGCTCTCGTGGCCCTCGACGGCGGAGCGGTAGGCGGCGAGCAGCTCGCTGCCGGCGGCGGCGAGGTGGTCGAAGACCTGCGGGTTGCGCTCGATGACGGGCTCGACGACGGCCTTCGCCTGGTTGACGAGCTGCTGCACGGTCTGCGCGGCGGTCTGCGCGGCCTGGCCGCCGAGGAGCGGGTTCCCGAGGCCGCCGGAGACCTTGTCGGCCACGGCCTCGAAGAGCTTGCGGAACTCCTCCGCGGGCGAGCCGGGCTCGGTCGCGCGCTGCGCCCGGCGGCGGGCCTTCTCCGCCTCCAGGTCCTCGGCACAGGCCTTGGCCCAGGCGTCCGAATCGCTCATGGCGTACTCCTCAGTGGCTGCGTACTTCGACGGTACACGCCACCTCAGGCGGTGCGGGGCCAGAGCCCGGGGTCGGGTGTGAAGCGCACCCGGAGGTCCCCGTCGACGAGTCCGGCGCCGGTGACGGTGCAGCGGCGCAGGGCGCCCGGCAGGGGGACGCCGCGGCGGAACGCGCCGACGGTCAGGAGCAGTTCGTCGCCGCGGCGGACGAGGTTGAGCTCCTCCTTGACGGCGCCCGGCAGGGGGATGTGCCAGACGAGGACGCCGTCCTCCTCGCGCCGGTCCTCGACGGCCCACTCCGGTACGGGGACCGCTCCCTCGGTCCGGACCGGCGAGAGCAGCACCAGGTCCTCGGCTCCGCGCGGGGCCCTGCCGAGATGCGGCAGCTCGTACAGCTCCCCCGTGGCGGCGGTACGGAGCTCCGCGAGGTGCCGGTGCTGTTCGGCAGTGAGTCCGGCGAGCCACGGGTCCTCCGAGGCGGCGGGCAGGATCCGGTTGGCGACGACGGCGTCGAGGGCGAGGCGCTGGACGGCGAGGCCGAGCCGGGCGGTGCGCAGGGCGCGGGCGGCGCCGGGGCCGGGTTCGAGGACGAGCCGGACGGTGGTGCCGGGGGCCTCGACCACGGCCTGGACGGCGGCGAGCTCGGCCTCCCAGCGGGCGGTGGTCTCGTACAGCCACTGCGCGGGCATGGGGACGCCGGCGAGCTGGGCGAGCATCGGGCGCAGGGCGCGGGCGGCCTGGCGCTCCTGGGGCAGGAGGCGGCGCAGATAGCGGCGGAGCTGGCCGGGGAGAGCGAGGAGGGCGAGGGCCTCCGGGAGCGGCGGCAGATCGACGACGGCGAGGTCGTGGTCACCGGCGGCGGCGTCCCGCAGGGCCCTGAGCAGGGCGAACTGCCGGCTCCCCGGGAGCTCGGTCAGCTCGGCGTCCTCGAAGGGAGCGGCGCCGAGGAGGTCGAGGGCGGCGGAGGAGCGCTCCTGGAGGGCGAGGAACTCGCGCCGGAAGTCGGCGGCGGGCGCGGGCCGGAGGCTTTTTATGTGGGGGAGCGGGTCCGCGTCCTCGGATACGAGCACGACGCGGCGTCCGGCCCGGGCCTCGGCGAGGGCGGTGGCGGCGGCGAGGGTGGTGCGGCCGGCGCCGCCGGGGCCGGTGACAAGGATGATCCGCATGCGGCGAAACGTTACCGGGCCCCAGTTGCGGGCCGCCGCGCCACCCACCGGCGTGTGGGCCCGCGCCCGTCGGGGCGGTGCCCCCTGCCCGCCCGCCGTCTGTGCCCGCGCCCGCGCAGGGCGGTGTTCCCCGCCACCCGCCCGTGTGGGCAATCGTCCCGCCGGGGCGATGGGGGTCCCCCCTGCTCGAGCGATGCCGAGAGCTTGGGGGAGGGTGGGCACACGGGACGGCGCCCTTCAGCGGCGCCTCCGCGTTCCGCGCCTGGACCCGCACCAGCGACGACGGCGCACCTGCGGTGCGGGTCAGGGCGCGGAAGCCTCTGGCGCCGGCAAGGCGCGGGTCCGTTGTGCCCACCCGTTCCGCCCTTGCGGAACGCCTGCCCACAACGGGGTGGGGGGGGTGAGGGTTACGCGCCGGATTCCACGCGCTGCTTCAGGCCCGCCAGGGCGCGGTCGATGATGACCTTCTCCGCCTTGCGCTTGATCATGCCGAGCATGGGGATCTTGACGTCCACCGTCAGCTGGTACGTGACCTCGGTGCGCTCGTCCCCGAGGTCCTTCAGCAGGTACGAGCCGTCGAGGGAGCGGAGCATCTGGGACTTGACCAGCGTCCAGGAGACCTCGTTGTCCCCGGTCCAGGTGTACGCCAGGGTGTGGTCGTCCTTGATGGCGCCGGCGTCGAGGAGCAGCCGGACCTTCTCCGCGCGCCCGGCCTCGTCGGAGGAGAGGACCTCGGCCTCCTTCACCTCGCCGGTCCACTCGGGGTAGCGGGCGAAGTCGGCGATCACGCCCATGACGTCGGCCGGCGCCGCCTCGATGGTGATGCTCGAGCTGGTGTGTTCGGCCATCGCGGTGGCTCCTCCACTGTGCGGTCCGGCGGAAGTAGAAAAGGGGCACAGACGTGCCGACGGAAGGCTATCGCGCCCCCGTGGCCGCGCCGTCACCACTCCAGGGCGTAGGGCCGCCCGGTCGAGGCGAAGTGGCCGACGTTCACGCACTCCGTGACGCCGATCCGCATGCGCCGGGCGAGCGGCTGGTGGACGTGGCCGAAGAGGGCGTACCGCGGCCGGACCCGGTGGATGGCGTCGAGCAGGGCGCGGCTGCCGCGCTCGAAGCGGCGGGCGACCGTGTCGTAGGTCAGGTCGGGGACGTCCGGCGGGATGTGGGAGCAGAGGACGTCGACGTCCCCGAGCGCCTCGACCTTCGCCGCGTACTCCTCGTCGGAGATCTCGTACGGGGTGCGCATGGGAGAGCGCAGGCCTCCGCCGACGAAGCCGAACACCAGCCCGCCGAGCTCGATCCGTTCGCCGTCGAGGACGGTCGTGCCCGGTCGGGCGAAGTCCGTCCAGAGCTGGGGGATGTCGACGTTCCCGTAGGTGGCGTACGTGGGGGTGGGGAAGGCGGCGAAGAGTTCGGCGTACTGGCGGCGGACCGCCGCCTCGATCGCGGTGTCGCGGTCGACGTCGAGCTCGGCCCAGAGACGGCGGCCCAGGTCGCGGGCCTCGTCGAAGCGGCGTGCGGTGCGGAGCTCGACGATCCGGTCGGCGTTCTCGGTGCCGAAGAGGTCGGGGAAGATGCCCCGGCTGTGGTCGGCGTAGTCGAGGAAGAGGACCAGGTCACCGAGGCATATCAGGGCGTCGGCGCCCTCCCCCGCCTTGGCGAGGTCGCCGGCGTTGCCGTGCACGTCACTGACCACATGGACTCGCATGAGCCCACCTTAGGGGGTGTCACCTGCGGTTACTTGGGAGTCGCGAAACCCGTGGATTACTGTGCGCAGAGCAACGTCATGCATGTGTGACGCACGGAACATCTGGCCGGGACCCCCTATCGGGAACCATGTACTGGTGGGTAACGTCCGAGCGGTCCAGTCGTGCTCACCCCCACTGAGCACCTGCCCGATCATGGACTTCACCGGTGCATCACACAGAGCCGTGGCGCCGGCGCCCGATGAGGAGCAGCAGTCTTGCGCGAGTTCAGCCTTCCGGCCCTGTACGAGGTCCCCACGGACGGCAACCTGACGGATCTCATCCGCCGCAACGCCTCCCAGCACCCAGACGTCGCCGTGATGGGGCGCAAGGTCGACGGCGTCTGGACCGATGTCACCGCCACCCGGTTCCTCGCCGAGGTCCGCGGGGTCGCCAAGGGTCTGATCGCCTCCGGTGTGGAGCCGGGCGACCGGGTCGCGCTGCTCTCCCGCACGCGGTACGAGTGGGTGCTCCTCGACTTCGCGATCTGGAGCGCGGGCGGCGTGACCGTGCCGGTGTACGAGACGAGCTCGCCGGAGCAGATCCAGTGGATCCTCGGCGACTCGGGCGCGAAGCACGTCCTGCTGGAGAGCGCGGCGCACGAGGCGTCGGTGGCGTCCGTGCGGGCGAACCTGCCGGAGCTGGAGGGCGTCTGGCAGATCGAGGCCGACGCGGTCGCGCGGCTCACCGCCGCCGGTGCGGACGTCTCCGACGAGCTGCTCGACGCGCGCATGTCGGCGGCGAACGCGGACGACCCGGCGACGATCGTCTACACCTCGGGCACGACGGGCCGCCCCAAGGGTTGTGTGCTGTCCCACCGGGCCTTCTTCGCCGAGTGCGGCAACATCGTGGAGCGGCTCAAGCCCCTCTTCCGTACGGGCGAGTGCTCGGTGCTGCTGTTCCTGCCGGCCGCACACGTCTTCGGGCGGCTCGTCGAGGTCGCGTCGGTGATGGCCCCGATCCGTCTCGGCTGTGTCCCGGACATCAAGAACCTCACCGACGAGCTGGCCTCGTTCCGGCCGACGCTCATCCTGGGCGTGCCGCGCGTCTTCGAGAAGGTGTACAACTCGGCGCGGGCGAAGGCGCAGGCCGACGGCAAGGGCAAGATCTTCGACAAGGCCGCGCATACGGCCATCGCATACAGCAGGGCGATCGGCACCCCGCAGGGCCCGTCCTTCGGCCTGAAGCTGAAGCACAAAGTCTTCGACAAGCTGGTCTTCAGCAAGCTGCGGGCGGTGCTCGGCGGTCGCGGCGAGTACGCGATCTCGGGCGGCGCGCCGCTGGGCGAGCGGCTCGGCCACTTCTTCCGGGGCATCGGCTTCACGGTGCTGGAGGGGTACGGCCTGACGGAGTCGTGCGCGGCGACGGCGTTCAACCCCTGGGACCGGCAGAAGATCGGCACGGTCGGTCAGCCGCTGCCGGGCTCGGTGGTGCGGATCGCCGACGACGGCGAGGTGCTGCTGCACGGCGAGCACATCTTCTCGCGGTACTGGAACAACGAGGCGGCGACGGCCGAGGCGCTCGCGGACGGCTGGTTCCACACGGGTGACATCGGCACCCTCGACGAGGACGGCTACCTCGCGATCACGGGCCGCAAGAAGGAGATCCTGGTGACGGCGGGCGGCAAGAACGTCGCCCCGGCGGTCATCGAGGACCGGATCCGGGCGCACGCGCTGGTCGCGGAGTGCATGGTGGTCGGCGACGGGCGTCCGTTCGTGGGCGCGCTGGTCACGATCGACGAGGAGTTCCTGGGCCGCTGGGCGAGCGAGCACGGCAAGCCGGCCGGTTCGACGGCGGCTTCCCTCCGTGAGGACGCGGAGCTCATCGCGGAGGTCCAGCGGGCGATCGACGACGGCAACGCGGCGGTCTCCAAGGCGGAGTCGGTCCGCAAGTTCCGTATCCTCCCGGCCCAGTTCACGGAGGAGGCGGGGCACATCACCCCGTCCCTGAAGCTGAAGCGGAACGTGGTGGCGAAGGACTTCGCGGACGAGATCGAGGCGATCTACACGGCGTGAGCCGGTGGCGCCGGTGACGGTGCACGAAGGGCCCGGGGCGATCGCCCCGGGCCCTTCGCCGTACTGCCGAAGCGGGCGCTACAGGAGCTCGCGCAGCCGCTCCGCGAGCAGGTCCCAGCGCCAGCGCTCCTCCACCCAGGCCCGGCCGCGCTCGCCCATGCGGGCGCGGAGCTCGGGGTCGAGGAGGAGGGTGGCGACCCGGTCGGCGGTCTCCTCGGCGGACTCGCCGCGGACGACCCAGCCGGTCTCGCCGTCGAGGACGGCGTCGGGCGCGCCGCCGGAGTCGCCGGCGACGACGGGCAGGCCGGTGGCGGAGGCCTCCAGGTAGACGATCCCGAGGCCCTCGACGTCGAGGCCGCCGCGGCGGGTGCGGCAGGGCATGGCGAAGACGTCGCCGGCCCCGTAGTGGGCGGGCAGCTCGGACCAGGGGACGGCGCCGGTGAAGCGTACGGATCCGGCCACACCGGTCTCGGCGGCGAGGCGGTGCAGGTCCTTCTCGTACGGTCCGCCGCCGACGATCAGGAGGACGGCGTCCGGGACCCGGCGCAGGATCGCGGGCATGGCCCGGATCAGGGTGTCCTGGCCCTTGCGCGGGACGAGCCGGGAGACGCAGACGACGACGGGGCGGTCGCTGAGCCCGAGGCGGGCGCGGACCTCGTCGCCGCCGGAGTCGGGGTGGAAGGTCTTCTCGTCGACGCCGGGCGGGAGCTGGACCATGCGCCGGGCGGCGGCCGGGGTGAGGGCGGTCGCGATCCGGGAGCGGGTGTACTCGCCGAGGTAGGTGATCGTGTCCGTGCCCTCGCCGATGCGGCCGAGGAGCTGCCGGGCGGCGGGCAGCTGGGCCCAGCCGGCCTCGTGCCCGTGGGTGGTGGCGACGAGCCGCTTCGCGCCCGCGCGGCGGAGCGCGGGGGCCATCAGGCCGAGGGGGGCGGCCGCGCCGAACCACACGGACTCGCAGCCGTGCTCGCGGAGGAGCGCGGTGGCCCGGGCGGTGACCCGAGGAGTCGGCAGCAGCATGGTGGTGCGATCCCGTACGACCGTGAAAGGCTGTTCGGCGTCGAACGCGGCCGTCGCCTCGATCCCTTCACGGCTGCGCTTCCAGGTGGAGGCGTAGACCACGATCCGGTCGGGGTCCAGGCGGAGCGCCATGTTGTGCAGGAAGGCCTGGATTCCGCCGGGACGCGGCGGGAAGTCGTTGGTTACGATCAGGGTCTTGTGCATCGTGGCCGACAGTACGCGATCGCCTGCACCACCCGGCAACACCGTCACCCGCCACCGCGGGGCGGCAGGACCATGACCGCCCCGCCACCGCGGGCCGACAGGACAGGGACGCGACAGTGACGACGGGTGCCGTGGGGAACGGGTCACGCACGAGTCCGCGACTTGCCCTCGGCCTCTGGGGTCTCTCCCGGGTCCTGCTGCTGCTCTGCGTCTTCAAGATCGTGGTGATCCCGGGCCCCGACATCACCTTCGACGTCCGGGAGATCTACCAGGGCTGGTACGAGGTCCTGCGGACGGGCACGTACCCGCTGGACGACGTCACCTGGCAGTACCCGCCGGCCGCGGCGTTCGCGATCCTCGCCCCCGGTCTGCTGCCGTTCCTCGGCTACGCGTCCGCGTTCTTCGTCCTCGCCTTCCTCTGCGACGCGCTGGTCTTCGGGCTGCTGCTCCACACGGGCCGCCGGGCGGGCCGCTCGTCACGGGGTGCCTGGTTCTGGCTCGCGGGCGTCCCGCTGCTCGGCCCGACGGCGTACGCCCGGTACGACGTGATGGTCACCGCCGTCGCGGTGGCGGCGCTGCTCGCGGCGGGCCGCAGCCCGCGCGTCCTCGGCGCCCTCGCCGGTTTCGGCGCGGTCCTGAAGGTCTGGCCGGTGCTGCTGCTCGCGGGCTCCCCGAAGGGCCGGGCCACCCTCCGTTCCTGGTCGACGGCGGTGGGCGCGGCGGCCGCCGTCCTCGCGTTCTGCCTGGTGTGGATGCCGGGGGCGCTGGCCTTCCTCGGTTTCCAGCGGGACCGGGGCACGGAGGTCGAGTCGCTGGGCGCGATGGTCTTCCACATAGTCCGGCACTTCGGCTGGGAGGGCGAGGCGCGGATGAACTACGGGTCGATCGAGTTCCTCGGCCCGTACGTGTCCACGGTGTCGACGGCCGCGCTCGTCCTCACGGTCGCCGCCTTCGGCTGGCTGCTGGTGTGGCGGATCCGGGCGCGGGCCTTCGTGTCGTCGACGGTGGCGGACGCGGCCTTCGTGGCGGTGCTGCTGTTCACGACGACGAGCCGGGTGCTCTCCCCCCAGTACATGCTGTGGCTGGTCGGTCTGGCCGCGGTGTGCCTCGCCTTCCGGTCGAGCCGGATGCGGAAGCCCGCGCATCTGGTGCTGTGGGCGACGGCGGTGACGCAGTTCGAGTTCCCGGTGTGGTTCTCGCACGTGACGCGGAGCGATCCGCTGGGCATGGCGGTGCTGTTCACGCGGAACGGTCTGCTGATCGCCGCCACGCTCCTCGCCTGCCGGATCCTGTGGCGTCAGACGGTGACGGAGCCGCGTCTCGCCGAGGTCGGGAAGGTGCCGGCCCAGGGCGCTCAGCCGGAGCGCGAGAAGGCCTTGTCCGGCTCGTACTGACTCCTCCCGGCCTTCCCGGTCTTCCCGGGGGTCGCGGTGACCGTACGGCGGTGCAGCAGGCCGAGGGCCGCGCACTGGGCTCCCATGGCGAGGGCCATCGCGAGGCAGATCCCGGGGAGGCCGAGGCCGGTGCCCGAGAGGGCGTACGCGAGGGGGAGCTGGACGAGGACGCCGGCGAGGGTGATCCGGGCGAGGTACGGGCTCGCCCCGGTGCCCTCGAAGACTCCGGCGAGCGCGATGTACCCGGCCATGAGCAGCAGATAGGGGCCGAGGCAGCGCAGGAAGAGCGCGCCCGCCTCCGCGACCGCGGGCTCCGCTCCGAAGGCCCGCATGACGGGTCCGGCGCCGAGGAGCAGCAGCCCCGCGGCGCTCGCGCCGAGGGTGCCGCCGAGGAGGAGGGCCTGCCGGCCGACGGCCCGGCGTTCGTCCAGGCCCGCCCCGAGGAGGTGGGCGCTGTGGATGGACGCGGCCTGCCGGACGGCGTAGAAGGCCATGGTCGCCACGTACATGGCCTTGGTGGCGATGCCGTAGGCGGCGATCTCGGTGACGCCGAGCCGGGCGACGACGGAGACGAGCGCGAGGGCTCCGGCCATCCGGACCGTGAAGTCGACGGCCATGGGCAGTCCGGTGGCGGCGGTGCGGCGCAGCGCGGCGGCGGTGGGCAGGGCCGCCCGGGCCGCCCGCGCGGCCTTGAGGAGCGGGTCGCGGCGCAGGGCGAGGAGGCCGGCGGCGAGGGCGACGCTCCGGCCGGTGACGGTGGCGAGGGCGGCGCCGGGGACCCCGTACGCGTGGATGAGCAGCGGGTCGAGGACGAGGATCAGCCCGTTGGCGAGGAAGGCGAGCCGCATGGGGGTGCGGGTGTCGCCGGTGCCCTTGAGGATTCCGTCGAGGACGTTCGTGGCGAAGAAGACGGCCGTGCCGGGGAGCGAGATCGCGAAGTAGGCGGTGGCCAGGGCGTGCGCGGGGTGTCCTGAACCGCCGAGCAGGAGGGCGGCGAGCGGGTCCCGGAGCAGGTAGCCGCCGAGGGCGACGGGTGGCACGAGCAGGGCGCAGAGGGCGGTGCCGCCGCGGACGGCGGCGCGGACCGCGCCGGGGTCGTCGGCGCCCCGGGCACGGGCGACGAGGACGGTGGTGCCGGAGCCGGCCATGAGGACGACGCCGAGCAGGAGGTTCTCGACGTTGGTGGCGACCGCGACGGCGGCGACGGCGTCCCCGCCGAGCCGGGCGACCCAGACCATGTTGATGATGCCGGCGGCGACGCCGGCGAGGAGTTCGAGATAGACCGGGCGGGCGAGCCGGACGAGTGTGCGGCGGTGCGAGGACGGCGACGACAGCGAGGACATGTGAAGGGACCCCCTCTTTCCGATGTACCTCGATTCGAGGCACCTCGAAAAGAGGTAGCATGAGAAGCGGTCCCCCGACAAGCGCGAAGGAGAGTGCACGGTGCTGGAGCTGTCGATCCTGGGCTTCCTGTACGAGAAGCCGCTGCACGGGTACGAGCTCAAGGAGCGCATCCAGGGCCTGAGCGGCCACGTCCGCCCGGTCAGCGACGGCGCCCTCTACCCGGCCATCACCCGTCTGGTGAAGAACGGCCTGGTCGACAGCCGTACGGAGCCCGGCGTGAGTGCGGCCCCGCGCCGCACGCTCTCGCTCACCCCCGAGGGCCGCCGGGAGCTCCTCGCCCGGCTGCGCACGCCCAAGGACGCCGAGATCACCGACGGCCAGCGCTTCTTCACCCTGCTCGCCTTCCTGCGGCACCTGCCCGACCCGGCGGACCAGGCGGCCGTCCTCCGCCGCCGCCAGGAGTTCCTGGACACCCCGGCCAGCTTCTTCTACGAGGGCGGGACCCCGGTCACCGTCGAGCGGGAGCCCGACCTCTTCCGCCAGGGGATGCTGCGGATCGCCCGCGCGACGGGCACGGAGGAGAAGGCCTGGCTGGCGGAGACCCTGGAGAAGCTCGGGACGAGCTAGCCGAGCCGCTCCCCCAGGTACGTGCGCCAGTCGGCGGTGAACTCCTCCGGCGTGGTGTCCAGGACCTCCCGGAGCGCCTTCTCCACGGCGCCGTCCCGGCCCGGGTGCGCCCCCACCGCCCGGTAGAACGCGGTCAGCTTCTCCTCGCCCCAGCGGTCCGCGATCAGCTCGCAGGCCAGCCAGCCGCCCTCGTAGGCCCGGGCCAGCGCCTCCGCGTCCCCGCCGAAGGTGAAGGCCTCGTCCTCCGGGAGCCCGGCCGGGAGGTCTCCGGCCCGGACCGCGCGGCGCAGCTCGGGGGCGGCCTGGGCGGCGGTGCGGTCGGTCCCCCGGTAGGCGACCCAGTCGGCGAAGCCCTCGGAGAGCCAGACCGGGGTGGCCTTCGTCGTCTGGACGCGGGTGGCGACATGGGTGGTCTCGTGGGTGAGGACCACCTGCCGGCCGAACGCCCCGAGCACCGCGTACGCGTCCGGGTTCACGATCACCCGGTCCGCGGGCGCGGTGGGGCCACCGCCGGTCCGGCCGGTCGTGACGGCCGCGATGCCCCGGTAGGAGGCGGCCGGCCCGCCCAGGAGCCGGCCCATCGCGTCGATCGAGTCGGGCACCAGGACCACGACCCGGCCCGCCCAGTTCCCGTGCCAGGCGTCCCCGACCGCGGGCACCGCCCGGTCCGCCGCGGTCGCGATCTCCCGCAGCCGCTCCTGGCTCTGCCCCACGCCGAGGACGAGGCTGCGCCTGCCGGTCACGCTCCTGACCTCGCCCTGCTGCCACAGCTGCTGGGGGGCGCCCTCGGCGGCGCGGTCGCCGGTCACGTACCAGCGGCCGTCCCGCTCGGCGAGGTCGAGGACCCGCTCGGTGGTGGCGGGCCCGGAGTCGTAGCCCTTGATCCGGTAGCCGAGCTCGGCCCTGGCGGTGACCCGGCCCTCACCGGCCCGGTCGACATCGGTGACCCGGTACGTCCAGCCGCCGAGCGGGACCTTCGCGAGCCGGTCGAACTCGGTGCGCGCGGCCGGCACGAGCGCGGGGTCGAGGGCCGCGAGGTAGCCGGCCTCGTCCCGGTCGAGCAGCGCCCGCGCGTGCCGGTCGAGCAGGCTCTGGATCTCCTCGGACGCCGGTCCCGCCGGGGCGGGGGCCGCGCATCCGCCGAGGGCGAGCACCGCGGTCAGCAGCCCCGCCGCCGCACCGCGCACCGCTCCGCTCCGCCTGCCCGCCACGCCCCCGATCGTACGGGGACGGGGTCAGGCGCGGGCCGGACGCGGGTCAGACGCGGGTCACAGTGACGTGGGACATCATGTTCACCGGGTCGTAGCGGACCCGGGCGCCCGGGTAGGGGGCGTGGATGACCTGGCCGTTCCCGGCGTAGATCGCCACATGGCTGGCGTCCCCGCGGTAGGTGACGAGGTCGCCCGGCTGCGCCTGCGAGAGCGGTACCCGGCGGCCGGCGTACCGCTGCGCCGAGGAGGTGCGGGGCAGGCTGATCCCGGCCTGCCGGTACGACCAGACCATCAGGCCGGAGCAGTCGAAGGCGGAGGGACCGGTCGCGCCCCACACGTACGGCTTGCCGATCGCGCTGCGGGCGGCGATCACCGCGGCGGCGGCCCGCGAGGGGCCGAGGTCGGCGAGCGGCGGCATGTCCTCGGCGGGCGAACCGGCGCGCTCGCCGGTGCGGGAGACCCGGTCGTAGTCGGCGCGCTCCTCGACGGTGAGGGAGGCGAGCACCCGGCGGGCCTCGGCGAGCTTCCGCTCGACGGTGCGCTTGTGGCGGGCGACCTCGGCCCGGCTGCGCTCCAGTTCGCCGAGGGCCGTGCGGGCCTCGCTCCGCTCCTGGTTCAGGGCGCGCTGCTCGCGCAGGAGTTCGCCGAGCGCGGCGCCCTGCCGGGCGGTGACCCGGTCCAGGGCGGTGGCCCGGTCCAGGTAGCTGTCCGGGTCGGAGGAGAGCAGCAGGGCGAGGGCGGGGTCGATGCCGCCGGAGCGGTACTGGGCTCCGGCGACCGAACCGAGCGCGCCCCGCATGCGGTTGATGCGCTCCTGGCCGCGGGCGAGGCTGTCCTGCGCCTGGGAGACCGTCCTGCGCAGCGCGTCCGCCTTCTCGTCCGCCCGGTTGTAGCCCTCGGTGGCCTTCTCGGCCTCCTCGAAGAGGCGGTCGACCGTGGCGCGGGTGGCCGCGGGCGTCGCCCCGGGGTCGGCGCTCGCGGGGACGGCCCCGAGGGACGCCGCCGCGGTGGCCGCGGCGGCGGCGGTGAGGACGGTGACCCGGGCGGGTCGGCGGTGGGACGCCACGAATCGCGCTCCGTTCGGCTCGACGCTGACTGGCGCGGCAGACAGTAGCCGCTGATCAGTCCTCGTCCAACGAAGGCGCCGGGCACACAAAGTGACGCCCCGCCGGAGAACACAGGTCACCGGCGGGGCGTCAGGTCAGTGCGCGTCGCGGCGAACCACCCGTTCGGGCGGTGTGCCGCAGCGGGTCGCGGGGGTGGGTCAGCCGGCGATCCGGACGCCGAACTGGAAGGTGCCCATGTAGTTCATGGACTCGTAGCGGACGACGGCGCCCGGCTTCGGGGCGTGCAGGATCGTGTTGTTGCCCGCGTACAGAGCCACGTGCGACAGGTTGTTGAAGAAGACCAGGTCGCCCGGCTTGAGCTGACTGCGGCCGATCTTCACGCCGTCGTTCTGCTGGGTGTAGGTGGTGCGGGTGAGGGTGACGCCGGCCTGGCGGTAGGACCACATGGTCAGACCGGAGCAGTCGTACGAGTTGGGGCCCTCGGCACCGGAGACGTACGGCTTGCCGAGCTGGGTGGCGGCGGCCGCGAGCGCGGCGGCGCCGAAGCCGTTCGCGGGGACCTCGCTGCCCAGGTTGACGCGCTCGCCGGCGGCGCGGCTGGCGCGCTGCTCCTGCTCCTCCATCTTGGCCCGCTCGGCCGCGGTGAGGCTGTTGAGGAGCTTGCGGGCCTCGGCCAGCTTGCCCTGGTACTTCGCCTTCTTGGCGCCGAGGGTCTTGCGGACGTCCTCGAGGTCGGCCAGCTTCGAGGTGGCCTCGGCCCGCTGCTGGGCGAGCGTGCGCTGCTTGGCCTGGATCGAGGTGAGCACGTCGGCCTGCTGGGCGCTCAACTGGTCGATCGCGGACGCCTTGTCGAGGTAGGAGTCCGGGTCGGAGGAGAGGAAGAGCTGGAGCGCGGGGTCGATGCCGCCGGAGCGGTACTGGGCGCTGGCGACCGAACCGATCTGGTCGCGCAGGGTGTTGAGCTCCTGCTGACCGCGGGCCACCTTGTCCTGGAGGGCGCCGATCTCCTTCTGCAGCTTGCCGCGGCGCTCCTCGGCGAGGTTGTACTGCTCCGTGGCTTCCTCGGCCTCGTGGTTCAGGGCGTCGACCTTCGCCTTGACCTCGTCGATCTTGGGCTTGGCGGGGGCCGCCTGGGCGCCGGACTGGGCGGTGAGGGCGACGGCTGCTGCCGCGGTCACGGTGAGCACGGTCACACGGGTGCGGCTCGGCTGCTTGGGTCGACGGTGGGACGCCACGAAGGCGAGCTCCTTCTTCCTCAGAGCCGCCCAACCGGTCACGGGCAGGCGGTTCCTCCGCCGCCACCCCGGATGGGTGATCAACCGCGCGAAGGTTCGAAGCCCGACCCTAGTGACCAAGTTGTGATCAGTTCAAATCCCGCTGGCAAAATTCTCGCCCACGCACCACTTTATTTACACGCACCGCACGGCCAGTGATGGGCACTTGACGGTGCGCCATCCAGAATTCGGGCATAACGCCCAGGAGTTGCGATGCGTCACGAGAGGCGCGAAAGCCGCTTCAGCAACAAGGCGGACGTCACCGGCCGCGCCCCCGCCTTCGCGACGCCGTCGGCCACCTCGCGGTCGGTGGAGACCACCACGACCGGCCGACCCGGCGGCTCCGCCCGGACCAGCTGACGGATCAACTCGTCCGCCGTGACACCGGGCTTGGAGAACAGCACCCGCACCCCGCGCGGCGGGGCGAGCAGCACCGGGGCCGCCAGCTCCGCCCCGTCGAAGACACAGGTGACCTCGGCGCCCGAGCGGGCCGCCAGGGCCGAGAGCGCGCCGAGCAGCCGCAGCCGCTGCTTCTCCAGCGGCATCGTCGGATAGCCGGTCTTGGTGACGTTGTAGCCGTCGACGACCAGATGCGCCTGCGGCAGCGCGAGCAGCTGGTCGAGCAGCGCCGGGTCCGTCTCGGAGAGCGCCCGCGCCGCGATGTCCTTCGGGGACATCCGCCCCGGCTCCACCGCGTCCACGGTGTCCGCCGGGTGCACCGAGACGGGCGGCAGCGCGAGTTCGCGCCGCAGCCCCTGGGCCGCGTCGAGGACCGTGTCGAGGAGCAGCCGCAGCCGCATGTCCTCCACCGAGCGGCCCTCGCGGGCGGTCCTGCGGCTCGCCTCCAGGGCCGCCTCGACCTCGCCGAGCCGGGCCTTGAGCCGCCGGGTCTCGCTCTCGGCGGCCGACACCTGGGCCGCCGACTCGGCCCGCGCGGCCTCGATCTCGCCCTGGACCTTGCGCAGCGCCGCCTCGCCGCGCTTGACGTCGCTCTGGGCGCTGCGCAGCTTGCGGTGAAGCGATTCCGCTTCCTTGCGGGCGGCCTCCAGGTCGTGCCGGAGCTGCTCGGTCTCGCCCCGGGAGCGGTCCCGGGCGGCGGCGAGCTCCTCGCGCAGCCGCTCCAGCTCGCGCCGGCCGGCCTCGTCGGCCCGCTCGGCGTCGGCCCGCTGGGCCTCCTCGCCGGCGGCGGCGACGAGCTTGACCCAGCCGGGCGGGCGCAGCACATAGGCGGCCGCCGCCACGTCGACGGGGTCGGCGGCCGCGGGCGGGGTGCCGGTCTCCACGGCTCCGGCCAGCTCGGGCTGGCCCTGCTTGAACCGTTCGCCGATCCGCTGCCGGAAGAGCGGGTCGCTCTCCAGGGCGGCGGCCATCGCGTTGCCGGCGAACTTGGCCCGCCGGCTCGCGGTGAAGCGGGCGTACTGCCGCAGGGGCGCGGGGAGCTCCGCCACGGTGAGCCCGCCGAAGGCGTCCGCGACCAGCGCGACGACCCGTCGCCGTACACCTTCCGGCAATGGGTGGTCGAGCGTCTCGGCAGCGTCACCTGCCGCGCCGGCCGGCTCACCACCGTGCGCGGGCTGCTCCACGATCCGTCACCCCTATGTCGTCCGCGCCGCCCCTCAGGAAGCGGCGCCCGGCCTGTCCACCAGTTCGATCTGGTCCACCGCGTTGCACCAGCGGCAGCGGACCGACTCGATGGTCTCACTGACCACCTGCCGCTCCTCGACCGTCGGGTCTCCGGCGAGGTCCAGATGGACGTACTCCACGACCTTGGAGGAGCGGGTCACGTCGAAGCGGGTCAGGTTGCCGCAGAGCGTGCAGCGCCAGCGGGTCTCGTCGGTCGGCAGGGGAACCGTCGTCATCGGTGCCGTCCTTCTTCCTGTTTCCTGGTACCAGGTGCGGGTGCCGCGGTGCGCCGTCGAACTGCGGTGGTGGTGCCCGTAACCCTACGGCCTCGCGGGCAGGCCGGGGCACGGCGAGGCACTCTGTCCACTTCGGCCCCGGTACGCCATGATCTGTCCATGATCGACTGGCGAGGCGCGGTCCTCGGTGCCTGGCGGGGCACCCGCAACGGACCCACGGTGACCTACGGGCTGATCGCCGCCTGCTGCCTGCTCTTCGCCATCAGCCCGGTCTCCGGACTCAACCCGGGATACGGCACGGGCGACGAGCTCCTGGCCGCCCAGGGCGCCTACTTCCGCCGCTGGGGCGTCGTCCCCGCCGATCTCACGGGCGGCGATCCGCGCGCCCTGCTCACCCCGCTGACCGCGCTCTTCGTCCACGGCAGCTGGCTCCACCTGCTGGGAAACATGCTCTTCCTGTACGTCTTCGGCGCGATGGCCGAGGAGCGCATGGGGCCCGTCGAGTTCTGCCTCTTCTACCTGGGGACCGGCTACGTCGCCCTGTCCGGGTACGCGCTGGCGCACGCGGACAGCGAGCAGACCCTGGTCGGGGCCTCCGGAGCGATCTCCGCGGTGCTCGGGGCCTTCCTCTTCCTCTTCCCCCGCTCCCGGGTCACCAGCCTCTTCCCCTTCCTGTTCTTCCTGCCGCTGCGCTTCCCCGCCTGGATCGTCCTGATCTTCTGGTTCACGCTGCAGTGGCTGGCCGCGCGGGCGGCGGGCGCGGGGCCCGGCGTCGCCTATCTGGCCCATGTCGTGGGCTTCTCCGTCGGCTTCCTCTACGCCTGGGTGCGCTTCCGCGGTGGGGATAGAGTGAAAGCCCAAGCCGCGGCGACCGAGGGAGAAAGCCAGCCGTGATCACCGCGATCGTGCTCATCAAGACCAGCGTGGACCGCATCCCCGAGATCGCCGAGTCGATCGCCGCGCTCGACAGCGTCAGCGAGGTCTTCTCGGTCACCGGTACGTACGACCTGATCGCCATGGTCCGGGTGCCGCGCCACGACGACCTGGCGGACGTGATCCCCGGCCGCATCAGCAAGATTCCGGGCGTCGAGGCCACGGACACGCACGTCGCCTTCCGGACGTACTCCCAGCACGACCTGGAGGCGGCCTTCGCCATCGGTCTGGAGTCCTGACGGTCCGGAGTCCTGGAGACCGCGCACGCGGCATGGCTGAAGGGGGCCTCCCGACCGGGAGGCCCCCTTCACCCGTACGAGTGACTGATCAGCCGCGGTCCGGGACGCAGCGGCCGTCCTCGGTGCGGTACTTCCACTGCGCGCCGTCCCGGACGAGCTCCTTCACCGCGCCGACGAACCGGTCCACGTGCTCGTCCGGGGTACCGGCGCCGAAGCTCACCCGGATGGCGTTCAGGGACCGCTCCCCCGGGGCCGCCTCGGGGGAGCCGCACTCGCCCGGGTCCTGCGGGTCGCTGCCGAGCAGGGTGCGGACCAGCGGGTGGGCGCAGAAGAGGCCGTCACGGACGCCGATGCCGTACTCGGCGGAGAGCGCGGCGGCGAAGTGGGAGCTGTTCCAGCCCTCCACGACGAAGGAGATGACGCCCACGCGGGGCGCGTCGTCGCCGAAGAGCGAGAGCACCCGCACCTCGGGGACCTCGGCCAGGCCCTCGCGGACCTTGGCGATCAGGTGCTGCTCACGGGCGACGAGGGTGTCGAAGCCGGCCTCGGTCAGCGCCTTGCAGGCGGAGGCGATCGAGTAGACGCCGATGACGTTCGGCGAACCCGCCTCGTGCCGGGCCGCGGTGGTGTGCCACTCCACGTCCACACCACCGTCGGCCCGGCGGGCCACCTTGCGGGAGGCGCCGCCGCCCGCGAGGTAGGGCTCGGAGTCCTGGAGCCAGTCGGCACGGCCGGCGAGGACGCCGGAGCCGAAGGGCGCGTACAGCTTGTGCCCGGAGAAGGCCACCCAGTCCACGTCCAACTCCCGCACGGAGACCGGGTGGTGGGGGGCCAGCTGGGCGGCGTCGAGCACGATCCGGGCGCCGTGCGCGTGCGCGGCGGCGGCCAGCTCCTTCACCGGCCACAGCTCACCGGTGACGTTGGAGGCACCGGTCACGCAGACCAGGGCGGGACCGTAGCCCCCCTCGATCGTCACAGTACGGTCGGCGAGGGCGCGCTCCAGGGTCTCGACGGCCTGCTCCGGGGTGCGCGGCGCGTTGAGGTAGGTGACGCGGGCGTCCCGCCAGGGCAGCAGGGAGGCGTGGTGCTCGGTCTCGAAGACGAAGACCTGGCAGCCGGCCGGGATCGTGGCAGCGAGCAGGTTCAGCGAGTCGGTGGTGGAGCGGGTGAAGACGACCTGGTCGTCGGGGCGGCAGTCGAGGAACTCGGCGACGGTGACGCGGCTGTTCTCGAAGAGGTCGGTGGAGAGCTGGGAGAGGTAGCCGGCGCCGCGGTGGACGCTGCCGTAGTACGGGGCGTACGCGGCGACGTCGTCCCAGACCCGCTGCAGGGCCGGCGCGCTGGCCGCGTAGTCGAGCGCCGCGTAGGTCACCTCGCCGCCGGTGACGAGCGGGACGGTGACGTCCCGGCCGAGGACCGCCAGCGGGGCGGCGCAGCAGGGGTCGGCGGACTCGGAGTCGGCGGCGACGGCGGTGGCGTTCGGGTATGCGGACATGGCGGTATCTCCCGGCGGGCGGTGCGGAATGGCTTCGGTGGATCCCGTACGCGGCCGGGTACGGCGGGGTACGGGTGATGCCTCGGAGGACATGGGGGTACGCGGAAGGGACCCTGTTCCGAGGGTGAAGAAGGGGCGGAGTCGCCCTATCGCATTCGCTTGCTCACGGAAAAAGCTCCTCGAGTGACCAGGACCCCTGGTGTTCGAGGGATCCGCGCTTGCCGTAGACCTCGCTGCCTACGGCCTGGTCATCACCCGGGGCACCCCGCCACGGAAGGAGGGTTGCCGGACAGCAAGCCGGGGCCAAAACGCTGTCACTCGTGACCTGTGAAGCATCCTGCCACATGATCGCCGAAGCGCAAGACCCCGGTCCGCATGGTGGACCGGGGCCGTACGCCACAAGGGTTACGCGTTGCTGGCGGCGATCCAGCGCTCCAGGGACCGCAGGGCCGCACCGGAGTCGATCGACTCGGCCGCCTTCGCGATGCCCGCGCCCAGCTGCTCGGCGAGGCTGCCCGTGCCGGGGTCCAGGGCGGTGAGCGCCGCCGCGGCGTTGAGCAGCACCGCGTCCCGTACCGGACCGGTCTCCCCCGCGAGCAGCCGGCGGGCGACGTCGGCGTTGTACGAGGCGTCGTCGCCGCGCAGCGCCTCCAGGGGGACGAGGTCGATGCCGACGTCCCGCGGGTCGAAGCGCTCCTCGGTGACGCCGCCGTCCCGGACCACCCAGACCCGGGACGTGGAGGTCGTGGTGAGCTCGTCCAGGCCGTCGTCGCCGCGGAAGACCAGGGCGGAGTTGCCGCGCTCGGCGAAGACCCCGGCGACCACGGGCGCCATGCGCGGGTCGGCGACCCCCACGGCCTGGGAGCGCACCTTGGCCGGGTTGGTCAGCGGGCCGAGGACGTTGAAGGTCGTCCGGATGCCCAGCTGGCCGCGGGCCGCGGCGACGTGCCGCAGCGAGGGGTGGAACTTGATCGCGAAGCAGAGGGTGATGCCCGCTTCGTCGGCGACCTCGGCGACCCGCTGCGGGGTCAGGTTCAGATTGACGCCGAGCTTCTCCAGGACGTCGGAGGAGCCGGAGGCGGAGGACGCGGCGCGGTTGCCGTGCTTGACGACCTTGGCGCCCGTTCCGGCGACCACGATCGACGCCATCGTGGAGATGTTCACCGTCTTGGCGCCGTCGCCGCCCGTGCCGACGATGTCGACGGTGCGGCCGGGCACCTCGATGACGTTGGCGTGCGCGTACATGGTCCGGACGAGGCCGGCGATCTCCTGCACGGTCTCGCCCTTGGCGCGCAGGGCCACCATGAAGCCGGCGATCTGCGCGTCGGTCGCCTCGCCGCTCATGATCAGGTCCATCGCCCAGGCCGTGTCGTCGGCGGTGAGGTCATGGCCGTCGAGGAGTCCGTTCAGCAGGGCGGGCCAGGAGCGGCCCGCCGACGTAGGTCCTCCAGCGGGGGTCGCAGCGCTCATGGCAGCTCCTGTTGATCACGTGACGGATACACACCCACCCTATCGATGTCCGGGCACGGCAAAGAGCCCCGTCCATCGAATGGACGGGGCTCTCGCCGTGGCGACCTACGAGGTCAGGTGATCAGTGGTGGCCGTGGCCGCTCTGGATCTCCTTGTACTCCTCGACCGTGGGCTTGGCGACCTGGCTGTCGTCTCCGTAGTAGCCCTTGTTGAGCTTGACCCGGAGCTTCTCCATGCGGCCGATCTTGCGCTCCACGCCGTTCTCGTCGACGGCCGGCGGAAGCTCCGCGGCCTCGTACTGCTCGTGCGCCGTGAGGCGGTGCAGCTCGCCCTGGCTGAGCGGCTGGTGGACCTCGACGAACTCACCGTGCGGCAGGCGCTTGATGATGCCCGACTCGCGGCCGTGCAGCACCTTGTCCTTGTCGCGGCGCTGGAGGCCGAGGCAGATCCGCTTGGTGGCGACGAACGCGATGACCGGACCGACGAAGAAGAAGATCCGCACGAACCAGGTGATCGAGTTCAGCGACAGGTGGAAGTGCGTGGCCCAGAGGTCGTTTCCACCACCCACGAGCATGATCATGTACGCGGTGATCCAGGCGACACCGAAGGCGGTGCGCGTCGGAGCGTTGCGCGGGCGCTGCGCGATGTGGTGCTCGCGCTTGTCGCCGGTGATCCAGGACTCGATGAACGGGTAGACCGCGATGGCCGCGAGGACCGCCGGGAAGATCGCCAGCGGGATCATCACGCCGAGGACCAGCGTGTGGCCCCACAGGTTGATCTCCCAGCCCGGCATCACTCGGATCAGACCCTCGGCGAAGCCCATGTACCAGTCGGGCTGGGCGCCGGTGGACACCTGGTCCGGGCGGTACGGGCCGATGGCCCAGATCGGGTTGATCGAGGCGATCGCCGCGATGACCGCGATGAGACCGAAGACCAGGAAGAAGAAGCCTCCGGCCTTCGCCATGTACACGGGCAGCAGCGGCATGCCGACGACGTTCTCGTTCGTCCGGCCGGGGCCGGCGAAGTGCGTGTGCTTGTGGACGAACACCAGGATGAGGTGGGCGACCACGAGACCCAGCATGATGCCGGGCAGCAGCAGCACGTGCGCCGAGTAGAACCGGGCGACGAAGTCGCCGCCGGGGAACTCGCCGCCGAACAGGAACATCGAGAGGTACGTGCCGATGACCGGCACGGACAGGATCGCGCCCTGCATGAAGCGGACACCGGTGCCGGAGAGCAGGTCGTCCGGGAGCGAGTAACCGGTGAAGCCGGTGAACATGCCCAGGAAGAACAGCAGGAAGCCGAACAGCCAGTTGATCTCACGCGGCTTGCGGAACGCGCCGGTGAAGAACACGCGCATCATGTGCACGAACATGCCGGCGAGGAAGATCAGCGCCGCCCAGTGGTGGATCTGCCGGATCAGCAGACCACCGCGCACCTCGAAGGAGATGTGCATGGTCGAGTTGAACGCCTCGGACATCAGCTGTCCCTGGAGCGGGACGTACGGTCCGACGTACTCCACCTCGTTCATCGACGGGTGGAAGAACATCGTCAGATAGACGCCCGTCAGGATGATGATGAGGAAGCTGTAGAGGCAGACCTCGCCCAGCATGAAGGACCAGTGGTCCGGGAAGATCTTCCGCATGTTGGCCTTGGCCAGCGTGTAGATCCCCAGGCGGCCGTCGGCCCAGTCCGCGACCCGCTCACCGGCGGGTGCTTTCTTACTCGTGGTCACGGTGCTCATCCGCGCTCCCAGAAGGCAGGACCGACGGGCTCGTCGAAGTCGCCGAGCGCCTCCAGGAAGCCCTTGTCGTTCACACCGATCCGCAGCTGCGGAAGGGCGTGACCGGCCGGGCCGAAGATGACGCGGGCGCCGTCGGAGAGGTCGAAGGTGGACTGGTGGCACGGGCAGAGCACGTGGTGCGTCTGCTGCTCGTACAGGGAGATCGGGCAGCCGACGTGGGTGCAGATCTTCGAGAACGCGACGATGCCCTGGTGGGACCACTCGAGCTCGCGCTTGTCCTTGATGTCCTCCGGCTGGATCCGGACGATCATCAGGGCGGCCTTGGCGATCTCGGTCTGGAAGTGCTCGTCGTGCTCCGAGAGGCCCTCGGGCATCGCGAAGGTCAGCGAGCCGACCGCGACGTCCTCGGGACGCAGCGGCTCGTTCGTGTTCATGTTGATGAGCTGGAGCCCCTTGGTCCACAGCGTGGACCGGAGCTTCTTCTCGGGCAGCGGGCCCATGTCACGCAGCAGGACGATGCCGGAGAGCGGTACGAGCGACAGCGCACCGAACATCGTGTTGCGGATGAGCTTGCGGCGGCCCATGCCCGACTCCGCGGCACCGGCCGCGAAGTCCGCCATGACCTTCGCCTTGACCTCGGGCGTCGCCGCCATCGGGTGACGCTCGTCGGCGACCTCGACGTCGGACATCAGGGTGCGGGCCCAGTGGACCGCGCCCGCGCCGATGAAGAAGAGGGCGGCACCGAGGGTCAGGCCCAGGGCGAAGTTGAGCGCGGACACGTGGCCGAAGGGCCAGATGTACACGATCTTGTCAACCGGGAAGATCACGTACGAGGCGATGAAGCCGACGGTGGCCAGCATCGACAGCGTGAACATGAAGGCGACCGCACGCTCGGACCGGCGGGCGGCCCGCTCGTCGATGTCCTGGATGCGGGGCTTGTGGGGCGGAAGGCCCGGGTCGGCGAACGGGTCGTCGGCGACCTTCACCGCGCCGTGCGCGGTGTCCTGCCCTGCCGGCAGGGTCTCTTCTGGAATCTCTTGGCTACTCATGACTTCTTGGCCTTAGCGGTGTGGGCCGCGACCCAGATGGCAACTGCGATCAGCGCACCCAGGCCGAAGACCCAGGCGAACAGGCCCTCACTGACGGGGCCGAGGCCACCGAGCTTGAGACCGCCCGGGCTCTCGGACGAGTCGCTGTTGACGGCCTGGACGTACGCGATGATGTCCTTCTTCTCCTTCTCCGGCATCGTCGTGTCGGGGAAGGACGGCATGTTCTGCGGGCCGGTCTGCATGGCCTCGTAGAGGTGCTTCGGGCTCACGCCTTCGAGGCTCGGGGCGTACTTGCCGTAGGTCAGCGCGCCACCCTCACCGGTGAAGTTGTGGCACTGGGCACAGTTGGTGCGGAACAGCTCGCCACCCTTGGCGATGTCGGCACCGTCAGGGCTGTACTGGCCCTCGGTCGGCGTGATCGCACCGGCACCGAGAGAGGCGACGTACGCCGCGAGCTGATCGATCTCAGCCTGCGAGTAGATGACCTTCTTCTTCGGGACCTGGGCGCCCGGCTGCTGGGCCGGCATACGGCCGGTGCCGACCTGGAAGTCGACCGCGGCCGAACCGACGCCTACGAGGGACGGGCCGTCAGAGGTGCCCTGACCGCCGGTTCCGTGGCAGCTGGCGCAGCCGACGGAGTAGAGCTTCTTGCCCTCCTCGATGGCGAGGGACTGGGCGGTTTCATCGGCCTTCGCCGTGCCCGCGGGCGCGAACGCGGCGTACAGCCCCCCCGTGGCCGCCAGCGCGAGAAGTAGGACGACGACCGCCGCCAGCGGATGGCGTCGTCGTGCGGAGAGCTTTTTCACGGATTACCCCGGTGTCAGGATCTTCTGCGTCGATGCTTGCTGGATGTCTCGGTCCGCCGTGGAGGCGGAGCCGATTACTTGATCATGTAGATCGTGGCGAAGAGGCCGATCCAGACGACATCGACGAAGTGCCAGTAGTAGGACACGACGATGGCGGCGGTTGCCTGCTCGTGGGTGAACCTCTTGGCGGCGTACGTCCGGCCGAGGACCAGCAGGAAGGCGATGAGACCGCCCGTCACGTGCAGGCCGTGGAAGCCGGTGGTCAGGTAGAACACCGTGCCGTACGGGTCGGAGGACAGCGAGAGGCCGTCCTTCTTGACCAGCTCGGTGTACTCGAAGACCTGGCCGCCGATGAAGATGGCACCCATCACGAACGTGATGATGAACCACGTCCGGAGCTTCTTCACATCGCCCCGCTCCGCGGCGAAGACGCCGAGCTGGCAGGTGAGGGAGGAGAGCACCAGGATCGTGGTGTTGGTCGCCGAGAAGGGGAAGTTCAAGGCCGAGGCCTTTTCCGCCCAGAACTCGGGACCCGTCACCGATCGCAGGGTGAAGTACATCGCGAAGAGGGCCGCGAAGAACATCAGCTCGGAGCTCAACCAGATGATGGTTCCGACGCTGGTGAGGTTCGGTCGATTGACCGACGGGTGCGCGTGCCCTGTTTCTACTGTCGTTACTGTCGCCACGACCGACATTATGTCGGTCGCTTATCCCGCCCTCACTCCGGGGGGTGCCGTTCGGAGTGTCAGGGGGGCGTGTCCAGCCCGAACGGCCCAGTGGGAAGGCCCCTGAGCACCGTTCGAACAGGTGCTGAACGGGTGTTGACGGGGTGTGGACCGGAGTAGCATCCGGCGCATCGATCGACGACCTTCCCACGGACTTCCCCACGGAGGAACGATGCAGTCGAGTGCCACGGTCCTGGTCTACAGCGACGACGCGAACACCCGCGCGCAGGTGCGGCTCGCGGCCGGACGCAGGCCCGCGAGCGACGTTCCCCCGGTCGAGTTCGTGGAGTGCGCGACGCTGCCCGCGGTGCTGAAGCGCCTGGACGAGGGCGGGATCGACGTGTGCGTGCTCGACGGCGAGGCGGTGCCCGCCGGAGGCATGGGGGTCTGCCGGCAGATCAAGGACGAGGTCTTCCGCTGCCCGCCGGTGCTGCTGCTGATCGGGCGGCCCCAGGACGCCTGGCTGGCCACCTGGAGCCGCGCGGACGCCGCGGTCACCCTTCCGGTGGAACCGGTCGAGTTCGCGGCGTCCCTGGCGGCCCTGCTGCGCTCGCGCCTGTCGATCGACGCCTGAGCCGTTCAGGGCGCGCCGCCGCTCAGATCGAGGGCCTCAGACGGGCCTTCTCGGTGGGGGCCACCGGGTTTCCGGCGGCCTCCACCAGGGCGCTGCCCTGGCGCCACTTGTCCCACTCCATGTTCCAGTCGCCGAAGCCGTTGCCGAAGGTGTCCATGGTGTCGCCGATGCTGTTGACCACGCGGACGATGTCGCCCGGGCGGACGGTCTCGTAGAACCAGGCCGCGTTCTCCGTCGACATGCCGACACAGCCGTGGCTGACGTTCTCGACGCCCTGCGAGCCGACGGACCAGGGCGCCGCGTGCACGTACTCGCCGCTCCAGGTGACCCGGGTGGCGTAGTACACGGGCAGGTCGTACGAGTCGGAGCTGCCCTCCGCGATGCCGATGCTGGTGCCCCGCATCCGGACGTAGTACTCCTTGCCGAGGACGACCTTGATGCCGTTGCGGGTGGAGAAGCCCGGCTTGCCGGTGGTCACCGGCATGGTGTTGATCACTTCCCCGTTGCGCTTCACGGTCATCTGGAGCGATCCGGCGTCGGCGACGGCCTCGATCCGGTCGCCGATGGTGAGCTTCAGCGGCTTGGAGGCGCCGCCGTAGAGCTTGTCGCCGACCTTGAGGCCGTCCAGGTTGCCGGTGACCGTGACCTGCGCCCCGGCCGGCCAGTACTCCTTCGGACGGAAGTGCAGCTTCTTGTCGTCCACCCAGTACCAGGCGCCCTCGACGGCGGGCGTGGAACGGACCTTGAGGGCCCGTTCGACGACGGCGCGGGCCGACCGGTCCTTGACGGGGAGGCTGAGCTCCGCCGTGATGGGCTGTCCGACGCCGTACGTGCCCGCCTCCGGCCCGAAGGTGGCGGTGAGGGCCCGTTTGGCCGGAGCCGTCTCGAAGGTGAACGTACGGGCGCCTGGGGCGCCGTCCTCGTCCTCGGTGGCCACCTGGACGGTGTAGCGTGCGCCGGCCGCCAGGGCGGCCGTGGAGCGCCAGCGCTGCCCGTCCGCGGTGAGTTCGCCGGCCAGGTGGTGACCGGAGGCGTCGGTGGCGGTGACGTCGGTGATCCGGCCGTCGTCGCCCTTGGTGGTGATCTCCAGGGGCTTCTCGGGGTCCGCCTTGGCTCCGTCGGCGGGGGCGTTGACCGCGAGCTGGTCGGCCGCGTCGTAGGCCTTCTCCGACAGCGGGTGGTTGTCGGAGCCCGCGCACGCGGTGGCACCCGCGGTGACGGTGACAGCCAGAAGAGTGCAGCTCAGAACAGTCCGAATGCGCGGCGTGTCGTTCATGACTTCACGCTAAATACGATCCTCGCGACCGGCGCGCCGAGTGCTGCAAAAGAGGGGCCCGGACGCTTCGGTGACGAAGTGTCCGGGCCCCTCGGTGTGCTCCGGTGCGGAGCGGGGTACCGCTACTGGTTCTGGTTCTCGCCGCGGTAGAACTCGAAGACCCAGCCGAACAGGCCGACGAGGATCAGCGGGGCGGAGAAGTACAGGATCCACCAGCCCATCGCGATGCCGAGGAAGGCGAGCGCGCCGCCGACGGCCAGCGAGAGCGGCTGCCAGCTGTGCGGGGCGAAGAAGCCCACCTCACCGGCCTCGTCCGCGACGTCGGCCTCCTTGTCGTCCTGCGCCATCGCGTCGACACGCTTGGCCGTGAAGGCCAGGTAGTAGCCGATCATGATGGCCAGGCCGAAGGCCAGGAAGAGCGCCGTCGTACCGACCGGCTCCTTGGACCAGACGCCGTAGAGGATCGCCATGGCAAGGATGAAGACGCTCAGCCAGATGAACATCTTGCCCTGGATCTTCACTTGCCGGCCTCCTTGCTGCCCGTGAGGGCCGCGGCCTCGTGCGGCTTGTTCTCGAGCTGGTCGACAGCCGCGATCTCAGGGTGGTGCAGGTCGAACGCCGGGGATTCCGAACGGATCCGCGGCAGGGTGAGGAAGTTGTGCCGCGGCGGCGGGCAGGAGGTCGCCCACTCGAGCGAACGGCCGTAGCCCCACGGGTCGTCGACCTCGATCTTCTTGCCGTACTTGGCGGTCTTCCAGACGTTGTAGAAGAACGGCAGGATCGACAGACCGAGCAGGAACGAGGAGATCGTCGAGATCGTGTTCAGCGCGGTGAAGCCGTCGGCGTCGAGGTAGTCCGCGTAACGACGCGGCATGCCCTCGGCACCGAGCCAGTGCTGCACCAGGAACGTGCCGTGGAAGCCCACGAACAGCGTCCAGAACGTGATCTTGCCGAGGCGCTCGTCGAGCATCTTGCCGGTGAACTTCGGCCACCAGAAGTGGAAGCCGGAGAACATCGCGAAGACGACGGTGCCGAAGATGACGTAGTGGAAGTGCGCCACGACGAAGTACGAGTCGGAGACGTGGAAGTCCATCGGGGGCGAGGCCAGGATGACGCCGGTCAGACCACCGAAGGTGAAGGTGATCAGGAAGCCGACGGCCCAGAGCATCGGGGTCTCGAAGGACAGCGAGCCCTTCCACATCGTTCCGATCCAGTTGAAGAACTTCACGCCGGTCGGTACGGCGATGAGGAACGTCATGAAGGAGAAGAACGGGAGGAGCACGCCACCGGTGACGTACATGTGGTGCGCCCACACGGTCACGGACAGACCGGCGATCGCGATGGTCGCGGCCACCAGACCGATGTAGCCGAACATCGGCTTGCGGCTGAAGACCGGGATGACCTCGGAGATGATGCCGAAGAACGGCAGGGCGATGATGTACACCTCTGGGTGTCCGAAGAACCAGAAGAGGTGCTGCCAGAGCAGTGCTCCGCCGTTCGCCGCGTCGAAGACGTGGGCACCGAACTTGCGGTCCGCCTCCAGGGCGAACAGCGCGGCCGCCAGGACCGGGAAGGCCAGCAGGACCAGGACACCGGTCAGCAGGACGTTCCAGACGAAGATCGGCATGCGGAACATCGTCATGCCCGGAGCGCGCATGCAGATGATCGTGGTGATGAAGTTGACCGAGCCGAGGATCGTGCCGAAGCCGGAGAAGGCCAGACCCATGATCCACATGTCGGCGCCGACACCCGGCGAGCGGACGGCGTCCGACAGCGGGGAGTAGGCGAACCAGCCGAAGTCGGCCGCACCCTGCGGGGTGAGGAAGCCGGCCACCGCGATGATCGAGCCGAAGAGGTACAGCCAGTACGCGAACATGTTCAGCCGCGGGAACGCCACGTCGGGCGCGCCGATCTGCAGCGGCATGATCCAGTTCGCGAATCCGGCGAACAGCGGCGTCGCGAACATCAGCAGCATGATCGTGCCGTGCATCGTGAACGCCTGGTTGAACTGCTCGTTCGACATGATCTGCGTACCCGGACGGGCCAGCTCGGCGCGCATGAAGAGCGCCATGAGTCCGCCGATGCAGAAGAAGACGAACGACGTGACCAGGTACAACGTACCGATGGTCTTGTGGTCCGTGGTGGTGAGCCACTTGATGACCACGTTGCCGGGCTGCTTGCGCCGTACGGGCAGCTCGTTCTCGTACGAGTCCTCAGCTGCGGCGGCACCCTGGGTTTCGTTGGGGATGCTCACAGTTGGTGCTTCTCCGCATTCCTAGCCGGGTCCGTCTGCTCGATGCCGGACGGAATGTAGCCGGTCTGCCCCTTCTCGGCCAGCTCCTTCAGGTGCTGCTGGTAGCGCTCCGGGGAGACCACCTTGACGTTGAAGAGCATCCGGGAGTGGTCGACACCGCACAGCTCGGCGCACTTGCCGAGGAAGGTGCCCTCCTGCGTCGGAGTCACCTCGAAGGAGTTGGTGTGACCCGGGATGACGTCCTGCTTCATGAGGAAGGGGACCACCCAGAACGAGTGGATGACGTCACGGGAGGTCAGGACGAACCGGACCTTCTCACCCTTCGGCAGCCACAGGGTCGGGCCCGGGTTGCCGGTCTGCGGGTTCCGGTCGCCGGGGATGCCGGCGTCGTAGACACCGCCCGCGTTCTCCGGGAAGTCCTCGAGGAACTTGTCCGGGATCGTGGCGAGGTTCTTGTCCGTCTTGGCGTCGCCCTGAACACCGGGCACGTTCTCGACGTAGTTGAAGCCCCAGCTCCACTGGTAGCCGACCACGTTGACCGTGTGGGGCGGCTTCGGGGTGAGCTCGAGGAGCTTCGACTCGTCGCGCGCGGTGAAGTAGAAGAGCACCGAGACGATGATGAGCGGGGTGACCGTGTACAGGGCCTCGATGGGCATGTTGTAACGGGTCTGCGGAGGTACCTCGACCTTGGTCCGGCTGCGCCGGTGGAAGATGGTGGCCCAGAGGATCAGGCCCCACACCAGGACGCCCGTGATGAGGGCGGCGGCCCAGGAGCCCTGCCACAGGGAGAGGATCCGAGGGGCCTCTTCCGTGACGGGGGTGGGCATGCCAAGGCGGGGGAAGTCTTCCCAGTTGTACGAGCAGCCCGTGGCTGTCGCCAGGATCAGGCCCGCAGTCAGCACCTGCGGCAGCTTCCGCCGCATCGGGCGCCGCGACGAGCGGTCGGAGCCGTTGGGACTCACGTAGCGCCTTCCCGAGAGTCTCGGCCCGCGTTGGTCGGCCACGGCCGTCCGTCTCGCTGGTCGGTCGCCGCCCCGGCCGCGGGCAGGGGTTTGGATGTTTATGCGGACCAAACCCTACTGGACGCTATTTGGGGTCGCGCGGGGAGGGTGCCCAACGCGCCGTCCGAGTCCCCGAAGGGGTGGACTCCGTCCTTCCGGAGGGGGGTGGGGCACGCCCGTTCGGCGGCCTGCCGGGGCGCGGGGGCGAGGTTCTGACGGGGGGTCATCGGGGGGCGGGAGGTCTGGCGGCGGGGGCTCGGCGAGCGGTGGGGACCTCGGGCCGCAGGGGCTCGGCGCAGGCCCGGGTGCCCGGGTCGCGGGGGCTCGGGGCGTGCAGGGGTGCTCGGGTCGCGGGGGCTCGGGGCGTGCAGGGGTGCCCGGGTCGCGGAGGCTCGGCGAGCGGCGGGGACCTCGGGCCGCAGGGGCTCGGCACACGCCCGGGTGCCCGGGTCGCGGAGGCTCGGGGCGTGCAGGGGTGCCCGGGTCGCGGGGGCTCGGCGAGCGGCGGGGACCTCGGGCCGCAGGGGCTCGGCGCAGGCCCGGGCGCCCGGGTCGCGGGGGCTCGGGGCGTGCAGGGGTGCCCGGGTCGCGGGGGCTCGGCGAGCGGCGGGGACCTCGGGCCGCAGGGGCTCGGCACACGCCCGGGTGCCCGGGTCGCGGGGGCTCGGGGCGTGCCGGGGTGCCCGGGGCCGTGGTGGGGGATCCGGGCGTTCTACGGTGGATGGATGCCGTACTTCGACGCCGCGTCCGCCGCTCCCCTGCACCCCGTCGCCCGTCAGGCGCTGCTCGCGTCCCTGGACGAGGGCTGGGCCGACCCGGCCCGGCTCTACCGGGAGGGCCGGCGGGCCCGGCTGCTGCTCGACGCGGCCCGGGAGGCCGCGGCGGAGGCCGTGGGGTGTCGCCCGGACGAGCTCGTATTCACTCCTTCGGGGACGCGCGCGGTTCACGCCGGAATCTCCGGCGCGCTCGCGGGACGTCGGCGTGTCGGAAACCGGCTCGTGGTCTCCGCGGTCGAACACTCCTCCGTCCTGCACGCGGGAGAGACACACGCGGCTGCGGGCGGCACGGTGACCGAGGTGCCGGTGGCGCGCTCGGGCGCGGTGGACGCGTCCGTGTTCGCGGCGGCGCTCGACTCCGGCACGGCCCTGGCCTGCCTCCAGTCGGCCAACCACGAGGTGGGCACCGAGCAGCCGGTGGCCGAGGTCGCCGAGGCCTGCCGGGCGGCGGGGGTGCCGCTGCTCGTGGACGCGGCCCAGTCGCTGGGCTGGGGTCCGGTGGACGGCGGCTGGTCGCTGCTCGCGGCGAGCGCGCACAAGTGGGGCGGTCCGGCGGGCGTCGGCCTCCTCGCGGTGCGCAAGGGCGTCAGGTTCGCTCCCCAAGGCCCGTCCGACGAGCGGGAGTCGGGCCGGGCTCCGGGCTTCGAGAACCTGCCGGCGATCGTGGCGGCGGCGGCCTCGCTGCGGGCCGTCCGGGCGGAGGCGGCCGCGGAGGGGGCGCGGCTGCGGGCCCTGGTGGACCGGATTCGGGCGCGGGTGCCGGAGCTGGTGCCGGACGTGGAGGTGGTGGGCGACCCGGTGCGCCGGCTCCCCCACCTCGTCACCTTCTCCTGCCTGTACGTCGACGGGGAGACGCTGCTTCACGAGCTGGACCGGGAGGGCTTCTCCGTTTCGTCCGGTTCGTCGTGCACGAGTTCGACGCTGACGCCCAGCCATGTGCTGCGCGCGATGGGGGTGCTGAGCGAGGGGAACGTCCGGGTGTCCCTGCCGGCCGGCACGACGGAGGAGGACGTGGACCGTTTCCTCGCCGTGCTCCCGGGGGTGGTGGCGGGCGTACGGGAACGGCTCGGCGCCCCCGAAGCCGTACCGTCCGCCCCGGCGTCCGCGGGGTCGCTCGTCGTGGACTCCCTGGGCAAGCGCTGCCCGATCCCGGTGATCGAACTCGCGAAGGTGATCGGGGAGGTGCCGGTGGGCGGGACGGTGACGGTGCTGTCGGACGACGAGGCGGCGCGGCTCGACATTCCGGCGTGGTGCGAGATGCGGGGGCAGGAGTACGTGGGCGAGGAGCCTTCGGCGCGGGGTGGGGTGGCGTACGTGGTCCGCCGCGTGTCGTAACCGCCCCGGGACCTCACGCCCCGGTGGGCGGCGCCCACCACACCCCCCGTGTGGGCAATCGTCCCGCTGGGGCGATGGGGGTCCGCCCTGCTCGACCGAAGCCGAGAGCTTGGCGGAGGAGGGGACCCCCATCGCCCCGGCGGAACGCATGACCACAACGGGGCGGCGGGTGGGCGCCGCCCGGGTGGAACGGGTGTCCACGACGGGCGGCGCGGCCCCGGGTTCAGAGGAGGTGGGACTGGACCTCCGTCGCTGCGTCCTCGCCGTACGCCTTCGTGAAGCGCTCCATGAAGTTCGCCCGCCGCAGCGTGTACTCCTGCGTGCCCAGCGTCTCGATGACCAGCGTCGCCAGCATGCAGCCGACCTGCGCGGCGCGCTCGAGGCCGACGCCCCACGACAGTCCCGTCAGGAAGCCCGCGCGGAAGGCGTCGCCGACGCCGGTGGGGTCGACCTTGGCCGTCTCCTCGGGGCAGCCGACCTCGATGGGCGTCTCGCCGACCCGCTCGATGCGCACCCCGCGCGAGCCGAGCGTGGTGACGCGGTGGCCGACGCGGGAGAGGATCTCCGCCTCGGTCCAGCCGGTCTTGGACTCGATGAGGCCCTTCTCGTACTCGTTGGAGAAGAGGTAGGTGGCGCCGTCCAGGAGCGTACGGATCTCCTCGCCGTCCATCCGCGCGATCTGCTGCGAGAAGTCCGCGGCGAAGGGGATCTCCCGGGTCTTGCACTCCTCGGTGTGGCGGAGCATCGCCTCGGGGTCGTCGGCGCCGATGAGGACGAGGTCGAGGCCGCCCACGCGGTCCGCGACGGCCTTGAGCTCGATCAGCCGGGCCTCGCTCATGGCGCCGGTGTAGAAGGAGCCGATCTGGTTGTGGTCCTTGTCCGTGGTGCAGACGAAGCGCGCCGTGTGCAGGACCTCGGAGATCCGCACCGAGCCGGTGTCGACACCGTGCCGGTCGAGCCACGCGCGGTACTCGTCGAAGTCGTAGCCGGCCGCGCCGACCAGGATCGGGTTGCCGCCGAGCTGGCCCATGCCGAAGCAGATGTTGGGGCCGACGCCGCCCCGGCGGACGTCGAGGTTGTCGACGAGGAAGGAGAGGGACACCGTGTGGAGCTGGTCGGCCACCAGCTGGTCGGCGAACCGGCCGGGGAAGGTCATGAGGTGGTCGGTGGCGATGGAGCCGGTGACTGCGATACGCACGGCGGGGTGCTCCTGCGAATTCGGTAGGGCGCGCGAAGCGCTCGAAAGGGGCGACAGTTCACGCTACCGGGTGGGGCGCGCCCTGCCGAACAGTGGAAACTACCCCAGAGTAGGCCTTTTCCCCGGAGTGGTGTGGTGCATACGGTGCGCCCATGACCACGTACCCCGCTCCCCGTGAGCGACACGAGTCCGAGTTGAGCCTCGCCCAGCTGCGCGGGGACGGTGCTCGGATGGCCCCCCACTGGGTCACCCCGGTCTCCCCCAAGCCCCTGCCGGTCTCCCCCGCGTCGATCCACGGCGTGGTCGTTCCGGCGGCCTCGGCCCGGCTGATCGACGCCACCGCCGAGTACGGCGGCTGACGGACGGAACCGTCCGCCCCTCCGCTCCGTCCCATCGGCGTCCGGTCGAGACGAGGGAGCATTGCGGTGAGCGGTACGGAGAACGTACGGAGGCGACGGAACGTCCTCGCCGCCTCGGTGGCGGCGGGTGTGCTGCTCGCCGGGGGCGGTGGCGTCTATCTCGCCGTCGCGGCGACGGCGCCCGGCAAGGCGACGCCGGTCGCGGTGGGCGGCAAGGCCGGCGACACGGTCGCGGCGCCTCCGCCCCTGCGCCTGGAGGGCGGCGGCGGGGAGACGGGCGGCGGTCCCGGGATCGCGCCCGGTGAGCCCGACCCGGGCGGCGGTTCGAACGGAACGGTCTACAAAGCCAAGGGCCCCCTCCCCCAAGGGCCCGCCTCGGCCGCGGTCCACCGGCCCGAGGGCCTGGTCACCTCGGCCGAGGTGACCAGGCTGGCCGAGGCGCTCGGCGTCGAGGGCCGGCCCTCCCTCGTCGGGGACGTCTGGACGATCGCGCCCGAGAAGGACGGTTCGGGGCCGCGCCTCGACGTGGCCCGTAAGGCTCCCGGGAGCTGGTCGTTCTCCTGGTACGACGGCGGCCCGGTCGGTGACTCCTGCCTCAAGGGCAAGGAGTGCCCGCCGCCGGGAGAGACGAAGCCCTCGCGCGGTGGTTCGCCGGTGAGCGAGGCGGCGGCGAAGGCGGCGGCCGCCCCCGTCCTCAAGGCGCTGGGCCAGGACGACGCGAAGGTGACCGCGACCCAGGTGATCATGACTTCGGTGCGGGTGGTCAACGCCGATCCGGTGGTGGGCGGGCTGCCGACCTACGGCTGGTCGACGGGGCTGCACGTCGCCGCGAACGGCCGGGTGTTCGCCGGGAGCGGGATGCTGAAGGAGCCGGTGAAGGGCGACACGTACCCGGTGATCGGGGCGGCGAAGGCGCTCGCCGAGCTGAACGAGGACTCGAAGGGCACGGGCCCGATCGGCATCGGCGGCTGCGCGACCGACCCGCCGGCGGCAGCGGAGGTCGAGGGGAGCGGCAAGGACGAGCCCGCCGCGCCCTGCCGGTCGGCCGTCGACACGGTGCCGCCGACCGAGGTCCCGGTGACGGCCGCCGTCTTCGGCCTGGCCGCCAAGGACGTGGCGGGCGAGCGGCTGCTCGTGCCCACCTGGCTGTTCACGGCGGACCCGGTGGACGGGGCGCCGTACACGGTGACGGAGACGGCGGTGGCCCCGGAGTACCTGGCGCCGCCGGCGAAGCCCTCGCCGGTCACGAGGCCCCAGCAGATCGAGTCGTACCGGACGGCGGACGACGGCCGGAAGCTGTCTCTCACCTTCTTCGGCGGGGTGTGCGCCACGTACACCGCGAAGGCCGTCGAGACCCCGGAGAAGGTGACGGTGCGGATCGAGGAGAAGTCCGACCCCGACACGATGTGCATCGCGATCGCCAAGGAGATCACGCTGACCGTGACGCTCCAGAGCCCGCTGGGTGGGCGGACCGTGGTGGACGCGGCGAGCGGTCAGGCCGTGCCGCGTCACTGAGCCCGCGCGGGCGGGTACGCGTGAGGGCGGCGGCCCGGGGAGCTCCCGGGGCCGCCGCCCTCACGTTCGTACAGGCTTAGCTGAACGAGTCGCCGCAGGCGCAGGAGCCCGTGGCGTTCGGGTTGTCGATGGTGAAGCCCTGCTTCTCGATGGTGTCGACGAAGTCGATCGACGCGCCGCCCAGGTACGGGGCGCTCATGCGGTCGGTGACGACCTTGACGCCGTCGAAGTCCTTCACGACGTCGCCGTCGAGCGAGCGCTCGTCGAAGAACAGCTGGTAACGCAGGCCGGAGCAGCCGCCGGGCTGAACGGCGACGCGCAGGGCCAGGTCCTCGCGGCCTTCCTGTTCGAGGAGGGCCTTGACCTTGGCCGCGGCGGCGTCGGACAGGAGGATGCCGTCGCTGACAGTGGTCTTCTCGTCCGATACGGACATCTGCTTCTCTCCCGGTGTGTACGGAGACTGCTTGCCGACGGTTGCAACCGACGGTGCCCCGGATTCATTCCGGGCCGAGTGGGGTCTTCCCTCTTTCATGCTCGCACACCATGTCCAGGAGCGCGGACAGCGAATTCGTCACATCGACACTATGGCCATCGTCATCCTGACGTGAAGCGGTTATGATAGATAGCGTCATTTCGACGAAAAGCGTTTCCCGAAGACCCCGAAGAAAGGGTGCGTGACGTGACCACCGCCCAGCCCCTGGATGTGCAGCCGACGCCGCTCGCCCTGCTCCTGCTCGGTCGCGAAGCCGACCCGAAGAGCGAGCGCGGCGTGGAGTGTCCCGGCGACCTGCCGTCGCCCTCCGACCCGGACCTCGTGGAGCGCGCCCGCGCCGCGAAGGAGAAGCTCGGGGACAAGGTCTTCGTGCTCGGTCACCACTACCAGCGCGACGAGGTCATCCAGTTCGCCGACGTGACCGGTGACTCCTTCAAGCTCGCGCGCGACGCCGCCGCCAAGCCGGAGGCCGAGTACATCGTGTTCTGCGGTGTCCACTTCATGGCGGAGTCGGCCGACATCCTCACCGGCGACGACCAGAAGGTCGTCCTGCCCGACCTCGCGGCCGGCTGCTCGATGGCCGACATGGCCACCGCCGAGCAGGTCGCCGAGTGCTGGGACGTGCTGACCGAGGCCGGCATCGCCGAGCAGGTCGTGCCCGTCTCGTACATGAACTCCTCGGCCGACATCAAGGCCTTCACCGGCAAGCACGGGGGCACGATCTGCACCTCGTCCAACGCGGAGCGGGCCCTGAACTGGGCCTTCGAGCAGGGCGAGCCCGGCACGACAAAGGTCCTGTTCCTGCCGGACCAGCACCTGGGCCGCAACACCGCCGTCCGCGACATGGGCATGTCCCTGGACGACTGCGTGCTCTACAACCCGCACAAGCCGAACGGCGGTCTCACCGTCGAGGAGCTGCGCGCCGCCAAGATGATCCTCTGGCGGGGCCACTGCTCGGTGCACGGCCGCTTCTCGCTGGACTCGGTGAACGACGTCCGCGAGCGCATCCCCGGCGTGAACGTGCTCGTCCACCCCGAGTGCAAGCACGAGGTCGTCGCGGCCGCGGACTACGTGGGCTCGACCGAGTACATCATCAACACCCTGGAGGCGGCCCCGGCCGGTTCCAAGTGGGCGATCGGCACCGAGCTGAACCTCGTCCGCCGGCTGGCGAACCGTTACGCCGACCAGGGCAAGGAGATCGTCTTCCTCGACAAGACGGTCTGCTTCTGCTCGACCATGAACCGCATCGACCTCCCGCACCTGGTCTGGACCCTGGAGTCCCTGGCCGAGGGCAACCTCGTCAACCAGATCCAGGTCGACAAGGAGACGGAGAGCTTCGCCAAGCTCGCCCTGGAGCGGATGCTGGCGCTGCCGTAACGGTTCTCCCGTACGTACGCCGGAAGGGGCGCCCCGCACATCGCGGGGCGCCCTTTCCTCATGCCGTACGGGTCAGGCGCCCAGGACGTCCAGGACGCTGTCGACCCCCTCGACGAGGTCCGCAGCGGCCTTCCCGGCCTTCTTCAGCCTCCGGCGCTCCTTGCGCAGCTCCACCATCGCGTAGAGCGTCGGGACGAGGAGCAGGGTCAGCAGCGTCGAGGTGATCAGACCGCCGATCACCACCACGGCCAGCGGCTGGGCGATGAAGCCGCCCTCGCCCGTGACGCCGAGGGCCATCGGCAGCAGCGCGAAGATCGTCGCCAGGGCGGTCATCAGGATCGGGCGGAGCCGGTGCCGGCCGCCCTCGACCACCGCTTCGACGACGCCCAGGCCCTGCGCCCGGTACTGGTTGATCAGGTCGATCAGGACGATCGCGTTGGTGACGACGATGCCGATGAGCATCAGCATGCCGATCATCGCCGGGACGCCCATCGCCGTGCCGGTGACCACGAGCAGACCGATCGCGCCGGTCGCCGCGAACGGGATCGAGACCAGCAGGATCAGCGGCTGGATCAGCGAGCGGAAGGTCGCCACCAGGAGCATGAAGACGATCGCGACGGCCGCGAGCATCGCCAGGAACAGGTTGAGGAAGGCGTCGGACTGGTCCGCGGTGACGCCTCCGACGGTGGCCGTGGCGCCCTCGGGCAGGTCGAGCGCCTTGAGCTTCGTCTGGAGGGCGGCGCCCACCGCACCGGTGTTGTCGCCGACCGGCTTGGCCGTGATCGTCGCGGCGCGCGCGCCGTCGATCCGGGTCATCGAGACCGGGCCGGGGACCAGCTCGACGGTGGCGATGTCGCCGAGCTTCACCGGGCCGAGCGGCAGCGCCCTGAGCGAGGCCAGGGTGGTCGCCGGGTGCGCCGAGGTGATGAGGACGTCCCGCTCGCTGTCGTCGAGGATCGCCTTGGCGGCCGGGGTGCCCCGGACGGCCTGGGCGACGACCGCGCCGAGCGAGGTGGTGTCGAAGCCGGCGTCGGCCGCCTTGGCGTTCGCCTTCACGGAGATCCGGGGGACGGACTGCGAGAGGTCGCTCTGGACGTCCGTGACGTCCTTGAGCCCGGCGACCGCCGACCGGACCTGCTCGGAGGCCTTCTTGAGGACCTCAGCGTCGGCGGCCTTGACGACCACGCTCAGGTTCTGGGAGCCGAAGCCGTCGCCGGCCGCGATGGTGGTGTCGCCGATCCCGTCGAGGGTGCCGAGGCCCTTCTCGATGGCGTCACGGGTCTTCTCGTACGAGGCGGAGTCCTCCAGGCTCACCTTGTAGGAGGCCTGGTTGGAGCCGGTGCCGCCGCCGAAGGCCGCCATGAAGCCGGAGGAGCCGACGGTGACCTGGTAGTCCTTGACGCCCTCGGTCTCCGCGAGGACCTTCTCGACCTTCTTCGCGGCCTCGTCGGAGGCACCCAGGCTGGTGCCCGGCGCCAGCTCCTGCTTGATGCTGAGCACCTCCTGCTCGCCCGGGTCGAAGAAGTTCGTCTTCAGGAGGCCGCCCATGCCGAAGGTGACGACCAGGACGACGAGGGCGATGGCGACGCTGGTGAGCCGGCGCCGGGTCGCGAACCGCAGGACCGGCACGTACGCACGCTGGAGACGGCTCTTCTCCTCCTTCTCCTCGGCCAGGCGACGGGCCTCCTCCGGGTCCTGCGAGGTGCCCTTGGGGGCGCGCAGGAACCAGTACGAGAGCACCGGGACCACGGTCAGGGAGACGAGCAGCGAGGCGAGCAGGGCCGCCGTCACCGTCAGGGAGAAGGAGCCGAACATCTCGCCGACGATGCCGCCGACCAGACCGATCGGCAGGAACACGGCGACGGTGGTGAGCGTCGAGGAGGTGACGGCGCCCGCCACCTCGCGGACCGCGGTGAGGATCGCGGCCTGGCGCTCCTCGCCGTAGCCCAGGTGACGCTTGATGTTCTCCAGGACCACGATCGAGTCGTCGACGACCCGGCCGATGGCGATGGTGAGCGCGCCGAGCGTCAGCATGTTCAGCGAGAGGTCGCGGGTCCACAGCACGATGAGGGCGAGGACGACCGAGAGCGGGATGGAGACCGCGGTCACCAGCGTCGAGCGGAGCGAGGCGAGGAAGACCAGGATCACCAGGACGGCCATGACGAGGCCGAGCGCGCCCTCCGTGGTCAGGCCGGAGACGGCCTTCGCGACGGCCGGGCCCTGGTCGGAGACCACGGTCAGCTCGGCGCCGGCGCCGAGGTCGCGGCGCAGCTCGGGCAGCTTCTCCTCGACGGCGTCGGAGATCGCGACGGCACTGCCGTCCTTGTCCATGGTGGCGAAGACGGCGAGGCTGGGCTTGCCGTTCGTGCGCGTGAGGGAGACGCGCGGCGACTCCTCCTGCTTCACGGTGGCGACGTCCCCGAGGCGTACGGCCCTGCTCTTGCCGGGGACGGCCGCGGGGATGCGCAGGTCCTCGATCTGCCGGAGCGAGGTGTAGCCGCCGCCGACCTGGATCGTGCGGGACTTGCCGGCCTCCGAGAAGGCGCCGGCCGGCATCGTGACGCCGCCGGAGCGCAGGGCCTCGGCGAGCTTCATGGTGTTCAGTCCGGCCGCGGCGAGCTTGCGCTCGTCCGGGGTGACGGAGACCTGGAGGTCCTGGACGCCGTCGATCTGCACCCGGCCGACGCCCTCGATGTCCTCCAGGGCGGGGACGACGGTCTGCTGCAGCTGGTCGGCGAGCGCCTGCGGGTCCTTGTCCGAGGAGGCGGCGAGGACGACGGTCGGCATGTCGTCCGTCGAACCGGCGATCACCTGCGGGTCGACGCTGTCGGGGAGCTGCGCGCGGGCACGGTTCACGGCCTGCTGCACGTCGGCGACGAGCTGCTTCGTCGACTCGTCGCCGTAGTCGAAGGAGGCCATGATGACGGCGCTGCCCTCGGAGGCGGTCGCGGTGACCGACTTCAGGCCGTCGACGGCCTTGAGGCTGTTCTCCAGCGGCTCGACGACCTGCTTCTCGACCACGTCGGGAGAGGCGCCCTGGTACGGGGCCAGGACCGACACCATGGGGAGCTCGATCGAGGGCAGCAGCTGCTGCTTCAGCTGCGGGATCGCGATCGCCCCGAACACGATCGCGACGATGGACATCAGCCCGATCAGGGCCCTTTGCGCGAGGCTGAATCTGGACAGCCAGGACATGGGGTCTCTCTTCTGTGGCGTACTCGTCGACATGCGGGAGCAGCCAAGACCCCGGCCGGACCCGCTGGATCCGCCGGAGGTGCCCCCCGCCTATACGATCTGCCATCCCCGGCCGGAAGTCCTCGGCCCCCGGGTCCACTTCTTTACGCCGCGCATACCGCGTCTGGAGTACGCGCTCACTCCACCCGGGGGCGTACGAGACCGGACTCGTACGCCGTGACCACCAGCTGCGCCCGGTCGCGGGCGCCGAGCTTGGCCATCGTCCGGTTGACATGCGTCTTCACCGTGAGCGGGCTGACGTCGAGCCGTTCGGCGATCTCGTCGTTGGAGAGGCCGCCCGCGACCAGGACGAGGACCTCCCGTTCCCGGGCGGTCAGCGCGGCGAGCCGCTCGGAGCGCGCCCCGGCTCCCTCGCCGGCGGCCTCCGCGCCCGAGCCCTGCGCGAGGAAGGTGGCGATCAGCCCCTTGGTGGCGGCCGGGGAGAGCAGCGCCTCCCCGGCGTGCGCGATCCGGATCGCGCCGAGGAGCTCCTCCGGTTCGGCCCCCTTGCCGAGGAAGCCGGAGGCTCCGGCGCGCAGCGACTGCACGACGTACTCGTCGACCTCGAAGGTGGTCAGCATGACGATCCGTACGTCCGCGAGCTCGGGATCGGCGGTGATCATCCGAGTGGCGGCGAGGCCGTCGGTGCCCGGCATGCGGATGTCCATCAGGACGACGTCGGGCCGCGTGGCCCGGGCGAGCGCGACCGCCTCGGCGCCGTCGGGCGCCTCCCCGACGACCTCCATGTCGGGCTCGGAGTCCACCAGGACCTTGAAGGCGCTGCGGAGCAGGGCCTGGTCGTCGGCGAGCAGTACCCGGATCGTCATGTGCTGTCCTCCCCCGTGCGGGACGTCACCGGCAGTATCGCCTGGACGCGGAAGCCGCCGCCGTAGCGGGGGGCCGCGGTGAGGGTGCCGCCGAGCGCGCCGACCCGCTCCCGCATGCCGAGCAGTCCGTGGCCGCCGACCGGGGGCTGCTCGGCGGCCTGGGGCGGGACGGCCGGGGGCGTGCCGTTGTCGAGGACGGTGATCTCGACCGTACGGCCCACCCGGACGACGCTCACCTCGGCCTTCGCGTCCGGTCCCGCGTGCTTGCGGACGTTCGTCAGGGCCTCCTGCACGATCCGGTACGCGGCGAGGTCGACGGTCGCCGGCAGCGTCAGGCCCTCGTCCGCGCGGGCCAGGGCGACGGGGAGACCGGCCTTGCGGAAGCTGTCGAGCAGCCCGTCGAGGACGGCGAGGCCCGGGGCGGGCTCGGTGGGGGCCTCCGGGTCGCCGGACTGGCGGAGCAGGCCGACGGTGGCGCGCAGCTCGTCCAGGGCGGAACGGCTGGCCTCGCGGACGTGCGCGAGGGCCTCCTTGGCCTGGTCGGGGCGCTTGTCCATGACGTGGGCGGCGACGCCGGCCTGGACGTTCACCAGGGCGATGTGGTGGGCGACGACGTCGTGGAGGTCCCGGGCGATGCGCAGCCGCTCCTCGGCGACCCGCCGCCCGGCCTCCTCCTCGCGGGTCCGCTCGGCCCGCTCGGCGCGCTCCCGGATCGCGTCGACGAAGGCCCGGCGGCTGCGGACGGCGTCCCCGGCGGCCGCGGCCATCCCGGTCCAGGCGAAGACGCCGAGGTTCTCCTGCGCGTACCAGTGGGTGGGCCCGAAGACCATCGCGGCGGCGGTCAGCACCGCCATCGTGACGAGGCCCACCCGCCAGGTGGTGGGGCGGTCGGTGCGGGAGGCGACCGTGTAGAGCGCGACGACGGCGCTCATGGCGATCGGGGCGGGGCGGTTGTCGTTGACGAGCTCGAAGAGGCTGATCGTGACGGTGAAGCCGAGCACGACGAAGGGGCTGCGGCGGCGCATCACGAGTGCGGCCGCGCCCGCGATCATGATCAGCACGCTCCACAGGTCGGGGCGGTGATCCCCGAACGTCGGCCCGTCCGGGCTGCCGTGCGGGTCGGTGAAGGACCCGGCGATCATGGCGACGAGCGCGCCGGCCGCGATGGTCGCGTCGAACGCGAGCGGGTGCGCGTGGAACCAGTCGCGGAGACGGGCGGTGGCGGGGCCGGTGGGGGTCACGGGAGTCCACGGTACGGGGCGGCACCCACCCCGTTGTGGGCAGACGTTCCGCAAGGGGCGATGGGGGTCCCCCCTGCTCGAGCGGAGCCGAGAGCTTGGGGGACCCCCATCGCCCCAGCGGGACGATTGCCCACACGGCGGACGGGCGCCGCCCCGCACGGGCGCGGGCGCACACGGGCGGGTGGGCGCCGCCCAGCCGGGCGCGGGCTCCGGGCGCGTGGCGGTGGGGGCGTCAGCCTGGGATCAGGCCGTCGTCGGAGAGCATGGCGCGGACCTCTTCCAGCGTCGCCCCCGGCTCCGGGAGGATCAGTTCCGAGGGCTCCAGGGCGTCGTCCCGAAGGGGCGAACCGAGGCGGCGGACCGCGCCGAGGAGGGCGCCCAGCGTCCGCCGGAAGCCTTCCTCGTCCCCCGCCTCCATCTCGGCCAGCAGCTCGTCGTCGAGCTTGTTCAGCTCGACGAAGTGGCTGTCGGCCAGCTTCCACTGGCCCTCCCCCATGATCCGTACGATCATGACGCGTCCTGTCTGTCGCCTACTTCTCGAAGCGCGGGTGGGACTGCTGCTGAGTGCGGTCCTGCGGCGCGGCCGCGCCACCGCCCTCGATGGCCTGCTGCTGCGCCGAGGGGCCGCCGGCCAGCTCGGCCTTCATCCGCTGGAGCTCCAGCTCGACGTCCGTGCCCCCGGACAGCCGGTCGAGCTCCGCCTGGATGTCGTCCTTGGCCAGGCCCGACTGGTCGTCGAGCGCGCCCGAGGCGAGGAGCTCGTCGATCGCGCCGGCGCGCGCCTGGAGCTGGGCGGTCTTGTCCTCGGCCCGCTGGATCGCCAGACCGACGTCGCTCATCTCCTCGGAGATGCCGGAGAAGGACTCGGCGATCCGGGTCTGCGCCTGGGCCGCCGTGTAGGTCGCCTTGATGGTCTCCTTCTTGGTGCGGAAGGCGTCCACCTTGGCCTGGAGGCGCTGGGCGGCGAGGGTGAGCTTCTCCTCCTCGCCCTGCAGCGTCTGGTGCTGCACCTCCAGGTCGCTGACCTGCTGCTGGAGCGCGGCCCGCCGGGACAGCGCCTCGCGGGCGAGGTCCTCGCGGCCGAGGGCGAGGGCCTTGCGGCCCTGGTCCTCCAGCTTGGCGGACTGGCCCTGCAGCTGGTTCAGCTGGAGTTCGAGCCGCTTGCGGGAGGTGGCGACGTCGGCGACGCCCCGGCGCACCTTCTGCAGCAGCTCCAGCTGCTTCTGGTAGGAGTAATCGAGCGTCTCGCGCGGATCCTCGGCCCGGTCAAGGGCCTTGTTCGCCTTCGCGCGGAAGATCATCCCCATACGCTTCATGACACCGCTCATGGGCTTCGCGCGCCCCCTTCTGACGGACTCGGCTCCAGCTCTTCAACAGGATCCACACTACGGGCCCTGTCTCCATTACCGCACTGTTCGGAGCGGGATGCGCTCCTCCCCAAGGACGACTGCGCGCGGTGTTCCCTCCCGCGCAGGGAGTAGACGGATCTCCGGGAGATCCCCGCGCCGTCCTTCGTACGTACCGCCCAAGACGCAGTCCGTTAGCGGATCGTTCCCGGCCCGCATGGGGTTCATGCCCGCTACCCCGTACCCTTGGGTTTTGTGTTCCGTAGCCGTTCGAAGGACGAGAAGGCCCCCACCGACAAGGTGACGGCGGACCTCTCCACCAAGCAGCCCCGCGACCCCGAGGCCCCCAAGGGCCGCCCGACCCCGAAGCGGAGCGACGCGCAGACCCAGCGCCGCCGCGCCGCGACGGTGCCGACCGACCGCAAGGAGGCCGCCAAGCGTCAGCGCGAGGCACGCCGCTCGGACCTGGCCCGGCAGCGCGAGGCGCTGGCCAGCGGCGACGAGCGTTACCTGCCCGCCCGCGACAAGGGTCCGGTCCGCCGTTTCGTGCGCGACTTCGTCGACTCGCGGTTCGCGATCGCCGAGTTCTTCCTGCCGATGGCCGTGGTGATCCTCGTGTTGTCGCTGTTCGGCAACGCCAACCGGGGGCTGCAGAACATCTCCCTGCTGCTCTGGCTCGGTGTGATCGTCCTGATCGTCATCGACTCGATCGGCATCTGGATCCGTCTGCGGAAGCAGCTCAACGAGCGCTTCCCGAACGAGCCGAAGCGCGGCGCCATCGCCTACGGCCTGATGCGCACGCTCCAGATGCGCCGACTGCGTCTGCCGAAGCCGCAGGTCAAGCGCGGAGAGCGGCCCTGAGCGCCGACAGCTCGGAGTTCGACGGGCGCGCGTTCGGCGAGGCCACGTCGGAGTCGGGTGGCCCCGTCCTGCCCGTCGTCGCCCACTGGCCCGCCGGTCCCGGCGGGCTGCGCGACACCATCCGGCAGGAGATCGTCGCCCGTCAGCTCGACGAGCAGATAACCGGCCGCTACCCGGTGGGGCAGCGGCTGCGGATCCTCGACGCGGGCATGGGGCAGGGCACCCAGGCCCTTCGCCTGGCCCGGGCCGGGCACACCGTGACCGGTCTTGAGGCCGACCCCGACCTCCTGAAGGCGGCCCGCGAGTCGCTGGCGACGGAGCCCGCCGGGATCCGCGAGCGGGTCCGGATGATCGAGGGCGACGGCCGCGAGACCGGGGTGCACTTCCTGCCCGGCAGTTTCGACGTGGTCCTCTGCCACGGCGTGCTGATGTACGCGGACGAGCCGGACGCGCTGCTCGCGGGCCTGGCCCGGATGCTGGCCCCCGGCGGCCTGCTGTCCCTGGTGGTGCGGAACGCGGAGGCCCTGTCCATGCGGCCGGGGCTCGCCGGGGACTGGTCGGGGGCGCTCGCCGCCTTCGACTCCGATGTCTACACGGACGACAACGGCGTGAAGGTGCGGGCCGACCGGCTCGACGCGCTCACGTCGACGCTCGCGGGAATCGCGGCGCCGCTGCACGCCTGGTACGGGGTGCGGGTCTTCACGGACGACGTCCCCGCGGACGCGGGTCTGCCCGCCGCCGAGGAGCTGGACCGGCTGCTCGCCGCCGAGGACCGGGCGGGGCGCACGGATCCGTACCGGCGGATCGCGGCCCTGCTGCATCTGTGCGGGGTACGGGGCTGACGCGAGCCCCTCGGCGGGTCCTGCGGGCCGGGGCCGGCCCGCTCGGTGGTCGCGCACGCCCGCTCGGTGGTCGCGCACGCCCGCTCGGTGGTCGCGCACGCCTGATCGGCTGCGCTCGCCGGGCCGGGGGCGGGGCGGAAACGGATACTCCGGACATGGACGTGTCCCGTGCCCGCCGCCTCCTTCCGCCGCTCACCGCCGGGGTCTGTGCCGTCGCGCTCGTCGGCGGCTGTTCCTCCGCCGGGGACGCCGCCGCGGAGCGGTCGACCCAGGCGGCGGCGCCGGTCGCCGCCAACGAGCTCCAGGACGACTACCGGGCGGTCATCAAGAACGTCCTGCCCTCGGTCGTGCAGATCGAGGCGGGGAACACCCTCGGCTCCGGGGTCGTCTACGACGGCAAGGGCCACATCGTCACCAACGCGCACGTCGTCGGCCAGGAGCAGTCCTTCAAGGTCACGGCGGCCACCGGCGGGCAGCCGGTGACGGCGCGGCTCGTCTTCTCCTACCCCGAGCAGGACCTCGCGGTGCTCAAGCTGGACAGCGTGCCGCAGGGGCTGAGGGCGGCGACGTTCGGCAACTCGGCCTCCGTCGACATGGGGCAGATCGTCCTCGCGATGGGCTCCCCGCTGGGCCTGTCCGGCAGCGTGACCCAGGGCATCGTCTCCGCCACCGGCCGGACGGTCAGCGAGGGACGGACCGGGGGCGGGACGGGCGCGACGATCGCGAACATGGTCCAGACGTCGGCGGCGATCAATCCCGGCAACAGCGGGGGTGCCCTGGTGAACCTCGACAGCGAGGTCATCGGCATCCCGACGCTCGCCGCGACCGATCCCGAGCTGGGCAGCGGCTCGGCGGCCGGCATCGGCTTCGCGATCCCCGCGTCGACGGTGAAGACGATCGCGGACCAGATCGTCAAGAACGGCAAGGTGACGGACTCGGGCCGGGCGGCCCTGAACATCACCGGCCGTACGGTCCTCGACGACAACTACGAGCCGGCGGGCGTCGCTGTGGTGGAGGCGCCGCCGGACGGGGCGGCCGGGCAGGCGGGCCTGAAGCCGGGTGACGTGATCACGCGCCTCGGCGACACGGAGATCACGACGATCACGTCGCTGGCGGAGGCGCTGGCGTCGATGAAGCCGGGGGACAAGGTGACGGTGGTGTACACCCGCGGCACGACGACGCGGAAGGCGGAGGTCACGCTGGGCGAGACGTAGGCCCCGCGCCCCGCCCCGTGTGGGCAATCGTCCCGCCGGGGCGAGGGGGTCCCCCTGCTCGAGCGGAGCCGAAAGCTTGGGGGAGGGTGGGCACACGGGACGGCGCCCTCAGCGGCGTCTCCGCGTTCCGCGCCTGGACCCGCACCATCAGAGACGGTGCACACGGGGTGCGGGTTCAGGCGCGAAAGCCTCGGGCGCCGGCAGGGGCGCCGTCCGTCGTGCCCACCCGTTCCGCCCCAGCGGAACGACTGCCCACAACGGGGGGTGCTCTAGCCCTCCGCGTCCAGCGGCATCGGGCCGTAGATCTTCGCCCCGTCCTCCGACAGCGTCACCTGGTCCGCGCCGCCGCTCAGGAGGTCACGCCAGTTCTCGCCGATCCAGCTCTCCGCGTCACCCTGGGTCGTGAACTCCTCCGGCGTCACCACCGGCTCGACCTCGGTGCCGTCGGACTTCTCGAACCGCCACGTCCATGCCATGCAAGCCTCCTGGCGCTCACCGGATGATCGGTTTCCTGCCCGCAGCGTAGCCGGGCGCGCACGCCTCGCGGCGGCGCGGGAGGATCTGAGGGTGGAACTGACTCTGCTCGGCACCGGCGCCCCGCTCGGACTCCCCCGCCCCGACTGCCCCTGCGCCGTGTGCGCGCTGTCTCGTGGGGCGCGAGCGAGGGCTGCGACCTCGCTGCTCGTGGACGGGGCCCTGCTGCTCGATCTGACCCCCGGCGCCGCGCTCGCCGCCGCCCGGTCGGGGCATTCGCTGGTGGGGGTGCGGCAGGTGCTGCTCACCCATCCGCACGACGGGCCCGCCGTGGAGGTGCCCGCGGGGCTTCCGACCGCCGTTCGGGTGCCGGACGGGCGGGAGTTGACGCTGATCAGCGGGCACCGGGTGCGGGCGGTGCCGATGGACTCCCCCGGGACCGGGTACGAGGTGACCTCGGCCGACGGGGAGCGGTTGCTGTACCTGCCGCCCGGGTGTGCGCCCGCGGGGATCGGGGACGAGCACCGCGCGCCGTACGACATGGTCGTCGCCGATGTCACCGGGCGGCCGGACGGGCTGGCGCGGCTGCGGACGACGGGGGCCGTCGGCCCGGCCACCGAGGTGATCGCGGTGCACCTGGACCACGACGCGCCGGCCGGCGCGGAGCTGGACCGGCAGCTCGCCGCGGCGGGGGCGCGGGCGGTGCCGGACGGGACGACGCTGTACGTGGGCGACTACCACGAGGTGCCGGAGGTGCCCCGTCGGACGCTGGTGACGGGCGGGGCGCGGTCGGGGAAGTCGGTGGAGGCCGAGCGGCGTCTGGAGACCTTCCCCGAGGTGCTGTACGTGGCGACTGGCGGGACCAGGGAGGGTGACCCGGAGTGGGCCGAGCGGGTGGGGCTGCACCGGGACCGGCGGCCGGCCTCGTGGCGTACGGCCGAGACCTGTGAGCTCGTACCGCTGCTCGCGGAGGACGGCCCGGCGTTGCTGATCGACTGTCTGTCGCTGTGGCTGACGGACGCCATGGACCGGGTGGGTGCCTGGGACGACGAGCGGTGGCGGAACGGCGGGCAGGCGGCGCTGCGGGAGCGGACGGCGGAGCTGGTGGCGGCTGTGCGGGCGACGGGCCGTACGGTCGTGACGGTGACGAACGAGGTCGGCTCGGGGGTGGTGCCGGGGACGGCGGCGGGGCGCCGCTTCCGGGACGAGCTGGGCCGGCTGAACGCGGCCTTCGCGGACGAGTGCGAGGAGGTCGTCCTCGTGGTCGCGGGTCAGGCTCTGGTGCTGCGCGGGTAGGGTTCCGATCGCTGATGGACCTCGCTGACGTGATCACTGGGTGGAACCCTTGAACCTGGACGACTTCTCCGATCTGATCGAGCGCCCCGACGGCGGGATACGGCGTGATGCCGAGGAGCGCCGGGAGCGGCTGACCGTGCCGCCGGGGGCGCTGGGCCGGCTCGACGAGCTGGGTGAGTGGCTGTCCGCGGCCCAGGCCTCGGTCAAGGTGCGGGCGATCGAGCAGCCGAAGGTGGTGCTGTTCGCGGGCGACCACGGGGTGGCCTCGCTCGATGTGTCGGGCCGTGCGGCGGGTACGGCGTACGAGCTGGTGCGCGCGGTGCTCGACGGGGCGAGCCCGGTGGCCGTGCTCGCCCGCTCGACGGGCGTGCCGGTACGGGTCGTGGACGCCGGCCTGGACTGCGACCCCGAGCTGCTGCCCGCCGAGGTGGTACGGCACCGGGTGCGGCGCGGCAGCGGCCGGATCGACATCGAGAACGCGCTGACGGTCGAGGAGACCGAGGCGGCGGTCCGGCTCGGTATGGCGATCGCCGACGAGGAGGCGGACTCGGGCACCGATCTGGTGGTGCTCGGGGATCTGAGCGTCGGTGGCACGACGGCGGCGTCGACGCTGATCGCGGCGCTGTGCGGGACGGACGCCTCGGTGGTGACCGGCCGGGGCGGTGCCGGGATCGACGATCTGGCGTGGATGCGCAAGTGCGCGGCGATCCGGGACGCGCTGCGGCGGGCCCGGCCGGTCCTGGGCGACCAGCTGGAGCTGCTCGCGGCGGTCGGCGGGGCGGATCTGGCGGCGACGACCGGGTTCCTGCTGCAGGCCTCGGTGCGGCGGATGCCGGTGATCCTGGACGGTGTGGTGGGTGCGGCCTGTGCGCTCGTGGCGCAGCGGGCGGCGTTCCGGGCGCCGGACTGGTGGCTGGCGGGTCAGGTGAGCGGGGAGCCTGCGCAGGCGAAGGCCTTGGACCGGATGGCGCTCAACCCGTTGCTCGATCACGGCGTCCATGTGGGTGAGGGAACCGGGGCATTGCTCGCACTTCCCCTCGTCCAGGCCGCGGCGGCGTTCGCCGCGGAGCTGCCCGAGCGTCCGGATCCGACCACTCCGGCCGGCGAGGGTGCGGCGGAGGTCTGAGTACGGGCGGGACGGAACGGCCTACTCCGGGGGCGGTCACGCGCGACGCGCGCGTGGCCGCCTCCGGCGTCTCCGTACGGCAAAGCAGTGCCCCATATGATCGCTTTTCATGGGAGAAGTCCGCTTGTCTGCCGAAGCAGCACCCCGGGGCACGACCGCCCGCTCGCGGCGCAGCGCCGCGTTCGCCGTCTGGTACCTGCGTGTCGTCACGTTCATCAATTTCCTGAGCGCCGTCTGGGTCTCGTTCGGGCAGGACCTGCGCCGCCACAACGAGGACAACTACTTCACCCCGTACATGCTCACCGCGGGCTTCGCCTCGGGGGTCTTCACGCTCTTCCTCGCGATCACCATGCGGCGCCGCAAACGGGCCGCGTGGATCCTCAACATGGTGCTCGGCGGCCTCTTCCTGCTGCTCTTCGCCCTCGTGATGCTGTTCCCCGAGATCCGGCAGCACGCCCAGAACTGGATCTCGCTGATCCTCACCGCCGCGTTCGTGCTCGCGCTGCTGCTCGGCCGCAAGGAGTTCTACGCCAAGGGCGACCGCTCCAACCCCAGGCTCGCGGCGGGGGTGGCCGTGGGCGGACTGCTCGTCACCTCGCTGCTCGCCGCCGTCCTGGTGACCGTCACCAACGAGTCCACCGGCCACTCCACCTTCCTGGAGCGCTGGAAGTACGGCGTGATGCGGCTGATCACGCTGGCCTCCGACAGCTCGGGGGTCGCCGGGATCAGCACCCCCGGCTGGGTCGACGTCACCATCAACGTCATGTCCACGCTGCTGCTCTTCGCGGTGCTCTTCGCCGCCTTCCGCTCCCGGCGGGCGGTCGACCCGCTGACCGAGGAGGACGAGGACCGGCTGCGGGTCCTGCTCGACAAGCAGGGCGAGCGCGACTCCCTCGGCTACTTCGCGCTGCGCCGCGAGAAGAGCGTGGTGTGGTCGCCGAGCGAGAAGGCGGCCATCGCCTACCGGGTGGTCGGCGGGGTCTCGCTCGCCTCCGGCGATCCGATCGGCGACCCCGAGGCCTGGCCGGGCGCCATCGAGCCCTGGCTCGCCGAGGCCCGCGAGCACGGCTGGATCCCGGCGGTGATGGGCGCGAGCGAGGAGGCCGGGGTCATCTACGCCCGGCACGGTCTGGACGCCCTGGAGCTGGGCGACGAGGCGATCGTGGAGACCGACGAGTTCACCCTGGACGGCCGGGCCATGCGGACCGTCCGGCAGGCCTTCAACCGGGTCAAGCGGGCCGGGTACGAGGTCCGGATCCGGCGCCACGAGGACATCCCCGCCGACGAGATGGCCGAGCTGCTCCGCAAGGCGGACGACTGGCGCGACGGGGCCACCGAGCGCGGCTTCTCGATGGCGCTTGGCCGGCTCGGCGACCCCCGGGACGGCCGCTGCGTGATGCTGGAGTGCACCGACGACCGGGGCGAGCTGCGGGCCCTGCTCTCCTTCGTCCCCTGGGGGCCGAAGGGGCTCTCGCTGGATCTGATGCGCCGTGACCGGGACTCCGAGAACGGCCTGATGGAGTTCATGGTCATCGAACTCCTGCAGCGCGCCAAGGAGATCGGGATCACTCAGGTCTCGCTCAACTTCGCGATGTTCCGCTCCGTCTTCGAACGTGGCTCGAAGCTCGGGGCGGGACCCGTGCTGCGTCTGTGGCGCTCACTGCTCAGTTTCTTCTCCCGCTGGTGGCAGATCGAGTCGCTGTACCGCGCCAACGCCAAGTACCGACCGATCTGGGAGCCCCGATTCATGCTCTTCGAGAAGAGTGCGGACCTGCTGCGCATCGGCCTCGCCGCCGGTCGGGCCGAGGGCTTCCTGGAGGCCCCCGGTCTGCCGAAGTGGCTGCACCGCAGGCATCTGGAGAGCAGCCGTTGAGACACGCCGCAAGGGAGTTCGCCCGCCGCGAGTGGGGGCCGCTGTTCACCACCGTACGGACGGCACTCCTCACGAAGAGGTGGAGGGCGGCTCCCCTGACGCTGGGCGCCGTCTGCCTCACCTCCCTCTTCCAGATCGTGCAGAACCAGGACTGGGGCTATCAGCCGGTCCAGGACATCGGTTCCGTACGGGCCGAGGACCCGCTGTGGCTCTCGCTGCTCCGGACCCCGCTCTCGCTGTTCGTCCCCGCCCTCGACCTGCCGGTGTGGGGCGCCCTCGCGCAGGTGCTGCTGGTGTTCGGGATCGCCGAGATCTGCATCGGGCGGTGGCGGACGCTCGGCATCGCGTACCTCGCCACCCTCGCCGGCACGCTCTACGCGCGCGTGGGCATCGCCCTCGGCCCGGACAGCCCGTTCGGGCTGCCCGCCTCCGACGCGCAGGTCGTCGACACCGGCCCGTCGGCGGCCGTGGTCGGCCTCGCCGTGTACGTCTGCTGGCGCTACCGGGCGTACTGGACCGGCGGGCTCGTGGTCGTCGCGATGGTCGTCGAGGTGTTCGTCAAGGCGAACCTGGCGGGCAAGGAGCACCTGGCGGCGATCGCCGCCGTCCTCGTCCTGATCGCCGTCCGGGTCCGCCGCGGGCGCGGTCAGGACGGCGGTGTCGAGCCGCGCCCGGGGACGCGCTCCTGGAAGCCGCCGATCAGGTCCTGAAGGCGGCGCCGGACCTTGGTCCAGCGCCTGTCGTGGCGGTACGTACGGATCCGGGAGCGGGCCCTGGCCCGGTGGCGGCTCCGGTAGAAGCGCCGGGACCACCAGGAGCCGGGACGGGCCAGGCGGACCGCCCCGACGATCGCCACGAACGGGACCAGGGCCCCGAACACGGCCATCCGGAACTTCCCCTTCACCAGGGTGATCAGGACGAGGAGGAAGTTCAGCGCGAGGCTGAGGATGAAGGTGACCCGGTCCTGGCGCTCCTCGGTGGTCATGTCGTTGACGCCGAGCGGCGAGAAGCCGCTGAGCGTGAGTCCCACGAGGGCCGTGGTGAGCACGACCACCTCGACGCTCTTGCGGCCGTCCTCGGACCAGTACACGTCGTCGAGATGGAGGATGAGCGCGAACTCGTCCAGGACGAGCCCCACGCCGACCCCGAAGACGACCGCGAAGACCGCCGCGCCGACGCCGTGCCGGCTGCTGCCCACCGCGCCGAACCCGCCGAGGACGGTGAGGACGACACCCGGTACGACGTGATGGATGTGGACGCCTCCGGAGGAGACGTTCCGGAAAGGTCCCTTCCCCGCCCGGATGAGCCGGGTGACGGTGCGGGTGACCAGGAATGTCAGGACGAAGGAGGTCAGAGCGAGCAGCATCGGGAGCTTGCCCGGCTCGACGATGTTCCGGGAGAACCAGTGACCCATGCCACCCACTTCCGATATGCGCGGTATGCGCAATCTACCGTCCGGAGACGGCGATTACCCTGCCCGGATGGACGGCCTGCGTTTCGCCTTCGGGACCCTCACCGTGTTCCCCGCCCGCATCACCCGCTGGGACCGGGACGCGGCGCGCGCCGGCATGCTCTCGGCCCCGCTCGCCGGGCTGGTCGTCGGGCTCTGCTCCGCCGCGGCCGGCGGTCTCTTCCTGCTGCTCGGCTCGGGCCCGCTGCTCGCGGCCGTCGCCGCCACCGCCGTCCCCGCCCTGCTCACCCGGGGCCTGCACCTCGACGGCCTCGCGGACACCGCCGACGGCCTGGGCAGCGCCAAGCCGGCCGAGGACGCGCTGCGCATCATGAAGCAGTCGGACATCGGCCCGTTCGGCGTCATCGCCCTCGTCCTGGTCCTGCTCGCCCAGGTCGCGGCGCTGTACGAGCTGTACGGGGAGGGCTGGGCGCACGGCACCGTCGCCGCCGCCCTCGCCGCCACCGTCGCCCGCCTCGCCCTCACCCACGCGTCCCGGCACGGCGTCCCGGCCGCCCGCCCCGAGGGCCTCGGGGCGATCGTCGCCGAGACGGTCCCGACCCGGTCGGCGACCCTCACCACCGCCCTGGTCCTCGTCCTCTGCGCCGCGACGGGCCTCCTGCTCTCCCCGTACGACGCCGTCCGCTCCGTCCTCGCGGCCGGTGCGGGCCTCGGTGCGGCGGCGCTGCTGCTCCGCCGGTGCGTGCGGCGCTTCGGCGGGGTGACGGGCGATGTGTTCGGCGCGGTGGAGGAGACGGCGACCACGGCCGTGCTGGTCGCGCTGACGCTGGGCTAGCAGGGTTGGCGCCAGACCCCCAGCTCGTACCGCTTCCGCATGGAGCTGAGGCCCAGTTTCCGGGCCTGGGGGCAGAACTGGTCCGTCGTCAGCTCGTACTCGACGTGGAAGACGGCCTTGCCCGCCGCCACGAACGGGGCGAGACGGCCGCATTCGTCGTATTCGGCGCACTGCTCGTTGACCGCGAAGTCGAAGTCCGGGAGCAGCTTCGGGATCTGGTCCAGGTCGTTCTTGAGGCCGACCGCGAGGCCCCGGTCGTGGGCCATGGTCGCGATGAGGCGGTTGTAGCGGAGCTGGTCGGCGGCGGTGAGGGGGAAGCCGGTGCGGTTCTTGTAGCCGTCCATGTTGTCGGGTTCGACGGCGTCGAAGCCCTTGTCCCGGCACATGTCGAGGCGCTTCGCCATGAGGGGTCCGAGGAGGTCGGTGCGGCGGATGTCGAGCCAGCGCTCGCCCTCCCAGCCGTTGCCCTTGCCGAGGAGGGCCTTCGGGAAGCGGTCGGCGTCGGGGCGGAAGTCCTCCCAGGCGCCGGTGGAGACGTAGCAGATGACCTTGCGGCCGCGCCGGTGGAGGTCGGCGACGGTCGACGCCGGGTGGTCGAAGCCGTCGATGTCGTACACCGGGACGTCGACGGCCGGGTCGAGCCGGCCGCTGAGCTGCCACTGCCAGGCGAGGCCGGGCGCCGGGCGCCAGCGCTGCTCCTCGGTGGTCTTCGGGTCGGGGCCGGGGTCGGGGGCCGCCGTACAGGCCGTGGCCAGCAGGAGGAGCCCCGCGAGCAGCGGCAGCGGTCGTCTCATCGGGCGGGCTCCAGGAGGTGCGGAAGGGTGCCCCAGGGGTGCGCGCCGGTGCCGGGGACGGCGCAGTGCACCGGGGTGGCCGGACGGACGCCCGCGGGGGCGGCGTACACGAGGTGGCAGTAGTGGGCGGCGACCGGCAGGTCGAGGGTCCGGTAGGTGTCCCAGGGGCCCTCGAAGGTGACGAGGAGGTCGGCCTGGGCCTCGTATCCGGGGTCGGGGTGGGCCCCGTGGTTGAAGACGAGGGTCGCGGCCCCGGCGGCCCGGGCGGCGACCGCGATGCGGCGGTAGTGGGCGAGGGCCGCGGGCGCGGTCGCGACCTGGTCCAGGAAGGCGCCGTCGGCGCCGTACCAGTCGCGGTGGCGGACCAGTTCGGCGACGACCTCGGCGTGCGGGCGGCGGCCGTAGGCGGTGTCCACGTAGCCGAGGACCCGCACCCCGGCGGCCCGCAGCCGCCCGGCGGCCTCGGCGAACGCCGGGTCGGGCGCGGCACCGGCGCCGCTCGCCGGGTTGAGGACGACGCCGTACAGGGACGGCGCCGCGTCGACGAGGGCCGACCAGGCCCCGGGGCGTTCGGCCGGGTGCTCGTAGTACGGCACCAGGAGGGAAGGGACGGTCATGACACCTCTAGGCGCGGTGGGCGGTCGGTCGTACCAGCAGGACACAGGTCAGGGCGGCGAGCACGGCGGCCGCTCCCCCGGCGGCCACCGGGCCCGCCACCGGCTCCACGGTCTGCGCCGCCGCCGCGAGCAGGCAGACGGTGGCGGCGCTGAGCACCGCGCCGAAGGCCTGGAGCAGCAGCCCGAGCCAGAGCACGGTCCCGATCAGGAGCAGGGTGACCAGGCGCGGGAGGGTCGGCCAGGGCGCCCCCGGCCAGACGAGGGTCGCGGCGAGCGCGAGGGCGAGGAGCACGGTGAGGTAGCCGCCGAGGCAGAGCACGAGGGTGCCGGTGACGGCCCGGCGGAACTCGCGGGCGGTGGTGAGGGTCCGCAGCCGGGTCAGGCTCCCGTCCCGGAAGCGGTGCAGGAGCCATTCGGCGGGGCCCATGGAGAGGGTGAGCGCGATGACCGCCCCCGCCCCGCTCACCAGCGTGTCGCCCACGCCCGCGTGGAGGACGAGAAGGCCGCTGCCGAGGCCGAAGAGGCCGTACGGCAGGGAGGCGGCGCGCGGGGGTCCGCCCCGGCCCGACGCGCCCCGGCTCAGGCCGGGGCGGAGGACGAGCCCGGCGAAGACGACGGAGGCGGTGAGCGAGGCGAGGAGCAGCGCGGCGCGCAGGCCGTCCGGCAGGTCCCAGCGGAAGGCGGGGACGGCGCCGGTGAGCGGCAGCAGGGCGCAGAGCAGGGCCCGTTCGCGGCCGAGGACGAGGAGCACGGTCGCGGCGGCGAGGTAGAGCGACTGTCCGGCGGCGAAGACGGCCGCGGGGGTCTCGCCGGGCGCGGCGCTCGCGAGGGCGACGGCCGTACCGGCGAGGGCGCCGGCCGGGGCGCCGGCGAGGAGGGCTCGGGCGGCGGCGGGCCGGTCGCCGAGCCCGAGCCAGGTGTACGCGCGGTGGGAGAGGGCCTGGTTCCACACCCAGCCGGTGACGGCCCCGGCGAGCAGCGGGATCGTCCCGGCGGGGAGCCCGAACCGGCCGTGCCCGCCGGCGAGCAGCGGTGCGGCGAGCACGTACGCGAGGCCGGGGAGCGCGAAGACCAGCCCGCGCAGCAGACAGCCGGCGAGCTCGCCGTACCAGGCGCCGGAGGACGGCGCGGTCGGTTCGGGGTGGCGCCGCTCCACGCGCGCGTAGAGGTCCTCGGCGAGGGAGAAGGAGTCGGCGCGGCCGTAGGTGAGCCGGATGTGCTCGTCGGTCATGCCGTCGGACTCGAGGATCGCGGCGATCTCGTCCGGGTGCACGGCGACGGCGACGAACCCGTCGAGCCGCCGCGCGAGTTCGTCGAGCGGATCGGCGGCGAGCCCGGCGCCGGCGGGGGCCGGGGGGTGCCCGGCGCCGGCGGGGGCCGTGGGGTGCCCGGCGCCGGCGGGGGCCGGGGGGTGCCCGGCCGGTTGCCGTGGGCGGGGGATCGCCGGAAGCGGGGTCTCGGTCCTCGGGGGTTTCAGCCAGAGGGAGGCGCTCATGCCGGGGTGCCTCCTGGGACGAGGGCCGGGGTGGTGCGGCGCGGGGAGGGGATTCTCAGGCGGAGGGGTTCCTGGGGCGGCAGCGGGGCCGGGCGGGCGCCCGCCAGTTCGCGGTAGATCTGGCGGAAGCCGTCCACCGAGCGGTGCAGCGTGAACTCGTCGATCACCCGCTGCCGGGCGCGGCGGCCGAGTTCGGCGCGGCGGGCGCCGTCCCGGAGGAGTGCGGAGACGGCGGCGGCCATGACGGCCGGTTCGCGGGGCGGGACGACGATCCCGGTGTCGCCGACGGCCTCCCGTACGCCTCCGACGTCCGTGGAGACGGTGGCGCGGCCGCAGGACATGGCCTCGATGAGGGAGAAGGGGAAGCCCTCGCTGATCGAGGAGAGCATGACGACGCTGCCGGCCGCGTAGGCCGAGGGGACGTCGCTGATCCGGCCCTCGAAGGACACTCCGTCGGTCACGCCCAGTTCGGCGGCGAGCTTCTCCAGACGGGTCAGGTAGTCCTCGTTCCCGGCCGGGACCGGGCCGAACAGGCGGAGCCTGAGCGAGGGGAGTTCGGCGCGGCAGATCGCGTACGCCCGGATCAGGGTCTCCAGGTCCTTGATGGGGTCGACACGGCCGCACCAGCTGAGGGTGGGGGTCTCGGGCTCGGGTCCGGCGTCGGGGAAGAGGGCCGGGTCGACGCCGTTGTAGACGGTGCGGATGCGGTCGGCGGGGGCTCCGCCGCGCTCCTCCCAGCGCCGGTTGTACTGGTTGCAGGGGGTGATGAGGTCGGCCTTGCGGTAGCCGAGGGTGTTGAGCTCGCGGTAGAAGCCGAGCATCAGGGCCTTGACGGGCCAGCGCTGTGCCTCGGTGCGGTAGCCGAGGTAGCGCTCGCGGAGGTAGATGCCGTGTTCGGTGAGCAGGAAGGGCACCCCTTCGAAGTGCTGCGCGGCGAGGGCGGGCAGTGTGGCGAGACCGCTGGAGACGGCGTGCGCCACGCCGCCGCCGGCTATCCGGGCGGCGAGCGGACGCAGGGCGTGTTCGAGCAGGTCGGTGGCGGTGAGCGCGTCGTGGACGGTGGGCCGGGCCGCGAGGGTGGGCAGGTGCGGCATGGTCCAGATCCACATGAGGGAGCGCAGGGCGGGCTCGGAGCGGAGGGCGGCGGTCAGCCGTCCCTGCCGGGCGAGTTCGGCGAGTTCGTACAGGCCGGTGCCGAAGTCGCAGCCCGCCTCGGGGTCGAGGAGGGCGAGCAGGAGGCGCTCGTACGCGTCGAGGAAGCGGCGGCGTTCGCGCCCCCGCAGGGGCCGGCGCACGGCCGGACCCTGCGGCGGTCCCCACAGGGGGTACGCGGTGTGCCGGGTGACGTTGGGCGGCAGCTCCCAGGTGACGGGTTCGCGGCCGCTGCCGGTGAGGGCGAGGATCTCGAAGTCGACCTCCGGCATGCCACGGACGAGCTGGTCGCACCAGGTGCTGACGCCGCCGTGGACATGCGGGTAGGTGCCTTCGGTGAGCATGGTGACGTGACGGCCACTGCTCGGCATGAGCGGGTTCCCCCCAGGACGTGCTGGTCAGGCGTCAGGCGGTCGGGAGCGTGAGGGTGACGGCGGTCTGGAGCAGTTCGGGCGTGGTCCAGGCGGAGCGGGTGCCCGCGTAGGGCGCCCCGAAGGCGGTGGTGCCGAGCAGGAGCTTCTTGCGGGTGCCCTCGGGTGCGGTGACGGGCACGGTGACGCCGGAGGGCGCCTTGATCGTGACCGTGGTGCCGATGCGGTAGGCGGTGACCTTTCCGGCGGCGACGGCCTGGTCCCAGGCGGTGCGGCGGCTCAGTTCCGTGCCGACGTCCTTCTGGGCCGGGTTCACCAGGGGCGCGTTCGCCGCGAACAGGGCCCGGTAGTCGGCGAGTACGCGGTCGAGGACCGGGTAGAGGAGCCGCTCCTCGGCGAGGTTGGACTGGTGCACGTAGTGCGGCCGGGGGTCGTTGCCCAGGACGTGGGAGAGGGCGGTGCGGGCCTCCTGCGGCACGATGTGGCCGGCGTAGCCGGTGGCCGTGGGGAGCGGGGCGGGCAGGCAGGTGGAGGCCGGGTTGGACTCGCAGATCCCGCTGCCGCCGTCGGCGCGGGAGGTGTAGATCCAGTTGTACTCGTCGGCCATCTCGGCGGCGGTGCCCACGTTGTAGTAGACGTTCATCGGGTGGCGGGGCACGGTCTTCGCGGTGCCGGTGCCGACGGCCCGCTGCTGGGGCTCGCGGGAGTTGTCGCTCGCGGTCCACTTCACGCCGTTGTCGGCGAGGGCGCCGGCGAGGTTGGGATTGTCGACGGGCTGCTGGGGCAGGGTCCTGAGGCCGGAGTGCTCGCCGGTGACGAGTTCGGAGCGGTCGACGGAGATGCCCTTGCCGACGGCCCAGTCGTGGTTGTTCCGGATCTGGCCGGAGAGCTCGGAGCGGCTCACCCAGAGGGTGTTGCCCGCGGTGTCCTTGGCGCACTGCCAGGGGACGACGCTGTTGTCCTGGACGCAGCCGAGGAAGGGGTGGGTGTAGGTGTGGTTGATCCACCGGTACTGGGCGCGGTCGGCGAGCAGTTGGGCCGTGAGCGCGTCGGTGCCGCCGTGCTCGGTCTTCCACTGCTCGCCCTGGCCGCCGTTGTAGACCATGTCGAGCGTGAAGCCGGAGGCCTTCTGCCAGGCGGCGGCGTACTGGGCGTCGGCGGCGGTCATACGGATGGGGTTGACGCCCTCGCCGTCGTCGCCGACGCAGTCGAAGTCGCCGGGGGTGCAGTTGAGCGCGGGGTCCCAGCGGGCGTCGGGGGCGAAGACGTCGTCGACGTGGACGGAGAGGTAGTTGCGGCTCTGGCCGAGGTGGACGCCCTGGGTGAGCCAGTCGACGATGCCGCGGGCGAGGGCGCGGAACTGCCGCTGGTACTGGTTGTAGGCGAAGGTGACGACGAGTTCGCGGCGCCCGTCGGCGGCGTACTCGCCGACGAGGCTGGCGCGGCCGCCGCCGTCGACGGGGATGTCCAGGTAGCTGGTGTAGCCGGCGCGGGGGCGACCCGCGTAGCCGTAACTCTCGGAGATCGAGGGGTCGTTGTCCTCGAAGGTGAGCGCCCCGGCGAGGTACCGGAAGGGGCCCGACTGCCCGGCGGCGGTGACGCCGGCCTGGCGGCCGTCGAGGACGCCGGACCAGCCGCCCTGGTCGGTGTAGTCGAGGCCGACGCCGGGGTGCGACCAGGTGTAGGCGTCGACCTGCGGGATCCCGAAGGTCCGCTCGTACGCCTGGAGGGTGGTGGCCTCGGCGGAGTCGGGGCCGAAGGCGCTCTCGTGGGGCAGGACGACGCCCTGGTACTTGGCGCGGGGCCGCCCGTCGACCGTGTCGCTGAGGAAGGCCGTGTCGAGGACGGGCCGGTTCGGGTCGTTCAGGTCGATCCTGCGGTACGGGACGCCGGAGCCCTTCAGCTCGGCGGTGATCGCCCCGACCGCGCTGCCGCCGTCGTCGACGACGAGGACGGTGAGGTCCACGCGGGGCGCGGTCGCGGCGACCGCCTGCGCGGAGGGGACGACGGTGGCGAGCAGCGCGGCGGCGGCCAGGACGGCGATCCTGCCCGCACGAGGACCCGTACGGGGCGCGGTGCGGGCGCCGGCGGCGGTGCGGGGCGCGGTTCTGGGCGTACGGATTCGGCCGGAGTCCATGCTTGGTGTCCCCCCTCGACGGGCTCCGCCCGAACCGGCGGAACGCGTGGAGATGTCGCAGATGAGGCGAAGAACGGTGTGTCGTCCTTGCGTGAATGAGGCGAGTGTGACCGGGCGACAGAGGCCGGAAGGGTAAACATGAAAGAGACACCACGGATGAGTGAATCCCCGCCGCCGTGAGCGAACCGGGCGAGCGAGCGTAGGCTCGTTCTCGGCGCTCTCCGGGCCGAAATACGATGCGGCGGGCACGGTCGGCCCATCCCTCGACCGCCACAGAACTCAATGGAAGCGAGATTTCACCACCGTGACTGCTCTCACTCTCAGCACTGCCGGCGCGGCGACGCTGCGCGCCGACGCCCTCGTCGTCGGCGTCGCGAAGTCCGGGAAGGCGCTCGTCGTCGCCCCGGGCGCCGAGGCCGTCGACAAGGCCTTCGACGGCCGGCTCGCCGCCGTCCTGGAGACCCTGGGCGCCTCGGGTGCCGAAGGTGAGGCGACGAAGCTGCCCGCCCCCGCCGGTCTCAAGGCCCCCGTCGTCCTGGCCGTCGGCCTGGGCGAGGCCCCCGAGGACGGCGCGTCCTTCGCCGGGGAGACCCTGCGTCGCGCCGCCGGCACCGCCGCCCGCACCCTGACCGGCTCGAAGAAGGCCGCGTTCGCGCTGCCGATCGCCACCGCCGAGGACGCCGCCGCCATCGCGGAGGGCGCCCTGCTCGGTGCGTACGCCTACACCTCGTACCAGGAGAACGGCAAGGACGCGAAGAAGCCCCTCGCCGAGGTCGCCCTGCTCGGCGCCAAGCCGCGCGACAAGGCCCACAAGGCCGCCGCCGAGCGCGCCCAGGCCGTCGCCGAGGAGATCAACCGCGCCCGCGACCTGGTCAACCAGCCGCCGAACGACCTGTACCCGGCCACCTTCGCCGCCGCCGTGCAGGCCGCCGGCAAGGAGCACGGCCTCAAGGTCCAGGTCTTCGACGAGAAGGCGCTCACCAAGGGCGGCTACGGCGGCATCCTCGGCGTCGGCAACGGCTCCGTGAACCCGCCGCGCCTGGTCCGCGTCGCCTACACCCACCCGAAGGCGGAGAAGACCCTCGCCCTGGTCGGCAAGGGCATCACCTACGACTCGGGCGGCATCTCCCTGAAGCCGGCCGGCCACAACGAGACGATGAAGTGCGACATGGCCGGCGCCGCCGCCGTGTTCTCCTCCGTCGTCGCCGCGGCCCGTCTCGGCCTGGAGGTCAACGTCACGGGCTGGCTCGCCCTCGCGGAGAACATGCCGTCCGGCTCCGCCACCCGCCCGGGTGACGTGCTGAGCATGTACAGCGGCAAGACCGTCGAGGTCCTGAACACCGACGCCGAGGGCCGGCTCGTCCTCGCCGACGCGCTCACCAAGGCCTCCGAGGAGCACCCGGACGCGATCGTCGACGTGGCGACCCTGACCGGCGCCATGGTCCTGGCCCTCGGTGACCGCACCTTCGGCATCATGGCCAACGACGACGAGTTCCGGACCGCGATCCACGAGATCGCCGAGGAGGTCGGCGAGCAGTCCTGGCCGATGCCGCTCCCCGCGGACCTGCGCAAGACGATGGACTCCCCCACCGCCGACATGGCGAACATGGGCGTCCGGATGGGCGGCGGCCTGGTCGCCGGTCTCTTCCTGCAGGAGTTCGTGGGCGAGGGCATCACCTGGGCCCACCTGGACATCGCGGGCCCGGCCTTCCACGAGGGCGCCCCGTACGGCTACACCCCGAAGGGCGGCACCGGCTCCTCGGTCCGCACCCTGGTGAAGCTGGCCGAGCGCACGGCGGCCGGCGAGCTCTGATCCACCCCGTGACAGGGAAGGCCCCGGGCTGCGTGCCCGGGGCCTTCCCTGTTCGCCGACGACGAAATCCGTAGGTTCGTCCGTGCCCGTGACCCCGCCGTACGGACGATCGGCCGTCTCAGACCACGGCCCCGCGTCCCGTCGTCCGTCAACAAGTGCGAAGATGGGTTCTCGGCAGGACAGGGCCCCCACCACAGGGCCGAAATAAAGCGGCCGGACACCAGCCGCCGCCAGGTCGTCGACGACCGGCGACGAGCGCACATGCATGGAGGACGTGACGTGGCGAACGACGCCAGCACCGTTTTCGACCTAGTGATCCTCGGCGGCGGTAGCGGCGGTTACGCCGCGGCGCTGCGCGGAGCGCAGCTGGGCCTGGACGTCGCACTGATCGAGAAGAACAAGCTCGGCGGCACCTGCCTGCACAACGGCTGCATCCCGACGAAGGCCCTGCTCCACGCCGGCGAGGTCGCCGACCAGGCGCGCGAGGCGGAGCAGTTCGGTGTCAAGGCCTCTTTCGAGGGCATCGACATCAAGGCCGTGCACAAGTACAAGGACGACGTGATCTCGGGCCTGTACAAGGGCCTGCAGGGTCTCGTCGCCTCCCGCAAGGTGACCTACATCGAGGGCACCGGCCACCTGTCCTCCCCGACCTCCGTCGACGTGGACGGCCGTCGCGTCGAGGGTCGTCACATCCTCCTGGCCACCGGTTCCGTGCCGAAGTCCCTCCCCGGCCTGGAGATCGACGGCAACCGGATCATCTCCTCGGACCACGCCCTGACCCTGGACCGGGTCCCGGAGTCCGCGATCATCCTGGGCGGCGGCGTCATCGGCGTCGAGTTCGCCTCGGCGTGGAAGTCCTTCGGCACCGACGTCACGGTCATCGAGGGCCTGAAGCACCTGGTCCCGGTCGAGGACGAGAACAGCTCGAAGCTTCTTGAGCGCGCGTTCCGCAAGCGCGGCATCAAGTTCAACCTCGGCACCTTCTTCCAGTCCGCCGAGTACACCGACAGCGGCGTCAAGGTCACCCTGGCCGACGGCAAGACCTTCGAGGCCGAGGTCCTCCTGGTCGCCATCGGCCGCGGCCCGGTCTCCGCCGGTCTCGGCTACGAGGAGCAGGGCGTCGCGATGGACCGCGGCTACGTCCTGGTCGACGAGTACATGCGCACCAACGTGCCGACGATCTCGGCCGTGGGCGACCTCGTCCCGACGCTCCAGCTCGCGCACGTCGGCTTCGCCGAGGGCATCCTCGTCGCGGAGCGCCTGGCCGGTCTGAAGACCGTCCCGATCGACTACGACGGTGTGCCCCGGGTGACGTACTGCCACCCCGAGGTCGCCTCCGTCGGCATCACCGAGGCCAAGGCCAAGGAGATCTACGGCGCGGACAAGGTCGTCGCCCTGAAGTACAACCTCGCGGGCAACGGCAAGAGCAAGATCCTCAAGACCGCGGGCGAGATCAAGCTCGTCCAGGTCAAGGACGGTGCCGTGGTCGGCGTCCACATGGTCGGTGACCGCATGGGCGAGCAGGTCGGCGAAGCACAGCTGATCTACAACTGGGAGGCGCTGCCGGCCGAGGTCGCGCAGCTCATCCACGCCCACCCGACGCAGAACGAGGCGCTCGGCGAGGCCCACCTGGCCCTGGCCGGCAAGCCTCTGCACTCCCACGACTGACTCTCACGTCATCACAGGGCGCGACGACCACTTTCCGCAATTCGTTAGGAGCAACTGAAACCATGTCGGTTTCCGTAACCCTGCCGGCGCTCGGCGAGAGCGTCACCGAGGGCACCGTCACCCGCTGGCTCAAGGCCGAGGGTGAGCGTGTCGAGGCCGACGAGCCGCTGCTCGAGGTCTCGACCGACAAGGTCGACACCGAGATCCCCGCCCCCGCCTCGGGCATCCTGGCCTCCATCAAGGTCGCCGAGGACGAGACGGTCGAGGTGGGCGCCGAGCTCGCCATCATCGACGACGGCACGGGCGCCCCGGCCGCCGCTCCGGCCCCCGCCGCCGAGGCCGCCCCGGCCCCGGTCGCCGCCCCGGCGCCGGTCGCCGAGGCCCCGGCCGCTCCGGCCCCCGTGGCCGAGGCCCCGGCCGCCGCCCCCGCCGGTGCCGCCCAGGGCACCGACGTCGTCCTGCCGGCGCTCGGCGAGTCCGTCACCGAGGGCACCGTCACCCGCTGGCTGAAGTCGGTCGGCGAGACCGTCGAGGCCGACGAGCCGCTGCTCGAGGTCTCCACGGACAAGGTCGACACCGAGATCCCCGCCCCCGCCTCCGGCGTTCTCCTGGAGATCGTCGTCGCCGAGGACGAGACCGCCGAGGTCGGCGCCAAGCTGGCCGTCATCGGTGTCGCGGGTGCCGCTCCCGCCGCCGCCCCGGCCCCGGCCGCTCCGGCCCCCGCCGCCGCTGCCCCGGCTCCGGCCGCCCCGGCCGCTCCGGCTCCGGCCCCCGCGCCGGTCGCCCCGGCCGCTCCGGTCGCCGCTCCGGCTCCGGTCGCCGCCGCCCCGTCGATCGCCCCGGCCGTCGTGACCCCGGTCCCGGCGACCCCGGCTCCGGCCGCCCCGGCCGAGGACGGCGCGTACGTGACCCCGCTGGTCCGCAAGCTCGCCACCGAGAACGGTGTCGACCTGGCGTCCGTCAAGGGCTCCGGCGTCGGCGGCCGCATCCGCAAGCAGGACGTCCTCGCGGCCGCCGAGGCCAAGAAGGCCGCCGCTGCCGCTCCCGCCGCCGCTCCGGCCGCCGCCGCCGCGCCGAAGACCCCCGCCCTGGAGGTCTCCCCGCTGCGTGGCCAGACGGTCAAGATGACCCGCATGCGCAAGGTCATCGGCGACAACATGATGAAGGCGCTGCACGGCCAGGCCCAGCTGTCCTCGGTCGTCGAGGTCGACATCACCAAGCTGATGAAGCTGCGCGCCCGCGCCAAGGACGCGTTCGCGGCCCGTGAGGGCGTCAAGCTCTCCCCGATGCCGTTCTTCGTCAAGGCGGCGGCCCAGGCGCTGAAGGCCCACCCGGTCATCAACGCCCGGATCAACGAGGCCGAGGGCACCATCACGTACTTCGACTCGGAGAACATCGGCATCGCCGTGGACTCCGAGAAGGGTCTGATGACCCCGGTCATCAAGGGTGCGGGCGACCTGAACATCGCCGGCATCTCCAAGGCCACCGCCGAGCTGGCCGGCAAGGTCCGCGGCAACAAGATCACGCCGGACGAGCTGGCCGGTGCGACCTTCACCATCAGCAACACCGGTTCGCGCGGTGCGCTGTTCGACACGATCATCGTCCCGCCGAACCAGGTCGCCATCCTGGGCATCGGTGCCACGGTCAAGCGTCCGGCCGTCATCGAGACCGCCGAGGGCACCGTCATCGGCGTCCGCGACATGACCTACCTGACGCTCTCCTACGACCACCGTCTGGTGGACGGCGCCGACGCCGCCCGCTACCTGACGGCCGTCAAGGCGATCCTGGAGGCCGGCGAGTTCGAGGTCGACCTCGGTCTGTAAGGCACGGGGCCGAAAGGCAACGTAACGAGCCTCACCTGCGGCGCCCCCGCCCGGAAGTGTTTCCGGACGGGGGCGCCGCCGTATTGTCTAAGGGTCAACACTCCCCGAGGAGCCGCTTCATGACCGTCCCCGTCGTCCACTCGCTGCGCGAGCAGATCCGCGAGCACATCGTGGAGGGGATCGTCAGCGGCCGCTGGAAGCCGGGCGAGCGCATCGTGGAGCGCCGGATCGCGACGGAGCTGGAGGTCTCCCAGACCCCGGTCCGTGAGGCGCTGCGCGAGCTGGAGTCGCTGCGGCTGATCGAGTCGGCGCCCAACAAGGGCGTCCGGGTCCGCAACCTCACCGCGGCCGACCTGGAGGAGAGCTACCCCGTACGCGCCGGTCTGGAGCAGATCGCGGCCGAGCTGGCGGCCGGGCGGCTCGCGGCCGACTGCTCGGCCCTGGAGCCGCACGTGGCGGCCCTGTACGAGGCGGACGCGGCCATGGACGGTACGGCGCAGGTGCGGCACACCGTGGCCTTCCACCGGGAGCTGGTGAAGGCGGCCGGGAACGGCGTCCTGCTGCACACCTGGGAGACGCTCGGCATCGAGGTCTTCACGGCCCTGTCGATCCGCTGGCTGGGCACGGTCCAGAAGTCGTACGCGGAGGAGCACCAGGAGCTGGTGGAGGCCTTCCGGCGGGGCGACCCGAACATCGGTGCGCTGGTGAAGGCGCATGTTCTGGGCTGCGCGCCGCGAGCCTGAGCCCTTTCCGTACGCACAGTGAGCGGGTCCGTGCCGTCGACGGGCCCGCTCATTCGTGCGCGCACACCCTCAGACAACCGGCCTCACCTGCGAAAACAGGACAGAAAACAAGGCACCGGGTGCCCGCTTCCCTGGCACCCTGTGCCTACTTTCTCGATCTGAAGAGGTTTTCACCTTCAACCCTTTGATCGATCATCGATCGCCGGTTTACAGTCTTCGGCGGGCCGTCACCCGGCCCTTCGCCCTGTCCTGCCAGACATGGCCCCATCTCCACCCCCTACCCCTGTCCGGAAGGCGGCGATCATGACCGATCCCGTAGGCAAGATTCCGAGCGAGCTCGACCAGCTCCCGGACCGTGACACCGAGGAGACCGCCGAGTGGGCGGCCTCCCTGGACGCCGTCACCAAGGCCGCCGGCCCCCACCGGGCCGCCTACCTGATGCGCCGTACGCTCCAGCACGCCGAGGGCGCGGGCCTCGCCCTGCCCAAGCTCCTGGAGACGGACTACGTCAACACCATCCCCACCTCCGCCGAGCCCTCGGTCACCGAGTTCGGCGGCGACGAGGAGATGGAGCGGAAGATCACCGCGTGGAACCGCTGGAACGCGGCCGCGATGGTCACCCGCGGCTCCAAGCACGGCGTCGGCGGCCACATCGCCACCTTCGCCTCCGCGGCCTGGCTCTACGAGACCGGCTTCAACCACTTCTTCAAGGGCAAGGAAGCCGACGGTTCCGGCGACCAGCTCTACATCCAGGGTCACGCCTCCCCCGGCATCTACGCCCGCGCCTTCCTCGACGGGCGCCTGAACGAGGCCCACCTCGACAACTTCCGGCAGGAGTCCGGCGGCAACGGCCTGCCCTCCTACCCGCACCCGCGCCGCCTCCCCTGGCTGTGGGAGTTCCCCACCGTCTCCATGGGTCTGGGCCCGCTCTCCGCGATCTACCAGGCGCGCTTCAACCGCTACCTGACCAACCGCTCCATCAAGGACGTCTCCGCCTCGCACGTGTGGGCGTTCCTCGGTGACGGCGAGATGGACGAGCCCGAGTCGACCGCGGCCCTCGCCCTGGCGGCCCGCGAGGGTCTGGACAACCTGACCTTCGTCATCAACTGCAACCTGCAGCGCCTCGACGGCCCGGTCCGCGCCAACTTCAAGATCGTGCAGGAGCTGGAGGCCCAGTTCCGCGGCGCCGGCTGGAACGTCGTGAAGTCGCTGTGGGGCAACGCCTGGGACGAGCTGTTCGCGCTCGACACCACCGGCGCCCTCGTCCGCCGCCTCCGCGAGGTCCCGGACGCGCAGGTCCAGACGTACCAGACCCGCGACGCCGCCTACATCCGCCAGGACTTCTTCGGCAAGGACCCGGCGCTCGTCGCGATGGCGCAGCTGCTGTCCGACGACAAGATCCTCGAGTGCTTCCACCTCTCCCGCGGTGGCCACGAGCCGCGCAAGGTGTACGCCGCGTACAAGGCCGCCCTGGAGTTCAAGGGCGCGCCGACGGTCATCCTGGCGCAGACCGTCAAGGGCTTCACCCTGGGTGAGGGCTTCGCGTCGAAGAACGCGAACCACCAGATGAAGAAGCTGACGACGGACGAGTTCAAGAACATGCGTGACCTTCTTGAGCTGCCGATCTCGGACGCCCAGTTCGTCGACGGGCAGGTGCCGTACGGCCACCCCGGCGCCGACTCCCCCGAGGTCCGTTACCTCCAGGAGCGCCGCGCGGCCCTCGGCGGCCCGGCCCCGGCCCGTCGCACGCACCCGCTCGCCCCGCTGCCGGCCCCGGCCGAGAAGGCCTTCGCCGCCTTCGACAAGGGCTCCGGCTCGCAGTCGATGGCCACGACGATGGCGTTCGTGCGACTGATCAAGGACCTGATCCGCGACAAGGAGACCGGCAAGCGCTGGGTCCCGATCGTCCCGGACGAGGCCCGTACCTTCGGTATGGAGTCGCTGTTCCCGTCGCTCGGCATCTACTCGCCGAAGGGCCAGACGTACGAGCCGGTCGACCGCGACCAGCTGATGTACTACAAGGAGGCCGTCAACGGCCAGATCCTGAACGAGGGCATCACCGAGGCCGGCTCGATGGCCGACTTCATCGCCGCGTCCACCGCGTACTCCACGCACGGTGAGGCGATGATCCCCTTCTACATCTTCTACTCGATGTTCGGCTGGCAGCGGACCGCCGACCAGATGTGGCAGCTCGGCGACCAGCTCGGCCGCGGCTTCCTCGTCGGCGCGACGGCCGGCCGCACGACCCTGACCGGTGAGGGCCTGCAGCACGCCGACGGCCACTCCCCCGTCATCGCGGCGACCAACCCGGCGGCGCTGACGTACGACCCGGCGTTCGCGTACGAGGTCGCGGTCATCGTCAAGGAGGGTCTGCGCCGGATGTACGGCGAGGCCGCCGAGGGCGAGGACCAGAACGTCTTCTACTACCTGACGGTCTACAACGAGCCGATGCCGCAGCCGGCCAAGCCGGCCGGGATCGACGAGGGCATCGTCAAGGGCCTCTACCGCTTCAACACGGCCGAGTCGGCCGGCCTGGAGCTCCCGGCGAACGCCTCCCGCATCCAGCTGCTCTCCTCCGGCACGGCCATCCACTGGGCCCTGGAGGCGCAGAAGACGCTCGCCGAGGAGTGGGGCGTGGCCGCCGACGTGTGGTCCGCGACCTCCTGGACGGAGCTGCGCCGTGACGCCCTGGAGGCCGACGCGGCCCTCCTGCGCGGCGAGGAGCAGGTGCCGTACATCCGCAAGGCCCTGGAGGGCATCGACTCCCCGGTCCTCGCGGTCTCCGACTACATGCGCCAGGTCCCCGACCAGATCGCGCAGTGGGTCGAGCAGGACTACTCCTCGCTGGGCGCCGACGGCTTCGGCCTCTCGGACACCCGTGAGGCGGCCCGCCGCCACTTCGGCGTCGACGCCCAGTCGATCGTCGTCGCGGCCCTGGCCCAGCTGGCCCGCCGCGGCGAGGTCCGGGCGACGGCCGTGAAGGAGGCGCGCGAGCGCTACGGCCTGTAAGGGCCTCCCATCCGTCCGAGGGGCCGCTTCCGTACGCACATACGGAGGCGGCCCCTCGGCGCGTCCGTACGGCACTCTGGTGGGCATGCGTGCCGCCCGCCTCATCAAGATGGTCCTGCTCCTGCAGAACCGGCCGTCCATGACCGCCGCCGAACTCGCCGCCGAGCTGGAGGTGTCGGAGCGGACCGTCACCCGGGACGCGCTCGCCCTGTCGGAGGCGGGGGTGCCGGTGTACGCGGACCGGGGCCGGGCCGGCGGGTACCGGCTCGTCGGCGGGTACCGGACGCGGCTCACGGGGCTCGCGCGCGGCGAGGCGGAGGCCCTGTTCCTGTCGGGACTGCCGGGCGCGCTGCGGGACATGGGCCTGGAGGACGCGGCCTCGGCGGCCCGGCTCAAGGTGTCGGCGGCGCTGCTGCCCTCGCTGCGGGACGCCCACGAGTCGGCGGCCCGGCGCTTCCATCTGGACGCGCCGGGCTGGTACCAGGAGCCCGAGACGCCGGAGCTGCTCGCGCCGGTGGCCGAGGCGGTGTGGGACGACCGGTGGGTGTCCGCCCGCTACCGGCGCGGGGACGGCGAGGAGGTGGAGCGGGAGCTCCAGCCGTACGGCCTCGTCCTCAAGGCCGGGGTCTGGTACGTGTGCGCGCGCTCGGGCTCCTCCTTCCGTACGTACCGGGTGGACCGGTTCACGGCGGTGGCCGTGGGCGAGGAACGCTTCGACCGGGACCCGGTCTTCGACCTGCCCTCCTTCTGGGAGGAGCGGGCGGCCGAGTTCGCCCGGTCGATCCTGCGCGCCGAGGTCGTCGTACGGCTGACGGAGGCGGGGGCCCGCAGGCTGCCGTACGTGACGGACCGGACGGCCGCCGAGGAGGCGCTCGCGGCGGGGACCGCCGAGGACGGCCAGGCGCGGGTGGTCCTCCGGGTGGAGAGCGAGGAGGTCGCCGTCGGTCAGCTGCTGGGTCTGGGCCCGGAGGTGGAGGTGCTGGCCCCGGCCGCGCTCCGCGAGCGGTTCGCGGAGGCGGCACGGGGCATGGCGGAGCGCTACCGGTAGTCGGCCACGTCCGGCTTCCCGGTCTCGCCCGCGAGGATGAAGCCCCAGGCGTCGGGCCGCGAGCCGTCCGCGTCCGTGAAGCCGTACTCCTTCGCCAGCTGCCCACTGGAGAGGGACTGTCCGGTCCAGCGGTTCCGGTCGGGGTCGGCCGCGAGGGCGGCGACGGCCCGGCCGACGTACACCGGGGACTCGGAGATGCCGAAGTCGGGGAGCTTCTCGGTGGCGTCGCGCCAGTTCTCCTCGGTGACGCCGAAGCCGGCGAGCATCTGCTCGGACCTGAGCCAGCCGGGGGTGACGGCGACGGCCGTCCCGCCGTACTCCGCCAGCTCCTCGGCGAGCCCGAAGGCCATCCGGATCGGGGCGTTCTTGGTGAGGTCGTAGTAGAGGTTCTCGCGGAAGCGGGTGTTGTTGTACGCGGCGGTGCCGTCGGTGACCTCCACGACGAACCCGCCGGGGTTGCGGATCAGCAGCGGGACCGCGAGGTGCGAGGTGATGGCGTGGGTCCGTACGCCGAGTTCGAGCATCCGGAGGCCGTCGGCGAGGTCGAGCTCCCAGGTCTTCTTGCCGAAGGACGGGCCGACGAGGTGTTCACCGCCCCACACGTCGTTGACGAGGACGTCGAGCCGGCCGTGCTCGCGGTCGATCCGCTCGACGAGGGCCCGGACCTGCTCGGGGTCCAGGTGGTCGGTGGGGACGGCGATGCCCTCGCCGCCGGCGGCCGTCACCAGTTCGGCGGTCTCCTCGATGGTCTCCGTGGCGCGGCCGACCTCGCTGAGGTTCTCGCGGGTGGTGCGGCCGGTGACGTAGACGGTGGCTCCGGCCGTGCCGAGCTGGACGGCGATGGCCCGTCCGGCGCCCCGGGTGGCCCCGGCGACCAGGCAGATCCGTCCGTACAGGGGTGCGGTTTCAGTCGTCATGGACGTCAGCCTGTCAGGAAAACACGACATCTTCTGTCCGGATTCATTTCGGGCTTTCCGGGTGCGTCGGACTCCCCGAGCCACGATGCTGGTGCCGTGATGGACGAGACCGAGTTCTGGGAGCTCATCGACGCCACCCGCGAGGAAGCCGAGGGCGACCCCGAGGAGCAGGCGGATCTGCTCGTGGAGCGGCTGACCCGGCTTGACCCCGACTCGGTGCTCGACTACGCGCGCCATTTCGAGGCCCGTTTCAACCGCGCGTACCTCTGGGATCTGTGGGGCGCCGCGGCGGTGCTCTTCGACGGGGCGGGCGAGGAGACCTTCGACTCGTTCCGCTGCTGGCTGATCGGCCAGGGCCGGGAGGTGTACGAGGGGGGTGTGCACGAGCCGGACGCACTGGCGGAGCTGATCGGCGACTTCGACGTGGAGATCGACGGGGACGGCGAGGAGATCGGCTTCGCGGCGGACGAGGCGTACGAGGCGCTGACCGGGGCCGAGACCCCCGACCTGGGCATTCCGATGCCGGGCGGGGAGCCGTTGGGCGCCCCGTTCGACCTGGAGGACGACGACGTGCTCGCGGCCCGGTTCCCCCGGCTGTGGGAGCGCTTCGGGACGGTGTAGGGATCCCGGGGGCGGGGCCCCCGGGATCGACACGGATCAGCCCGGCTGGAGCCGCGGGTTCTCCTGGCCGAGGATCATGTCCGTGCGGGGCCCGAGCGCCGGGAAGAGCTGCTCGGGCTGCGGGATCGCCCAGTACTTGCCCTCCGCGACCATCTCGAAGACCCGCTCGGCGTGCTCCTCGGGCGTGAGCCCGTGCTCGTCGGCCAGCGCCTGGAGCTGGTCGTTGAAGGCCGCGATCTCCGGCGGGGCGGTCTCTCCGGGCCTGGCGGCCTTGAAGATCTCGCTCTTCACCGAGCCGGGCGTCACGACGGACACCTGGATCGGGGCGCCCTTCATCTGCATCTCGTAGTGCAGCGACTCGGTGAGGGCGAGCGTGCCGAACTTGGTGACGCTGTACGGGGCCATCAGCGGGCTCGGCAGCAGGCCGCCGATCGACGAGACGTTGACCACCCAGGCCTTCTCGCCGCGCTCCAGCATGCGCGGGACGAAGGCCCGGATGCCGTTGACGTACCCGCCGATGTTGATCCGGAGCATGGCGTCCCAGCGCTCGGCCGGGATCTCCCAGGAGTAGCCCATGGCCATGATCCCGGCGTTGTTGACGAGCAGGTCGACGGCGCCGTGGCGGGTGTGGGCGGTGTCGGCGAGGGCCTCGACGGAGGCGGGGTCGGCGACGTCGGTGACGACGGCGGTGACCTCGGCGCCGGTGGCGGACAGCTCGCCCGCGAACTCGGCGAGCCGCTCGGCGGCGATGTCGGCGAGGACCAGCTTCATGCCGAGCCCGGCGGCGTGCCGGGCGAGGCCGGCGCCGATGCCGGAGGAGGCTCCCGTGATGACGGCGGTGCGGCCGTGGAAGACCTCTGCGGCGGTCATCAGAAGTGGGTCCCGCCGTCGATGCGGACCTCGGTGCCGGTGATGAACCTGCCGTCCTCGGAGGCGAGCATCGCGACGACGCCGGCGACGGTCTCGGGGCCGGCGAAGCCCTGGCCGAGGGCGGGGGCGAGCTTGGCGAAGAGGGACCAGTCGGTGTCCTCGGGCAGGCCGGGGCCCTGGGACTGCTTGGAGGCGCCGGAGCCGTCGGTCATGCCGGAGGAGATGGAGCCGGGCTGGACGGCGGTGAAGCGGATTCCCTGCTTGGCGTACTCGGCGGCGAGCGCGTGGGTCATGGACTGGATGCCGCCCTTGCTGGCCGCGTAGGCCGCCATGTAGGGGTGGGCGAACATCGCGGAGGTGGAGGAGAAGTTGACGACGGCGGAGTCGTTGCCCTCCAGGAGCGCCGGGATCGCCTCGCGGATCATGAGGAAGGTGCCGGTGAGGTTGATCCGGATCACCTGCTCGAAGGAGTCCAGGCTCGTCTCGTGGGTGTGCGAGGAGCGCAGGATGCCGGCCGCGTTGACCAGGACGTCCAGACCGCCGAGCGCCTCGACGGCGGCGGCCACGCCGGCCCGTACGGAGGCCTCGTCGCCGATGTTCACGACGACGGTGGTGAGGCGGTCGGCGGCGTCGCCGGCCTTGGCGACGGTGTCCTTGAGGCCGTCCTCGCTGATGTCGGCGGCGACGACACGGCCGCCCTCGGCGAGCAGGCGCAGGACGGTGGCCTGGCCGATGCCGGAGCCGCCGCCGGTGATGAGGGCGCGGCGTCCTTCGTAACGGGTCAGCTGGTTCATGTCGGCAACCTCTCGATGTCAAGCTTTCCGGGGATGCCGCCACCGTACGCCCGAGTGGCACGTTTTGCCACACCTGCACGTCATGCACGTTCGGCAGTCGCAGGCGTACGCTTCGTGGAGTGAGCACCAAGCCCGAGGGCGCCACGCCCCCCACCCCCTCCCTGACGGAGCGCCGCAAGGCCGCCACCCAGCTGGACATCGCACGCGCCGCCGCCGAACTCTTCACCGAGCGCGGCCCCGACGGCACCACGGCCGAGGAGATCGCCCGGCGGGCGGGCGTCGCCCTGCGCACCTTCTACCGCTACTTCCGCTCCAAGCAGGACGCCGTCGCCCCGCTCCTCGCGGGCGGCGCCGACCGCTGGCGGGAACTCCTCGCCGCGACGGGACCGGGCGCGGGCGTGCCCGAGGCCCTGGAACGCTCGATCGCCGCCTCGCTCACCCCCGGGACCGAGGCGGAGGCGGAGGGTCTGCGCTGGACGCGCGGGCTGCTGCGGGCCGCCGCCGAGGACCCCGCCCTCCGGGCCGTCTGGTACCGGGTCAACCAGGAGTCCGAGGAGCGGCTCCGCGAGGTCGTCGCCGGGCTCGCCGGCCCGGACGCGGACCCGCTGGAGGTACGGCTCGCGGCGGCGGCGGCCACCGACGCGATCCGGATCGCCCTGGAGAGCTGGGCGGAGACGGACGCGCCCGTGACCGGCACCGGAGCCCCGGCCGCCCTCGCGGTGCGCTGCCTGCGCGAACTGATGGGCGGGATGCGGCTGCTGGCGTCAGAGCAGTGACCGGCCCATGAGCACGTCGTCCACGTACGCCCCGTCGAGGAAGATCTCCCCCGGCAGCACGCCCTCGACCGCGAAGCCCTCCGAGGCGTAGAGCGCGCGGGCCGGCGCGTTGTGCCCGAGGACCCGCAGGGTGATCCGGACGGCACCCTGCTCCCGGGCCCGGTCCATGGCGGCCCGCAGCAGCGCCCGGGCGACGCCCCCGCCCCGGGCGTGCCCGGCGACGGCGAGGCCCTGGATCTGGCGGACGTGCGCGGTGACGGCGAGCGGGGTCGGCGGCGCCACCCGGACGTAACCGACGACCGCTCCCCCGCGCACGGCCACGAGGTAGTCCCCGGGCAGATGGCGCTCGTCGAAGAAGGGCGCGCCCGGCTCCGGGGCGGGCATCACGGCGTGAAGGGTCGACCAGGTCGTTCGGTCGAGCTCCGCGAGCGCGGCGTCGTCCTCAAGCACGGCGGTACGTATGCGTATCTGCGTCTCCGGCACGATCATGACGGCCACTGTGCCACGCGGCCGCGCGGGAGGGCAGGATGGTGACCATGCAGCGTTCCGCCATCCGCAAGCGTGTCGCCGTCACCGGCGCCTCCGGGCTCATCGGCTCGGCCCTGGTCCGCTCCCTGCGCGCCGACGGCCACGACGTCCTCCGTCTCGTCCGCCGCCCCGCCCGGACCGCCGACGAGGTCGAATGGGACCCCAAGCGGCTGTACGTGGACGCCGCCGGGCTCGTCGGCGTCGACGCCGTCGTCCACCTGGCGGGCGCCGGCGTCGGCGAGCGCCGCTGGAACGAGGCGTACAAGAAGGAGATCAGGGACAGCCGGATCCTCGGCACGACGGCGATCGCCCAGGCCCTCGCCTCGCTCGCCGACCCGCCGGAGACGCTGGTCTGCGGCACCGCACTCGGCTGGTACGGAGACACCGGCACGCGCGCGGTGGACGAGAGCGCCCCCGCCGGCACGGGCTTCCTGCCCGAGGTCTGCGTCGAGTGGGAGGCCGCGGCCGCCCCCGCCGAGGAGGCCGGCATCCGGGTCACCTATGCCCGCACGGGCCTGGTCGTGGCCCGCCAGGGCGGCGCCTGGGGACGCCTCTTCCCCGTCTTCCGCGCCGGGCTCGGCGGGCGGATGGGCGACGGCCGCCAGTACTGGTCGCACATCTCCCTCCACGACGAGGTGGCCGCCCTGCGCCACCTCGTCGACACCCCGTCCCTCTCGGGTCCGGTGAACCTGACGGCCCCCGAGCCCGTCACCAACCGCGAGGTGACGGCGGCGATGGGCCGGGTGCTGCGCCGGCCGACCCTCTTCACCGTCCCCGCGCCCGCCCTGAAGGTGGTTCTCGGCGACTTCGCGCAGGACGTGCTGGGCAGTCAGCGGGTGCTGCCCGGGCGGCTGTTGGAGACCGGTTTCGGTTTCGCCTTCCCGACCATCGACGAGGCGATCCGGGCGGCGCTGCGCTGACACCCCCTCCCCGAGGTGCGCTCCCCCGTGCTGCGTGCACCCCGCCGCGCGCGGGCCGACTTCCGTACGGCCGCTGCCTAGGCTCGACGCCCACCGTTCGATACGAACGCGAACTCGGGCATTCCGGGGGCCTGTTGGGGGCATAAGGCCTCCCACCGGCGGCGCCGACCTGGGGAGGGGAACGTGCTCAGTACCGCAACCAGCGCACAGCACAGGGACGTCGTGGAGGCCGTCGACGTCGTCATCGTAGGAGCCGGGATCGCGGGGCTCGCCGCCGCGCGCCGGCTGACCGGCGCCGGGCTCGCCGTCGCCGTCCTGGAGGCGGAGCCGCGGGTCGGCGGCCGGCTGGCCACCGACCGCGCCGACGGCTTCCTGCTCGACCGGGTGGGCCCGCTGCTCACCCTCTCGCCCGAGGAACTACGGGCCACGCCGGGGCTGTCCGGGCTCGCGCTGCGCCCGTTCGCCCCCGGGGTGCTCGTCCACAGCGACGGGCGGTACGCGCGCTGGGGCGTCCCGCACCCGCGCCGGGCCGCCGGCCACCGGGGCGGCGGGGTCCACCGGGGCGTGGGGGGAGCGTTCAGCGTGGCGCGCGCCCTCGCGAGCGCCCCCCGGAATCCGGCCGCCTCGCTCGACCAGGCGCGGCTCGGCGCGTCCCTCGTCCGGCTCGCCGCGACGCCGACGCAGCGGCTCCTCGCCCGGCCGGAGCGGACCGCCCGGGAGGCCCTGACGGCCCGGCTCCCCGCCCGGACGGTGCAGGGGGTCCTGCGGCCGCTGCTCGCCGCGCTCCTCGCCGACCCGGACCTCTCCATGTCGAGCCGTCAGGCGGACCTGGCGCTGCGGGCCTTCGCCCGGGGGCGGCCGGCCGTCCCCGAGGGCGGTTCCGCGGCGCTCCCCGAGCGGCTCGCCGCCGCGCTGCCGCCGGGCACGGTCCGGACCGGCGTCCGGGTCACGGACATCTCGGTCTCCCGGGTCACGACGGCCGAGCACGGGGTCATCGGCTGCCGCTCGGTCCTTCTGGCGACGGGCGCGCGGACGGCGGCGTCCCTGCTGCCGGGCCTGCGCGTCCCCGCCTTCCACCCGGTCACGGTCCTCCACCACACGGCCCCCGTGGCGCCGACCGCGGACCCCACCCTGCTCCTGGAGTCCGACCCGGGCGGTCCGGTGGCGCACACGGCGGTGATGAGCGCGGTGGACCCGGCGCGGGCGCCGGGCGGCCGGGCCCTGATCACGTCGACCGTCCTCGGAACCCCCCCGGACGACACGGAACGCCGAGTCCGCAAACACCTGGCCACGCTGTACGGGACGTCGACGGACGACTGGGAGCTCCTGGCCCTCCACCACACGCCGGAGGCGGTCCCGGCGATGCGGCCCCCGCACGACGCGCACCGCTCGGTCCGGCTGCTCGCGGGCCTGTACGTGTGCGGCGACCACCGGGGTACGAGCACGGTCGGCGGGGCGCTGACGTCGGCCCACCGGGCGACGACGTCCCTCCTGCGGGACCTGGGCGTCCGCACCCCCTCGAAAGAACCGAACGCAGCGGCCTGACACCCCGGGGCGGCGCCCCCGCCCACGCCGTCGTGGGCAGGCGTTCCGCAAGGGGCGGTGCCCACCCGCCCGTGTGGGCACCGCCCCGGACGGGCGCGGGCGCATACGGGCGGGTGGGCACCGCCCAGCCCGGCGCGGGCACACGCGGCGGGTGGGCGGGGGCGCCGGTCGGGTGCGGGCGCCGCCCCCCGGAGGCCGGGTCCGCGTGGGTGCGGGCGCCGGGCGGGGGCGGGTTAGGTGATGGCTGCCACGCGGTCGCGGTACGTGCGGGCCGCCGCCGCGTCGCGGTACGGCTCCAGCCGCCGCTCGAAGTCGCGGACGTACTCGACCGCCCGGGCCGACCGCATCTCCGAGGCCTGCTGCGCCGCCTCCGCCCCCAGCGCGCACGCCTGGTCCAGCTCCCCGAGGGCCAGCCGCGACGTCGCCAGGACCACGCGGCAGAAGAGGCGGCTGCGGGCGAAGCCGGGCGCCCTGAGCTGGAGCGCGCGCTCCGCGTGCTGCGCGGCCGGGCGGTACTGCTGGAGGTCCCGGTGGCAGTGCCCGAGCTCGTCGGCGAGCTGCGCCTCGTCGAAGTGTCGGGCCCAGTAGGGGACCTCGTCGCCGGGCCGGGCCGCCTCCAGGGCCCGTTCCGCCCGGACCAGGGAGGCGCTGCAGGCCCGCGCCTCGCCGAGGACCGCGTGGCCCCGCGCCTCGACGGCGTGGAGCATCGCCTGGACGACGGGCGGCGCGGCGGGCCCGACGCCCTGCTGGGCGACCCGGGCGAGCTGTACGGCCTCGCGCCCGTGGCCGAGGTAGACGGCCTGGCAGCTCATGGTGAGGAGCACGTACGAGCCGTACGCCCGGTCCCCGGCGGCCTGGGCGAGCCGCAGCGCCTGGACGAAGTAGCGCTGCGCGAGGCCGTGGGCGGCGATGTCGTACGAGGTCCAGCCCGCGAGCCGGGTGAGGTCGGCGGCCGCGGCGAAGAGGCGGCGCCCGGTGCTCTCCCCGTACGTGCCGCGCAGCATCGGCTCGGCCTCGTGCTCCAGGTAGCGCACGAGGGCCTGCCGGGCGTGTCCGCCGCCGTAGGCGTGGTCGAGGGTGCGGAAGAGTTCGCCGACCGAGCGGAGGGCGGCGATGTCGCCGCTGGAGACCCGCTGTCCTGGCCCCCTGTCCGTACCGCGCTGGCGGGGCACCGAGAACCGTCCCTGGGGCGGGACCCGGGGGTCGTGCGGGGGCGCCGCCGGGGTGGCCGGCTCGCCGCGGGCGACCCGGTCGTCGGCGCGGCCGATGAGCCAGTCGCGGCTGGGGACGACGAGGCCGGCCGGGGTGAAGGCGATCTTGCGGAGTTCGGCGTGGCTGCCGGAGTCCTTGCGCCACAGTCCGCTGACGATGTCGACGGCCTCCTCGGGGGTGGCGGCGAACTCCAGGCCCGCGTAGACGGGCGCGCAGGCGTCGAGGCCGAGGTCCTGGGCGGAGAGGCGGCGGCCGAGGCGGCGGGTGAAGACCTCGGCGATGAGGGCGGGGGTGGTGCCGCGCGGCTGCTGACCGCGGAGCCAGCGGGTCACGGAGGTCTTGTCGTACCGCAGGTCGAGGCCGTGTTCCAGACCGAGCTGGTCGACCCGTCTGGCGAGCCCCGCGTTGGAGAACCCGGCTTCGGCGATGAGCGCGGCGAGCTGGCGGTTCGGGATGCGCTGCGGTGGTCGTTCCGTCATCAGCTGTGCGGTCTCCTGCCTTCCGGGTCCGGGCGGCAGTCCCGTCGGACCCTCATGGAACGGCGTGAATTTAGCGGTCCTCACGGCCCGTACCGCCACCTTCGCCCCACATTCATCCGATCGTGTGAGGATTGACGGCACCGCTGACGTAGGCGCCCCCGTCCACCTGGCGGAGGGGCGTCCCCCGCGCCGCCGTACAGTGGCATGGGCGCGAATGACGCATGGTGCCGCGCCGGCCCGGGATGATCCCCGGTCCCCGGTCCTCGGCACCCAGGAGGAGGCATGGCCGTGAGTGAGCTGCGATTCGTCCGCCTTGGGTTCGGCGAGGAAGCCGTCGAGTACCAGGTGGCCTGGGACAAGCAGCGCGAAGTGCACGCCGCACGGTTCGCCGACGAGATCGACGACACCTGTCTGCTGCTGGAGCACCCGCCGGTCTACACGGCCGGACGGCGCACGCAGGAGAGCGAGCGGCCGCTGGACGGGACGCCGGTGGTGGACGTGGACCGCGGCGGCAAGATCACCTGGCACGGCCCCGGCCAGCTGGTCGGCTACCCGATCATGAAGCTGCCCCGCCCGGTGGACGTCGTCGCGCATGTGCGCCGCCTGGAGGAGGCCCTGATCCGCACGGCCGCCGAGTTCGGCGTGGAGACGACGCGGATCGAGGGGCGCAGCGGGGTGTGGGTCCTGGGCGACCCGGTCGAGCAGCGGCCCTCCCTGGGTGGGCTCTCCCTGGACTTCGACCCGCGTCTGACCGACGAGGAGTTCGACCCGCGCCTGAACGGTCCCGAGTACGCCCCGTCCAACGCCGGCCAGCGCCGCGAGGACCGGAAGCTCGCCGCCATCGGCATCCGGGTCGCCAAGGGTGTCACCATGCACGGCTTCGCCCTCAACGTGAACCCGGACAACACCTGGTTCGACAGGATCATCCCGTGCGGCATCCGGGACGCCGGCGTGGCCTCGCTGGCCAACGAGGCCGGCCGGGACGTCACGATCGAGGAGGTGCTCCCGGTCGTGGAGAAGCACCTGCGGGACGTCCTGGAGCACGCCGAGCTGAAGCCGCGGGAGATCGAGCGTGCGGAGGAGCGGGCCCCGGAGCCCGCCTCGGCCTGAGGAATGCCGAGCACTGGCCACAGGTTGGCCGGACGTAGGCAAGGCATGGAAGCAACGGGCGTACCCTGGTGTGCGCCGAAGAATCGAAGCTACAGGAGCCGATGTGTCCGCAGTCGCCCCCGACGGACGCAAGATGCTGCGCCTGGAGGTCCGGAACGCCCAGACCCCCATCGAGCGCAAGCCCGAGTGGATCAAGACCCGCGCGAAGATGGGTCCGGAGTACACGAAGATGCAGGGCCTCGTGAAGAGCGAGGGCCTGCACACGGTCTGCCAGGAGGCGGGCTGTCCCAACATCTTCGAGTGCTGGGAGGACCGCGAGGCGACCTTCCTCATCGGTGGTGACCAGTGCACCCGGCGCTGCGACTTCTGCCAGATCGACACGGGCAAGCCCGAGGCCCTCGACCGTGACGAGCCGCGCCGCGTGGGCGAGTCGGTCGTCACGATGGACCTGAACTACGCCACCATCACGGGCGTCGCGCGCGACGACCTGGAGGACGGCGGCGCCTGGCTGTACGCGGAGACCGTGCGCCAGATCCACCAGCAGACGGCGGACCGCGCCGACGGCCGTACCAAGGTCGAGCTGCTCGCCCCCGACTTCAACGCGGTGCCGGAGCTCCTCAAGGAGGTCTTCGACTCCCGCCCCGAGGTCTTCGCGCACAACGTCGAGACCGTCCCGCGGATCTTCAAGCGGATCCGTCCGGGCTTCCGCTACGAGCGCTCCCTGGACGTCATCACCCAGGCCCGCGACTACGGTCTGGTCACGAAGTCGAACCTGATCCTCGGCATGGGCGAGACCCGTGAGGAGATCAGCGAGGCGCTCCAGCAGCTGCACGACGCGGGCTGCGAGCTCATCACGATCACGCAGTACCTGCGCCCCTCGGTCCGGCACCACCCCGTGGAGCGCTGGGTGAAGCCGCAGGAATTCGTGGAGCTGAAGGAGGAGGCCGACGAGATCGGTTTCTCCGGCGTGATGTCGGGCCCGCTGGTCCGTTCCTCGTACCGCGCGGGCCGGCTGTACCAGCAGGCGATCGAGAAGCGCGGCGCGGTGGACAACGCCACGCAGGCGGTCTGAGACCGCCGCGCGCCGTGTGAATCGGCGCACAAGTAGTTACCGGTCAGTACTGGCCGGATCCGGTGCGGTCCGTACGACCCCGCAGCTCAGCGGGGCGCACGGGCCGCACCGTCGTTCTCCCGCTGACCCGAGCGGCCGCATCAACGTTTCATCAGTGTTTGACCACCGGGTCACGCCCTGGTAACACCGATCTGTGAGCCTGGTTTCACTCACCGCCACCACCCACTCACACCCCCACCTCGTCTCACCCGCAATCGAGGGAGGACCCCGCATGCCGGCCGCATCGACGCACGTCCGCGTCACCGCGATCCCGTCCGTCACCGACGCCCTGAAGGCCGTTGAGTCCCTGCTCCTGGGCGCCGGCCAGCGCACCGCACGGCGCAACGCCTGGAACTCCGTCCTGGAGGACCGCCGCCGCGCCAAGGACCGGGTGGAGGCCCAGCACGTGATGGAGGTCGCGTCGGGCCGGGCTTCCCGGGCCACGTAAACTTCAGGACATGGCGAGGAGTGCAAACACGGGCAGCGCTGACGCTGCGAACCCCGGGCGACTGAAGCAGATCGCCCTCACGTACCAGATGACCCGGAAGGCGGACCCGAAGGTCGGTCTGGTCGTCGCGGGCGTGGGCATCGTCGTACTCGGTGTCCTCCTCGGGATCGGCTTCCTCATCGGTCACCCGGTCTACCTGGGCATCCTGGGCTTCGTCCTGGGACTCCTGGCGGCGGCCATCGTCTTCGGACGACGTGCCGAGCGCGCGGCCTTCGGGCAGATGGAGGGCCAGCCGGGCGCGGCCGCGGCGGTGCTGCAGAACGTCGGGCGCGGCTGGACGACGACCCCCGCGGTCGCGATGAACCGCAGCCAGGACGTCGTGCACCGCGCGGTCGGCCGGGCCGGCATCGTGCTGGTGGCCGAGGGCAACCCGAACCGGGTCAAGACCCTGCTCGCGGCCGAGAAGAAGCGGATGAGCCGCGTCGTGGTGGACGTGCCGGTGCACGACATCATCGTCGGCGACGGCGAGGGCCAGGTGCCCCTGAAGAAGATCCGTACGACCATGCTCAAGATGCCCCGCGTGCTCACCGGCCCGCAGGTGACCGCGGCCAACGACCGGCTGCGGGCGATGGGCGACCTGATGAGCAACATGCCGCTGCCGAAGGGCCCGATGCCGAAGGGCATGCGGATGCCGCGCGGCGGAAAGATGCGCTGACCCCCGACCTGACGAGAAAGGCCCCGGACCACGCGGTCCGGGGCCTTTCTCGTATCCGTGGTTCAGATGCGGACCTGGACGGCGCCGGAGAGGCGGTCGTGGAGGCCGCGGCCGTCACGGTCCCAGATGAGGGCCGGGATCGCGAGGCAGACGAGCAGGGAGCGCAGCGCCACGCGGAACAGGCCGAGGCGGCCACCGTTCGCGGAGACGACGCGCAGGCCGAAGAGCCGCTTGCCGGGCGTCGAGCCGACGGTGCCGACCGTCAGGACGCTCAGGACGAACAGGATGAGCAGGGCCCAGTTGCCCGTCGCCTGGTTGTAGCCGTCGGTGATCAAGCCGTATGCGATCAGGATGCAGAGGGCCCAGTCGAGGGCGAGGGCGCCGAGGCGCCGCCCGGGGCGGGCGATCGAGCCGGGGCCCTCCTCGGGCAGCCCGAGCTGCTGACCGCGGTAGCCGAAGTCGACGCCTGCGTCCTCGGCCGCCGCGCGGGGGCCGGAGAGCCAAGATCCGAGTGCTTGCCTGTTGTCCACCCGACCACGGTACTGTGCCCGTTTTTGATCACTTCGGGCCGGGTGGGAGTACGGCTCCGGCGTGGCCGGACAGCACCCGGCCCGGTTAACTTCGACGAAACAAATGGGTCACGCTTGAGAAATCCCGTCTGCCTATGGTCGGGTCGAGCGTGTGCCACCGCACTGGCCGCACGACCGAGCTGCAACCCCGCCCCTCCCCGGGCCGGGAGTAGGAGGAGTGGGATGTCCCAGAACGGCTTCCAGAACGCCGACGAGGTCCAGAAGTTCATCAAGGACAACGACGTCAAGATGGTCGACGTCCGCTTCTGCGACCTTCCGGGCGTGATGCAGCACTTCACGATCCCCGCGACGGCCTTCGACCCGTCCGAGGAGCTCGCCTTCGACGGCTCGTCGATCCGCGGCTTCCAGGCCATCCACGAGTCCGACATGGCGCTCCGCGCCGACCTGTCGACGGCCCGCGTGGACCCCTTCCGCCGCGACAAGACGCTGAACATCAACTTCTTCATCCACGACCCGATCACGGGCGAGCAGTACAGCCGTGACCCGCGGAACATCGCGAAGAAGGCCGAGGCGTACCTCGCCTCCACCGGCATCGCCGACACCGCCTACTTCGGCCCCGAGGCCGAGTTCTACGTCTTCGACTCGGTGCGGTTCGAGACCTCCGCGAACCAGGGCTTCTACCACATCGACTCCGAGGCCGGCGCCTGGAACACCGGTGCGGAGGAGAACAACCGCGGCTACAAGGTCCGCTACAAGGGCGGCTACTTCCCGGCCCCGCCGGTCGACCACTTCGCCGACCTGCGCTCCGAGATCTCCCTGGAGCTGGAGAACGTCGGCCTCCAGGTCGAGCGCCAGCACCACGAGGTCGGCACCGCCGGCCAGGCCGAGATCAACTACAAGTTCAACACGCTGCTCGCCGCGGCCGACGACCTGATGCTCTTCAAGTACATCGTGAAGAACGTCGCCTGGCGCAACGGCAAGACCGCGACCTTCATGCCGAAGCCGATCTTCGGCGACAACGGCTCGGGCATGCACGTCCACCAGTCGCTCTGGGCGAACGGCGACCCGCTGTTCTACGACGAGACGGGCTACGCGGGCCTCTCGGACACCGCCCGCTACTACATCGGCGGCATCCTCAAGCACGCCCCGTCGCTGCTCGCCTTCACCAACCCGACGGTGAACTCGTACCACCGCCTGGTCCCGGGCTTCGAGGCCCCGGTCAACATGGTGTACTCGCAGCGCAACCGCTCCGCCGCCATGCGCATCCCGATCACGGGCTCGAACCCGAAGGCCAAGCGCGTCGAGTTCCGCGCGCCGGACCCGTCCTCGAACCCGTACCTCGCCTTCTCGGCGCTGCTCCTCGCGGGCCTCGACGGCATCAAGAACAAGATCGAGCCGGCGGAGCCGATCGACAAGGACCTGTACGAGCTCGCTCCCGAGGAGCACGCGAACGTCCAGCAGGTCCCGACCAACCTGGAGGCCGTGCTCCACGCCCTCGAGGAGGACAACGAGTACCTCCAGGCCGGCGGCGTCTTCACCTCCGACCTGATCGAGACCTGGATCGACTACAAGCGCACCAACGAGATCGCCCCGATCCAGCTGCGCCCGCACCCGCACGAGTTCGAGCTCTACTTCGACCTCTAAGCCGGAGCCACGTCCGACGAGGCCCGTCGCCCCCTTCGCGGGGGCGGCGGGCCTCGCCGTTTTCCGGCCAAGATCACAGGAGTGCGAACAGCTGACGAACTATCGGCCGTACCTACGAGTAGGGGGTTCACGCTCAGCGACCGGTCGATAGCGTGTCGTCGTCGCTGCCGCCACACCCGGAGCACAGGGCTCCGCTGGGACTAGCTGGCGCGATGAGGACTGCCTACGTGACTCAGGCGGCTTTCGCCCCTGCGGAGACACTCCGACTCCAGCCGTACACCGATCACTGCCGCGTCATCGCCGACGAGGGCGCGCACGTGGTCATCGGCGTCTCCCCGGGGAACAGTTATTTCACCGCCCAGCGACTGCGCGAGCTGACGCGCTGGGGCTTGGACCACTTCGATCAGGTCGATCTCGTATACACCGATCTGCATGTCGCCGACATGTACGAGGCGCTGGGATACGGGGCCGACGAGGCACGGCGGAAGGCCGTCAAGAACCTGCGGGGGGTGCGGGCCAAGGTCGGGGCGGCCGCGGCGGAGGCCGATCCCACAGGGGTACGGGTACGGGCCCGCGGGATGTCGGAGTTCGGGGACGTCCCGGCCTACCGCGAGCTGCACCGCACGGTGCTCGACGCGGTGGCGGCGGACCCGGTGGTGCGGGAGACCTGCGACGCGCTGACCGGCATCTTCCTCGCCGGGAAGCTGGCGCCGGGGCAGCGGACGGACGAGCGGCAGCGGGAGGTGTGCCGGGCGTACATCTGCGCCGAGGTGCCGCTGTTCCTGGACACGCCCGCGATCCTCGGGGTGCCCTCCTCGCTCAACTGCTACCACCAGGCGCTGCCGCTGGCCGATCTGCTGTACGGGCGGGGGTCCGGGCTCCGGGCCTCGCGCAACCAGGGCCACGGCATCCTCACGCCTGCCGGGACCACCGCCGAAACCACTGCCGAAGGAGCCGCGCGATGAGCGTCGCCGTCGAGACCCTGCCCGCCTTCCCCTTCGACTGGGACGGGACCCGGCTGCCCGCCGAGATCGCCGGACTGCGTGCCGAGCCGGTCCGGAAGGTCCGTACGATCGCCGGGGCCGAGGCCTGGCTGGTCTCCTCGTACGAGCTGTGCAGATTCGTCCTGGAGGACCAGAGGTTCAGCCTGAAGGACACCTCGGCGCCTGGGGCGCCGCGGCAGTACGCGCTGACGATCCCGCCGCACGTGGTGAACAACATGGGCAACATCACCGGGGCCGGGCTGCGCAGGGCCGTCATGAAGGCGATCAACCCGAAGGCGCCCGGCCTGGAGGAGTGGCTGCGGGCGCGGGCCGCGTCCCTGGTGGACGCGCTCGTCACCGAGGGGGCGCCCGGCGAGCTGCGGAGCGCGTACGCCGATCCGTACTCGGCGGGGCTGCACTGCCGGATGCTGGGCATCCCGGAGGAGGACGGGCCGCGGCTGCTGCGCAGTCTGGACGTGGCCTTCATGAACGCACCGCGCGAGATCGAGGCGGCCCGGCTGAACTGGGACCGGGACATCGCGTACATGACGGAGCGGCTCGACGATCCGGCGACCGGCGGGCTGATGGCGGAGCTCGCGGCGCTGCGCGAGGATCCCGAGTACGCGCATCTGACGGACGAGATGCTGGCGACGGTGGGCGTGACGCTGTTCGGCGCGGGGGTGATCTCCACCGCCGGGTTCCTGACGATGGCGCTGGTGTCGGTGCTGACCCGGCCGGACGTGCGGGAGGCGCTGACCGCCCGCGGCGCGGGCGGGGTCGCCGGGGCGATGGACGAGCTGCTGCGGGTGAACCTGTCGATCGGCGACGGGCTGCCCCGGGTCGCCCTGGAGGACGTACGGCTCGGCGACGTCGACGTACGGGCGGGTGAGCTGGTCCTCGTGCTCGTGGAGGCGGCGAACCACGATCCCGAGCGCTTCCCCGACCCGCTGGCCTTCCGGCCGGACCGGGAGAACGCCGGCGAGCACCTCTCCTTCGGCGGCGGCTCGCACTACTGCCCGGCGACGGCGCTCGGCAAGCGGCACGCCGAGATCGCCCTGGAGACGCTCCTCGACCGGCTGCCGGAGCTGCGGCTCGCGGTGCCGGTGGAACAGCTGGTGTGGCGCACCAACTTCATGAAGCGGCTCCCCGAACGGCTGCCGGTGGCCTGGTAGCGGACGGGATCCGAGGACGGCGCCGCCCGGCCCGGGAGAACGGGCCGGGCGGCGCCCCTCCGACGTCAGCGGCCGTCAGCGACCCTCCGGCGTCAGCGGCCGTCAGCGACCCTCCGGCGTCAGCGGCCGTCAGCGACCCTCCGGCGTCAGCGGCCGTCAGCGACCCTCCGACGTCAGCGGCCGTCAGCGCCCCTCCGGCGTCAGCGGCCGTAGCGGATGAGGGCTCGGACCATGCGGCAGGTGGTGTCGGAGGGCGGGTGGATGCCGATGGTCTCGGCCGTCGTGCGTATCGTCGCGTTCGTCGCCTTCGACGGGACGTAGACGCCCGCGTCGAGGAGGGCGATCGCGAGGCGCATGGCCTTCAGGCGGCGGTTGTGCGACACGTACCACTCGCGGGGGCGGCCCGCGGGGAGCGGCTTCCTCTGGAGCGGCTTCCAGGGTTCGAGGGACGGCGTCCGGATCACGGCCAGAGCCATGGGCTACCTCCTGGCGAACGATGGGGTGCGGGCCCTCCCCGGGACCCTCACCTTCACCCCCCATTTTAGAGACCCCCACTGACAATCGCCCCTGGCCAGATGGGGTTTGGGGGGTGGTGGAGGGGGGCCTGGGGGGTGCCGTACGGGTACCGTGTGGGCCATGGAGATCTGGATCAATCCCGCCTGTTCCAAGTGCCGCAGCGCCCTCACCCTGCTCGACGCGGAGGGCGCCGACTACACCGTGCGCCGCTACCTGGAGGACGTGCCGTCGCCGGAGGAGATCCGGGGTGTGCTGAAGCGGCTCGGGCTCGAGCCCTGGGACATCACGCGGACCGGTGAGGCGGTGGCCAAGGAGCTCGGGGTGAAGGAGTGGCCCCGGGACGAGGCCCACCGGGAGCAGTGGATCGAGGCCCTCTCCGCGCACCCCAAGCTGATCCAGCGGCCCATCATCACGGCCGAGGACGGCACGGCCGTCGTCGGCCGGACCGAGGAGGCCGTGCGGGACGCGCTGTCCCGCTGAGTTCAGGTCCTCAGGAAGTCCGCCAGCCCCGTCAGCGCGGCCGGCGGCAGGTCCACCGGGAGCGTGTGGTGGGTCGCCGCCGGCAGGGTCTCCGTCACGATGCCGGGGACGGTCGCGCGGGCCCGCGCCGTGATCAGGGCCGCGTCGTGCACGCGGCTCCTCCCGGCGGCGAGCAGCAGCGCCGGGGGCCGCAGCGCGGCCAGTTCGGCGGGCGTCGGGCGCGGGCCGGTGACCGGACGCCGCCGGGGCTGTTCCGCCGCGAGGGCGTCGAGGCGCCGCACCGCCGGGTCGTGCTCCGCGCCGCCGGTCTCCCAGGCCAGGAAGGCCGCGGCCCGTGCGGCGCTCGGGCGCAGCAGCAGGGGCAGGGCGCGCAGGAGGTACGTCGGCCGGAAGCCGGCGAAGCAGCCGGTGGGGTCGAGCAGGACCAGGCGGTCCGTGCGGTCGGGGGCCGCGAGGGCGTACCGGAGCGCGATCCATCCGCCGTACGAGTGGCCGCAGAACGACGCGGACGTCAGTCCCAGGCCGTCGAGCACCGCGTCGAGCCAGGCCCCGAGGTCGGCGGCGGTGCGGATCGGACGGCCGTCCGCCCGGCTGCGGCCCGGTCCGCCGACGAGGTCCACGGCGTGCACCCGGTGTGTCGCGCCGAGCGCGGCGGCCGTCGCACCCCAGGAGGCGGCGGTGCTCCCGCCGCTGGGCAGGAGGAGGACGGGCGGGCCGTCCTCGGGGCCGTGGTGGAGGACGTGGGTGGTGCCGTGCGGTGTGTCGAGTTCCGAGGCGGTGGTGGGCCGGGGCCACCGGGCGAGGACCGCGTCGTAGGCGGTGGTGAAGTCCGTCTCGCGGGCGTGGGACAGGGCACGGGGCATGGTGCGAGTCCTCTCGTTCGGCGATAATCTCGCTCAGCGAGATAATAGGAGGTCACGGTGGCCGAGTCACCGGAGATGCGGATCTTTCATCTGCTGCGCGAGGTCACCGTCGAATACGGCCTGCGCCAGAACGAGTTCGCCGCCCGCAACGGCATGCACCCCACGGACGTACGGGCCCTGATCTGCCTCCTCGACGCCGAGCGCGCCGGTACGGACGCCACCGCCGGGTGGCTCGGCGAGCGCCTCGGCCTCAACTCGGCCGGCACCACCGCCGTCGTCGACCGGCTCGAACGGCTCGGCCACGTGGCCCGGACGCGCGACGCCCGGGACCGGCGGCGCGTCCTGCTGACCGTGGAGGACCGGGCGAAGGAGCTGGGCCGCGCGCACTTCGGACCCCTCATCGACGGGACGGTCGCGCTGCTCGACGGCTTCACCGAGGACGAGACCCGGGCCGTACGACGCTTCCTGACCGGGGTGCGGGACCTCATGGACGACGGCGAGGGACGGTGAGCGGCACCGGCGCCCTCGGGAACGACCTCCATCTGGACCTCGGCGCCGGCGGCAGCCGCCGGGCCGCGCTCATCCGGGCCCTGCGCGAGGCCGTGCGCGAGGGACGGCTCGCCCCCGGCACCCGGCTGCCGCCCTACCGCTCGCTCGCCGCCGACCTCGGGATCGCCCGCAACACCGTCGCCGACGCGTACGCCGAGCTGGTCGCCGAAGGCTGGCTCACCTCCCGCCAGGGCTCCGGCACCCGCGTCGCCGACCGGGTCGCCGCGCCCGCCCCCGGGCCCGTCCGCCCGCCGGCGCCGGCACCGCTCCCGTACGACCTCGTCCAGGGCAGGCCCGACCCCGGCGCCTTCCCACGCGGCCCCTGGCTGGCGGCCGCCCGGCGGGCCCTGACCGACGCGCCGCACGAGGCCTTCGGGACCCGCGACCCGCACGGCCGGATCGAACTGCGCCGGGCCCTCGCCGAGTACCTCGCCCGGGTCCGGGGCGTCCGCACGAGCCCCGACCGGATCGTCGTCTGCTCCGGCGCGGCCCACGCCCTGCGGCTGCTCGCCCCCGTGCTCGGTACGGAACGCCCCTGGGCCGTCGAGGCGTACGGCCTGCCCTTCCACCGGGGCCTCCTCGGCGAGGCCGGGGTCCGTACGGTGCCGGTGGCGGTCGACGACGACGGGGCCCGGACCGGGGAGATCCCGCCCGGGGCCGGCGCCCTGCTGCTCACCCCCGCCCACCAGTTCCCCACCGGCGGGCCGCTGCACCCCGAGCGCCGGGCCGCCGCCCTGGAGTGGGCGCGGAGCTCCGGCGGGCTCGTCGTGGAGGACGACTACGACGGGGAATTCCGGTACGACCGGAGGCCCGTGGGCGCCGTCCAGGGCCTCGACCCCGAACGGACCGTCCTCCTCGGCTCCGTCAGCAAGAGCCTCTCCCCCGCGCTGCGGCTCGGCTGGATGTGCCTGCCGGCGAACCTCGTGGACGCCGTCGTCGCCACGAAGGGGCAACGCGAGCCGTACGCCTCCGCGATGGAGCAGCTCACCCTCGCCGACTTCCTCGGCTCCGGCGCGTACGACCGGCACGCCCGGGGCATGCGCCGCCGCCACCGGGAGCGGCGCGACCGGCTGACCGCCGTGCTCGCCGAACGGGTGCCGGGGGTCCGGGTGACGGGCATCGCCGCCGGTCTGCACGCCGTCCTGGAGCTGCCCCCGGGCACGGAGCGGGCGGCGCTCGCCGCGGCCGCCCGGCACGGGGTCGCCACGGAGGGCCTCGCCTCCTACCGCCACCCGGACGCCCGGGGCCCGGCCCGCCCGGACGGCCTGGTCGTCGGCTACGCGACCCCGCCGGAGCGGCTGTACGGGGCGGCGCTCGACGCCCTGTGCGAGGCGCTGTCGGAGAGTCTCAGCGGGTCTCGCGCAGGTGTTTCGTCATGAACAGCTCCTGACCCGCCCCGCCGTCCGGCGCGTACCCGAGACGTTCGTACAGGGCGATCGCCGGGGCGTTGGCCGCCAGTACGGAGAGCCGGACGAGGCCCCCTCCCGTGCCGTGCGCCCAGGTCTCGACGGAGGCGATCAGGCGGGCGGCGAGACCGTGGCCACGGGCCTCCCCCGCGACCCAGAGCGACCGCAGTTCGGGGACGCCGTCGGGCGCGAGGAGCCCGGCCGCCATCCCGACGGGCCGGGCGTCGGCGACCGCCAGGACGCCGTACGCGGCCGGGTCGTCGAAGCGGGCCCGCCACTGCTCCTCGCCGCCCCGGTCCCAGTCGGCGAGCCGCGCCTTGAACGCCTCGGGCGAGACGGTGAGCGCGGCGATCCGGGCCTCGCGCCAGAGGGGCCAGTCGGTGGGGGTGACGGCCCGGAGGACCGGCCGCCCCGCAGCATCAGCGGCGGGCCGCACGGTGCTCCGCCTCCGTCAGGATCTCCGTGAGGCGCAGCCCGAAGCGGGCGTCGCAGGCGTGGGGTTCGCCGGTGCGGGCGGCGGTGACGAGGGCGTCGACGGCGGCGGCGAAGGCCCCCACCGCGCCGTCCCAGCGGGGCAGTTCGGCCCGACCCCCGGTGCCGTACAGGCTGAGGGCCGCCTCCGCCGCCTCAGGGGGCGCGCTCAGGGTGAGCGTGGCCGTGCTGCTCGCGCCCGACGCGTGGCGCAGCACGAGGTGGTGGGTGTCGTCCGGGCCCGGGGCGGCGGTGACCTCGGTGACGTCGCCGAGGACCGGCAGGTAGACGGAGAGGACGTGCGGGCCGACGTCCCACAGGCCGCCCTTCGCCCGGCGCCAGGGCGAGGCCGCGTACGCGCTGGTGGAGCCGGGGCCGTACAGCGAGCCCAGCCAGTGGGCCTCGCCGAGGAACCAGCCGCCCGCCGCCGCCTGCTGGTCGATCCAGCGGGCCGTCGGCTCCGCGAACCGGAGGGTGCAGAAGACCACGGAGGCGACCCCGGCGGCCTCGACCGCCTCGGTCACCTCGCGGGCGAGGGCCACCGTCGTGGCGACCGGCTTGTCGAGCAGCACGTGACAGCCGGCGGCCGCGGCCCGGACGGCGAGGGGGGCCTGGACGTCCGGCGGGAGGGCCAGGGCGACGGCGTCGCTGGCGGCGAAGAGGGCGTCCACGTCCTCGTACGCGCGCGTGCCGGACGCGGCCGCGAGCTCGGCGGCCGCCTCGGGGCGTCTGCCCCACACCCCGCTGAACTCGACGCGCGGGTGCGCGGCGAGGGCGGGGGCGTGCGTGCGGGCGGCCCAGGGGCCGGTGCCGAGGAGTCCGATACGGGGCTTCACGCCCAGAAGCTTCGCCATGCCCCCAGTCTGCCGGGCGGCACCGACAGTCACCCTCCCCCGTAAACCCCTGGCGGTCCTCCCCCGGCCCGGTGCCAGCGTTCCTGCGCCGGCCGCCGGACTCCGGTGCGACTTCCGGAACCTGCCTCTGAAGCAACGTCTTCGCTGTTCGCGCCCCCATTCCCCGGCCGGCACCCATGTGCAGGGAGGGGAAGGCACCGTGTCCGAGCTCGTCGCCGCCGAGGACGTGCTCCTCTTCGTCGACGCCGCCGTGACCGCCACCGGCCAGCGCGAGTTCCGCTCCTCCGCCGCCGAGCAGCGCTTCTCGCTCGCCTTCCTCCACGAGTACGTACGGGTCAACTACCGGCCCGTGTACGCCGCCGCCCTCGCCCTCGCCCTCGCCCTCGCCCTCGCCCTCGCCCTCGCCCTCAACGACCACAACGCCGCGCTCGTCATCGAGCACTTGCTCCGCACCCCGAAGGAGGCGGAGCCGGGCGAGGGCCGCCTGATCGCCGCGCGGCTCGCGCTGCTGCCGCCGCCGCAGCGGGTCTACCGGCTCTTCGGCGCGCCGCGCTCCGCCGGGGTCAACAACCGCCGCACGCGCGCGATCGTGCGCGCGTGGCTCGCGGCCCGCCCCGATCCGGCGCTCGACGCGGTGAAGTACCGGACCGGATTCAAGACCGCCCTCCGGCACGTCCACGGGCGGCTGCCCGACCCCGAGACCGGGGACTTCCTCGCCCTGTACGTCCTGGCGCTCCCGTTCGCCGAGCGGGTGGAGCGGCGGGCCGAGCTGACGGCCGCGCTGCGCGCGGCGGCCCGGCGCGCGGCGGGTCCGTACGCCGGGAGCTGGGGACGGGTGGCGGCCGTGCTCGACGACAGCTTCTCGTCCTCCGGTTCGGCGGTGAAGCGGCGCCGTCCGCCGGCCGTGGCCCTGGGCTGCCACTTCCTCCTGGAGCCCTCGCGTCCCCGGGGGCGTACGCGCCGCTGTGGACCTCGGGCCGGGACGATCCCCTGCTCGTCCACCCCTACGACCCGACCCCGCTCGGCCTGCGGATCCTGGACGCCCTGGAGACCGGTCCGGAGCGGCTGGTGATCGTCTCCGACGGCTGGGACAACGCCCCGCCGGGGCTCGCGGGCGAGGTGCTGCGGGTGTGGCGCACGCGGCTGGATCCGGAGCGGCGCACGAGCGTGGTGCATCTGAACCCCGTATACGACGCGGAGGGCTTCGACGCGCGCCGACTGGCACCGAGCGTGCCGACGGCCGGGGTCAGGGACGCGGAGGATCTGGCGGCCCTGGTGGAGATCGCGCAGTTCGCGGAGGGGGCGGACGGGCTTCGCGGAGCTGAGGGCCTATCTGGACCGGCGGGTGGAGCTGTTCCTGAAGGGGGCGGAGGGGTGACCCGGATCGATCTCGGCGGGCTGCGTGCGCGGCCCGCGCAGGTGTGGGGCGGGGTGCGGGACGAGCCGGTCCTGGGGCCGCGGCTGCGGCTGCGGCTGCGGCTGCGGCTGCGGCTGCGGCGGGAGGTGTACGAGGGGTGGGGCGCGGACGCGCCGGCCCCGGTCTCCGGGACGGCGCCCCGCCCCGCCCGTCGTGGGCATGCGTTCCGCCGGGGCGGAACGGGTGGGCACAACGGACGGCGCCCCTTGCCGGCGCCAGAGGCTCCCGCGCCCTGACCCGCACCCCGGGCGGCGGCGCACACGTGGTGCGGGTCCAGGCGCGGAACGCGGAGGCGCCGCTGAGCGCGCCGTCCCGTGTGCCCACCCTGCCCCAAGCTCTCGGCTTCGCTCGAGCAGGGGGACCCCCATCGCCCCAGCGGGACGATCGCCCACACGGCGGGTGGCCGGGGCCAAGGCCTGGGCGGGCGGGGGCATACGCGCTGCGGGATCGGAGCACCGCCCTGGTCCGTGCCCGGGCTCGGGGAGGCGCTGCGGGTGTTCGAGCTGCATCCGGGGCAGTGCGGGCTGCTCCTGTACGTGACGGACGCGCTCGCCGCGGCCTTCGTGGTGCCGCACCCGGGGGGGGCGTTCGATCTGTAGCGGTTCCTTCCGCCGTTCGAGCGGGGCGGGCGCGAGCAGCACATCGGGGAGGTGATCACCGACCGGAAGGGGCGGGCGGCGTATCCGAAGACCTTCCGGCCCTCCGAGAACCAGATCCGGAAGGGGTACCTCCTGAACCGGCTCGCGGACTGCGACTGGCACCTCGGGCGGACGGCGGAGGCGCTCGGCACCTCGTACGCCGAGGTGGTGCGGCGGGTGCGGTCGGCGGGGCTCGGGTCGCTCCTCGACTCCCACGTCGTCGCACGGCGGCTGGGCGAAGATCGGGAAAGCTGAGTAACACGGGGTTCACAAACGGGCAACCGACGGGAAATCCCGTGTTGCGAAGCTGCGGTCGAACACAAACCGCGCAGTCAGCGCAGAGACCGCAGCTTCTCGCAGTGCCGCGAGCCGCAGCGGAAGCCCGCAGCAGCACGCCAAAGGATGAGACCCGTGACCTTCAAGGCTGAGTACATCTGGATCGACGGCACCGAGCCGACCGCGAAGCTTCGCTCCAAGACGAAGATCATCGCCGGTGAGGGCCTCGCGCTCGACGAGCTGCCGATCTGGGGCTTCGACGGTTCCAGCACGAACCAGGCCAAGGGCCACGCCTCGGACCGCGTCCTCAAGCCGGTCTTCTCCTGCCCGGACCCGATCCGCGGTGGCAACGACGTCCTGGTGCTGTGCGAGGTCCTCAACACGGACATGACGCCGCACGAGTCCAACACGCGCGCCGCGCTGGCCGAGGTCGCCGCGAAGTACGCCTCCCAGGAGTCGATCTTCGGCATCGAGCAGGAGTACACCTTCTTCGACGGCACCCGTCCGCTCGGCTTCCCGGTCAACGGCTTCCCGGCCCCGCAGGGCGGTTACTACTGCGGCGTCGGCGTGGACGAGATCCACGGCCGCCCGATCGTCGAGGCGCACCTGGAGAACTGCCTGAAGGCCGGTCTCGGCATCTCCGGCATCAACGCCGAGGTCATGCCCGGCCAGTGGGAGTTCCAGGTCGGCCCGCTGTCCCCGCTCGAGGTCTCGGACCAGCTGTGGGTCGCCCGCTGGCTGCTCTACCGCACGGCCGAGGACTTCAACGTCTCCGCGACCCTCGACCCGAAGCCGGTCAAGGGCGACTGGAACGGCGCCGGCGCGCACACCAACTTCTCCACCAAGGCGATGCGCGAGGGCTACGACGCGATCATCACCGCGTGCGAGTCGCTCGGCGAGGGCTCGAAGCCGCTCGACCACGTCAAGAACTACGGCGCCGGCATCGACGAGCGCCTGACGGGCCTGCACGAGACCGCCCCGTGGGACGAGTACTCCTACGGCGTCTCGGACCGCGGCGCCTCGGTCCGCATCCCGTGGCAGGTCGAGCAGGACCAGAAGGGCTACATCGAGGACCGTCGCCCGAACGCGAACGTGGACCCGTACGTGGTGACCCGCCTGATCGTGGACACCTGCTGCGAGGCCCTGGAGAAGGCCGGCCAGGTCTGATCCGCACCGCTCGACGAGAGGCGCCCACCGTTCCGCACGGTGGGCGCCTCTCTCGTCATGTGGGACGGACGACAGGGCTTTTGGGCCCCGGAGGGGTCGTCGGGGGCATTCCCTTCTGGTTCAATAGGGATATGGCCATCATGCAGAACGACACCGCGAAGGGTCGCCACGACCTCGAGCCGTTCTGGCCTTCCCGTCAGCACCACGACTTCGACCGGTGCTGTCGACGCGTGAGGAACGCGTCGGCCCTCTAACGCCCCGATCGGTACGGTCCGATCCCGGCCTTCGGCCGCACGCGCACGACGTACGAGACCTCTCCGTCCGTTCCCCGCGCGAAAGAGCTGACCTGCCATGGCCCACACCCAGATCGCCCGCCCCCAGAGCGCTTCCCTCACGGCCGTCCGTCCCGGCCGGCACCGACTGCGTGCCGTCGATCCGAACGAGGTCGTCGACTTCTCCCAGGTGGCGGACTTCCTGCCGCCGGGCGCCACCCTGCTGCCCGCGCCGCAGCACGCGCTGCCGACGCTGCCGGGGCGCCCGCCGATGGTCGGGTACCTCGTCCTCGTCCCGGCCGACCAGCAGCCGCAGCTGCCCGCCGCCCCCGCCCCGACGGCGCCCGTCGCGGCGGAGGAGCAGGGGCCGGTGACCATCGACGACGTCCAGCGGATCGCCCTCGTCGACGGGCAGGCACTGGACCTGACGTACCTCGAATTCGAGCTGCTCGCCCACCTGGTGGCACACCCCCACCGGGTGCACACCCGCGACCAGTTGGTCACGACGGTGTGGGGGTACGGGCACGTGGGCGACGGCCGGACGGTCGACGTGCACGTGGCCCGGCTGCGCCGCAAGCTGGGCGCCGAGCACCGCCACACGATCCAGACCGTGCGGCGGGTCGGCTACAAGTACACCCCCTGATCAGGCGGTTGTACGGGACCTCGCCCTGGAGACCAGTGCCAGGGCGAGGTCCACCGCCAGGAACAGCAGCAGGCTCAGGCCCAGCAGCGGGACGAACCAGCCGACGGCCGCCGTCGCCGCCGCGAGCGGCAGCAGCAGCGTCACCGGGACCTTCCGCCAGGTCCCGCGCGCCACCGGGCGGCCCGGACGGCGCAGCCACCACATGCGGTAGCCCCAGAGGATCAGCAGGATCAGGGCGAGCGCGAGGGCCGCGAGCGCCAGCTGGTTGAACAGGCCCAAGAAGACCCCGGTGTGCGCGTCGATGCCGATGCGGGTGAGCTTCGCGAGCAGCGGGTGGTCGGCGAAGGCGAGCCGGTCGAGGACCGTGCCGTCGGCCGGGTTCAGGGCCACCGAGTCCAGCTGGACCGGGAACTGCGTGTCGGTCTCCTTGACCACGTACCCCTTGCCCTCGGCGGGCAGCACGACCGAGATCCGCGGGCTGTCGATGCCGGCCGCGCGGGCCGCGGCGACCGCCTTGTCGAGGCCCATGTCCGGGCCCTGGGTGGTGGCGGAGCCGTGGTGGGCGCCGCCGTGGCCCTCGTGTTCGGACCCGGGATTCGCGCCCGACGACAGACCCGCCGACAGGGTGGGCGTCGCACCGCCGAGACCGTCCCGGACGGTGCCGATGTTCTCGCCCGCGTACCGCGACCAGGTCAGGCCGGTCGCGGAGAGCAGGACCAGGCCGACCGCCGCCCACAGGCCGACCGAGCCGTGCCAGGAGAGGGTGCGGCGACGGGACTTCGGGCCCCGCTCGGGCAGGACGAGGGCGCGGCGGCTCCTGCGGCGCCGGCCGACCCAGAGCAGTACGCCGCCGAGCGCGATCACCCACAGCCAGCTCGCCGCGAGTTCGCTGTAGTTGCGTCCGAACTCGCCGAGGTGCAGATCGGCGTGCAGCCCGTCGATCCAGGTGCGCAGCGGGAGGGCGCCGGAACTGCCGTAGCTGGGCAGCTGTCCGCGTACGTCACCGGTGTACGGGTCGACGAAGACGGCGAGCGAGGTGCCTTCGGGGACGTCGGGGTCGGCCATCAGGACCCGGGTGGTCGCGCCCGGTTCGGCGCCGGGCCAGACGGCGGTGACGGTGCCGTCCGGGTTGGCCTCGCGGGCGATGTCCGTCTGCCGGGAGAGCGGCAGGGTGGTCTCGCCGACGGGGACTTCGAGCTCGTGCGCGTACACGATCTTCTCCGCCTGGAAGGAGAGCGCGTACAGCAGACCGCTGACGGCGGCCACGAGGAGGAACGGGGCGACGAGGACGCCCGCGTAGAAGTGGAGGCGCAGGACGAGGGGGCGCAGCGCGCTCCAGGTGCCGGGCCGGGACGGAGTGGCTGACGGTGGCGCTTCGGAGCCGGAGGATTCCGGGGTTTCCGGGGTTTCCGGGCGCGCGAGATCGTCGATGGTCATGACGGACTGTCCTTGGAGTCGGTATGTCGACAGGGGGAAGCGACCCCCGGGTCAGACGTGTGCTCCGAGGGCCGTGGCGCGGGGTACGGACAGCCGGGGCGGGCCGCGCCGGGAGAGGGTGTGCGCGAGGACGACGGTGTGCGGGCGGCGGGCGTTCCGCCGGGCCCGGCGGACCGGGCGGCGCGGGGACTCGGCGACGGGGACGAGTACGGCGCCGAGCAGGCGGAGCGGGGTGAAGGCGTAGGCGAGGGCGGCGCGGGCGAGCGTGAAGAACGCGGCCTCGCCGCGGGCGAGCCAGAGCCCGCAGAGGAGGGCGGCGAGGAGGTGGACGGCGAGCATGCCGGCGCCGGAGCCGGAGGTCATGGGGGCGGTGGCGTCCATGACCATGTCGTCCATGACGTGCCTGGCGTCCATGACGTGCCTGGCGTCCATGACGTGCATGACGTGCATGACGTCCATGGCGTCCATGGCGTCCGTGCCGCGCATGTTCCCCATGCCGGGCATGGCCTCCATGGTGGGCACGGTGTCCCTCCCCGGCATGGTGTGGCGCATCCCCGGCGGGTGCTGACCCGTCGTCGAGAACAGCAGGTGGAGCGCACCCTGGAGGACCAGCAGGGCCCCCGCGATCGTGGGCGCGCCCCGGCGTCGTCCGGCCGCGGCCCAGGCGGCCGCCGCCGTCGCGGCGAAGGCGCCGAGCAGCAGGGTCGCCGGAAGCCGGTGCGCAGACATGGACGAATGCCCCACAGCGGCCAGAGTCACGCATACGACCGCGAAGAGCGCGGCTCGCAGGGCGCGCAGGGGCGACCGGGCATCCGTCATCGCCACCATGGTGTCATCCCGGCCACATGGCCGACAGACCGCCTCTCGCTGCCCGTTCGTTCCTCCCCCGGCGGAATCCTCCGGGAGCGGAACTCCCTGGCCTCGGCCGTCCCCACGGGGCAGGCTCGGATCATGAAACTGCTGATGCTCGGAGGTACGGAGTTCGTCGGCCGCGCGATCGCCGAGGCCGCGCTCGAACGGGGCTGGGAGGTGACGGTCTTCCACCGGGGCCGTCACGCCGCTCCGGAGGGAGCCGCGTCGCTGATCGGGGACCGCACGGCCCCCGACGGTCTCGCCGCCCTGGACAGGGGTTCCTGGGACGCCGTCGTGGACACCTGGTCGGCCGCGCCCTCGGTGGTCCGGGACGCGGCCCGGCTGCTCGCGGACCGGGTCGGGCGGTACGCGTACGTGTCGAGCCGCTCCGTGTACGCCTGGCCGCCCGCCGCCGGACTCGGGGAGGACGGGCCGCTGGTCGAGGGCTCCCCGGACGACGGGGACATGCCCTACGCGGAGGCCAAGCGGGGCGGCGAGCTCGCCGCCGGGGAGGCCTTCGGGCCCGACCGGACGCTGCTCGTCCGCGCGGGCCTGATCCTCGGGCCGTACGAGAACGTGGGCCGGCTCCCGTGGTGGCTGGGCCGGATCGCGCGCGGCGGCCCCGTCCTCGCGCCCGGGCCGCGCACGATGCCGGTGCAGTACATCGACGTCCGCGACCTCGCCGCATGGACCCTCGACGCGGTGGCGGCGGGGCTCTCGGGGCCGTACAACCTGGTCTCGCCGCCCGGCCACACCACGATGGGCGGGCTGCTCGACGCGTGCGTCCGGGCGACCGGGGCCGGGGCCGACCTGCGCTGGACGGAGCCCGAGGCGCTCCTCGCGGCCGGGGCGGCGCCGTGGACGGAGCTGCCGGTGTGGCTGCCGCCGGGCGAGATGTACGACGCGATGCACACCGCGGACGTCTCCAAGGCGGTCGCGGCGGGGCTGCGCTGCCGCCCGGTGGAGGAGACGGTCGCGGACACCTGGGCGTGGCTGGAGTCCCTCGGCGGGGTCGCCCCGCAGCGGCCGGACCGGCAGGGGGCGGGACTCACGCGGGAACGGGAGGCGGAGGTCTTGGCGGCGCTGCCGAAGGACTGAGCACGAGACGGCACCCCCACCCGCGCGGGACCCGCGCCCGGCGGGGCGGTGCCCAGCTGCCGTGTGCGGCCCGCGCCTCCGCCGGGCGGCGCCCCCCACCCCGCCACCGTGTGGGCCCGCGCCCGGCGGGGCGGCGCCCCCGCCGCCCCCCGTGTGGGCCCGCGCCCGGCTGGGCGGTGCCCCTCGCCGACCCCCGTGTGGGCCCGCGCCCGTCCGGGGCGGTGGCCCTCGCCCACCCGCCGTGTGGGCAATCGTCCCGCTGGGGCGATGGGGGTCCCCCCTGCTCGAGCGAAGCCGAGAGCTTGGGGGAGGGTGGGCACACGGGACGGCGCCCTCAGCGGCGCCTCCGCGTTCCGCGCCTGGACCCGCACCACGTGTGCGCCGCCGCCCGGGGTGCGGGTTCAGGCTCGGGAGCCTCTGGCGCCGGCAAGGGCGCCGTTCCGTTGTGCCCACCCGTTCCGCCCCTTGCGGAACGCCTGCCCACAACGGGGGCGGCGGGTGGGCACCGTCCCTTGCGGAACGCATGCCCACAACGGGGTGGGCGCCGCCCCGGCCGAACGTGGGCCCACAACGGGGTGGGCGGGGGCATCGCCCGGCGGAACGTGGGCCCACAACGGGGGTGGGTGGGTGCCGCCGCGGCGGGACTCGGGGCGCGTTTCGGCTGGACCTGCTCGGATCGGGGCGATCCACTACCGTCGAGGAAACCGTACGCATCGGAGGAGTCGACGCCATGCCCGCCATCCCCGCCACCTCCGTCGCCAACCTCCGCGACCTCGGCGGCCTGCCGCTCGGTGACGGGCGTTCCGTCCGGCACGGCCTCGTCCTCCGTTCCGCGCAGCTCGACCGGCTCGACCCCACCGAACCCGCCGTGGCCGGCCTGGGCATCCGTACCGTCGTCGACTTCCGGACGGAGACCGAGCGCGGCGACCGGCCGGACCGGCTGCCGGCCGGTGCCCGGCTGCTCGTCGCGGACGTCCTCGCCGACTACCTGGCCGGCAGCGGACTGCCACCGGCCGCCCGCCTCAAGGCCCTCCTCACCGACCCCGCGCTCGCCGAGGAGCACCTCGGCGGGGGCCGGGTCCGGGCCGCCTTCGCCCGGACCTACCGCACCTTCGTCTCCGGCGACTCCGCGCGGGCCTCCTACCGCGCCCTGCTCGGCGAGCTGGGCACCCCCGGCGCGGGGCCGCTGCTCTTCCACTGCTCGGCGGGCAAGGACCGTACCGGCTGGGCGGCGACGGTCGTCCTGTCGCTGCTCGGCGCGGACGAGGAGACGGTGCGGGCGGAGTACCTGGCGGTCAACCCGGCGGTGCGGCTGGCGTTCGCGCCGATGATCGAGGGGTTCACGGCCCAGGGCGGCGACCCCGAGCTCGCGCTCGAACTGATCGGGGTCCTGCCGGAGTACCTGGACGCGGCGCTCGACGAGGTGTCGGTCCGGCACGGGTCGATGGAGAAGTACGTACGGGAGGGGCTCGGCGTCCCGGACGAGGTGACGGACCTGATCCGCGAGCGGCTGACGGTCTCCGCGGCCTGATCCCCCGCGGGGCGCCGGGGTGACCATCGGAAGAATCGCTCGTTCTGCTGAACGTGAGCACCCAGGATCTCGTTCCCTCGCCCGTGGGCCCCGTCGACGTCGAGCAGGCCGAGGCCGCGCTCGTCGAGCGGTATCCGCGGCTCGTCCGCATCGCCTACCTCGTCCTGCCGCCGGCGCTCGGCCGCAACCGCCGGGTGCTGACCGCGCACGCCCTGGTCCAGCGGTCGCTGCCGCGCCGCCGGGTCCCGGGGCCTGCCGTGCCCGGGCCGCGGCGGGCCGAGGACGCGGTGGATCCCGGTTACGCGTACGTGCGGGGGGAGGTGCTGCGGCAGGCGCTGGTCGCGGGGCTGCCGCTCCGGCGCCTCGCGCTGCCGCGCCGGGCGCAGTTCCCGCCGCTGCTGCCGCACGTGTGGGGGCTGCGGCTCTTCCCCCGGGTGGGCGGCGCCGACGAACTCGCCCTGGACCAGCAACTGTCCCGGCTCTCCGGCGCCGGCCGTGCTGCGTACGTGCTCCGCGGCCTGGAGCGCCAGGGCGATCCTGAGGTCCTGCGCGTCCTGGCGGCGGCGGGCGTCGAGGACCCGGCGGCGGCCCTGGCGGAGGCGGACGCGCTGGAGACCCCCGTGGTGACGGGGCCCGACAACCCCTCCGGCCTTTCCGCCGCCGGGGCGAGCCCCGAGACGGAGCCCTGGCGGGACGGCCCGGCCAGGGTGGGCGAACAGGGCGGCCCGGGGAGGGCCGGGGGCCGGGGCGGGGCCGGGGGCCGGGGCGGGGCCGGGGGCCGGGGCGGGGCCGGAGCCCCGGACGGGGTCGCGGGCCAGGGTGGAGCCGGTCACCTCGGGGGCGCCGGGCGCATGAACGGTTCCCCCGGCGGGTCCGTCGGCGCCGACGGGCCGGCCGGCACCGATGCCGCCGCCCCGGAGGGACGCCCGGACAGGGTCGGCGAGCAGGCCGGGCCGGGCAGGACCGGCAGCCGCTCCGGCGGGGCAGAGTTCCCGGACGGGCACGGCGGCACGCACGGGGACAGGGCCGACGGCGGTCCCCGGGCCGGTCGGGCCGACGGGCCCGGGAGGGCCGCAGGCACCGGACGGGCCGGAGGACTCGGGGGTGCCGCAGGCGCCGCCCGGGGGCCCGGCGCCGACGCCCGAGCCGGAGGCACCGGAGGCCACGGCGGGGCCGGGGCCACCGGAGGCTACGGCGGGGCCGGGGCCACCGGGCCCGGAGGGCCGACGGGCGCCGGAGGCCATGGCCCCGCCGCGCCCGGAGGGCCCCCGGGCCCCGTCGGTGCGGTCGTCGGAGGCCCCGGCCCCGCCTCGCCCGGCGGCCCCGCCCTCCCCCGTCGGCTCAGTGGCGCCGCCCTGCTGGAGTCCGACGAGTTCGACCCGTGTGCCCTGCAGGCGCGGCCCACCGATCTCATGCGCCGTCGCCAGCACGCCCGGGCCGCCTTCGTCGCCCTCGTCGCGCTCGTCGTCTGCGGGACGCTGCTCGGGCTGCCCGGGGACGGCTGGGGCAGAAACGGTGCTGCTGCGCCCTCGTACGCCCGTAACCCCGCCGCCGAGGCCGCCCTCGACCCCGGCGCGGTCAAGCGGGTGGATCCGGCGGTGTGGCCCGGGGCCACCCGGCAGGACTTCTCCGTGTGGCCCGCGCGCGGCGGGCTGACCGGCGACAGCGCGCTGCTGCGGCGGGCGCTCGCCGTATGGGCACGGCCGGGTGGCTCCGTACAGTCGTCGGCCACGCCCGGGACTCCCGTCGGGCCCCCCATGGGCCCGCCGCAGCTGCTGTTCGCCGGGCGGGTCGACGCCATGCGGGTGGTGCTCTTCCACGACGGGCTGCGGGCCGTCCGGTACGCCGAACCCGTCGAGGGGACGGCGGGTGCCGCCCTGGACTTCGCGCGCACCGACGCGGCCGACAGCGTCGGCGCCGCCGCGCTCGTCGTCTCCCGCGCGTCCGGCAACGTCCGCTATCTGACGGCCCCCTGGGTACGGGAGACGGCCGTGCGGGACCTGCTCGCACCCGCCCGGGACCCGCGGCCGCTCGTGCGGGACTCCGCCGGGGTGACCGATCCCGTGCCCAGTCCCCTGCGGTCCGGCGGCTGCACCCGCTGGAACACCCTCCAGGTGCGGGACGGTTCGGGGGTGCGGCTGCTCACCGACCTCGGTGAGCTTGCGCCCGCCCGGCTGCTGTGGGGGCCGCCCTCCGCGGCCTCGGACGCGACGGGGACGGAGGCCCGGAAGGCCTGGGCCCGGACCGCGTGCCGGCTGACGGCCGTACGGGCGCACGGCGTGCGGTCCGTGAACGCCTGGCGGTTCGCCCGGCAGCCGCTGCCCGGGGGCGCCGGGCAGGCCACCTGGGTGTGCACGCGCGCGGAGACCTGGCGGGGCACCGGCAGCCGGGTCCTCGCCCAGTTCCTGGTCCCCTCGCCCGAGGTCCCCGCCGCGCTCGCGGCCCGCTCCGAGGGATCGCCGGCCTGCGGGGTGCGGGATCCCCGGGTCCTCGCGGGCGTGCTGTGGAAGGCGCCGGGCGGCGACTGGTTCGTCCTGGCGGCGGGCAGCCCGGACTTCACGTCCCTGGAGACCTCGGGTGGCGTGAAGGGACGTTCGGACGGCCCGCTGCTCGCGGTGAAGGCGACGGCGGGCGCGCGGGCCGACCTGGACGGCACGCTGCGGGACGGGACGCGGAGGGCCGCCCTCCGCTGACCGGGACGCCTCAAAAAGACCCCGCACAAGCCTGTTGCCACGGCCCTACCCCTCAGTACATTGACGTCATGTCTAATACGCAGCCTGCACCGGTGGCGTCGGAGCACGTCGAGCTCAAGGCCCGCAAGGTCTCCTTCGACTGGGAAGAGACGCCGCTCCACTGGGTACCGGGCGACCCCTTCACCACGCACACCATCAACGTGCTGCACCTGCTGCTCCCGGCGGGCGAACGCTGGTTCGTCCACGTCTACAAGCAGGCCCTGCCGTACATCACCGACGACCGGCTGCGCGAGGACGTCATCGGCTTCATCGGCCAGGAGGCCATCCACTCCCAGGCCCACGACGACGTCCTCCCCCACCTGCGGAAGCTGGGCCTCGACCCCACCCCGTACACCGCGCAGGTCGACTGGTTCTTCGAGAAGCTCCTCGGGGACCGGACCCTGCCGCCCGGCCGGCCCCGCCGCTGGTGGCTCATGGAGCGGGTGGCGCTGATCGCCGCCATCGAGCACTACACCGCCTTCCTCGGCGACTGGGTGCTCAACGCCGACGCGCTCGACCGGGCCGGCGCCGACCCCACCATGCTGGACCTGCTGCGCTGGCACGGGGCGGAGGAGGTCGAGCACCGCGCGGTCGCCTTCGAGCTCTTCATGCACCTCGACGGCGGCTACCGGCGCCGCGCCCGCACCTGGGCGCTCGCCTTCTCGGCGCTCGTCTTCCTCTGGCAGCGGGGCATCCGCTTCTTCATGGAGAACGACCCCAGCCTGCTCGACCCGAAGGCCTCCTTCGCGGACTTCGTCCGCAAGGGACGGCAGGGCCTGCTGCCCTCCACCCCGGCGATGGTGCGCTCCATCCCCCGCTACCTCAGCCGCGCCTACCACCCCTCCCAGGAGGGGAACACCGCGCAGGCCATGGCCTACCTCGCCTCCTCCCCCGGCGCCAACGGAGGCCACTGATGCCCCGGTTCACCACCGTCGCCCTCGTCGCCGGGGCCGCGCTGCTCGTCCGCCGCGCCGTCCGCAGCCGCATGTCCACCGCCCCGCTCTGGCCGATGCCCGCCCTCGACACCCCCGTCTCCGGGTACGGGCGGGGCAGCACCGTCCCGCGCAAGGTGCTCGTCACCGGCCGCGCCACGCCCGCCGAGGGCGTCGTCGAGCTGCGCCTGGAGGGTGCCGGGCTGCCCACCTGGCAGCCGGGCGCCCACGTCGACCTCGTCCTGCCCTCCGGGCTCGTCCGCCAGTACTCGCTCTGCGGGGACCCGGCCGCCACCGGCGCGTACACCGTCGCCACCCGCCTCATCGAGGAATCGCAGGGCGGACGCGGCGGCTCGCGCGAGGTGCACGAGCAGCTGCACGAGGGCGTGGAGATCGAGATCCGGGGGCCCCGCAACCGCTTCCCGCTCGTCGACTCCCCCGCGTACGTCTTCGTCGCCGGCGGCATCGGCATCACCCCCGTCCTGCCCATGGTGCGCGCCGCCGAGGCGGCCGGGGCGGACTGGCGACTCGTGTACTGCGGGCGGAGCCGGGCCACCATGCCCTATCTGGACGAGATCGAGCGGCTGGGCGGCGGCGACCGCGTCACCGTCGTCGCCGAGGACGAATCCGGCTTCCCCGAGCTCGAGTTCCTCGCGCACGTGCCCGCCGAGACGCTCGTGTACTGCTGCGGGCCCGACGGTCTGATGGACGCCGTGACCGCGGCGATGCCCGAGGGCCGGACGCCGCGTCTGGAGCGCTTCACCGCCGCCGCGACCACCGGCACCGCCTTCGAGGTCGAACTGCGCCGCTCCGGGCGGACGTTGACGGTGGCGGCCGACCAGTCGCTCCTGTCGGCGGTCCGCGAAGAGGTCCCGGGCCTCATGTACTCCTGCCGGCAGGGCTTCTGCGGGACCTGCCAACAGCGGGTCCTGGAGGGCGAGGTCGACCACCGGGACGAGCTGCTCACCGACGAGGAGCGGGGCGACTCGATGCTGATCTGCGTCTCCCGCTGCGCCGGGAAGCGCCTCGTCCTGGACCTTTGAGGACGGCTAGGGCAGAACCAGCCAGTCCAGGGCGAGCGCGGTCAGGAGGCCGCCGACCAGGAGCCAGGTGCCGAGTCGTGTGCGGCCGTTGCGGGAGAGTTCGATCACGATCCCGCAGAGGATCATGGCGAGTCCGTACACGCCGACGACCAGGACGGACGTGCGGCTCGCGAGCCGGACGACCAGCACCACGGCCAGGGCGACCAGGAGCACGGACGCGGCGGCGACGCGCAGCCGCCGCGCCTGCTTCGGGGTGAGCCCGCCGGCAGGGGACTCCGCCTCGTCGCGTTCTTCGAGTTCGTCGAGTTCGTCGAGTTCTTCGAGTTCGTCCGTCTCTTCGGTCTCTTCCGTCTCTTCGGTCTCTTCGATCTCTTCCGTCTCTGCTGCCGGGGTGTCCTGGTCCGAAGCGCTCATGGGGCAGGAGCGTAACGGACCCCGCTAGGCTGTTCGTATGACGACCGGTGTACGCCGCAGGATGGGCGTCGAGGAGCGCAAGCAGCAGCTGATCGGGGTGGCCCTCGAACTCTTCAGCCACCGCTCTCCCGAGGACGTGTCCATCGACGAGATCGCCGCGGCCGCCGGAATCTCCCGGCCGCTGGTCTACCACTACTTCCCGGGCAAGCAGAGCCTGTACGAGGCGGCGCTGCGGCGGGCGGCCGACGATCTCGCCGCCCGGTTCGTCGAGCCCCCGCGGGGGCCGCGCGGGGCGCGGCTGCTGCGCGTGATGGGCCGCTTCTTCGACTTCGTCGACGAGCACGGCCCCGGCTTCTCGGCGCTGCTGCGCGGCGGTCCGGCGGGCGGCTCCTCGTCGGCCAACGCCATGATCGACGAGGTGCGGCAGATCGCGTACGAGCAGACGCTGATCCATCTGGACGTCGAGAAGCCCTCGGCCCGGCTCGAACTGGTCATCCGTTCCTGGGTGTCGCTCGCCGAGACGACGGCCCTGCTGTGGCTGGACGGGCGCCGGATTCCGCGCGCGGAGCTGGAGTTGCAGCTCGTGCACGACTTCGCCGCGCTGGCGGCGGTCAGCGCCGCGTACGACAGGGAGATGGCGGACATCCTCGTCCGGATGCTCGCGGACGAGCCCGCCGACAGTCCCTTCGGGGATCTCGTGGCCCGGCTCTCGGCGCTCGCCCCCGGCGTTCCCGATCAGCCCTTGCGGTAGGACCCGTCGAGGTCGTGGACCTCGACGGAGAGGTGGACGCCCTCCTTCGCCTTGAGGTAGGCGGGCAGCAGGGCGAGGACGGCGTCCGACAGCCGGGCCTTGGCCTCGTCGGTGCGGCCGGCCAGCAGGGCGATGTCGACGTGCACGATGTGGTCGTCGGCCGCTCCGTCGCCGACGACCAGCTCCTCGACCTCCCGGAACCGGGTCTTGCACGCGTCGAGCGTGGCGTCGACCGTCTCCACGACGATCGGGTGCAGGGCGAGCGCGAAGCCGCGGCGGTCGAGGGGCGCGGAGTAGTCGACGGTGATCTGCGGCATGAGGGTCACTCCCAGGGATACGGACGTCTGGCCACACCTTTACGGTGATCGTCATGACGGCACAAGTGACCTTCCGGCAGGCGGACGAACGCGATCTCGACCTTCTGGCGGGAATGTTCGACGGGGTGGCGCACTGGATGGTGCGCAGCGGGATCGACCAGTGGAAGCCGGGGGCCCGGGGCCCCGAGCACTTCCGCGCGCGGATCGCGGAGGGCGAGGTCTGGATCGCCTCCCACGAGGGGCGGGCGGTCGGCGCGTACGAGCTGTGGTGGGAGGACGAGCAGGCCTGGGGCCCGCAGCCCCCGGTCGCCGGGTATGTCCACCGGCTGATGGCGGACCGGGAGGCCGCGCCCGCCGGTACGGGGCGGGCGCTGCTCGCGCACGCCGAGGGGCGGATCGCGGCCCGCGGGCGGGCGGTCGCGCGGCTCGACTGCGTGTCGAGCAACCCGCGGCTCCGTACGTACTACGAAGCCGCGGGCTACCGGGTCGTCGGCGAGGAGCCGGGGAAGCTCGCCGCCGACGGGACCCGGTACGGGGTCACGCTGATGGAGCGTCCGCTCACCCGGCCCTGAAGACCGCGACCGTCCGCGCCGGGACCGTGAAGGTGCCCGATGCCCGGTCGTAGGCGGCCGACTTCACCAGCTGGTCGGAGCCGCCGGCCTGGACCGGGTGGAGGGCGTAGCCCTTGCCCGCCAGGTCCGGGACCTTCTGCGCGGTGCTGCCCGGGGTCGCGTTGAGGACGACGACCAGGTCGCCGAGGCGCATGGTGATCACGCCGGGGGTCTCGTCGCGGCCGGAGAGCGGGAAGGACAGGGCCTCCTGGACCCGGTCCGCCGTGGCCAGGGAGAACACCGGCTCGGTGGTACGGATCTTCTGCAGGTCCCGGTAGGCGGCGGAGGCGCCGTCGATCTGGGCGCAGCCGACCGTCAGGGCCGGATTGACGAGCAGCGGCTTGCCGTAGGACCACTTGGCCTTGTTGTCGGCGGCCGGCGGCAGGCCGCGGCCGAAGCCGTTGCCGTCGCGGCAGTCCCAGTGGATGGCGTTGAACCAGTCGCCGCTGTCGAAGGAGTTGCGGTCCAGGGACTTGGAGCGCAGCAGGTCCGAGCCGGCCTGGGAGAGCGCCGGGCCCTGCGAGAGGGTGGCCGTCGCCATGGCGAGGACCTGCATGCGGGCGCGGTCGGCCGGGGACGTGTCCGCCGGGAGCTTGAAGGCGAGCGCGTCGTACAGGGACTCGTTGTCGTGGGCGTCGGCGTAGGCGAGGGCGTCGCCGGGGGCGGCGGCGTACCCGGCGGGGGCGCCGTTGTAGTCGACCTCGGAGCCCTTGACCGTGCGCCCCGAGGTGTCGGTGAAGGAGTACGAGGCGAGGTTGCCGCTGAGGCCGACCTTGATGAGGTCCTGGTAGTGCAGGAGGCGGGCCTTCTGCTGCTCGGGGGTGCCGTTGGCGGAGGAGGAATTGGGGTCGGTGTAGAGGCCGGAGGCGAAGCCCTGGACGCCGGGGTCCTCGTCGAAGGGGCCGCCGCCGCGGACGGCGTCGCGGGCCCGGTCGGAGAAGGTCGCGATGCCGGTGCCGGCCATGTTCTTCTGGGTGGCCTGGACGAAGCGGGCGTCGTCGGCGATCTCGCCGAAGTTCCAGCCCTCGCCGTAGAGGACGATCGCCTTGCCGTCGACGCCGTCCTTCTCGACGGTCAGCGCGTCGAGGGCTTGCCGTACGGCGAGGATGTTGGCCTTCGGGTGGTGGCCCATGAGGTCGAAGCGGAAGCCGTCGACCTTGTACTGCTTCGCCCAGGTGACGACCGAGTCGACGACGAGCTTGCCCATCATGGCGTTCTCGGGCGCGGTGTTGGCGCAGCAGGTGGAGGTGGCGACGGAGCCGTCGGCCTGGAGGCGCTGGTAGTAGCCGGGCACGATCCTGTCGAGGACGGACTTGTCGGACTGTCCGGCGGCGACGGTGTGGTTGTAGACGACGTCCATGACGGTGCGCAGTCCGTCGCCGTTGAGGGCCTGGACCATCTGCCGGAACTCGACCGTGCGGCGGGTGCCTTCGGGGTCGGTGGCGTAGGAGCCCTCGGGGACGGTGTAGTGCAGGGGGTCGTAGCCCCAGTTGTAGGCGTCCTTCGCGGCCGCCGCGGTGACGCAGGCCTGCTGCTCCTCGGAGTCGGGGGCGTAGACCTTGAGGTCGCAGGCGGGGGTGGTCTGCGCGGACTTGTTCTCGGGGACGGTGCCGAGGTCGAAGGCCGGGAGCAGGTGGACGTAGGAGGTGCCGGAGGCGGCGAGCGCCTTCAGGTGCTCCGATCCCTTGCTGTCGCGGTCGGTGAAGGCGAGGTAGGTGCCCCGGTGGTCGGCCTCGGCCGTGGGGTCGGCGATCGAGAAGTCCCGGATGTGGAGTTCCTGGATCTGGGCGTCCCGCAGCGGCACGGCGGCGGGCTTCTTCAGTTCCTTCCAGCCCTTGGGTGCCAGGGCCGGGTCGGTGAGGTCGACGGCGAGGCTGCGGGCGGAGTCGGTGGTGAGGGCGGTGGAGTAGGGGTCGGTGACCCGGTTCTCGACGATCTTCTGGACGCTGGGGGCCCAGACCTTCACGACGTACCGGTACGGCTTGCCCGCCCAGGTCCGGGGGCCGGTGACGGACCAGACGCCGGAGGCGGGGTCGCGCCGCATGGGCACGGTGTTCCCGTCGAGTTCCAGGGAGACGGACCGGGCGGTGGGGGCCCACAGGGAGAGGGTGGGGCGGCCGTCGCGGAAGACCGGGCCCAGGTTCGCCTTCGTGGCCTTCGCCGCGTACAGGTCGTCGAGGATGCCGGCGGTCTGGACGCCGGTGGCGGCGAGCAGGGCGCCGTTGGCGGCGCGCTGGGTGGCGATGAGCTGGCCGCGCAGGGAGTCCCGTACCCGGTCGGCGTCGCGCGGGTCGACGGTGAAGGCCGGGTAGTCCCTGAGGTGCGGGAACTTCGCCTTCTGGGCGTCGGTGAGGCTTCCCGGATCGAGCCGGAGCCACTGGCCCTCGTCGCTCAGGGCGCCGTCGGTGACGGTGATCCCGCCGCCCTTCGCGTACACCAGCTGCTGGCTGGTGGCGTCGGTGGTCTTCACCTTCCAGACGACGGTGTTCCGGTCGATCCACTGGGCCTCGGCCTTGCCGAGGTCGAGGTTCGGGGCGCCGCCGGTGGTGGGGAGGAGGTACTTGGGCTGTCCGGAGAGGAGCCAGACCTCGTGGCCGTAGGTGGCGAGGTCGAGGGACTGGTCGGTGGGCAGGTCCTTCTGGTCGCCCTTGTGGAGGATGTACGAGAGGGAGCTCGCGCCCTGGGTGAGCGGGACCTCGTACACGGCGCCGTACGCGTCGGTGCGGACCGGCATGAGCGGCTTGGACCAGTCGGTGGGCTGGGCGGCGCCGGTCCAGGTGTGGAGGCCCCAGCCGTCGTAGTTCCCGTCGGCCCGCTGGTAGTGGATGACGGCCTTCGACGTGTCCGGGGTGGCGGGGGCCGGGTCGGTGTCGGACTGGCCGTCGGTGCCCTGCGTGATCCAGACCTCGCCGGTGCGGCCGAGGTTGATGCTGCGCTGCGGGCCGTCGGCGGCGCCGTCCTTCTCGACGGTGTACGTGACGGTGGAGGCGCCCTCGGGGACCTTGACCCAGGCGAAGGCGCCGTGGGCGTCGCGTCCGGTGAAGGCGGCTTCCTGGCCGGCGGCCTTCAGGGTCCAGCCGTCGTATTCGCCGTCCTGGCGCTTGTAGTGCACGACGGCGTAGGCCCGCTCGACGGCGACCGGCTTCTCGGGGGCCGGGGGCGCGCCGGCCGTGGTGGCGGCGAGGGTGCTCGCGGTGCGGCCCGCGGCGTCGACGACGACGGCCCTGTAGCGCAGGGCGGTGCCGGCGGGGGCGGTGATGTGCTGGGTGACCTTGTAGGGGGCGTGGTCGGCGGTGCCGAGGGTCTGCCAGCGGCCGTCGCCGGTCTGGGCGGCGAAGACGACCCTGTTGAGGCCGCCGCCGGTGACGTCGGCGGAGAGCTCGACGGTGCCGGTGGAGCCGGCGGCCGGGGCCTTCAGGGAGACGGTGGGCGCGGTGGCCGGGGCGGGGAGCGGCGCGTCGGCCTTGAGGACGAGGGAGGAGAGGGCCGGGACGGTGACGGTGACCTCGCCCCCGGAAGCCGTGAGGGCGCCCTGACCCCCGTACAGGGCGCGGAAGCCGGCGGAGTCGACGGGGACGGTGACGGTCTTCGGCTCGGTGGCGCCGTTGACGGCGACGAGGTACTCGGTCCGGGTCTTCGCGTCGGTGCGGGTGAAGGCGTAGACGGAGCCCTCGGCGTACCGTTCCTGCTGGACGCCGTCGCGGAGGGCGGGGTTCTCCCGGGTGAGCTTCGAGAGGGCGGCGATCGACCGGTACAGCGGGTGCGTGGTGTCGTACGCGTCGGAGGCGTGCGTCCGGTCGGTGCCGAGCTGGTCGTCGTCGAGGTAGTCGGCGGTCTTGGAGGCGAAGAGGGTCTGGCGGGCGTCCTTGTCGCCGCCGGGGCCGGTGAAGCCCTGCTCGTCGCCGTAGTAGACCACCGGGTTGCCCCGGGAGAGGAACATCAGCTCGTTGGCGAGCCGGTCGCGGCGGACGAGTTCCTCGTCGGAGGCGTTCGGGTTGTCCTGCTTCACGAAGGTGCCGATGCGGCCCATGTCGTGGTTGCCGAGGAAGGTCACCTGCTCGTAGGCGTTGGCCTTGTCGGTGGTGTACCGGTAGTCCTCGGCGAAGACCTGGGCGAGGCGGTCGGCTCCGGCGCCCTGGGAGGCGAAGGCGCGGGCCGCGTCCTGGAAGGGGAAGTCGAGGGTGGCGTCGAGCCGGCCCCGGGTGACGTACGGGGAGGTGACGGCGGTGTCGGCGGAGTAGACCTCGCCGAACATGAAGAAGTCCTCGCGGCCCTGCTTCTTCGCGTACGCGTCGAGGGCGGTGGCCCACTGCGTCCAGAAGTCCAGGTTCACGTGCTTGACGGTGTCGATGCGGAACCCGTCGATGTCGAAGTCCCGGACCCACTTCTCGTAGATCTTCTTCATGCCCTCGACGACCTCGGGGCGCTCGGTCCACAGGTCGTCGAGGCCGACGAAGTCGCCGTACTCGGCGGACTCCCCGGCCCAGGTGGAGTCGCCCCGGTTGTGGTACATCGTGGGGTCGTTCAGCCAGGACGGGACCTTGCCGCCGGTCGTCGTCGGCGTGTACGGGAAGGAGTCCGCGTCGACCTTGCCGATCGCGGTGCGGTCGTCGAAGGGCCGTCCTGAGGCGTCGAGGTACGGGTAGGCGCCCTTGGGGCGGTAGCCGTACTTCTTCTCGGCGTAGTCGACGGTGTCGGCGGTGTGGTTGGTGATGACGTCGAAGAAGACCTTCATGCCCTTGGCGTGGGCGGCGGCGATCAGCTTCTCCAGATCCTCGTTGGTCCCGAAGTGGGGGTCGACCTGGGTGAAGTCGGTGATCCAGTAGCCGTGGTAGCCGGCGGAGGCGTCCTTGCCGGTGCCCTGCACGGGCCGGTTCTTGAAGATCGGCGCCATCCAGATGGCGGTGGTGCCGAGGCCCTTGATGTAGTCGAGCCGCTCGGTGAGGCCCTTGAGGTCGCCGCCCTGGTAGAAGCCCTTGTCGGTGGGGTCGAAGCCGGTCTCCGTGCGGCTGCCGGTGAGGCCGCCCCTGTCGTTTCCGGTGTCGCCGTTGGCGAAGCGGTCGGGCAGGACGAAGTAGAACTGCTCGCGGGTGAGGTCCTGGCGGGCCGGCTGGGCGGCGAGGGCCTGGTCGGAGGGCGGGGCGGGCGGTCGGGGTGCGGCCGTCGCGGGGACGGCGGGCACGAGGGCGGCGCACAGCGCGGCGGCCAGCGCGACCGCCGTTCTCTTGGGTGTCACGGGGGTGCTCCCGGAGAAGGGGGTACGGGTGGGAGGGCCGCCCCGGCGGGGGCGGCCCTGGAGGGGAGGCGGGGTCAGCTGCGGAAGGTGTCGTTCAGGACGATCTGGCCCGAGGCGGGGACGGTCGCGGTGCGGTTGGCGCCGGACTCCCAGGTGACGTTCCCGGCCGCGTCCTTGCGGATGTACTTGTACTCGAAGGCCGTTCCGGCGGGCAGGTTCACCGTCAGCTTCCAGACGGGGTACGAGGCCGGGTCGAGCTTGAGGGCGGAGGCGGGGGTCCAGTTGCCGAGTTCGGCGCGGTTGCCGGTGACGTAGATGTTCTGGCCGGTGACCGTGGTCGCGTTGACGTTGAAGGAGGCGCCGGCGGTGACCGGCTGGGACCCGCAGGTCATGGCCCCGGTGTGGAGGGCGAGAGCGGTGTTCGCGCCGAGGGTGGCCGTGAACTGGCCGGAGGAGTTCACCGTCACGGCGGTGTTGGACTGCACGTCGCAGTAGGTGCCGGCGGCGAGGGAGGTCTGGAAGGTGCGGGTCAGGGCCGAGGACTCGTGGTTGATCGCCACGTACGCCTTGGAACCGCGGCCGAACGCGATCGCGTTGCCGCCGTTGTCCCACCAGTCCGTGACGGCCTGCCCGCGGGCGGTGTTGCGGAAGGCCACCATGGAGGAGATCTCGCGCCAGGCGTGCTGGCACTTCCAGCCGTCGCTGTAACAGGCGTTCACCTGGCCGTTGTTGGGCGGGCCCGCGTCCTTGTCGGTCCACTCGTAGCCGGAGTGGACGTCCGGGGAGCCGTAGGGCCAGGCGAGCATGAAGACGGAGGCGAGGGTGTAGTTCGCGCCGTCCTTGTAGTTGAGGGTGTCGCCGCCGCGCTCGGTGTCGTGGTTGTCGACGAAGACGCCGGACTGGCCGGAGGGCATGTAGCCCCAGGCCTCGCCGAAGTTCTTGAGGTAGGCGAGCTTCTCGTTCTGCAGGACCCGCTTGAGGTCGCGGGCGTAGCGGAACTCCTGGACGTCGCCGTTGCCGAGGTACTCGCTCGGGGAGACGGCCTCGCCGGCGCCGTAGATGGCCTCCTGCTTCCAGAAGACGTTCGGGTTGGTCAGCCGGGACTTGATGTTCGCGAGGTCGGCGGCCGGCATGTGCTTGGCGGCGTCGATGCGGAAGCCGTCGACGCCGAGGGAGGCGAGGTCGTTGAGGTAGCCGGCTATCTTCCCGCGGACGTAGTCCTCGCCCGTGTCGAGGTCGGGGAGCTGGACGAGTTCGCAGTTCTGGACGTTGGCGCGGTCCTGGTAGTTGGAGATGGCGGACCGGCAGTCGTCCATGTCGGCGCCCGAGTAGAGGCCGGGGTAGTCGTACTTGGAGAAGGGGGTCCCGCCCGTTCCCGTGCCCGACCCGTTCGCCATGTGGTTGATGACGGAGTCGGCGACGACCTTGACGCCCGCCGCGTGGCAGGTGTCGATCATGCTCTTGAAGGCGGTGCGGTCGCCGAGGCGTCCGGCGATCTTGTAGCTGACCGGCTGGTACGAGGTCCACCACTGGGAGCCCTGGAGGTGCTCCTGGGGCGGGGAGACCTGGACGTATCCGTATCCGGCGGGGCCGAGGCGGTCGGTGCACTCCTTGGCCACCGAGGCGAAGTTCCATTCGAACATCACCGCGGTGACGTCCTTCCCGCCGGGCGGGGTGGCCTGCGCCGGGGCGTTGCCCGTGACGGCCACAGCGGCTCCCGCCACGAGGGCGAGTGCAGCGGCCACGGTCTTTCTTGCCATGTTTCCTCCTGTACGACGTCCCTGTCGCAAGAGCGGGTGCAAGAAGTTGCCGAAAAGTTCAGCAACTGTTTTCAGCCGTGACCGTAGGGGCGTACGGGCGTGCGGTCAACCCTCCGCACACCCGAATGCAAGCCGTTACGAAAGAGGTTGCGCGGGGCGGGCGGGCGGCTGCGCGGTGGAACCGCGGACCACCAGCTCGGGCTGGAAGACGAACTCCGTGCGCTGCACGGGATTCCCCTCGATCTCCTCCAGGAGCGCGCCGACGGCCGCCGTCGCCATGGCCTGCACGGGCTGGCGCACGGTGGAGAGCGGCGGGCTGGTGAAGGCGATGAGCGGGGAGTCGTCGAAGCCCACGACGGAGACGTCGCCGGGCACGTCGAGGCCGCGGGCGCGGACCGCGCGGATCACGCCGAGCGCCATCAGGTCGGAGCCGCAGACGATCCCCGTGCAGCCCTCGCGGAGCAGGATCTCGGCGGCCGCGTGGCCGCCCTCGACGCCGAACAGCGTGGGCCTGATGAACCGTTCGGCCTCGGCGCGGTCGACGCCGAGGAGTTCGTACAGCTCGGCGGTGAAGCCCTCGGCCTTGCGGCGCGAGGGCACGTACCGGGTGGGGCCGATGGCGAGGCCGATCCGCTCGTGGCCCAGCTCGACCAGGTGCCGGACGGCCATCCGGGCGGCGGCCCGGTCGTCCGGGGAGACGAAGTTGGCGTCGATGTGCTCGTTGTAGCCGTTGATGAGGACGTACGGGACGCCCCGGGCACCGAGCCGGGCGTAGCGCGCCGGGTCGGCGGTGGCGTCGGCGTGCAGCCCGGAGAGGAAGACGATGCCGGCCACGCCGCGCTCCACGAGCTGCTCGACGAGCTCGTCCTCGGTGGCGCCGCCGGGCATCTGGGTGCAGAGCACCGGGGTGTAGCCGTGCCCGGCGAGGACCTGTTCGACGACCTGCGCGAAGGCCGGGAAGATCGGGTTGGTCAGCTCGGGCACGACGAGCCCGACGAGGCCCGCGCTGCGGCGTTTGAGCCGTACGGGACGCTCGTAGCCGAGCACGTCGAGGGCCGCGAGCACCTTGTGCCGGGTCGCGCCGGCCACCCCCGCCTTGCCGTTGAGGACGCGGCTGACGGTGGCCTCGCTGACCCCGGACTGGGCCGCGATGTCCGCGAGCCGCGGGGCGCCGTTCCCGGCACCCCGCGGCAGGGGGATCGTCACACCGCCCACCAGACGGTGGTGTCGGCGGGCAGCTCCACCGTGTCCTCGTCGTCGACGGCGACGATTCGGATTTCCTCGTTGGAGAGGAGATACCGGCCGGGCAGCGGGACGGTGATGGCCCGGCCGGTGGTGTTGGCGGTGCAGACGAAGCCGTCGCGGCGGAAGGAGAGCACACCCTCGGGTGCCTCCAGCCACTCGACGGCGTCGCCCGCACCGAGTTCGGGGCGCTCGCGCCGGACGGCGAGGGCGCTGCGGTAGAGCTCCAGGGTGGAGCCGGGGTCGCCGGTCTGCGCCTCGACGCTCAGGGCGGCCCAGGTCGCGGGCTGCGGCAGCCAGGAGCCGCCGTCGCCGAAGCCGTACGAGGAGCCCTCGACGGTCCACGGGATCGGCACGCGGCAGCCGTCGCGGAAGCCGTCCTGGCCGCTGGCCCGCCAGAACGACGGGTCCTGGCGGACCTCGTCGGGCAGGTCGGTGACGTCGGGCAGGCCGAGCTCCTCGCCCTGGTAGACGTAGGCGGAGCCGGGCAGGGCCAGCATGAGGAGCGTCGCGGCGCGGGCGCGGCGCAGGCCGAGCTCGCGGTCGCCGGCCTCGCGGAGCTGGGTGCCGAGGCCCGCCGGGTTGGCGAAGCGGGTGGCGTGCCGGGTGACGTCGTGGTTGGAGAGGACCCAGGTGGTGGGGGCGCCGACCGGGCGCATCGCGTCGAGCGAGGCGTCGATGACGGTACGGAGCTCGGCGGCGTCCCAGTGGGTGCCGAGGTACTGGAAGTTGAAGGCCTGGTGCATCTCGTCGGGGCGCACGTAGTTCGCGGTGCGGTCGACGGTGGGGGTCCACGCCTCGGCGACGAGGATGCGCTCGCCGTCGTACTCGGCGAGGATCTGCCGCCAGGAGCGGTAGATCTCGTGGACGCCGTCCTGGTCGAAGAAGGGCATGACGTCGTTGCCGAGCAGCTTCAGCTGGTCGTGGGCGCCGATGTCGGGCAGGCCGGCGGCCTTGACCAGGCCGTGGGCGACGTCGACGCGGAAGCCGTCGACGCCCATGTCGAGCCAGAAGCGCAGGATGGAGCGGAACTCGTCGCGCACGGCGGGGTGTTCCCAGTTGAAGTCGGGCTGCTCCGGGGCGAAGAGGTGGAGGTACCAGTCGCCGGGGGTGCCGTCCGGGTTCTCCGTACGGGTCCAGGCGGGGCCGCCGAAGATGGACTCCCAGTCGTTGGGCGGGAGTTCGCCGTTCTCGCCCTGGCCGGGGCGGAAGTGGTAGCGCTCGCGGAGCACCGAGCCGGGGCCCTCGCGCAGGGCGCGCTGGAACCACTCGTGCTGGTCGGAGGAGTGGTTGGGGACCAGGTCGACGATGATGCGCAGGCCCAGTTCGTGGGCCTCGCGGATCACGGCGTCGGCGTCGAGGAGCGAGCCGAACATGGGGTCGATGGCCCGGTAGTCGGCGACGTCGTAGCCGGCGTCGGCCTGCGGCGAGGCGTAGAACGGGGAGAGCCAGACGGCGTCGACGCCGAGCTCCTTGAGGTACGGCAGCCGGCTGCGGATGCCCTCCAGGTCGCCCATGCCGTCGCCGTTTCCGTCGGCGAAGCTGCGCGGGTAGACCTGGTAGATCACGGCGTCTCTCCACCAGCCCGTGTGCGTGCCGGTGGTCGGGGCGGCGGCGGGGGTGGCGAGGTGCTGGGTCATGTCTTCCTTGGGTCGTAAGGACATGGAGGGGTGTGCTCAGCCCTTGACGGCGCCGGCGGACATGCCGGTGACCAGGTGGCGCTGGGCGAAGAGGAACACCAGGGCGGCGGGGACGGCGATGAGCACGGAGGCCGCGGCCATCGGGCCCCACTGGGCGCCGTACTGGTTGACGAACTTCTGCAGTCCGCCGGCGAGCGTGAGGTTCTCGTCGCCGACCATGAAGGCGGAGGCGTAGGCGACCTCGCCCCAGGCGGTGATGAAGGAGTAGAAGGCGGTGACGGCGATGCCCGGCTTGGCGAGCGGCAGGATGAGCCGCCAGAAGGTGCCGAAGGGGGTGAGGCCGTCGACGTAGCCGGACTCGTCGATCTCGCGCGGGATGGTGTCGAAGAAGCCCTTCATCATCCAGGCGCAGAACGGGACGGCGATGGTCAGGTACGTGATGACCAGGCCGGCCGGCTGGTTGAGCAGGCCCATCGACGCCATGATGTTGTAGATCGGCACGATCAGGACGGCGACCGGGAACATCTGGGTGATGAGCAGCGTCCACATCAGGCCGCGCTTGCCGGGGAACCGGAAGCGGCTGACGGCGTAGCCGGTGGTGGCGGAGATGAAGACGCCGACGACCGTGGTGAGTGCGGCGACGAGCAGCGAGTTGCCGAACCAGGTGAGGAACGGGGTGTCGTTCAGCAGGTTCGTGTAGTTCTCGAGCGTCGTCTCCTTGAAGAAGTCCGTGGTCGTGGCGAACTTCGCGGGCTTCAGCGAGGTCAGCAGCACCCACAGGACCGGGAAGACGGCGATCACGGACGCCACGATCAGGGTGACGTGCAGGCCGACCGAGGCGAGCGGCGAACGGCGTCCCCGGACGGGGGCGTTCATGGCCTGGGGGGTGGGGGTCGTGGTGGTCACCAGACTTCTCCCTGCTTGCGGAGGACGCGCTGGTAGAACGCGGCGAAGACCATCAGGAGGACCAGGATGAGCACGCCCCACGTGGACGACTGGGCGAAGTCGCGCGGGCTGACCTCGAAGGAGAACTTGTAGGCCTGGGTGACGAGGATCTGGGTGGCCTCGCCGGGCCCGCCCCGGGTGAGCAGGAAGATCACCGGGAACATGTTGAAGGTCCAGATGGTGCTCAGCAGGACCACGGTGGTGCTGACGGACCGCAGCCCCGGCATGGTGATGTGCCGGAAGCGCTGCCAGGGGTTGGCGCCGTCCATCTCGGCGGCCTCGTACAGCTCGCCGGGGATGGACTGGAGCCCGCCGAGGAGGGCGACCATCATGAACGGCACGCCGAGCCAGACGTTGGTCGCGATGACCGAGAGCTTGGCCCAGGTGGGGTCGTTGAGCCACGGGACGGCGTCGATGCCGCCGCCCGCGAGGACCTTGTTGAGCAGGCCGTTGTCCTGGTTGTAGAGGAAGCGCCAGGCGAAGACGGAGACGAAGCCGGGCACGGCCCAGGGCAGGATGAGCAGCAGCCGGTACACGGAGCGTCCGGCTATCTTGCGGTTCAGGATGTTGGCGAGGCCGAGGCCGAGCGCGAAGGTCAGCGCCACGCAGGACACGGTCCAGACGATGGTCCAGCCGAGGGTCCCGAGGAACTGGCTCCCGGTGAGCGCGTCGGTGTAGTTGTCCAGACCGACGAACTCGTAGGTGGCCGGGATCTGGTTGACACCGATGGACCGTGCGACGTTCCGCTCGTTGGCGTCGGTCAGCGACAGGTAGATGCCGCGGACGAGCGGGTAGCCGATGATCACGGCGATCACCACGGTCACCGGGGCGACCATCGCCCAGGCGTACCAGTGGGTGGAGAGGGAGCGCTTCGCCGCGCCCCGGGGCTTGCCAGTTCCGCGGCTCCGGCCGCGGGCGACGTCGTCGCCCGCGGCCTTCGCCACCGACTGGCCGGTGGTGTCCACGGCCATCAGCCGGCCTGCCTTCCTGTTACTTCCAGTCCTTCAGGAGCTTGCGGTAGCCGTCGCCCACCGTCTTGGCTCCCGTCTCCGGGGTGGTCTGGCCGGTCAGGACCTTGGTGTACTCGGTGACGAGCGGCGCGAAGAGGCTGCCGGTCTCCGGGATCCAGGGGCGCTCGACGGCCTTGTCGACGACCGGCTTGAAGAAAGCGATCTGCTCGTTGGTCGCGACGTCCGGCTTGATGTAGACGGACTCGCGGGTGGGGAGGAGGCTGAGCTCCTCCGAGATCTTCGCCTGGGTCTCGACCGAGGTCATGTACTCGGCGAAGGCGTAGGAGGCGTCCAGGTTCTTGGAGCCCGCGTAGACGGCGAGGTTGTGGCCGCCCTGCGGGGCGCCCTGGCCGGCCGAGCCGGCCGGGACCGGGGCGATGCCCAGGTTGGCCTTGTCGGCGAACTCCTTGCCGGAGTAGGTGTCGGCGACGGCCCACGGGCCGTTGATCATCATGGCGACCTTGCCTTCCTTGAAGGCGGTCTGCATGTTGTTCCAGCCGTCGGTCGCGTCGGTCTTGGCCGCGCCGGAGTCCACCAGGTCCTTGACGACCTTGAAGGCCTTCACGCCGGCCGGGCCGTCGACGGTGATCTTCTTGTTGTCGGCGTCGACCAGGTCGCCGCCCTCGCCGTACAGGAAGGAGAGGAACCAGTAGGCGTCGTCGCCGCGCAGGTAGAGGCCGGTCTTGCCGGTCTTCTGCTTGATCTTGGCGGAGACGGCCTTGAGCTCGTCGATGGTCTTGGGGACCTCGACGCCGGCGTCCTTGAAGATCTTCTTGTTGTAGAAGATGCCCATGGAGTCGATGACCTGCGGGACGGCGTAGGTCTTGCCGTTGTACTTCGTGGAGGCCGCGGCCTGCTTGAGGAAGTCGTCCTGGTCCTTGAGGGCCGGGGTGCCGTCCAGCGGCGCGAGGTAGCCGAGGTCGGCGAACTCGGGGGTCCAGGCAACCTCGGAGCGGATCACGTCGGGCGCGCCGGAGCCGGACTGCGCGGCGTTCTTGAACTTGTTCTGCGCCTCGCCGAACGGCACGTTCACGTACTTGACGGTGACCTTCGGGTGCGCCTTGGTGAAGTCCTCGGCGACCTTCTTGAAGACCTTGTCCTCGGAGCCGACCGTGGAGGTGTCCCACCAGGTCACGGTGCCGGAGAGCTCGCCCGAGCCCTTCGAGCCGCCGTTGGAACCGCTGTCGCTTCCGCCGCACGCCGCCAGGGTCACGCCCAGGGCCGCGACCAGCGCGGTGGCCGCTATGCCACGCCGCATGTGAACTCCTTCAGTGATCCCGGGGAGACGAGGGGCTGGAACCTTCCTCATGCGACCGCTCCCTCGCGGCGCTCCGGGTTGCCAGGAACGTAACAGGGATGAAAACGCGCCGAAAGACCTTGCGAGAAGTTTCTGCAAGACCCGGCGATCGTTACATTCGCGTGTCCCTAAGGTTGCCGAAGGATCGCTTGACAGGGGCGGTCGGCCCCCTTTCCCGCCCGAATGCCCCCGCAAGCCGCCCGCAAGGACTGCAAGAGCTTGCGCAAGAGGCCTGCGGTGACAGTCTGTGGTCCGGCGGTGGGCAATACGCCCCGTGACCGGTACAGTCCACCTTCATGACCGCGCGGCTCTCAGACATCGCAGCCCAGGCGGGGGTCAGTGAGGCCACAGTCAGCCGCGTGCTCAACGGCAAGCCGGGCGTGGCCGCCGCCACCCGCGAGTCCGTCCTTGCCGCGCTCGACGTGCTCGGCTACGAGCGGCCCGTACGACTGCGCCAGCGCAGCGCGGGGCTCGTCGGCCTCATCACCCCCGAGCTGGACAACCCGATCTTCCCCGCCCTCGCCCAGGTCATCGGGCAGGCCCTGACCCGGCAGGGGTACACGCCGGTCCTCGCCACCCAGACCCCCGGCGGGTCCACCGAGGACGAGCTCACCGACATGCTGGTGGAGCGGGGTGTCGCCGGCATCATCTTCGTCTCCGGCCTGCACGCCGACACGACCGCCGACATGACGCGCTACGACCAGCTGCGCGGCAAGGGCGTCCCGTACGTCCTGCTCAACGGCTTCTCCCCCAAGGTCCAGGCGCCCTTCGTCTCGCCCGACGACCGGGCGGCGATGCGGCTCGCCGTGACGCACCTGGCCGCGCTCGGCCACACCCGGATCGGTCTCGCCGTCGGCCCGAAGCGCTTCGTGCCGGTGCTGCGCAAGATAGAGGGCTTCCAACAGGGCATGCAGGAGCGGCTCGGTCTGGCCCCGGAGGAGTCCGAGGCGCTGATCCAGCACTCGCTCTACACCCTGGAGGGCGGCCAGGCGGCGGCGGGCGCGCTGATCTCCCGCGGCTGCACGGCGGTCGTCTGCGCGAGCGACATGATGGCGCTCGGCGCGATCCGGGCGGCCCGTCAGCAGGGTCTCGACGTCCCCCGGGACGTCTCGGTGGTCGGTTTCGACGACTCTCCGCTCATAGCCTTCACCGACCCGCCGCTGACCACCATCCGCCAGCCGGTGCAGGCGATGGGACAGGCCGCGGTCCGCGCGCTCCTGGAGGAGGTGGGGGGCACCCCGGCCCCGCACTCCGAGTTCGTCTTCATGCCTGAGCTGGTCGTTCGCGGCTCCACCGCATCGGCTCCGGCGCCCGCGCGCACTCCTTCCTGAGGTGGAGCGGGTGCACCCTGAACCCGACCGAGGGATGATCGGTCGGGGGGACGGGATCTGGCAGACTCTCTCGCTATGGGTGAAACGACCGTGAAGAGCTTGGACAGCCGGACGACCCCGTCGTCACCCATCGCGGCCGACGAGGGCAGGTTCGCGCGGCTGCGTGCGCGCACGCCGCGGCGTCCCACGATCTGGTTCGAGATCCTGCTCATCGCGGTGAGTTACTGGACGTACTCGCTCATCCGCAACGCCGTGCCGGAGCAGAAGGCCGAGGCGCTCAGGAACGCCGACTGGATCTGGCGGACCGAGGAGTCCCTCGGCCTCGCCTTCGAGCACGCCGTCAACCACGCCGTGAACTCGGTGACATGGCTGATCGTCTCGATGAACTACTACTACGCCACGCTGCACTTCGTCGTGACCATCGGTGTGCTGGTGTGGCTGTACCGAGGGCATCCGGGCCGTTACGCGGCGTTCCGTACGGTTCTGTTCGCCACCACCGGTGTGGCCCTGGTCGGTTACTACCTGTACCCGCTCGCGCCGCCCCGGCTCATGAACGGCCAGAACTTCGTCGACACGGTGCTCGTCCACCACACCTGGGGCTCGATGGCCTCGGGGAACCTCAAGCACGTGTCGAACCAGTACGCGGCGATGCCGTCGATGCACATCGGCTGGTCGCTCTGGTGCGGAGTCACCATCTTCCTGCTCGCCCGGGCGCCCTGGGCGAGGATCCTCGGCCTGCTGTACCCGACGGCGACCCTGGTCGTCATCGTCGCCACCGCCAACCACTTCTGGATGGACGCGGTCGGCGGCATGATCTGCCTGGCCTTCGGCTTCGCCGTCTCCTACTTCTGGTACGGCTCCCGCCCGCACCGGCTGCCGAAGCTGGTGGAGCCGGTGGGCGTCGTCGAGCGGGGCGGTCCGCCCCCGGTGACGGGGACGGACCGCGCGAAGGACCCGAGCGAGGAGCAGGTCAGCTCCGGTAGGTGATGCGGCCTCCCGCGACCGTCAGCCGGACCGGGGCCTCGGCGGTCTCGTCCGCCGGGGCCTCCACCGGGTCCACGGCGAAGGCGGCGAGGTCGGCCCGGAAGCCCGGGGCGATCCGGCCCGCGACCGTCTCCTCCCCCGCGGCGACCGCCGCGTGCGTGGTCATCCCCTCCAGGGCCATCAGGCCGGTCAGCCCGTGCCGGGCGGCGGCCGCGCCGCGCGGGGCCCGCGCGGTGGAGAGGACCTGCCGGGCGTCGTAGTGGGCGATGGGCCAGTCGGAGCCGAGCGCGAGGTGTGCGCCGGCGTCCCGCAGGTCGCGGCAGCGCCAGGCGCGGGCGGCCCGCTCCTCGCCGAGCCGCTTGGACCACTCGTCGGTGTGGTCGGCGCGGGTGTACGCGGTGTGCGGGGGCTGCATGGAGGCGACGACGCCGAGCGCGGCGAAGCGCCCGAGCTGGTCGTCGGGGACGGTCTCGATGTGCTCGATCCGGTGGCGGGGACCACCCGTACCGAGGCCTTCGACGGTGTCCAGGACGTGCCGGACGGCGGCGTCGCCGATGGCGTGGGTGGCGGTGCCGACGCCGGCCCGGTGGAGGTGGCGTACGGCGGCGGAGTAGGCGGCCGGGTCGGGCCAGAAGGCGTCGGTGCCCTGGCCGTGGCAGTCGGCGTGCTCCAGCCAGGCGGTGCCGCCCTCGACGGTGCCGTCCATGAAGAACTTCACGCCGCCGATCGCCCAGAGGCGCCCGGCCCGCTCCTGGAGCCGGACGAATCCGTCGAGCTCCTCCGCGGTGGCGCCGGGCATGCACCAGGGGGCGAGGCGGAGGCGGACCGGCAGGTCGCCGTCCTCCTCGACGGCGGCGAGCAGGCCGGGGACGTCGTGGCCGCCGAGGTCCATGACGTGGGCGCCGGTGAGGCCGGTGGCGGCCATGCCGGAGAGCAGCTCGACGAGCCGGTCGCGGCGCTCGCCGTACGGCTGGGTGGGCAGGACCGGGGTCATCAGGTCCATGGCGGCGTGCTCGACGAGGTGTCCGGTGGGGCGGCCGCCGGGCTCGCAGACGATCTCGGAGAGCTGGGCGAAGGCGCGGGGTCCTTCGATGCCGGCGGCTTTGAGGGCGGTGGCGCTCGCGAGGGCGGAGTGTCCGTCGTAGAGGCGCAGGAAGGCGGGGGCGCCGTCGAGGACGTCCTCGACGAGGTCGCGGTGGACGGGGCGGCCGCCGAAGACGTTGTGGTCGAGGCCGTGGCCGATGATCCAGCCGTCGCGGCGTTCGGCGTCGCGGAGGGCGGCGCGGAGTCCTTCCAGGTCGGTGACGCCGGACAGGTCGGTGCCGGTGAACATCTCCAGGCCCCAGACGGGGTGGCTGTGGGCGTCGGTGAGGCCGGGGGTGAGGGTGGCGCCCGCGAGGTCGACGGTCTCGGTGCCGGGTCCTGCCCAGGTGCGGGCCTCGGCGTCGGTGCCGAGGGCGGTGATCAGTCCGCCATGGACGGCGACGGCTGTGGCTCCGGTGAGCTCGGGGTCGCGGACGCGGGCGTTGACGAGGACGAGGTCGGGTGCGGACACGAGGGGTCTCCAGGGTCGGACGGTTCGGTGGCGAAGCGGGCGTAGGTCTCGGGGCGGGTGCGGCGGAGGTGCCACGCGAGGCCGAGGCCGAGGACGAAGACGGCGGGGACCACGGCGACCAGCACGGTGTTGACCAGCGGCGGGGCGGCCGTGAAGAGGTCCATGTGGGTGATCACCAGCCAGATCGCCCCGGAGAGCAGGACCGCCGCGACGGCGGGGGCGACGGTGGTGCGCAGCACGCCCTCCTGGTGCGTGATCCTCCGGAAGAAGAACGGGACCGCGAGCGCGGCGAGCAGCTGGAGCGCGAGCAGGCCGATCATGCCGGGGGTGTTCACCCAGAGCAGCAGCTGCTGGTACGGGTCGGCGCCCGCCAGCGCGAAGCCGAGGACCACGGCCGCGCCGAGCACGGTCTGGGCGATGCCCGCGAGGTACGGGGAGCGGTGGCGGGGGTGGATCCGGGCGAAGGACCGGGGCAGCACGCCCTCCTCGGCGAGCGCGAGGCCGTAGCGGTTGATCGCGTTGTGGAAGGCGAGCAGGGAGGCGAGGACGCTGGTGACGATGAGGATGTGCATCAGGTCGGCCGCCCAGCCTCCGACGAACGTGGTGATGGCGGTGAAGAACAGCCCGGCCGGGTCGCCGCCGGCGGCCTCGACGACCTGGGCGTCGCCGAACGCCTGGATCGCGATCCACACGACGAAGGCGTAGAACAGGCCGAGGAAGCCGACGGCGAAGTAGGTGGCGCGCGGGACGGTGCGGTCGGGGTTCTTCGCTTCGCGCCGGTAGATCACCGTGGACTCGAAGCCGGTGAACGCGGCGAACGCGAAGGCGAGGACGCCCGCTGTGCCCGGGACGAGGATGTTGCCGGGGGTGAAGGAGGCGAGCGACAGGCCGTGCGCGCCGCCCTTGAGCAGCACGCCTCCGGCGAGCAGCACGAGGATGCCGGTCTCGGCGACGAGCAGGACGCCGAGGACCTTGGCGCCGAAGTCGATCGAGCGGTAGCCGCCGTACCAGATCAGCAGCAGACCGGCGAGGGAGACCGGGAGCCAGGGGACGTCGACACCCCACAGGGAGTGGGCGGTGTCGGCGGTGGCGGTGCCGAGCAGGCCGTACACGCCGATCTCCATGCCGTTGTAGCCGAGCATGGCGAGCAGGGCGGCGGCGATGCCGAGGGGTTTGCCGAGACCACGCGTGATGTACGCGTAGAAGGCTCCGGCGTTCTTCACGTGGCGGCTCATGGTCGTGAACCCGACCGCGAAGATCGCCAGGGTGATGCCGGCCAGCAGGTAGCCGGCGGGGGCGCCGATGCCGCCCAGGACGATGGCGATCGGGGCGACGCCGGCCATGACGGTCAGCGGGGCTGCGGCGGAGACGACGAAGAACGAGATGTCGGCGGTGGTGAGCGTGCCGGTTCTCAGTCCTGGGGGCTCGTCGGAGGTGGGTGAGGACATGGCGGGGGAAGCCTTTCCGCGACAGGAAACCTAAAGGCTTTCGGTTTGCGCAATGTAGCCTCGTGTCCGACCGTTCGGGAAGACCTGACGAGCATCTGAACAGGGAGTGACGATTCATGGGCCGGCCGCGCAGACCCCTCCTCGACCGGGAGCGGATCACCACCACGGCGCTCGAGATCGTCGACGAGCTGGGCGAGTTCAGCGTCCCGCAGATCGCCAAGCGGCTCGGGGTGCAGACGGCCTCCGTCTACCACCACGTGGACGGCAGGGACGGCATCGTGGAGCTGCTGCGCGAGCGGGTGGCCGCCGCCATCGACGGCGCGACCCTCGACCAGGAGCCCTGGGACGCCGCCATGGCCGGCTGGGCCCGCTCCTACCGGGCCGCCTTCGCGGCGCACCCGCGCGCGATCCCGCTCCTCACCACGTCACCGGTGCGCGCGCCGAAGGTCCTCGGCCAGTACGAGCACGCCGTCGGCCGCCTGCTCGACGCGGGCTTCGCCCTGCCGGCCGTCATGCCGGTGATCATCGCCCTGGAGAACATCGTCCTCGGCTCGGCCCTCGACATGGCCGCCCCCGAGACGATGTGGGAGCTGGCCGACGAGACGGCCACCCCCCGGCTGGCCCGCGCCCTCGGCGCGGTCCCCGAGGGCCGCACCGACCAGGCCTTCGAACTGGCCCTGGCCGGCTATCTGGCGCACGTCCGGGGGCTCCTCGACACGGGTCAGCTGTAGGACTGCAGCTCGATCAAGTACCCCTCGGGGTCGCGGAGATGGGCGGTCCGCAGGCCGGGCCCCCACTCCGGGCGGTCGGCCGGGCCGAGCACCGGAACCCCGCCGGCCTCCAGGCAGAGGGCGAGGGCCTCGTCCACGTCGGTCACCCGCAGCACGAGCATCGCGGCGTCCTGGGCCGGCGGCGGCGCGGCCGGAAGGGCCCCGGTGCCGAGGACGGAGGCCATCGCGCCCCGGTCGAAGAGGACCAGGACGGCCCGGCCGTCCACCTCCCAGTTGGCGTACGGCCCGTCCGGGGCGCCCTTGTCGAGGCCGGCGCCGGTCAGCGGCGGCAGGACCGCGGCGTAGAACCGGAAGCAGTCGGCGAAGCGGCCGACGAGCAGGCGGGGGTACGGGACGTCCACGGCGGGCTCCTCGAAAAATAGTAGGTCTGCACCCACTATAGGAGCGGACCTTAGACTTCGGTCATGTCTTCCGCGCGATCCACCCCGCCGGCCCTGCTCGGCCTCAGCACCTATCTGCTCTCCAGGATCGGCAAGACCGCCCGGGGCAGACTGGCGGACCGGCTGGCCGAACGCGGGCTGCGCCTCTGGGACATGGCGGTCCTCGCCGCCCTCTCCGACTTCGGCCCGCACGCCCAGCGCGACCTCGTCGTCCGGCTCGGCGTCGACCCCAGCGACATGGCCAAGGTGGTCGAACAGCTGGCCACCGCCGGATACGTCGAGCGGGCGCGCGATCCCGAGGACCGCAGGCGCGTCTCCGTGTCCCTCGCCACCGCCGGCCGCGAGCTCCTCGCGGAGCTCGACGCCGAGGCCCGGGCCGTCCAGGACGAGCTGCTCGCCCCCCTGGCCCCGCAGGAACGGACCCTGCTCCAGGGCCTGTTGCTCCGGGTGCACGAAGGGCTCGGCTGACCGGCCCCCAACCGGGCGTCGCGGGCCGGGCGGGACCTTCCGGACGCGGCCTACGCCCCGTAGAAGAGCTCCTCGACCACGGCGCGGGCCCGGCGGGTGATGCGGCGGTAGTCGTCGACCATCTCGCCGACATGACCCGCCTCGTACCCCAAGTACCGCCCCACCGCGGCGAGTTCACGCGGCTGCGAGGGGAAGGTGTCGCCGGGACGGCCGCGGACCAGCATCACCGCGTTGCGCACCCGGGTGGCGAGCACCCAGGCCTCGTCGAGGGTCTGCGCCTCCTCCGTCGGGATCAGGCCCGCCGCGTGGGCGGCGGCCAGGGCCTCGCGGGTACGGGGCGTCCGCAGGCCCGGTTCGACCCAGCCGTGCTGCATCTGGAGCAGCTGGACCGTCCACTCGACGTCGCTGAGGCCGCCGCGCCCGAGCTTGGCGTGGAGGGTCGGGTCGGCGCCGCGCGGCAGCCGCTCGGACTCCATCCGGGCCTTGAGGCGGCGGATCTCGCGGACCGCGTCGTCGCCGAGCCCCTCCACCGGATAACGCAGCGGGTCGACGAGCTCGATGAAGCGGTCCGCCAGCTCGCGGTCGCCCGCCATGGGTTCGGCGCGCAGCAGGGCCTGGCTCTCCCAGACGAGCGACCAGCGGCGGTAGTAGGCCTCGTACGACTTGAGGGTGCGCACCAGGGGGCCGCTCTTGCCCTCCGGGCGCAGGTCCGCGTCGATCAGCAACGGCGGGTCGGCGGTCGGGAGTTGGAGGAGCCGTCGCATCTCGGCGACCACCCGGTTCGCGGCCTTGGCCGCCTCCTGCTCGTCGACGCCCTCGCGCGGCTCGTGCACGAACAGCACGTCGGCGTCGGAGCCGTACCCCAGCTCGTGGCCGCCGAAGCGGCCCATGCCGATGACCGCGAAGCGGGTGGGGAGCTCCTCGCCCCACTCGGCGCGCACGGCGGCCCGCAGGGCGCCCGCGATCGTCGCCGCGTTGAGGTCGGTGACGGCCTCCCCCACCCGGTCGACGAGGGCGCCCGGGTCCTGCTCGCGGGGGTTGTCCTCGGTGCCGTACGAGCCGATGAGATCGGCCGCGGCGGTACGGAACAGCTCCCTGCGGCGCACCCCGCGGGCCGCCGCGACGGCCTGCTCGGCGTCGTCCGCGCGGCCCACCGCCGCCAGGACCTCCTGCTCCAGATGGTCCCGGCCGCGCGGCTTCAGCCCCTCGGGGTCACCGAGGATCGCGACCGCCTCGGGGGCGCGGAGCAGCAGGTCGGGGGCGAGGCGCCCGGCGGAGAGGACGCGCGCGAGGTTCTCGGCGGCGGCGCCCTCGTCGCGGAGCAGCCGGAGGTACCAGGGGGTCTTGCCGAGGGCGTCGGAGACCTTGCGGAAGCCGAGGAGTCCGGCGTCCGGGTCGGCCGAGTCGGCGAACCAGCCGAGCAGCACGGGGAGCAGGGTCCGCTGGATCGCGGCCTTGCGGGTGACCCCGGAGGCCAGCGCCTCCAGGTGGCGCAGGGCGGCGGCGGGGTCCGCGTACCCGAGGGCTTCGAGGCGCTGCCCGGCGGCCTTGGGGCTGAGCCGGATCTCGCCGGGGGCGAGCTGGGCGACGGCGTCGAGCAGCGGCCGGTAGAAGAGCTTCTCGTGCAGCCGCCGGACGACGGCGGCGTGCCGCTTCCACTCCTTGTTGAGGTCGGCGACCGGGTCGGTGCGCAGTCCGAGGGAGCGGCCGAGGCGGCGCAGGTCGGCCTCGTCCTCGGGGACGAGGTGGGTGCGGCGCAGCCGGTACAACTGGATGCGGTGCTCCATGGCGCGCAGGAAGCGGTACGCCTCGTCGAGCTGGGAGGCGTCGGCGCGGCCGACGTAGCCGCCGGCGGCGAGGGCGGCGAGCGCGTCGAGGGTGGTGCCGCTGTGCAGGGTGGCGTCGCTGCGGCCGTGCACGAGCTGGAGGAGCTGGACGGCGAACTCGACGTCCCTGAGGCCGCCGGGGCCGAGCTTGAGCTCGCGCTCGACCTGGGCGGCCGGGATGTTGTCGACGACGCGGCGGCGCATCTTCTGCACGTCGGGGACGAAGTTCTCGCGCTCGGCGGCCTGCCAGACGAGCGGGGAGACGGCGTCGATGTACTGGGCTCCGAGCTCCAGGTCGCCGGCGACCGCCCGCGCCTTGAGGAGGGCCTGGAACTCCCAGGTCTTCGCCCACCGCTGGTAGTAGGCGAGGTGGGAGGAGAGGGTGCGGACGAGGGGGCCGTTGCGGCCCTCGGGGCGCAGATTGGCGTCGACCGGCCAGATGGTGCCCTCGACGGTGGTCTCGGAGCAGATCCGCATCAGATGGGAGGCGAGCCGGGTCGCGGCCTGGATCGCCTTTCCCTCGTCGGCGCCCTCCGAGGGCTCCCCGACGAAGATCACGTCCACGTCGGAGACGTAGTTCAGCTCGTGGCCGCCGCACTTGCCCATGGCGATCACCGCGAGCCGGCACATGGCGGCGTCGGCGGGCGCGGCCGCGCGGGCGATGGCGAGGGCGGCGCGCAGGGTCGCGGTCGCCAGGTCGGCGAGCTCGGCGGCGGTCTGGGCGACGTCGGTGGTGCCGCACACGTCACGGGCCGCGATGGCGAGGAGGCAGCGGCGGTAGGCGACGCGCAGCGACACCGCGTCGTTGGCCTCGGCGAGCCCCTGCTCGAACTCGGCGACGCCCGGGTGCAGGTCGGCCGCCTCGTACGTGACGAGGGACTCCCAGTCGCGGGGGTGCCGGGCGAGGTGGTCGGCGAGCGCCTCGGAGGCGCCGAGCACGCCGAGGATCCGGTCCCGGAAGGGCTTCGCGGAGAGCAGCGTGGTGGTGAGGGTCTGCCGCTCGGTCTCGGGCTGCGCCTCGACGAGCCGGACCAGGCCGCGCAGGGCGAGGTCGGGGTCGGCGGTGGCGCCGAGGGCGTCGAGGAGGACGGGGTCGTCGCGCAGCGCGGACAGGTCGGGCACGTCGAGGAGCCGTTCGGCGCCCGAGGGGTCGGTGAACCCGTGCCGCAGCAGACGTGAGAACGTACTGCTCCTGCGTCCCGGCACCGTCATTCCGCCGCTCCCTCCGAGCAGGTCAGTCCCTGGAGGAGCCTATCGGGAGCGGGGGCCGGGGGCTTCCTCGGCTGCCGGTGGCGCCGCATCACACGTGAGATCGCACACAAAGATCGCTTTACGGGCGAATAAACCGTAAATCTGGAAGATCCGTCTAGATGGACGCGCCGCCTCCGCAGGGCGTCGCGCCCTCCCGCCTGCCCCGCCCCGTTCCACCCCGTCCGTCAGTGAAAGCGCGCCGCCGATCATGCCTGTCCGCCCTCGCCGCCCCTCCCGCCGCAGAATCGTTTCAGCGGCCGTCGCGACCGCCCTGGTAGGCGGCACCTTCGCCGGACTCCTCTCGGTGACGACGGCGAAGCCCCGGGCGGCCGAGGCGAAGGCACCCGCGAAGGCGGCCGCCGAGCCGCGCCCGAAGACCCCGGCGCCGCAGCCCGCCGTCTCCGTGGTGCAGATCGTGGCCCACCCGGACGACGACCTGTTCTTCATGAACCCGGACGTCTCCCAGTCCCTGCGCTCCGGCAGCCCCCTGACCGCCGTCTACCTCACCGCCGGCGAGTCCGACGGCGTCAACGCGCGCCCCCGCGACGCCGCCGCGGCCGAGCCCGACAAGGCGGGCTACGCCGAGGCCCGGCAGAACGGCATACGCGCCGCGTACGCCGAGATGGCGACGGGCAGCCGCACCAGCGCCTGGGACCGGGAGGCGATACCCACGGCCGGCGGCGGGTGGGCCGAGCTGGACACCCTGCGCGCCCGGCCGCAGATCAGACTGGTGTGGCTGCAGCTGCGCGAGGCGGGCTCCATCAACGGCGACCGTCCGGACAGCCTCCACGGCCTCTGGGACGGGCGGATCACCGCGCTCGGCTCGCAGCGCTCCGCCGGCACCCCGGTCCCCACCGACTTCGCGTACACGAGGGAACAGGTCGTCGACACCGTGACCGGGATCCTGGAGCGGTTCCGGCCGACCTTCGTCCGGATGCAGGACCCGAGCCCCGGCACGTACGAGAAGGGCGGGGCGTTCCGGGACCACCAGGACCACCTGTTCGGGGCGCGGTTCGCGCAGGCCGCGCTCGCCCGGTACGCGGAGCTGCCCGGGCACCCGCACGTCGGCGTGCAGAACTACCTCGGCTACCCGACCAGCGCTCTGCCGCACACCCTCGACCCGGCGGCGGCCGACGCGAAGCTGAAGACCCTCAAGACGTACGCCTGGCTGGACGGGGTCCACGACTGCGGGACCGTCGCGGGCTGCGGCGACCTGAAGGTGGCCGCGCGGCCCGCGGGACGGGGCTGGACCCAGACCGTCCGCTACGCCCGGGGCACCTCCACCTCCTGGGTCCAGCGCGACCCGGCCGGCGGACTGCACGCCTTCTCCGTCCTCGACGGGCGCCTCGCGGCCTGGCGGAAGCCCGCGGACGCCGTGGCCTGGCAGGGCCCGGTGCTGCTGCCCGGCGGCGGCCTCGACAGCGGGATCACCTCCGTGACCCTGCCCGACGGCCGCACAGCCCTCTTCGGCACCCGTACGACCTTCGGCGGCACGGCGTCCGCCTACGCGCGCGAGGTGGTCACCAGCGTCCAGTCGGCGGCGGGCGGCTTCGGCCCCTGGCTGTCGCTCGGCACGCCCGAGCGCGACGACGCCGACGGGACCTCGGACATCAGCGCCCCCGCCGTGACGGTGGCCCCCGACGGCCGGGCCACGCTGATCCTGCGCGACAGCCGCCACCGGCTGACGGCCCGCGAGCAGCGGGCCGACGGCGGCTGGGGTCCGTGGCGGTCCCTGGGCGGCACGGAGGTGTACGGCGACCCGGTGGCGGCGACGGACGCGAACGGACGCGGGTACGTCTTCGCCAGCACCCCGGACACCGTCCTCGCCTGGGCCGGGCGGAGCCCCGGCGGGCCGCTGACCGGGCCCGCGCCGACCGGGCTGCCGCCGACGACCCTCGCGCTGAGCGCGAGCGCGGCGCCGGACGGCGAGGGCGTACGGCTCTGGTTCCGCAAGCCGGCCTCCGGCGACCTGCGGAGCGCCGACTTCTCCGGTACGGGCCCGGTCTCCCCGGTCACGGAACTGTCCGGCACGGGCGTCGCCGGCTTCGGTCCGGTGAGCGGCGGCGACGGTCTGCTCGCGGTCCGGTCCCGCACCGGTTTCCTGGCGACGGCGCCGCACGGCAGGGCCGGGGCGCGGCCGGTGTGGACGCTGGAGAAGTTCCTGTTCTCCGGCGCGCCGGACGCCGGTACGGACGGGGTGGCGGCGATCGGCCTTGACGGCCGGCTGCACTGGACGCCGGCGGGCCGCTGACCGCTGTCCCGTGGCGTTCCGGGTGCGGAGGCCGGTCCCGTACGGGACCGTGTTCCTCATGAACTGGACACTGGAAGTCGTGCTGGTCCCGGTCTCGGACCTGGACCGGGCGAAGGAGTTCTACGGCGGGAAGTGCGGCTTCACGGTCGACCTGGACACCGAGGTCGCGCCCGGCGTGCGGATCATCCAGGTGACGCCGCCGGGCTCGCGCTGCTCGATCGCGCTGCAGAGCGGCATGCCGCAGATGCCGGGCACGAAGGAGATGAGCCCGGGCAGCATGCACGGCCTCCAGCTCTGCGTCACCGACATCGAGGCGGCCCGGACGGAGCTCGTCGGCCGGGGTGTCGACGTCTCGCCGGTGATGCACGTCGGCGCGGCGGGCTGGGAGGACGGCAAGGGCGACACCTGGAACTCGTTCATGACCTTCGTGGATCCGGACGGCAACGGCTGGGTGGTGCAGGAGGCCCCGTCGGAGCTGTCGGAACGCTGAGCCCGGCCACGGCCTCGGCCGTCCAGTGCCCGGCGGCGCCGGGGCAGCCGGCGAGATAGGCGGCGACCTCGGCCCACCGCCAGGCCCCGGCCCGGCCGAGCCCGGCCGCCAGATGCCGGAGGTACGCGGCGGAGGGCGCCCGCAGCCCGCCGTCGCCCGGCATCGGCCAGGGCGCGGTGAACGTCATCACCGGCACCCCGTCGAGGAGCCCGGGGCAGACGAGCGTCTCGTACCGCCCGGTCCCGAGGACGCGGCGCCCGGTGGCGAGGACCCCGGCCAGATCGAGGTCGGTGCCGGGCTCGCGGTACATCTCCTGGGCGGCGATGTCCGAGAGCTGTCCGACCGTCAGCAGATGGGCGACGCCCCACGCGTCGCCGTCCGCCGCCGGGTCGTAGAAGGCGAGACCGCCGCCCCACACCTGCGAGTCGGTCGCGAAGTACACCCGGCCGGGCAGCACGACCGGCACGGACCGCTCGGGCGGACGCCGGTCCCGGCACCCGGGGTACTCCCGCCTGCCGCCGGGCGGGCGGCCGCCGTCCAGGTAGTACCGCAGGCGCTCGGCGTGCGTGTTGGATCCGTAGGCGGCGTACCAGACGCGGGGCGGGGTCTCCGGCATGAGGCCCGACGCTAGCGCGGCGGTCGCCCGGGGAGTACCGGCGCTAGGGTGAACCCTCACGCAGACGAGAGGGATACGGGTGAAGATCGGTGAACTGTCCCGGCTGACCGGGGTCAGCGTGCGCGCGCTGCGGTACTACGAGGAGGAGGGCCTGATCCGGCCCGACCGCTCCGGCAACGGCTACCGCGACTACTGCGAGGGCGCGGACGAGGTGGTCCGGCAGATCCGGGGGCTCATCGACTGCGGACTGCCCACCCGGATCATCCGCGACATCCTGCCGTACCTGGACGGGCCGGCCGATCTGCTGCCGCCGGTGCCGTGCGCGGAGATGCTCGACCAGGTGGCCGCCGAACGCGAGCAGCTGGACCGGCGGATCCACTGCCTGGTCCGGAACCGGAACGCCCTCGACGCGTATCTGAAGGCGGCGCGGAAGGCGGCGCGAAGGGCTGCGCCAGTAACAGACTTGACCCTCACGTAAACGTGAGGGTTCTACGGTCCGACCATGACAGCGACGACTCCCGCTCCCGCCCCCACCGCACCGTCTCCCCCCTGGCCCCTCGGCGGCCTCCTCACCCTCTCCGGCGCCGCCTTCGTCACGATCCTGACCGAGGCGCTGCCCGCCGGCGTCCTCCCGGCGATGAGCGCCGGCCTCGGGGTGACGGAGGCCCGCGCCGGTCTCCTCGTCACGGTCTACGCCCTGGCCGCGGCCGTCACCGCGATCCCCATGACCGCCTGGACCCTGCGCCTCCCCCGCCGCACCCTGCTCCTCGCCCTCCTGCTCGGCTTCGCGGCCACCAACGCCGTGACGGCCGTCTCCACCGGCTTCGCGCTCACCCTGGGGGCGCGGATCCTCTCCGGGGTGTTCGCCGGAATGCTGTGGGCGATGGTCCCGGCGTACGCGGCCCGGCTCGCGCCGCACCGCAGCGGCAAGGCCATCGCCACCGCGCTCGCGGGGATGACGGTCGGGCTGTCGCTCGGCATCCCGGCGGGCACGGCACTCGGTGGACTGATCGGCTGGCGGGGCGTGTTCGCGACCCTCACCGGCCTGGCGCTCGCCCTGGCGGCGACGGCGCTGTGGCGACTGCCCGCGCTCGCGGGGCAGACGGCGGGAGAGGTCGGGGAGGGCCACGGCCTGTGGGCCACGATCCGCACACCGGGGATCGCGGCGATCAACGCGGCCTCGATCGCGATGGTGCTCGGCTTCTACGTCCTCTACACGTACATCGCGCCCTTCGTGGAGCGGGCGGACCTCGCCGTCTCCACCGGCACGGTGCTGTTCGTGTTCGGGCTCGGCTCGACGGCGGGCGTGTGGATCGCCGGAGCCACGGCGGACAGATGGCTGCGGCGCTCGACCCTCGCCCTCCTGACCCTGGCGGCCCTGTGCCTGGTGACGCTCGGCCTCTCCGCCGGCAATGCGGCGGTGGTCCTGGCCGCCGCGGCCCTGTGGGGCGTGACGCACGGCGGCATCCCCGCACTGACGCAGACGGCGGGCGTCCGGGCGGCGCCCCAGGACCCGGACACGGCCAACTCCCTCTGGGTGACCGGCTGGAACGTCGCCATGGCGGGCGGCTCGCTCCTCGGCGGCGCGGTCCTGACCGGCGCGGGGACGACGGCCCTGCCCTGGGCGGCGGCGGCGCTGCTCACGGTGTCGGCCCTGACGGCCGGCGCGGCCCGCCGCCACGGCTTCCCGCGCTGAGTCCTCAGAACCCCAGGTAGAAGTGGCGGAGCTGCTCGTCCTCCGCCACGCACGCCATTCCTGCGGCCTCCATCACCCGGTGCGAGGCCGGGTTGTCCAGGTCGGCGTCGCCCTTCACCCCGGCGGCGCCGGCCACCCGGGCGATCTCCAGGACGGCCCGCAGCGCCTCGGAGGCGTACCCGTTCCCCCGTACGGAGGGCGAGAGGCCGTACCCGATGGTGGCGACCCCGAGGTCGTCCGGCGGCCCGTGGAACCCGATGCCGCCGACGGAGACGCCGTCGAGCCGTATCTCGTAGAGCCGGAACGCCCCGGGATCGCCGCGCTCGGCGAGCCCGCGCAGGAACCCGGTGGCGGCCCGGACGTCCCCGTCCCCTGGATATCCCTCTCCCCAGAGGTCCCGGTCGCCGGACTCCCGGGCGACGATGCGCTCGGCCTCTCCCTGGCTCAACGGATGCAGCACGAGCCGCGCGGTGGCGACGGATTCGATCTTCACCGGGGCAGTGTGGACTCCCCCACGCGCCCGGGGCAAAGGGTTTCTTCGCAGGTCCTGGCTAGCCCCGGGCCGCCCAGCGTCGCAGCTTCGCCGTGCCGGCCAGCTTCCGCGAGCGCGCGCCGGCGGTCTCCCCCGAGACCGTGGCGAAGGCCGTGACCGGTGTCCACCGCTTCCGCCCGGCCGGTGTGGTCCACCGGACGGCCGGGAAGTCCGTGACCGCGTCGACGGCCGCCCGTGGGACCACCCGTGTCCACAGGAACCCCCGGACCACGAGCCGTCCCCCCTCGCACCGGACCCCCGCGCGGTAGCCCCGTACGGCGAGGACGGCGCAGCCCAGGCCGACGACCGCCGCCGCCACCCGCGCCCAGGCCTCCTCGGCCTGCGTCCCGTAGAGCAGGGAACCGAGCCCGAACACGACGCCGAGCACCCCGTTCGCCACGCGGTTGGCGAACGCGGGGACGATCTCGACGCCGTCCACGGCCCTACAGCACCGGCAGGTTCTTGCGGAGCTCGAAGGCGGTGACCTCGGAGCGGTACTCCTCCCACTCCTGCTTCTTGTTGCGCAGGAAGAAGTCGAAGACGTGCTCGCCGAGCGTCTCCGCGACCAGTTCGCTCTTCTCCATCAGGGCGATCGCCTCTCCCAGGTTCTGCGGGAGCGGCTCGATGCCCATCGCGCGGCGCTCCGCGTCGGAGAGCGCCCAGACGTCGTCGTCGGCGCCGGCCGGGAGCTCGTAGCCCTCTTCGATGCCCTTGAGGCCGGCGGCGAGGAGGACCGCGTAGGTCAGGTACGGGTTGGCGCCCGAGTCGATGGAGCGGACCTCGACGCGCGACGAGCCCGTCTTGCCGGGCTTGTACATGGGGACGCGGATGAGGGCGGAGCGGTTGTTGTGGCCCCAGCAGATGTACGAGGGGGCCTCGCCGCCCGAGCCTGCCGTGCGCGAGGAGCCGCCCCAGATGCGCTTGTACGAGTTGACCCACTGGTTGGTGACGGCGGAGGTCTCGCCCGCGTGGCGCAGGAGGCCCGCGATGAAGGAGCGGCCCACCTTCGACAGCTGGTACTCGGCGCCCGACTCGTAGAAGGCGTTCCGGTCGCCCTCGAAGAGGGACAGGTGGGTGTGCATGCCCGAGCCCGGGTAGTCCGAGAACGGCTTCGGCATGAACGTGGCCTGCACGCCCTGCTCCAGCGCCACCTGCTTCATGACCAGGCGGAAGGTCATGATGTTGTCCGCCGTGGACAGGGCGTCGGCGTAGCGGAGGTCGATCTCCTGCTGGCCGGGCGCGCCCTCGTGGTGGGAGAACTCCACCGAGATGCCCATCGATTCGAGCATGGTGATGGCCTGGCGGCGGAAGTCCATGCCGACGTTCTGCGGGGTGTGGTCGAAGTAGCCCGAGTTGTCGGCCGGGGTGGGCCGGGTGCCGTCGAGCGGCTTGTCCTTCAGGAGGAAGAACTCGATCTCGGGGTGGGTGTAGAAGGTGAAGCCCAGGTCGGAGGTCTTGGCAAGGGCCCGCTTGAGGACGTAGCGCGGGTCCGCGAAGGACGGCGAGCCGTCGGGCATGAGGATGTCGCAGAACATCCGGGCCGTGCCCGGGGCCTCGGCGCGCCACGGCAGGATCTGGAAGGTGCCCGGGTCCGGCTTGGCGATCATGTCCGACTCGTAGACGCGGGCGAAGCCCTCGATCGCGGAGCCGTCGAAGCCGATGCCCTCGTCGAAGGCCTGCTCCAGCTCGGCGGGCGCCACGGCCACCGACTTCAGGAAGCCGAGCACATCGGTGAACCACAGGCGTACGAAGCGGATGTCACGCTCCTCGAGCGTACGGAGCACGAATTCCTGCTGCTTGTCCATTTCCACACCCATCCTCGCTGGTCAGGCCGCCTGCTCCCACCGCCTCCGGTACATCGGGGGGCACCTGAGCATCCCACCACATGGTTTCGCGCACGTTGCACACCCATACTGCCTGCTCGGGTGTGACTCAGGTAACGGGGGAACGGCCGGATCCGGGTGGTTGTCCCCCGCCCGCCGGTACCGAGTGGTACCCCGTTCGGCCCACAGGCGCCTCCCGCCCACTACGATCTGCGCCCATGGGGGCCCCACGGCTCGTACGCCTGTTCCGACACGCGCGTCCCATGGCACTGGCGAGTGCCGTGGCGACGCTCCTCGCCGCGCTCTTCCTCTGTCTGGGGACGGGTCCGGACGGGGAACGGGTCCACCACGAGGAGGGCCCGCGGGCGACGGGCGTCACCGCCCACCGGGGCCCCACGGCCCGCACCGCCGAGGCCGGCTCCGTCACCGGCGAGTACATCTGCCCGTACGACCGCGGCGGCTGCTCCCTCTTCCCCTCCCTCTCCCCCGCGGTGCTCAGCGCGCCCCCGCTCGACACCCCGCTCCACGCCGGGGGCGGGCTCCCGCGTCTCGCGCCGCCGCCCGCCGACGGGCCGGCGCGCCGTTCGGACGCACGGCCGCGCGCGCCGGACCTGCACGTCCTTCAAGTTCTCCGGACGTGAGGGGCGCCCCGCCCCCGCACGTCCACCCCCGAACTCCACCCCACTCCTGAAGAAGGACGACATCACCATGGCCGCCAACCGCTCCGCCACCGCCGACCGCCGCGCCCGAATAGAGGAGATGCGCCGCGCCGAGCAGGCCCGTGAGCGCCGCAACCGCTTCCTCACCATCGGCATCTCGTCCGTCGTCGTGCTCGGCCTCGTCGGCTTCGGCACCTTCGTGCTGATGAAGCAGTCCGCGGACCAGGACAAGAAGGAAGCCGCAGCCAAGGCCCCGATCACGGCCGAGAAGAGCTGGGACCCGAAGAAGCTCGGCCGCAACCACGTCACCACGGCCGTGAAGTACGACATGAAGCCGCCGGTCGGCGGCGACCACAACCCGGTCTGGATGAACTGCGACGGTGTGGTCTACGACAAGAAGATCGCCGACGTGAACGCCGTGCACTCGCTGGAGCACGGGGCCGTCTGGGTGACGTACAACAAGTCGGCCTCCCAGGCCGACGTGAAGAAGCTGGCCGACAAGGTCGGCAAGACCAAGTACTCGCTGATGAGCCCCGTGGACGACCAGGCCGGGGCGATCATGCTGTCCGCCTGGGGCAAGCAGGTGACCGTGGACGGCGCGGACGACCCGCGCGTCGACGCCTTCTTCACGAAGTACGTGCAGGGCCCGCAGACCCCGGAGCCGGGCGCGGCCTGCACGGGCGGTCTGGACGCGAGCGGCCAGGGCGGCACCGGGATGGGCCAGTGAAGCTGAACCGTACGCAGGGGGCGGCGGTCACGGCGGTCGCCCTCGCGGTGCTGTTCGCCGGGGGCGCGGTCACCGTCGCCTCCGCCGACCGTGAAGAGGCCCCGAGCACCCCGGTCTCCACGTCCGCGGACGCCGGCTTCGCCCGGGACATGGCCGTCCACCACCAGCAGGCCGTCGAGATGTCGTTCATCGTCCGGGACCGGACGAAGGACGAGGCGGTCCGGCGGCTCGCGTACGACATCGCCAACACGCAGGCCAACCAGCGGGGCATGATGCTCGGCTGGCTCGACCTGTGGGGGCTGCCCAAGAACGAGTCCGGCGTCGAGCCGATGGCCTGGATGGGCATGGGCGGTTCGGGTGACACGGGCGACCTGGACGGGGCCCTGATGCCGGGCATGGCGACCAACGCGCAGCTGGACGAGTTGCGCAGGGCCAGCGGCCGGGAGGCCGAGGTCCTGTACCTGAAGCTCATGACCGCCCACCACATGGGCGGGGTCCACATGGCCGAGGGCTGTGTGCAGAAGTGCGGCGTGGAGATCGAGCGGAACCTCGCCCAGGGCATGGTCGACGCGCAGCGGTCCGAGATGGCGCTGATGGCGGACATGCTGAAGGAGCGCGGGGCCTCCTGAGGCCCCTGTCCGCCGGGCCCACGGCCCCCGTGACCGGCTGCGGTCGCGGGGGCCGGTCCGTCCGCCGACAATGGGTGGGCTCGGGGAGTTCGTACGACACGTTCGACGAAAGGTACGCACCCCATGACCACGGCGAAGGACATCATGCACACCGGGGCCCAGTGGATCCCGGCACACGAGACGCTCGACCGCGCAGCTCAGCTGATGCGCAACCTGAACGTGGGCGCGCTGCCCATCGCCGACGAGCACGAACGGCTCTGCGGCATCCTCACGGACCGTGACATCGTGATCGGCTGCGTGGCCATGGGCCACGACCCGGCGAAGGTCACCTGCGGCGAGATGGCGAAGGGCACCCCGCGCTGGGTCGAGTCGAACGCGGACGTGGGCGCCGTCCTGGAGGAGATGCAGAGCCACCAGATCCGTCGGCTTCCCGTCATCGAGGACAAGCGGCTCGTCGGCATGATCAGCGAGGCCGATCTGGCCCAGCATCTGTCGGACGAGCAGATCAAGTCGTTCTGTATGAGCGTCTACTCCGCTTCCGCCTCCGCTTCCTGACCGCTACGGGGGATCGCCCGGGCCAGCGCGTCCGGGCGGTCCGGCATGCCCGGACGGCCCGGCGGCCCGTTGGCGGGCGCCGGGCCGTCCCGTACGGCTAGGGCGCGGCGGTGGGTTCCCGGTGGTCGGGGTGGACCCAGCCGGGCTTGCGGTACCTGAGGAGCGCGGCCGGGATGGCGAGGCCGAGGACCAGCAGGCCGCCGCCGACGATGAGGAGGTAGCGCCAGAGCGGCTGGTCGCCGAACTGGTCGGGCGGGACGAAGCCGATGACGAGCGCGGCGACGGAGGCGACGAAGCCGATGCCGGCGACCCACCCGACGGCGGGGACGCGGAAGCCCCGGTCGACGTCCGGCTGGGTCCTGCGGAGCTTGACGACCGCGACGAACATCAGCAGGTAGGCGATGAGGTAGATCTGCACGGTGATGACGGAGAACATCCAGTAGGCGCTGGAGACGTCGTCGCTGAAGGCGTAGAGGATGCCGATCAGGGTGGTGACGACACCCTGCGCGATCATGATGTTCTGCGGGGCGCCGTCCTTGTTGAACTTCTGCAGCGAGGGCGGCAGATACCCCTCCTGCCGGGAGAGCAGGACGAGGCCCTTGGCGGGTCCGGCGAGCCAGGTGAGCATGCCGCCGAGGGCGGCGCAGACCAGCATGATGCCGACGACCTTGGTCATCCAGCCGATGGAGAAGTGGTCGAAGAACGCCTGGAAGGCCTGCATCAGACCGGCGGTGAGGCTGAGCTGCTCGGCGGGCATCACCCAGGCGATGGCCAGGGCCGGAAGGATGAAGATCAGCAGGACGAGGCCGGTCGCCAGGAACATCGACTTCGGGTACTCGCGCTTGGGCTCGCGCAGCGAGGAGACGTGGACGCCGTTCATCTCCATGCCCGCGTAGGACAGGAAGTTGTTGACGATCAGGACCAGGCTCGCGAGGCCGGTCCAGGGCGGGAGCCAGTGGTCGGCGCTCATGGGCTGGGCGGAGGGGTTGCCCTGGCCGAGGAAGACGATGCCGAGGACGACCAGGAGCACGCCGGGGATGAGGGTGCCGACGATCAGGCCGAAGGAGGAGAGGCCGGCGATCGTCTTCGTGCCGCGCGAGGAGATCCAGACCCCGGACCAGTAGATGACGATGATGACGATCGCGACGTAGAGCCCGTTCTCCGCGAGGGAGGGGTCGATGACGTACGCGAAGGTCGAGGCGACGTACGCGAGCAGGCTCGGGTAGTAGGCGATGGTCATGGCGAACTGGCACCAGACGGCGAGGAAGCCGAGGGGCTTGCCGAGGGCCTCGCTGACCCAGCGGTAGATGCCGCCGGACCAGCCGGAGGCGAGCTCGGCGCCGACGAGGGCGGTGGGGAGCAGGAAGACGAGGGCGGGGAGCAGGTAGAGGAAGATCGCGGCGAGTCCGTAGATGGCCATGGACGGCGAGGGCCGCAGGCTGGCGACGGACGCGGTCGTCATGAAGGCGAGCGTCAGCCACGAGATGAACTGCCTCTTGGTGCCGTCGTCCTGGGGGACGCCCGTGTCGGTCGCTGCGGGCCGTGCCGACTCTGCCGGTTCGTCAGTGGTCGTCATGGGGCCATGATCAGCGGGGCCCGGCCGCCCCGCACCTCGGGCGGAGCAGTGGGCTCCGGCGGCGCTCGGCCCGCGTCACCGGCGTGTGCCGTATCCACCGGCCGGTCAGGAATCCCCTGGCCGGAGCCGGTTCGGCCGGGTTAGCGTCGGCGTTTCGGCTCGACTCGGAGGATCCCGCATGACCACGCCCATGGAGAGACCCGACCCCGCGATGCCGCCGGGAGCGGGTTCCCCCGGGATGCCACCGGGGTCCGGCGCACCCGGGCCGTCTCCGTACGCCGTGCCGGCGGCCCTCAGCGGGCTCGGCGTGGCGGCGCTCGTCCTCGGCGTCGTCGGTCTGGTCCTGGCGATCGTCCCGTTCCTCTTCTGGCTCGGCGGGATGCTGGGCGTCGTGGCGCTGGTTCTCGGCATCGTCGGTCTCTCCCGGGCGGAGTGGGGGAACGGGCGGGGGCCGGCGGTCGCCGGCGTCGCGCTCGGTGCCGTGACGATCTTCGTCTCGGCGGCCTGGCTGGTCGCCCTCTTCGTGATCGTGCGCGCGAACGACGCCACGGGCGACCCGGTCCTGGAGGGGGAGACGGTCTCCGGTGCGCCGGAGACACCGGGCGCCGAGACCCTGCCCGAGCCGACCGGGACCGCCCCGGCGGTGCTGGCGTTCGGCGAGACACGCACGTACGAGGACGGGGTGCAGGTCACCGTCTCCGAGCCCGTGCCCTACCGGCCCGACGCGTTCGCCGCCGGGTACGAGAAGGGCGACACGGCGGTCCGGGTGACGATCACGATCGTCAACGGCAGCGGGAAGGCCATCGACGTCACCACCGCGCTTCCGGACGCGCGGGACGCGGAGGGCGAGCAGGTGAGCACGATCTTCGACGGCAGCAGGGGGACCGAGATGTTCCGGGGAAAGGTGCTCCCGGGCAAGCAGGCCAGGGCGGGGTACGCCTTCGCCCTGCCGGCCGACGCGGACGGCGAGGTGCAGCTGGAACTGGCGCCGCAGCTCCTGGAGTACGAGCCGGCGATCTGGACCGGTTCGGTGAAGTGACGCGGACCCGCTTCCGGATCCCAGGACATAGCGTCGGTCTGACGATTACACTGGGCGGGTGCCTCAACTACGCCTCGCCCTGAATCAGATCGACTCGACCGTCGGAGACATCGCCGGGAACGCCGAGGCGATCGTGCACTGGACCCGGCACGCCGCCGGGCAGGGCGCGCATCTCGTCGCGTTCCCCGAGATGGCGCTGACCGGATATCCCGTCGAGGACCTCGCGCTGCGCTCCTCCTTCGTCGAGGCGTCCCGGACGGCCCTGCGCGGGCTCGCCCGGCGGCTCGCGGACGAGGGCTTCGGCGGGCTGCCGGTCGTCGTCGGCTACCTCGACCGCTCCGAGCGGGCCGAGCCGCGGCTCGGCCGGCCCGCCGGGTCCCCGGAGAACGCCGCCGCCGTCCTGTACGGCGGCGAGGTGGTGCTGCGCTTCGCCAAGCACCACCTGCCGAACTACGGCGTCTTCGACGAGTACCGCTACTTCGTGCAGGGCGACACCCTGCCGGTGGTCCGCGTCCACGGCGTCGACGTGGCCCTCGCGATCTGCGAGGACCTCTGGCAGGAGGGCGGCAGGGTGCCGGCGGCGCGCAGCGCCCGGGCCGGTCTGCTGCTCTCGGTCAACGCCTCGCCGTACGAGCGGAACAAGGACGACACCCGGCTCGAACTGGTCCGCAAGCGGGCCCAGGAGGCCGGCTGCGTCACCGCGTACCTGGCGATGACGGGCGGCCAGGACGAGCTGGTCTTCGACGGCGACTCGATCGTCGTGGACGCGGCCGGCGAAGTCATCGCGCGTGCCCCGCAGTTCGTGGAGGGCAGCGTGATCCTCGACCTGGAGCTGCCGGTGGCCGAGCCGGACGCGCCCGAGGGCCTGGTGGACGACGGGCTGCGGATCGACCGGGTGGTGCTCTCCGAGGAGCCGCTGCCCGCGTACGAGCCGGAGCTGACGGGCGGTTACGCGCACCGGCTCGACGACGACGAGGAGGTGTACTCGGCGCTGGTCATCGGGCTGCGGGCCTATGTCGCGAAGAACGGTTTCCGCTCGGTCCTGATCGGCCTCTCCGGCGGCATCGACTCGGCGCTCGTCGCGTCGATCGCCTGCGACGCGCTCGGCGCGGACCAGGTGTACGGCGTGTCGATGCCCTCGAAGTACTCCTCCGACCACTCCCGCGGCGACGCGGCCGAACTGGCCCGCCGCACCGGGCTGCACTTCCGCACCGTGTCGATCGAGCCGATGTTCGACGCGTACATGGGCGCGCTCGGGCTCACCGGCCTCGCCGAGGAGAACCTCCAGTCGCGGCTGCGCGGCACGACGCTGATGGCGCTCTCCAACCAGGAGGGCCACATCGTCCTCGCGCCCGGCAACAAGTCGGAGCTGGCGGTGGGCTATTCGACGCTGTACGGCGACTCCGTCGGCGCGTTCGGGCCCATCAAGGACGTCTACAAGTCGGACGTCTTCCGGCTCGCGCGCTGGCGGAACCGGGCGGCCGAGGAGCGCGGCCAGACCCCGCCGATCCCGGAGGCCTCGATCACCAAGCCGCCCAGCGCCGAGCTGCGCCCGGGCCAGGTCGACACGGACTCGCTGCCGGACTACGACCTCCTGGACGCGGTCCTCGCGCTGTACGTGGACCAGGACCAGGGCCGGGACGCCATCGTGGCGGCCGGATTCGACGAGGAGCTCGTGGCGCGGACGCTGCGGATGGTGGACCGGGCGGAGTACAAGCGGCGCCAGTACCCGCCGGGCACCAAGATCTCGGCGAAGGGCTTCGGCAAGGACCGGCGGCTGCCGATCACGAACGGCTGGCGGGAGACGACGACCGGCTGACCGCCGGTTCCTCCGCCGCGAGGGGGCCTCCCGCGACGACGCGGGAGGCCCCCTCCCCCGTACCAGGACGGTCGAGGAGGCCGGCCACCGCCGCGATCACCAGGCCGACGAGGGTGAGGCCCGCGCCGACGAGCGCCGGGGAGGTCCAGCCCCAGCCGGCGGCGACGGCGGCCCCGCCGGCCCAGGCGCCGCCCGCGTTGGCGAGGTTGAAGGCGGAGTGGTTGGAGGCGGAGGCGAGCGTCGGGGCGTCCTTCGCCTTGTTCATGACCAGCATCTGGAGCGGCGTGGTCGTCATGAACCCGACCGCGCCCAGCACCACCACCGTGACCAGGGCGAGCCAGGGCACGTGGACGGTGAAGCGGAAGGCGACCAGGGCGAGGACGAGGGCCGCGAGCGAGCCGTACAGCGTGGGGCGCAGCGCCCGGTCGGTCAGCGGGCCCGCGGCCAGCGCCCCGCCGGTCATGCCCAGGCCGAAGAGGGCGAGGACGATCGTGACGGTGGAGTCGCCGAATCCCATCACCTCGGTGGTCATCGAGGCGAGGTACGAGTAGACGGCGAAGACGCCCGCGAAGCCGAAGACGGCCGTGAGCAGGCCGAGCAGCACCTGCGGGCGGCGGAGCGCGCGCACCTCGCCGGCGAGGCCCTGCCGCTCGTCCACCGGCACGTACGGCACCAGGCGGGCGAGCGCGGCCATGGCGAGCAGGCCGATCACGGAGACCACGAGGAAGGTGGCCCGCCAGCCGAGGTGCTGGCCGAGCAGGGTCGCGGCCGGTACGCCGAGGATGTTGGCGACGGTGAGGCCGAGGAACATCGTGGCGACCGCCCGCGCCTGCCGGTCCTCACGCACGAGGCGCGCGGCGACGACCGCGCCGAGGCCGAAGAACGCGCCGTGCGGGAGCCCGGCGAGGACCCGGCCCGCGACGAGCCAGCCGAAGCCGGGGGCGAGCGCGGAGGCCAGGTTGCCGACCGTGAACAGGGCCATGAGCAGCAGGAGCATCCGCTTGCGCGGGACCCGGGAGCCGAGGGCCGTGAGCAGCGGGGCGCCGACGACGACGCCGATCGCGTACGCCGAGACGAGGTACCCGGCGGTCGGGACGGAGGTGCCGAGGTCGTCGGCGACCTGCGGGAGCAGGCCCATCATCACGAATTCGGTGGTGCCGATGCCGAAGGCGGAGACGGCGAGCGCGAGCAGCGCCAGGGGCATGGGTGGAGCCTTTCCGGAAGTTAGTTCTTCGACGGAACAAAGCGTCTCGGACGTTTTCTTCCCGGCGGCGTCCGGAGGATGAAGGGCAGATTTCAGAGCTTCGCGTCAGAGCTTCGCGTCAGAGCTTCACGCGGGCGGCGATGGGGAGGTGGTCGCTGTTCGTCTCCGGCAGCGCCCAGGAGGACATCGGCTCCACGCCCTTGACCATGATCTGGTCGATGCGGGCCATCGGGAACGAGGCCGGCCAGCTGAAGCCGAAGCCGTCGCCCGCGGCGCCCTGGGTGGAGCGCAGCTGGGAGGTGACGGCGTTGAGCGCGCGGTCGTTCATGGTGCCGTTGAGGTCGCCGAGGAGGACGATCCGCTCGTGCCGGTCGTCGGCGATGGCCTCGCCCAGCGCGACGACGCTGTTGTCGCGCTGGTTGGCGGTGAAGCCGGCGTTCATCTTGACCCGTACCGAGGGCAGATGGGCGACGTACACGGCCACCTCGCCCTTCGGTGTCACGACGGAGGCGCGCATGGCACGGGTCCAGCCCATGTGGATGTCGACGGGCTGCGCGGCGCGCAGCGGCAGCTTGCTCCAGAGCCCGACCGTGCCCTGGACGGAGTGGTACGGGTAGGTCTTGGCGAGGCCCTTCTCGTAGACCGGGACCATGTCGCCCTTCAGCTCCTCCAGGGCGAGCACGTCGGCGCCGGAGGCGGCGAGCAGACGGGCGGTGCCCTCGGGGTCCGGGTTGTCGGCGTTCACGTTGTGGGTGGCGACGGTCAGGTCGCCGCCCGGGGCCGACTTGTCGGCCACGAGACCGCCGAAGAGGTTGAGCCACACCGCCGCCGGAAGGAGCAGGGCGATCAGCGCGGTGGCGGAGCGGCGCACGAGGGCGAGCACCAGGAGCAGCGGCACGAAGAGGCCGAGCCAGGGCAGGAAGGTCTCGGTGAGGCTGCCCAGGTTGCCGATCCGGTTCGGGATGTCCGAGTGGAACACCATGAGCAGCGTGAGCGCCACCGCCGCCGCGGCCAGCAGGATGCCCCGGCGCCAGATGCCCCGGTCGTGGCGGAGCCCGTCGAGCGCGGTCCGGAACCGGGAACGGGGACGCTCGTTCCCCGCGCCGCCGAGGTCGGTCTCCGTCATGTCCACCCGCGCCATCGCACTGTCCTCACTGCCTTGCTGCCGTGCTGTCCCGCTCCGTGACCCGACGTCGACACTAGGCGATGACGGGTCCGTCGTACTCACCCAGGGACGACCTGGGCGCGTGGCGGGTTCCTGCAGGTGGCGCGGACGGGGAGGCTGTGACAGAACGCGCACATTCGTACGGATCAGGTACGGGGGCGCAGGCCCTCCATGACGGCGTCGACGACCCGCTCGGCGAGGCCGGGGTCCAGGGTGGCGCCGGGCCGGATGACGGTACGGAGGAGCAGCGGGCCGGTGAAGAGGTCGTTGACGAACTCGACGTCGAGGTCGTCGCGGATCTCCCCCAGCTCCATGCCGCGCCGCACCGTGTCGAGGCCGAGGCGGCGGCGCGGTTCGATGACGGTGTTCTGGTAGGCCTCCCACAGCTTGGGATAGGCCTGCATCTGCGAGAACACGTTGTGCAGCAGGGCCGAGGAGCGCTTGGCCAGACCGCGCTGCCGCAGCATCTCCAGGAGCATGACCAGGTCGTCCCGGACGGAGGTGCCGCCGAGCTCCGGGTCCTGGGGCTCCACGGAGCGGAGCAGCTCGACGAAGAGCTCCTCCTTGCCGGGCCAGCGGCGGTAGATGGTGGCCTTGCCGACGCCGGCGGTGCGGGCGATGCGCTCGATGGACAGCTCGGTGAGCGGGACGCCGTCCTCCAGGAGCCCGCCGACGGCATCGAAGATCGCCTGCTCGACGGCCTCGGACCGGGGTCGGCCGCGCCGGGCCGCGGTCGCCTGGGCCGCGTCCTGGGGTTCGGGGTTCCCGCTGTCCTGCAGGGACACGTGCGCTCCGTCTCTCGTCCGGGTACTGCTCTTGCTCGTCCCCCCGATTCTCCCGCACCCCCACTGGTCCGGGTTGCGACCCGCACCCCCACCAGGCCCGGTTGCGACCCACACCCCCACCGGGCCCGGTTGCGACCCACACCCCCGCCGGGCCCGGTTGCGACCCACACCCCCACCGGGCCCGGTTGCGACCTACACCCCCGCCGGGCCCGGTTGCGACCCACACCCCCGCCGGGTCCGGTTGTGGGCAGGCGTTCCGCGGGGCGGAACGGGTGGACACAACCCGACGACGGCGCCGCACACGGGGCGCGGGACCACGTGGTGGCGCCGCCCCGGCGGGCGCGGGGGTGGGGCGGGGCGCCGTACCGCCACTGGCCCGGGCCCGCCCTAGGTGGCTCGGGTCGGGGTTGGGGTCTCGTCCGGGGTCGCGGCGGCCTGGCGCGCGCCCGGCCCGCCGTTCCCGCCCGGCACCCGGCCCGGCAGGAACGTCGCGACGACCGCCGCGCCCGCAAGCCCGATCGCCGCCGAGGCCATCGCCGTGACGTGCATGGCGTCCAGGAACGCCGTGTACGCCGGGGCGACCAGCTCCTTGCCCGCCGGGCCGAGCTTCGCCGCGACCGCGAGCGTCGCCTCGACGGACTCGCCCGCCGTGCCGCGCAGGGCCTCCGGGACGTCGCCCAGGTGCCCCTCGATCTCGCCCCGGTACGTGGAGGAGAGCACCGAGCCGAGGACGGCCACGCCCAGCGCGCCGCCGACCTGGCGGAACGTGTTGTTGATCGCGGAGCCGGAGCCCGCCTTCTCGCGGGGCAGCGCCTGCATGATGGCGACCGTGACCGGCGGCATGATGTGCGCCATGCCCGCGCCCTGGAGGAAGAAGACGACTTCGAGGACCCAGACGGGCGTCGTGGCGTCGAAGAGGGAGAAGGCCGCCAGGCCGAGGGCGACCAGCAGCATGCCGGCGGTGCAGACCGCCCTCGCGCCGAAGCGTTCGACGACGAGCCGGGCCCGGGGCGCGAAGACCATCTGCGCGACGGCGAGCGGCAGGATGAGCAGCCCGGACTCCAGGGCGGTGTAGCCGCGCACGCTCTGCAGGTAGAAGGCGGAGAAGAAGGTCACGCCCATGAGGGCGAAGAAGACGAGCGCGATCGCGGCGACGGCCGCCGAGAACGCCGGCTTCCTGAAGTACGACATGTCGATGGCCGGGTGGTCGCTGCGCCGCTCGTGCAGGACGAAGACGACGAGGACCGCGAGGCCGCCGAGGACGGGCGCGAGGACGGTGACGTCGGTGAAGCTCGCCAGCTCGCCGCCGCGGATGATCCCGTACACGAGGAGGACGAGTCCGACGACGGAGAGCAGCACGCCGGGTATGTCGACGCGGCCGGGGTTGGGGTCCCGGGAGTCGGGCACGAGCCACAGCATCAGGGCGAGGGCCAGGAGCACCACGGGCACGTTGACGAGGAAGATCGAGCCCCACCAGAAGTGTTCGAGGAGGATGCCGCCGGTGATGGGGCCGATCGCGATGGCGAGGCCGACGCTGCCGGCCCAGATGCCGATGGCCTTGGGCTGCTCGTCGCGCTCGAAGACGTTCATGAGGACGGCGAGCGTCGCGGGCATGACGAAGGCGGCGCCGAGGCCCATGACGGCCCGGTAGGCGATGAGCTCGCCCGGGGAGCCGGAGAGGGCGGCGAGGGCGGAGCCGATGCCGAAGACGGTGATGCCGAAGAGGAGGACCTTCTTGCGGCCGAGGCGGTCGCCGAGGAGGCCGGAGGTGAAGAGGAGTCCGGCGAAGACGAGCGTGTAGGAGTTGATGGACCACTCCAGCTCGCTCTGGGTGGCGCCGATGCCGGTGGGCGCGGGGGCCGCGATCGTCTTGACCGCGACGTTCAGGATCGAGTTGTCGAGGACGACGATCAGCAGGCTGAGCATGAGGACGCCGAGGACGGCCCAGCGGCGCCGGTGGACGGCCTCGGGGACGCGGCGCCCGGCGGGTACGGCGGGTGCGGTGGACGGCTGTGACATGGGCACCACCCTAGAGCCATTTCGATACGAGACCGTCTCGTATCGAAAATACTGGGCAAGTCTTTACGTTGCGGCGGTGTGAACAGCGCCACTCCGGCCCACTTCCCCGCCCGCCCGGCGAAGTGCCACCATGGATGTGGTCCGGGGACGCCACAGGGCGCCTCGAGATGACACAGAGGAGCCGTTCACCATGACGCTTCAGGCTGCCCAGAAACCGCCCGCCGACAGCAGCAAGGCGCTGTACGGAGGGAAGGGCACCCGCCGCATCACCGTCCACGACATCGCCGCCGCCAAGGTCCGCGGCGAGAAGTGGCCCATGCTCACCGCCTACGACGCGATGACCGCCTCCGTCTTCGACGAGGCCGGCATCCCGGTGATCCTCGTCGGCGACTCGATGGGCAACTGTCACCTCGGCTACGACACCACCGTGCCCGTCACGATGGACGAGATGACGCTGCTCTCCGCCGCCGTCGTCCGGGGCACCAAGCGCGCCCTCGTCGTCGGCGACCTGCCGTTCGGCTCGTACCAGGAAGGGCCCGTCCAGGCCCTGCGCAACGCCACCCGGCTCGTCAAGGACGCCGGCGTCGGAGCGATCAAGCTGGAGGGCGGCGAGCGCTCGCTGCCGCAGACCGAGCTCCTCGTCCAGGCCGGCATCCCCGTCATGTCCCACCTGGGGCTCACCCCCCAGTCCGTCAACACCATGGGCTACCGGGTGCAGGGCCGCTCCGACGAGGCCGCCCACCGGCTGCTCAGCGACGCCAAGGCGGCGCAGGACGCGGGCGCCTTCGCCGTCGTCCTGGAGCTCGTCCCGGCCGAGCTGGCCGCCGAGGTGACCCGCTCCCTGCACATCCCGACCATCGGCATCGGTGCCGGCGCCGGCACCGACGCGCAGGTCCTCGTCTGGACCGACATGGCCGGCCTGACCGGCGGCAAGGTGCCGCGCTTCACCAAGCAGTACGCCAACCTCCGCGAGACGCTCGGCGACGCCGCCCGCGCCTTCGCCGAGGACGTCAGCGGCGGGGCGTTCCCCGCCGAGGAGCACACCTTCCACTAAGACTTGTTCCGCAATTCACCAGAGGGTGAGCTGCGGACTGCACGCCGTTCGGGTGCCGGGCGCTCCAGCGTGGTCGCGCAGGTGGCGCGGCTCATCTGGGGTTGCCCGGTCCCGTCGTTCGGCGGTTCGGTGAGCAGAGGTCACCCGCTGGGCGGGGACTGCCACGCGACCAGCACCCCGAGGGGTGTTCTGGCACGGTGTGGTTGACTCACGCAGGGCTTCTTCCAGCCCTTCTCCGTACGCGATCTGCGCGTGCCGCGACCGGGCGGAGTCCAGTCGGGCGGTCTTGGGGTCATCGGGGTCGGTCAGGTCCACGAAGGCGGCCAGGGCGGCGGAGACAAGGTCCCGCTTGCCGACAAGTCCGCAGGCGGTGCACTTGTGTTCCCGGTCCCGGAGCGTCTTGATGACACGCTCGCCGCACAGGCAGTGCTGCGACAGGGCCGTGGACCAAGTGGAGACACGCACGAGACGGCCACCGGCAGCCCGGCACTCGGTCTCCAGGGCAGAGACCAACATGCCCGGTGTGGCCCGGGAGAGGCGCTTTCCCCACAGTCGGTACCAGGTGCGGATGTCGCAGTCCTCCACCGTCAGGCGGGGGCCGTGGGCGGCGACGATGTCGCGGGCCACGGCGCGGGCCCGGTGACGCCGGTACTCAGCCGCGCCGGCGGCGGCTTCGGCCTGGCGGGCGCGCAGCTCCCGGTAGCCGCGGGAGAGCCGGTCGCGGCGGAACGCCTGTTTCGGCACCCCATCGGTCCGGGAGTCGCGGGCACCTCCCGGCACGGTGACGGTCTTCTCCGGAAGTCCCTTGGTGGCCCTGCGCTCCGCCCGGCGGGCCTGCTTGTTCGACAGTCCGTACTGTCCGGTGTTCGTGGACCGGCGGGAGCGTTCCAGCGCCCTGGCCCGGCCTCGCCGCTTCTTCGCCTCCTTCTCCAGCCGCGCCCGCTCGGCGTCGGTGAGTACGATCTCGGAGGAGACGGCGGCGCCGGTCGAGGGGGTCAGGTTGGCCGGGAAGGACACCACGGACAGGTTGGAGACGTTGCCATCCACCCCGCCGATCCGGTCCAGCTCGGCGGCCTGCTGCCGCATCCGCCGGACGGACGGGGAGGCGTAGCCGGGGCCGAGAACCATCAGGTGCGCCTCGTACGCCCAGCCGCCCGGCGCACCGGCCTTGCGGCGACGTACCAAGTCCACCTTGTGCCAGCAGGCGTCGGCCTCAAGGAAGTGCCGGGCGCGGGCTTCCTGGCCGGGGCACTGTGGGATGCGGACGGGAAGGACGAGTTCGCCGCGCTTGCCGTCCGGGCCGCCCGCGAACACCACGGCGAGCGGGCCGGAGTGGTCCCACCAGGTGGCCTTGCGCATCCCCTTGCCAGTGGGGATCCTGCCGTCTGGCTTGGCCGGGGTCGGCATCCGGCGGGGCTGCGTCAGGTCGTGCCGGCCACCGTCGGCGTAGGCCATGGCGTGGCCATGGAGGGTGCCGACGAGGCGGAAGGTCTCCCACTTGTTGGCGGTGGTGTGGGAGCGGGCACGGCCGGGGATGCGGGTGAAGTCGTGCTGGCGGCCGACGCGGGGGCGGCCGTGGCGGTTGCTGGTGGTATCGGCGAACAGGTGTCGCTGCACGCCGTTCCACACCTCGTCGGCCATGTGCATGGCCAGAGCCTTGGAGGCGTGGTGCTTGAGATGCCCGGAGTCTTCGAGGTGTTTGTAGGCGCAGCGTTCCAGGGCCTCACGGGACAGGCCGAGGCGCTGCCGTACGACCTTCGCCCCGCGCTCGTCGCGCTCGTGGAAGGCGGCCCAGTACGCGTCGACCTTGGCGCGGGCGTCGCGCTGGACGGCCCGCTTGACCGACCACATCGCGCCGAACAGCTTCTCCAGCCGGGCCATGTCAGCGGGGTTGGTGACGGCCAGGGGCAGCACCATCACGGACACGATCCCGCCGTCGGGCTTGGTCCACTTCGGGGCCTTGTTCCTGCCCCGGCACTTCCGCTGCGCCTGGGCGTGCCGCATGACCATCACCTCCCTTCAAAATTGGCCGTGCCAATGCTCTGCAAGCTCTTAACGTGCGAACGTGCTCCAGAAGACTCCCGCCTCGCCCCCCGTGTCCGATCTGGCCATCCCATGCTGAGGGGAGTGAGCAACGGCGAGTTCCGGGCGGCCGTGGCCCGCCTCGCCGCGGGCGTGGTCCTGGTGGCCACACCCGACCCCGGCGACGGACCGCGCGCCGAGGGCCAGCGGCACGTCGCCGGGCGCTTCGCCATGAAGAACCGCGTCAGCGACCGGTTCCCCTTCGCTGACCTGTCGTACACGCGCGCGGCGAGGAGAGCGGCGCCCCGCTGATGGGCGGCGCGTGGCGGCCCGCATGGCAGGCACCCCTCGGTCACGGCCCTGGGTAGCCCAGGCCCCTTGCATCTCGCGCGCGTCATGGATCCGGGCCCCCTTCCGAGGGTTCCTCGGCGGGCGATGCCTCACGCCACAAGGCGGGCCCGATGTTGTCGACCGCTGTCGTCCAGGCGACGCCGGTGGCGGGCTGGACGTATGCGATACGCAGGAGTCGGCCGCCGTACCACTCGTGAACGACGGCCGTCAGCACTCCTTCACCACGGCTGGCGATGTCGCGAACCCTCCGGTGAAGGAGGGGGTGCCTATCCCCACCCTCGGCACCCGGCGCGCTCACCGTTCGGACTCCTCGCAGGCGTCGAACCATCGGTCGAGGAACTTCCGCCACCCGACCTCGGCACGAGCCTGGAGAGCCGGGCTCAAGCCCTCCGGCGGTACGGGAACCCCATGCTGCGCTTCGTCAGCATCCGTCGCTTCCATGCGAACAACCTTAAGCGTAACCGCCTTTAAGTCGCAAGCACTTAAGGTTGGGTTTCTGGCGGGAGCGAGCAAGTAGGGTCACTGACAACAGTGAGCCGGAGGTAGGAACATGTCGGGCGATGCATGGACTAGCGAGACCGCGCCATACCTGGCCCCGCGCAAGCCCGGCCAGAGCGACGCATGGACCGATGAGGCCGCCCGCCGTGGGCGCCGAGGCGGCCAACGCCTCCTCCAGGCAGGCGAAGCGGACGCCCCCGACGCGGTCCGCGCCGCCCTGCGGTTGTCCGCCTCTGAGCGCGTGATCGTCAGGCGTCGGCTGATCCTCCTCGATGACCAGCCCGTGGAGCTGGCCGACTCCTACTACCCCGTCGCCATCGCCGCAGGCACGCCCTTGGCAGAACCGGGCAAGGTGCCCGGCGGCGCCGTCACCCTGCTCAAGGAGCTCGGGTACACCGGCGCCGAAGTCGTTGAGGACGTGAGCGCCGCCCTCGCCACCACGGAGGAGCGCGAGCACTTGGGCCTGCCCGAGGGCAGCGCCGTCCTCCACCTGCTCCGCCTGACGCGGACCGCCGACGGAACACCGATGGAGGCATCCCTGATGACCATGCCGGCCGACAGGCACCTCACGTACCGGCTCGGAAAGCAGGGCGCGTGATGGCGAAGGAGTTCAAAGATCCGAGATCGCCGCACCAGAAGATCGCGGCGGAGCTTCGACGTCAGATCACCCGCGGTGACCTCCCTCCGGGAAGCAAGCTGAGCTCGACGGCCGAGCTGATGGAACAGTACGGTGGCGTGGCCAACACGACCGTCCAGAAGGCCCTCCAGGCGCTGAAGGCCGAGGGACTCCTCGAAGGGCTCCCGGGCAAGGGCGTGTACGTACGGCAGCACGCGCAGCAGTCCGTCGAGCCGATCGCCTACATGAGGCCGGCCGGGCCGGGAGAGCCCTACCCGTGGATGTCCGAGGCCGCGAAACGACGGCAGGTCGGCAGGGCCCAGCTCCTTGCCGTCGAGGTCGTCATCCCGCCGAAGGAGGTGGCCGAGGCCCTGCAGCTGGAGGACGGTGAGCGAGCTGCGCTTCGTAAGCAGGTTCTCTTCCTGGACGAGGAGCCGACCGAACTCACGAGGTCGTACTACCCGCTGAGCCTGGTCGAGGGCACGGCCATCCTGGAGAAGAAGCGGATTCGAGGCGGTACGCCCACGCTGCTCGACGCGATGGGCCTTCCCCCGCGCGAGTTTGTGGACGAGCTGTCGTCCGAGATCCCGACGGAGGAGGAAGTCGTAGCGCTGGAGCTCCCGAAGGACATGCCCGTACTGGTGGCCTTCCGGGTGGTCTATTCCGACGCCCGGCGTCCGATCGAGGTCACGCTGATGACGAAGGCTGCGCACCGCTTTCGGATGCGCTACAGACTGCCTGTGACATAGGTACGTCCTCGCCGGCCTCTCTGCGACCATGCCCAACCAGGTCACCGGTCACCGGTCACCGGCTGCTCATCTGAGGCCGGGCCTACCGCAGAGCACCCGAGGTCACCAACGGAACAAATCTTGGGCACGCAGAGCCACTGCGGCACCTCCGACAGCCCGCCGACATCCCCCATCGGCGGGCTGTCGGTCGTCTGTCGGGGGCTTGTCGGTGGCGCCCTGTTCCATGGTGGACATGACGCGATCACACACCAACGCCGTCGAGGTCCGGGGCCTCGTGAAGCACTTCGGCGCCACGAAGGCCCTCGACGGGGTCGACCTGGACGTCCGGGAAGGCACCGTCCTCGGGGTCCTCGGCCCCAACGGCGCCGGGAAGACCACCCTCGTCCGCTGCCTGTCCACCCTCCTCGTCCCGGACGCCGGGACCGCCACCGTCGCCGGCTACGACGTGGTGAAGCACCCCCGCCAGCTGCGCCGCACCATCGGCCTCACCGGTCAGTACGCCTCGGTCGACGAGAAGCTGTCCGGCTGGGAGAACCTCTACATGATCGGGCGGCTGCTCGACCTCTCCCGCGCCGACGCCCGCCGCCGCGCCGACGAGATGCTGGAGCGCTTCTCCCTCACCGACGCCGCCAAGCGCCCGGCCATGAACTACTCCGGCGGCATGCGGCGCCGCCTCGACCTCGCCGCCTCCATGATCGGGCAGCCCGCCGTCCTCTACCTGGACGAGCCGACCACCGGCCTCGACCCCCGCACCCGCAACGAGGTGTGGGACGAGGTGCAGCACATGGTCTCCGAGGGCGCGACCGTCCTCCTCACCACCCAGTACATGGAGGAGGCGGAGCAGCTCGCGAACGAGCTGACCGTCATCGACAAGGGCAAGGTCATCGCCCGCGGCGGCGTCGACGAGCTCAAGGCGAAGGTCGGCGGCCGGACCCTGAAGGTCCGCCCCGTGGACCCGGGACAGCTGCCCGCCATGGCCGCCGCGCTCCGCGAGACCGGTCTCGACGGGGTCGCCGGCTCGACCGTCGTGCCCGACGAGGGCGTGCTGTACGTGCCGATCCTCGCCGACGAGCAGCTGACGGCCGTCGTGGCCCTGCTCGGCGCCCGCGGCTTCGGCATCTCCCACATCGGCACCCATCTGCCCAGCCTGGACGAGGTGTTCCTCGCGATCACCGGCCAGAAGACCGCCGACGCCGAACTCTCCGGCGCGATCAACGAGGAGGTCGCCGCGTGAGCACGACCACTGTCACCAAGTCCCCCGCCGACACCCGGGATCCGGGTCCGGCCGCCGCGCGCACCGCGCCCGCCGCGGAGGGCCGGATCGGCCTGCGGGCCAACCTCCGCCACATCGGCGCCCTGGCCCGGCGCAACGCCCTCCAGATCAAGCAGGACCCGGAGTCGATGTTCGACGCCGTCCTGATGCCGATCATCTTCATCCTGCTGTTCGTGTACGTCTTCGGCGGCGCCATCGCCGGCAAGGGCAACAACGACGTCTACGTCAACTACGTGACGCCCGGCCTGATGGCCATGATGGGCATGAACATCGCGATGGGCGTCGGCACCGGCATCAACGACGACTTCAAGAAGGGCGTCATGGACCGGTTCCGGACCATGCCGATCGCCCGCTCCTCGGTCCTCATCGCGAAGATCGTCGTCGAGGTGGGCCGGATGCTCATCGCCACCGCGATCCTGCTCGGCATGGGCTTCCTGCTCGGCCTGACGATCCACACCTCGGTCCTGCACCTCTTCGCCGCCATCGGTCTGTCGATGGTCTTCGGCGCCGCCCTGATGTGGATCTTCATCCTGCTCGGCCTCACCATGAAGACGGCCCAGGCCGTCCAGGGCATGGCCATGCTCGTCCTGATGCCGCTGCAGTTCGGCTCCTCGATCTTCGCCCCGCCGACGACGATGCCCGGCTGGCTGCAGACCTTCACCGACTACAACCCGCTGTCCAACCTCGCCGACGCCGCCCGTCACCTCATCAACGGCGGCCCGGTCGCCCACTCGGTGTGGATGACCCTCGGCTGGGCGGCGCTGATCACCGTCGTGACGGCACCGCTCGCGGTCGCCAAGTTCCGCAAGAAGACCTGAGTCCCGACCGGGGGATCATGACTCGGCGCGCTCACTGATCGCGTCGGCGGCGCGACCGAGCAGGGCGGCGGCCTCCTCCAGGGAGAGGCCGCCGCCCTCCGCGTATGCCGCCTCGAACTCCCCGTCCGCCAGCGCGGACCGGGTCAGTTCCGTCGCCCTCGCCCGGTTCTCCCGCTCCATCGGCGGCGGCAGATGACCCGGCGGCAGCAGCCCCTCGTACGCCCCGAGCAGCACCGCGGCGGTACGGGCCGGAGGGCCGCCGAGCCCGGCGAGCGCCCAGGCGGCACTGATCAGATGGACCGCCGGCATCTGCGGGGCGACCATCAGCGACAGGGCGCCGAGGGAGCGCTCGTACGCCTGCCGGGCAAGACCGAGCGCCGGGCCGTACCCCTCTTCCAGGTTGAACACCCAGGCCAGGCTGCCCAGCGTGAAGCCCTCGAAGATGGAGAAGGTCTCCGAGCTGAACTCGTCGAGCAGCCGCTCCAGATGCACCCGGGCCTCCGCCGTACGGCCCGTCCGGCCGAGCAGCAGCGCCAGGAAGATCCGGGCCGCCAGCATCGGTTCGTGACCCCGGCCGTGCTCGCCCTCCACGACCTCCCGCAGGATCCGCTCCGCCTCCTCACGGCGGCCGGTCTCGATCAGCATGTCGGCGTACCGGGCGCGCAGCAGGGCCATCTGGGACTGGGCGCCGATCCGCTCCGCGTACGCGATGGCGTCGGCGAAGTCCTGGGCGGCGCCCTCGAACTCCAGCCGCCGCTCACGGGCCTCGGCCCGCGAGGACAGCGCCTCGGCCGCGCCCCAGGCGTCCCCGAGCCGGACGAAGATCTCCAGGCTCTCCTCGGCGTCGGCGCTCGCCCGCTCGGCCAGGTCGGCACGGTTGGCGAGCATGTTGGCGCGCAGCTGGAGGGCGTTGGCGAGCTCCCAGTCGTAGCCGTAGCGGCGGCAGGCGGCGACGTGCGCCTCCAGGGCCTCGCCCATCCGGCCCGGTTCGCCGATGAGGAGGACGGCGAAGACCGCGAAGGAGCCGGGCAGCCGGCAGGTCTGCGGGAGGCCCGGCGGATAGACCTCGTTGATCCGCCGCAGCCGCTCCACCCCCTCGGGGGTGGTCCATCGGCCGGTCTCGTGGTCCATGTTGAGCAGCTCGATCAGCCGCACCCCGCGCCGGGCCTCCCAGCGCTGCTCCTCGGAGAGCGGCGGCGGCGCGGCCGTGCACGGCTCGTGCAGCGGTACGACGGGGGCGGCGGGCGTCCCGAACGGGTCGGGGCCGAGCGCGACGACGGACTCGGCCCAGTGGAGGGCGTCGCCGCGCAGATCGCGCATCTGCCAGTACCAGAGCAGCGAGTGGACGAGGACCAGCGCCTCGTCCTCGTCCCGGGCGTCGACGGCCCGGCGCAGGGCGGTGCGGATGTTGCCGTACTCGGCGCCGAGGCGGGCGACGGCCGCGGCCTGGCCCGCGCCGCGCAGCTCGGGGTCGGTACGGCGGGCGAGTTCGCGGTAGTACGTGAGGTGCCGGCGCTCGGCGCCGGTCCGCTCCCCCGCCTCGTCGAGCCGCTCGCCGGCGTACTCGGCGACGGTCTCCAGGAGCCGGTAGCGCATGCCGGTCTCGGCGGGCGCGGCGACGACGAGGGACTTGTCGACGAGAGTCCCGAGCACATCGAGGACGGGGATGGCCTCCCCTGCGCAGACCGCCTCGGCCGCCTCCAGGTCGCAGCCGCCCGTGAAGACGGCGAGGCGGCGCAGGACGGCCCGCTCGGCCTCGTCCAGGAGGTCCCAGGACCAGTCGACGACCGCCCGCAGGGTCTGCTGCCGGGGCAGTACGGTCCGGGCGCCGGAGGTCAGGAGCCGGAAGCGGTCGTCCAGCCGGTCCGCGATCTGGCGCAGGGTCAGCATCCGCAGCCGGGCCGCCGCCAGTTCGATCGCCAGCGGCAGACCGTCGAGACGGCGCACGACCTCGCCCGCGGCGGCCGGGTCGTCCTCGACGCGGAAGCCCGGACGGACCGCCGCGCCCCGCTCGCCGAGCAGCCGCAGCGCCATCCCGGTCGGCAGCGGGCCCAGGGGCCGGATCGCCTCCCCCGGGACACCGAGCGGCTCCCGGCTCGTGGCGAGCACCCGGAGCTCCGGGCAGCGCGCGAGGAGGGTCTCGGCGAGTTCGGCGGCCGCGGCGACGAGGTGCTCGCAGTTGTCGAGGAGGAGCAGCATCCGCCGCCCCGCGCAGTGCTCGACGAGCCGGGCGAGCGGGTCGTCGCCGCCGCGGAGCTCCTCGGCGCCGGCGCCGCGCAGCACGGTCTCGCGGGCGCCGACGGCCGCGAGGACCGCCTCGGGGACGGCCTCCGGGTCCCGTACGGGCGCGAGCTCCGCCACCCAGACGCCGTCCGGCCAGTCCTCGGTGCCGCGCTCGGCCGCCTCCTGCGACAGCCGGGTCTTCCCGGCCCCGCCGGGCCCGAGCAGGGTCACGAGCCGGGCACCGCGCAGGTCGTCCCGGACGAGGGCGATCTCCTCGTCGCGCCCGACGAAACTGGTGAGCCGCGCCCGCAGATTGCCCCGGAGGGGGGTGCGCGGGGGCTCCGGGGCGAGGAGCTCGGCGTGCAGGGCGCGGAGGGCGGGTGACGGATCGGTACCGAGGCGGGTGGCGAGGGCGCGGCGCACCGACTCGTACGCGGCGAGAGCCTCCGCCGCGCGGCCCGTGTCCCGCAGGGCGCGGATCCGGAGGGCCTGCAGCGGCTCGTCCAGCGGGTGGGCGGCGCAGAGGGCGGTGAGCTCCGGGAGGGCGGCGGGCGCGTCGCCGAGGGCGAGGGCCGCGTCGAGGCGGGTGCGGCGGGCGTCCAGCCGGCGGGCCTCCCAGCGGGCGGCCTCCGCGTCCCGGTCCGGCAGATCCGCGAGCGCGGGGCCGCGCCACAGCCCGAGGGCCTCGTCGAGGAGGGCGGCGGCGCGGGTGGGGTCGCCGGCGGTGAGCGCGGCAACGCCATCGGCGGCGAGGTGCTCGAAACGGCGGGCGTCCACGTCCTCGGGCCGGGCGTCGAGCCGGTAGCCGCCCTCGGCGGACACCACCCGGTCCCGCCCGAGGGCCCTGCGCAGCCGGCCGACGAGGGCCTGGAGCGCGGCGGGGGCGTCGGCGGGCGGCTCGTCGCCGTGCCACACCTCGTCCACGAGGTCGGGCACGGGGACGTTCCGGCCGGCCCGCAGGGCGAGGACGGTGAGCAAGGCCCGGACGCGGGGGCCGCCGACTTGGACGTCGGTGCCGTCGGGGGCGCGGGCGATGGTCGAACCGAGCACGAAGTAACGCACGCCCCCATTCTCCGCGAGCCAAGCCCCGCGCGCCGCCGCCCCGTTAACGGGCCGCGTCCCGCCGAGCCGGCGCCCACCCGCCCCCGTTGTGGGCATGCGTTCCGCAAGGGGCGATGGGGGTCCCCCCTGCTCGAGCGGGACGATTGCCCACACGGGGGGGGTGGAACTCCCCGTGCGGGCCGGTACGTTTCTCGGGCATCTGACCTTCGTCCCCCTGGGAGCCCCCGCGATGACCACGGCCACCACCCGGCGCCACGAACGGCGGATCAGCCCCGTCTTCCTGGCGATCCTCGCCGTCATGGCCGTCACCGGCTGGGCGGTGTGGACGGACTTCGCCGCCTCGCCGGGCGTCGCGGTGTTCCTCTTCGTGACCTCGGCCTGGGTGGTGTCGCTCTGTCTGCACGAGTACGCCCACGCCCGCACCGCCCTGCACGGCGGGGACATCACGGTGGGCGCCAAGGGCTACCTGACGCTGAACCCGCTCGCGTACACGCACGCGTGGCTGAGCATCATCCTGCCGGTGCTGTTCGTGATCATGGGCGGGATCGGTCTGCCGGGCGGCGCGGTCTTCATCGAGCACGGCCGGATCAGGGGCCGCTGGAAGCACAGCCTGATCTCGGCGGCGGGCCCCCTGGCCAACGTGCTGTTCGCGCTCGTCTGCACGGCGCCGTTCTGGCTGGGCGCGCTCGACGGCGTCCCGCTGCCGTTCCGGTTCGCGCTGGCGTTCCTGGCGTTCCTCCAGGTGACGGCCGCGCTCCTGAACTTCCTGCCGGTGCCGGGTCTTGACGGCTACGGGGTGGTGGAGCCCTGGCTGTCGTACAAGGTGAAGCGACAGATCGCGCCGTACGCGCCGTACGGCTTCTTCATCGTGATCGCGCTGCTGTTCGTGCCGGCGATCAACAGCGCCTTCTTCGACGCGATCGACGCCCTGATGCGGGCCCTCGGGGTGCCGGAGGCGGCCCGCTACTGCGGTTCGCAGCTGTTCCGGGTCTGGGAGGGGAGCCCCCCGGAGTTCTGCCAGGCCCGGTAGCACCGTGGCCGGGAGGGGCCGTGCGAGCCTCCCGGCCGAGTCCGCCCCGGACAGGCCCTAGCGGAGCCGGGTCGCCGCCCAGCGGGCCCACTCGCGGTTCATCTCGTTGAGGCGGAGCCCGTACTCCAGGGCGATGCGGCCGTACACCGACAGCTGGTCGTCGCCCCAGTCGATCGACCGCTCCAGCTCGCGCAGGGCTTCGAGTTCCCGTTCGGACCTGTCCATCAGTCCGGCGAGATAGCCGCTCGCCTGCTCCCGCGTCAGCACGCCGAGGAAGAAGACCCTCAGCAGGGTTTCGCTGCGGGGGTTGCGCTGCGGCTCGGTCTCCGTCAGCCAGTGACGCAGCTCGGCCATGCCCTCGTCGGTGAGGGTGTACTCCTTGCGGCCGCGCGGCCCTTCCGCCGAGACGCTGATCAGCCCGGCGGCGGCGAGCTTGGACAGCTCGCCGTACATCTGGCTCTGGGTGGCGGGCCAGACGTTGGCCAGCGAGGTCTCGAAGCGCTTCAGCAGGTCGTAGCCGCTGGCGGGGCGCTCGGAAAGAAGTCCCAGGAGGGCGTGTCGAAGGCTCATACGCACAACCTTACCTTCCATTCTTGACATGTCACTCCTGGAACGTCTAGCTTCGACATGTCAGAACAGGAACGTCAGAGCAGCGAACAGCAGACGGGGGTCTTCGATGTCCTACGTGCGCACCTTCCTTCCGTGGATCGTCTTCGCGGTGATCCCGTCCACCCAGTGGCAGTGGGGCGCGCTCGCCGCCCTGGTGGCCGCCCTCGCGGTGACCGTGCAGCAGCGCCGCGAAGGGGCCGGGTTCGACGCGCTGATCATCGAGATCGGCTCGGCGGTCTTCTTCGCGGCCCTGGCAGGCATCGCCTTCGCCGACCCGGCATCGGCCGTGCACGGCTACTCGGCGGCCCTGTCCTCGGCCATCCTGGCCCTGATCGCCGCGGTCTCGCTGCTCATCGGCAGGCCCTTCACCCTGGGCATCGCCAAGCGCACCACGCCGCCCGAGGTCTGGGGGCTGCGCCCCTTCGTGCGGGCCAACACCGTCATCACCACCGTCTGGACGGCCGCCTTCGCGCTGACCGCCGGCGTGCTCGCGCTCCTCGCCCGGGCCGGCCAGGGCCACTCGACGGCCGCCACGGCCGTCCAGGCCGCCGGGTTCGTCGTCCCGATGCTGTTCACCTCCCGCTACGTCGCCTCCCTCCAGACCAAGGCCGGTGCCCGATGAGCTCCTCCACCTCCCCCCGCCACCTCTCCGGCAACTACGCCCCGGTCACCGAAGAGCTGACCGCCCACGAGCTGCCCGTCACCGGGCGGATCCCCGAGGAGCTGACCGGCTGGTACCTGCGCAACGGGCCGAACCCGGCCGACGCCGCCTCCGGCCACTGGTTCTTCGGCGACGGCATGGTCCACGGCGTACGGCTCGAGGGCGGCCGGGCCGTCTCGTACCGCAACCGCTGGGTCCGCACGACCGCGTTCACCGACGGGGCCCGGATGTACGACGAGCGGGGCCGGCGGGATCTCACCGCGGGCCCGGCCAACACCCACGTCGTCCGGCACGCCGGCCGCACCCTCGCCCTCGTCGAGACGGCCCTGCCCTACGAGCTCGCCCCCGCGCTCGACACCGTCGGCCCGTACGACTTCGGCGGCCGGCTGACGACCGCGATGACCGCGCACCCCAAGACCTGCCCCCTCACCGGGGAACTGCACTTCTTCGGCTACGGGATCGCGGAGGCCCCGTACCTCACCTACCACCGGGCCGAGGCCTCCGGCGAGCTGACGGTCAGCCGGCCGGTGGAGGTGCCGGGGCCGACGATGATGCACGACTTCAGCCTCACGGCCGGGCACGTCGTCTTCCTGGACCTGCCGGTGGTCTTCGACTTCGGCCTCGCCGGCACCGGCACGATGCCGTACCGCTGGGACGACGGGTACGGGGCCCGGCTCGGCGTGCTGCGCCGCGACGACCCGTACGGGCGGGTGCGCTGGTTCGGCGTCGACCCCTGCTACGTGTTCCACGTACTCAACGCGTACGACGCGGCGGACGGGACGATCGTCGTCCACGTCATGCGCTACCCCGAGCTGTGGCGGCGCGCCGCGGACGGGACGGTCGACCGGAGCGGGGAGGCCGTGCTGTGGAAGTGGACGATCGACCCCGCCACGGGGACCGTCCGGGAGGAACAGTGCGACGACCGCCCGGGCGAGTTCCCGCGGGTGGACGACCGGCTGGCCGGGCTACGGGCCGCGCACGGGCACGTGACCTGCGGAAACGCGCTGGTGCGCTACGACCTGGGCGCGGGGTCGTCCGTCACCCACGACTTCGGTCCGGCCCGCACGCCCGGTGAGGCCTCGTTCGCCCCGGCCGCCGACGGGTCCCCGGCCGGCTGGCTCATGGCGTACGTCCACGACGCCGGCTCCGGCCGCAGCGACCTGGTCGTCCTCGACGCCGACGACCTCGCGGCCGAACCGGTGGCCACGATCCATCTGCCGGCCCGGGTGCCGCACGGCTTCCACGGCAACTGGCTGCCGGACCTGCCGTAGCCCCCGGCCGCGTGGTCGCCGCCCGCGCGGTCCCCGGCCCCGTGGTCGCCGGCCGCGTGGACCCCGGCCGCCCCGGGCGATCCGCCCGGGGCTCGGTCAGCCCTGGGCCGCCGCGGCCTTCTCGGCCTTCGCGCGGCGGAGGTAGTACCAGGCCATGTTGGAGGAGAGGCCGGCGAGGAGGACCCAGACGATGCCGAGGAAGCTGCCCTGGACGAAGGAGACGACGGCCGCGGCCACGGCCAGGGCGCAGACCACGAGGGCGTAGAGGGCGAGGCGGGGCATGGGGTCGGCTCCTGTCCGGATACGGCGTTTCGTGCCCGTCCAGTGTCCCCCATGCCCCGATCCGCGACGGGACCGGCTCAGATGTCGGTGACCCGGAGTCCCGCGTGCGCCTTGTAGCGGCGGTTGACCGAGATCAGGTTGGCGACGAGCGACTCGACCTGGTGGGCGTTGCGCAGCCGCCCGGCGAAGACGCCCCGCATGCCGGCGATGCGGCCGGCGAGGGCCTGGACGATCTCGACGTCGGCGCGCTCCTCGCCGAGGACCATGACGTCGGTGTCGATCTCCTCGATGGAGGTGTCCTTGAGGAGCACCGCCGAGAGGTGGTGGAAGGCGGCGGCGACCCGGGAGTCCGGGAGGAGCGCGGCGGCCTGCTCGGCGGCCGAGCCCTCCTCGGGCTTGAGGGCGTAGGCGCCCTTCTTGTCGAAGCCGAGCGGGTTGACGCAGTCCACGACGAGCTTGCCGCGGAGCTCCTCGCGCAGGGACTCCAGGGTCTTGGCGTGCCCCTCCCACGGCACGGCGACGATCACGACGTCGCTGCGGCGGGCGGTCTCGGCATTGTCGGCACCCTCGACGCCGTGGCCGATCTCCGCGGCGATGTCCTGCGCGCGCTCGGCGGCGCGGGAACCGATGATCACCTTCTGGCCGGCCTTGGCGAGCCGGTAGGCGAGGCCGCGGCCCTGGTCGCCGGTGCCGCCGAGGACGCCGACGACGAGACCGGAGACGTCGGGGAGGTCCCAGGGGTCCTTGGGGGCGGGCTTGCTCTCAGTCGTAGTCATGGCCCCGACATTACCGACCGGTCGGGTCGGCCGGGACGGTCCGCGCGTCACCAGCGGGCGGGCGGCGGGGCCGTCAGCCGGTCCGCGAGGTCCGAGAGGCGGTCCCGGAAGCGGCGGGTTCCGCGTGGTGACGGCAGGCTGTTCTCCCCGGCCGCCGCGCTCACCAGGTGCTGCACCGTGTCCAGGTCGACCCCGGCGCCCTCCGTCACGGTGAGCGTCTCGTGCGCGAGGCCCCGCACCTCCTCGTCGCCCCCGTCGAGCGTGAGCACCGTCGCTCCCGCGCGACGGGCGTCGTGCACCCGCTGGAGCAGCCCCGCGTCCGGCCGCTCCGGGGCCACCATGAGCAGGGTCGCCCCGCGCCCGGCGGCCTCCAGGCGGCCGAGGCCGACGGCCAGGTGCGCCGGGTCGCCGGGGCGCACCCGGTGCCGTACGAGGGTCGGCGCCAGCTCCGGGAGCCCCGACCAGGCGGACTCGTCGACCAGGTGCGCCGCCAGGTGCCACGGCTCGTACTCCGCCGTGCCCACGAGGAGCAGTCCGCCCCGGTGCGGCACGACGGAGGACCGGAGCGCGCCCGCGAACCGGCGGGCCGCCCCCGGCCATTCCGTCCCGGCGAGCACTTCCCGCAGCAACGCGACCCGTACGGCATCCATGGGCCCGCATCCTGCCCGAGCCGGGGCCCGCGCGCGGGCGATCGGCGAGCTTCCACCCGTACGGGACGACGGGCGCGGCGCCCGTAATTCGGTTGCCCCCGCCGTCCGGCGGACGGAGCATGACCTTTCGTGTCCTCCCCCCTCTCCCGACTCTCCGCCCTGCTGCCCGATCTCGCGCCGTGGCGTTCCTCCGGCGACTTCCGGCTCCTGTGGGTGCAGGGGCTCGTCACGTACTTCGGCAGCGCGATGGCGATGATCGCCCTGCCGCTCCAGATCAAGGAGCTGACGGGCTCCCCGCTCGCCGTCGGTGCGATGGGCGCGGTCGAGCTGGTGCCGCTCGTGGTGTTCGGCCTGTACGGCGGGGCGCTCGCGGACGCGGTCGACCGTCGGAAGGTGATCCTCTGGACGGAGGCGGGGCTCGGACTGCTCGCCGTGCTCCTGCTGCTGAACTCACTGCTCCCGGACCCGATGCTCTGGCCGCTGTACGTGGTCGCGGCCGGGGTGTCGGCGCTCGCGGGGCTCCAGCGTCCGGCGCTCGACTCGCTGCTCGCCCGGATCGTGCCGCACGACCAGCAGACGGCGGCGGCCGCGCTGAACTCGCTGCGCTGGCAGATCGGCTCGATCGCGGGCCCGGCCGTCGCGGGCCTGGTGGTGGCGTACGCGGGTCACGCGCCCGCGTACGGGGTGACGGTCGCCTGTTTCGCGGTCTCGGTCCTGATGTGCCGCCGGCTGTCGCCCGCGCCGCCCGCGCACGACGCGGAGAAGCCCTCGCTGCGGGGCATCGCGGAGGGGGCGCGGTACGCCTGGTCGCGGCCGGTGCTGCTGGGCACGTACGTGATCGACCTGGCGGCGATGCTGTTCGCCTTCCCGAACACGATCTTCCCGTTCCTCGCGGACGAGCTGGACGCGGACTGGTCGCTCGGCCTGATGTACGCGGCGGGCTCGGTCGGCTCCCTCGTCCTCGGCCTGACCAGCGGCTGGACCTCGAAGGTGCGGCGGCACGGGCTGCTCGTGGCCGGGGGCGCGGCCGGCTGGGGTCTGGCGATCGCGGCGGCCGGCTGGTTCGGGAACGTGTGGCTGGTGCTGCTGTGCCTGGCCTTCGCGGGCGCGGGCGACATGCTGAGCGGGCTCGGCCGGGCCACGATCTGGAACCAGACGATCCCGGAGGAGCTGCGCGGCCGGCTCGCCGGCATCGAGGTGCTCTCCTACAGCGTGGGCCCGCAGCTGGGCCAGGTCCGGGCGGGCGTCATGGCCGGCTGGACCGGCACCCGGGCGGCCGTCTGGACGGGTGGCGTGGCGTGCGTCGCCTCGGTCGGCCTGCTCTGCCTGGCGCTGCCGAAGCTCCTCACGTACGACTCGACGACGGACGAGGACTCGCTGCGGCGGAAGGCCCAGCAGGAGGCGACGCAGCGCGAGACCGCCGAGGTCGCCTGAGCGGCCGCGCGGGGTCCTGACCGCCGGCCCGCCGAGAGCGCCGGAGCGTCCCCGCGGAGCCCTGACCGCCCAGCCCGCCGGGGCCGCCCGAGCGTCCCCGCGGGCCCCTGGACTCCGCAGGCCGGAGTCCGGGGCCCCGGGCGGCTACTCCTCCGGCGTCTTGTCCTTCCCCGCCGCGTCGTGCCAGCGCGGGTCCGTCTCCCACTCCAGGTTCCGCTCGCGGGCGGTCTCCATGGCGTGGGTGGCCTCCTCACGGCTGGCGTACGGGCCGAAGCGGTCCTTCGCCGGGCACTCGGGGCCCTCCTCGACCTTCTTGTGTTCCAGGCAGTAGTACCACTCGCCCGGTTTGCCCACCGTGCGCTTCTTGAACAGGGCCATCGTCTTCGGCTCCTTCCTCCGAGACCATGCTGCCCCAGACCCGGTCGTTAGACTCGCTGGCATGTCTGGCCAGTCGCTTCTCGTACCGGGGGAGCTCTCCCCCCACCGCTCCGTTCCGGGCTCCATCCGCCGCCCCGAGTACGTCGGGAAGCCCGCACCGGCCCCGTACACCGGGCCCGAGGTGCAGGATTCCGACACCATCGAACGGATGCGGATCGCCGGCCGCATCGCCGCACAGGCGATGGAGGAGGCCGCCAAGCACATCGCCCCGGGCGTCACCACCGACGAGCTCGACCGGGTCGCGCACGAGTACATGTGCGACCACGGCGCCTACCCGTCCACGCTGGGCTACCGCGGCTTCCCGAAGTCGCTGTGCGCCTCGATCAACGAGGTCATCTGCCACGGCATCCCGGACTCCACCGTCCTGCGGGACGGCGACATCGTGAACCTGGACGTCACCGCGTACATCAACGGCGTCCACGGCGACAACAACGCCACCTACCTCTGCGGCGACGTCGACGAGGAGTCGCGGCTGCTCGTGGAGCGCACCCGGGAGTCCCTCAACCGCGCGATCAAGGCGGTGAAGCCGGGCCGCCAGATCAACATCATCGGGCGGGTCATCGAGTCGTACGCCAAGCGCTTCGGCTACGGCGTCGTGCGTGACTTCACCGGGCACGGCATCAACTCGTCGTTCCACTCCGGCCTGATCGTCCCGCACTACGACTCGCCCCACCACACCACCGAGATCAAGACCGGCATGACGTTCACGATCGAGCCGATGCTGACGCTCGGCACCCACGACTACGACATGTGGGACGACGGCTGGACCGTGGTGACCAAGGACCGGAAGCGGACGGCGCAGTTCGAGCACACGCTCGTCGTGACCGAGAACGGGGCCGAAATCCTTACGTTGCCCTGACCCTAGGAATGGGTAGCGTTTTACCGACAGGACGTCGGGAACCAGTTGACTTAGGTAAGCCTAACTCGGCAGGATCGTCACTGGTTCCCGTCCCATCGGTCTCGGAGGCACGCCTTGGACACGCCCTTCTCGACGCTCATCCGCACGGCCTCGCACGCGCAGCACACGGAGGCGGAGACCTCGTCCTTCATGGGTGACCTGCTGGGCGGACGGCTGGCCGTCGACGCGTACGCGCGGTACACCGAGCAGCTCTGGTTCGTGTACCGGGCCCTGGAGGAGGGCGCGGAGGCGCTGCGCGCGGACCCGGTCGCCGGGCCCTTCATACAGCCCGAGCTGTTCCGCACGGCCGCCCTGGAGCAGGACCTCGCCCATCTGCGCGGCCCCGGCTGGCGCGAGGGCGTCTCCCCGCTGCCCGCCACCGTCGCCTACGCCGAGCGGGTCGCCGAGTGCGCCCGCGACTGGCCGGCGGGCTATGTGGCCCACCACTACACGCGCTACCTGGGCGACCTGTCGGGCGGTCAGATCATCCGCGACAAGGCGGAGCGGACCTGGGGCTTCGACCGCAAGGGCGACGGGGTCCGCTTCTACGTCTTCGAGGAGATCTCCAACCCGGCGGCGTTCAAGCGGAGCTACCGGGAGCTGCTCGACGGGGTGAACGCCGACGACCTGGAGAAGCAGCGGATCGTCGACGAGTGCAAGCGCGCCTTCGCCTTCAACAGCGCGGTCTTCCGCGAGCTGGGCGTGGAGTACCCCCTGAGCGCCTGACGGTTCAACACCTGACCGGTCGTCGCGCGACCGTTCAACACCTGACCGGTCGTCGCGTGACCGATCAGCGCGCGACCGATCAGCGCGTCATCGTTCCTTCCAGGCGGACGCGTCCGCCCAGTTCCACGATGCCGTCGGGGCCTGGGGCGGTGAGCAGCTGCGAGCCCCGGCCCTGCGTGATGTTCAGGGCCCGTCCCAGCTCCGCCGTGAGCAGCAGCGCGGCCGCGCCGGTCGCCTCGTCCTCGTCGATGCCGTCGCCGCGGCCCGGGAAGGCCCGCGCCCTGATGCGGCCGGCGGCCTCCTCCTCCCAGGCCCAGGCGTAGATCCACTCCCCCGGCTCGGGCACGTCGAGGGCGTCCACCTCGGCGACGGAGCCGTACTGACGCAGGGTGCGGGGCGGCGCCCACTCGGCGCGCGCCTCGATCCAGGTGAACTCCCCGTCCGCGCGCACCCACACCTCGCCGGCCGGCGGCTGGACGACCTCCAGGTCGAGGAGCCAGGCGGTGCCGACGAGCGGGTGTCCGGCGAACGGCAGCCGCAGGCCGGGCGTGTAGATGTCGACGATCCCGCGCTCCGGGTCGTCGACGAACACCGTCTCGCTGAAGCCGAGCTCCTTGGCGAGCGCCTGCCGGGACGACTCGTCGGGGTGGGTACGGGCATCCCGTACGACTCCCAGGCGGTTGCCGTGCCGGCCGTCGCCCGCACAGAAGACCCGCAGGACGTCGATGTCAGTGGCGGTCGTGTTCATGCCGGAATTCAACCACCCGTCGCGCCTCGTCAGGGCCGCACCGCCCTTGCCCCGCCCCTATACCGACGCGTAACCAGAAACGGGACATTCCACCTCCCTTGACCTTCCCTTGACCAAGCCATGAGATCCCCATGGAGCCCCCGTGATCGAGCCGTGTCCGGTACGCCCGGCCTGAGAGCTGAATCACTGGACGGGTGGGTATTGCTGAGGTAAGCCTCGGTTAAGTTAGGTCCGCCTCAGCACCGTCCCCCGCGTTCCTGGAGTCCTCATGCGAGCCGTCCGCTTCTCCGTCGTCACCGCCGCCGCGACCGCGGCGGCCCTGACCGCTGTCACGGGCTGCACCGAGAAAAGCGACGCCAAGGCGGACGACGGCGCGATCACCGTCGTCGCCAAGGACGACTCCTGCGAGGTCTCGAAGAAGGAATTCCCGGCCGGGCACGTGAAGCTGGCCGTCGAGAACCGCGGCTCCAAGATCACCGAGGTCTACGTCCTCTTCCCGGACGACCGGATCGTCACCGAGCGCGAGAACATCGGCCCCGGCACCAAGGCCACCATCACCGCCGAGATCAAGGCCGGCGACTACGCCATCGCCTGCAAGCCCGGCATGAAGGGCGACGGCATCCGCCAGCAGGTCAAGGCGACCGGCAAGGGCGCCGTGAGCGCGAAGCGCTCCCCCGAGATGGACGCGGCCGTCGCCGGCTACCGCCAGTACGTCCAGGCGCAGGCCGACGAGACCCTCCCCAAGGTGAAGGTCTTCACCGACGCCGTCCGCGCCGGTGACATCGAGGCCGCGAAGAAGGCCTACGCCGACTCCCGCATCGGCTGGGAGCGCACCGAGCCGGTCGCCGAGTCCTTCGGCGACATCGACCCCAAGGTCGACGTCCGCGAGGACGGCCTGGAGGACGGCCAGGACCCGGCGAAGGACTGGACCGGCTGGCACCGCCTGGAGAAGGCGCTCTGGCAGGACAAGAAGATCGGCGACCGCGAGAAGCAGCTCGCCGACCTCCTCGACAAGGACCTCGCGGACTGGGTGAAGCGGGTCGGCAAGGCCGAGATCACCCCGACCTCCATGGCCAACGGCGCCAAGGAGCTCCTGGACGAGGTCGCCAGCGGCAAGGTCACCGGCGAGGAGGAGCGCTACTCCCACACCGACCTCGTCGACTTCAAGGCGAACGTCGAGGGCGCGCAGAAGTCCTTCGAGCTGCTCAAGCCGGTCGCCGCGAAGAACGACCCCAAGCTCGTCGCCGAACTCGACAAGCAGTTCGCCGCGCTGAACGCGCTGCTCGACACGTACCGCACGGACAAGAGCGGCTACGTCTTCACCTCCTACGACAAGGTCGGCAAGACCGAGCGCAAGGAGCTCTCCGACGGCGTCAACGCGCTGGGCGAGCCGCTCTCCAAGCTCGCCGCCGCGGTCGTCAAGTAGTCGTCGAGCCACCAGGGACGGGAACCCCGAGATGTCCGAGGAAATCCAGGAGCAGACCGCGGCCGCCGAGCCGGCCGCGCCCTCCCGCCGTACCGTCATCGGCTGGGGAGGTGCCGGGCTCGCGCTCGGTGCCGCCGCGGCCGGCGGCGCCGTCGCGCTGAGCGCCGGCGGCGACACCACCGCGCCGGTCGCCGACAGCGGCGGGGCCGTGCCCTTCCACGGCGTGCACCAGTCCGGCATCGCGACCGCCGTGCAGGACCGGCTGCACTTCGCCTCCTTCGACGTGAAGACGAAGGACCGCGCGGAGCTGATCCAGCTCCTCAAGGACTGGACGCGGGCCGCCGAGCGGATGACGGCCGGCGCGGAGGTCGGCGAGGGCGCGTACGGCGGCCTGCCGGAGGCCCCGCCGGACGACACGGGCGAGGCCCTCGGCCTCAAGCCCTCCCGTCTCACCCTCACGATCGGCTTCGGCCCCTCGCTCTTCGACGGGCGCTTCGGGCTGAAGGACAAGCGGCCCGGGGCCCTGGTGGACCTGCCCAAGTTCCCGGGCGACAACCTGGATCCGGCGCGCAGCGGCGGCGACATCTGCGTGCAGGCCTGCGCGGACGACCCGCAGGTCGCCGTGCACGCCATCCGCAACCTCGCGCGGATCGGCTTCGGCAAGGTCGCGGTGCGCTGGTCGCAGCTGGGCTTCGGCAAGACGTCCTCGACGACCCCGGACGCCCAGACCCCGCGCAACCTCTTCGGCTTCAAGGACGGCACCCGCAACATCGCGGGCACCGAGACCGACCGGCTCGCGAAGCACGTGTGGGTCTCCGGCAAGGACGCCGAGGGCGGCGCGGCCTGGATGGACGGCGGCTCGTACCTCGTCGCCCGCCGCATCCGCATGAACGTCGAGATCTGGGACCGGACTCCGCTCGCCGAGCAGGAGGACATCTTCGGCCGGGACAAGAAGGAAGGCGCCCCGGTCGGCAAGGCCAAGGAGCACGACGAGCCGTTCCTGAAGGCGATGAAGCCGGACGCGCACGTCCGCCTCGCCCACCCGGACAGCAACAACGGGGCGACGCTGCTGCGCCGCGGCTACTCCTTCACGGACGGCACCGACGGCCTCGGCCGTCTGGAGACGGGCCTGTTCTTCCTGGCGTACCAGAAGGACGTCCGTACCGGATTCATCCCGGTGCAGACCTCGCTGGCGGCCGACGCCCTCAACGAATACATCCAGCACGTGGGTTCGGCGCTGTACGCGGTCCCGCCGGGCGTCCGGGACAAGGACGACTGGTGGGGCCGGGCGCTGTTCTCGTGATGTACGCACTCCGGGAGGGGAACCGACGTGTTCGGTAACTATCTGATCGGCCTCCGCGAGGGCCTCGAAGCCAGTCTGGTCGTCTGCATCCTCATCGCGTACCTGGTGAAGACCGGGCGCCGTGACGCGCTGAAGCCGATCTGGATCGGCATCGGCGTGGCCGTCGGCGTGGCCCTGGCCTTCGGTGCCGGCCTGGAGTTCGGCTCCCAGGAGCTGACCTTCGAGGCGCAGGAGGCGCTCGGCGGCTCGCTGTCGATCCTCGCCGTCGGCCTGGTGACCTGGATGGTCTTCTGGATGCGGCGCACCGCCCGGCACCTCAAGGCGGAGCTGCACGGCAAGCTGGACGCGGCCCTGCAGATGGGCACCGGCGCGCTGGTCGCCACCGCCTTCCTGGCGGTGGGCCGCGAGGGCCTGGAGACGGCGCTCTTCGTGTGGGCGTCGGTCCGGGCCTCCTCGGACGGTTCGTACGCGCCGCTGATCGGCGTCGTCCTGGGCCTGCTCACGGCCGTCCTCCTCGGGTGGCTGTTCTACCGGGGCGCGCTGAAGATCAACCTGGCGAAGTTCTTCACCTGGACCGGCGGGATGCTGGTCGTGGTGGCGGCGGGCGTGCTCGCGTACGGCGTGCACGACCTCCAGGAGGCCCGCTTCCTCGGCGGCCTCGCGGACAAGGCCTTCGACATCTCGGCGACGATCCCGCCGGACAGCTGGTACGGCACGCTCCTCAAGGGCGTCTTCAACTTCCAGCCGGATCCGACGGTCCTTCAGGTCACGGTGTGGGCGCTGTATCTGGTCCCGACGCTCGCGCTGTTCCTCGCCCCGATAGGGTCGGGTCCGTCCGTGCGGGTGAAGAAGCAGAAGGCGACCGATGAGAAGGCTGAGGCTGAGGCGAGCGCTTGAGCGGTGGTCGCCCTCCGGTGACCACCGACCGGCGAGGTTCCTCGCGGCGACGGCGGCGGCGACCGTCCTGTCGCTGACCGCGAGCGGCTGCGTGACCGTGCACGGCGAGCTGGCACTGCTGCCGCCGGCGACGAAGACCGAGGCCACGCAGGCCCTCGCGGACTTCACCACCGCCTACAACAAGGCCGACAAGGCCTATGACCCGGCCCTGGACGCGGGCCGGGTCACCGGTCCGCTCGGGGCCATCAACCAGGCGGGCCTGCGCGCGCGGTCGATCAACACGCCCGGCGGCAACCCGGACCACAAGCCCCTCGTCCTCACGGACGCGCGGTTCGTGCTGCCCCGCAAGGCGGGCTGGCCGCGCTGGTTCGTCGCGGACACCGCCTCCAACCGCAGCGCCGGCGACGAGCGCTGGCTCCTGGTCTTCGTGCGCAACGGGCCCGAGCAGCTGTGGGAGGCCGCCTACCTCGCGATCCTCCCCCGCGGTGACGTCCCCGCGTTCGCCGAGGAGGAGGGGTACGCGGTGCCGGTCGCCGCGGACAGCGACGCGCTCGCGGTCGCGCCCGGGGAGCTCGGCGAGAAGTACGTGGCGTATCTGAAGGACGGGCAGCCGGGGCCGTTCGCGCCGGGCCTGCACACCACGGAGTGGCGGGCGCAGCGGCAGAAGGCCGCCAAGCGGCCGGGCATCGCCACCCAGTACATCGACCAGGTCACGGACCGCGGGGACTTCGCGCCGCTCGCGCTGCGGACCCGGGACGGCGGCGCGCTGGTCTTCTTCGCGACCCGGTACTTCGAGCGGCAGACGACGGCGAAGGGCTACCGGCCGAAGGTCGGCGCCGACACGAAGGCGCTGTTGACCGGCGAGATCAAGAACACGGTCACCCGGGAGTGGGTGTCCAGCCAGGCGGTCCTGGTGAAGCCGGCGGGCACGGCCCGCGACGGGGTCACGATCGCGGGCCGGCTCCAGGGCGTGGTGGGCGCGGAGGGCTCGTAGGGGGCGTGGCGGGCGCCGCGGGTGCCGTGCGGGACTTTCGCGACACCCCCCGACCCGCCGCCCGGCGCGGGCTCAGCGCGTCAGGGGCCAGGCGATCTCGTGGGGCCGGTGCTCCCCGTCACCGTCCGCCTCGCGCTCGGCCGCGTGGCGGGCGCAGGCGTCCTGGAGGGCCTCCAGGAGGTTCAGCGGGTCGGGCAGCGGGTGTTCGGGGCCGCGGACCCAGGCGACGACCGGGTGGGCGTCCTCGTCACCGGGGAGCCGGGCCGGCGGGACGAGGACGTAGCTGCCGCGGCAGTGCCAGCGCAGCCCCGGGTGCTCGTCCATGGTCTCCGGGTGGCAGTCCAGCTCGCACGGCCACCACTCGTCCTCGTCCTCGGGGGTGCCGCGGGTGGCGGTGAAGAAGAGCATCCGTCCGCCGACCGTGTCGACGTCGGCGGACTCGGCGACGGGCCCGACCTCGACGCCCTCGGCGAGGAGCCGCTCCAGGGCGGCCCGGCCGGCGGCGAGGGGGACGTCGAGGACGTCGTGGACCATGCCGGTGGCGGTGATGAAGTTCGCCTCGGGCTCGTTGCGCGCCCAGCGCTCGATCTGGCCGCGGTCGGTGGTCGACTGGGTCTGCCAGGCGAAGGAGACGGGGTGCCGGGCGGGGGTGGGACAGCCGATCCGCTCACAGGAACAGCTGTAGCCGACGGGGTACGCGGCGGGGGCCAGGGGCAGCCCGGCGGCGGCGGTGGCCAGGAGCAGCTTCTCGCGGTCGTTCTCCTCGTCGGCCGCGGTGCGTTTGGGGCGCCTGCGCAGCCACTGTGCGAGTTTGCTCTCCGTGCCGCGGTAGCGGCCGATGCCGTCGCCCATCTATCCCCTCACACCTCATGCTCGCCCGTTCGGCTCTGCCCATGGTCCCACCATCCTGCGCCCCGGGTGACCGGAGTGCGGAACCGGGGTCGTCACACCGGGCGGGAACGGGGGGCGAGGCCGCTCAGGGCGAGATCGACGAGGGTGTCTGCGTAGGCGTGGGTGAGCGGCAGGGTGCGGTGGATCCAGCGGTGGTGGAGCGGCCCGACGAGGAGTTCGACGGCGACGCGGGGGTCGACGCCGGGGTCGATGTCGCCCTTGGCCTGGGCGGCCTCGATGCGGCGGACGTAGTACCGGAGCTGGGGCTCCAGGAGGGCCTCGGTGAAGCGGGCGCCGAGCTCGGGGTCGACGATGCCCTCGGCGGCGAGGGCGCGGGTGGGGCCGTCGAAGGCGGGGTCGCTCATCTCGTCGACGGTGGCGCGCAGGACGTACTTGAGGTCGGCGGCGAGGTCTCCGGTGTCGGGGATCTCACTGTCCCCCTCCCTGCCGTGGGCGTCATCCCACCGAACTGCCTCGTTGGCGCGGGCGGCGAGATCGAGGAAGGCGTCGAGGAGGACGGCGGCCTTGGAGGGCCACCAGCGGTAGATGGTCTGCTTGCCGACGCCGGCGCGGGCGGCGATGCCCTCGATGGTGGTCTTGGCGTAGCCGGTCTCGGAGACGAGGGCGAGGGCGGCGTCGAAGATGGCGCGGCGGGAGCGCTCGCTGCGGCGGGAGGCGTCGGGGGCGGCCTTGGCGGGCCCGGGCGCGGGGGTGGGATCGGACATGACCTCAATCTAGCAGCGGGCGAGACGAGACGTCTCGCCACTCGAACGGTCCCGAACCACCCGAACGGTCCACAGCGCGAAGGCCGCCGAGAGCGGACCATGGGGTCCTCCGATCGTCAACCGATCACCGACCGTTCTCCGTGAGGAGGCTTCATTGCGCACCACTCCGCGCACGTCCTCGCCCCGCCGTTATCTGATGTGCCCACCCACGCACTTCACGGTGACGTACTCCATCAACCCCTGGATGGACCCCACGAAACCGGTCGACCTGCCGCTCGCCCTCGCCCAGTGGGAGGACCTGCGCGACCGCTACCGCTCGCTCGGCCACACCGTGGAGCTCCTCCGGCCCGACCCGGCGCTGCCGGACATGGTCTTCGCGGCGAACGGCGCGACGGTCGTCGACGGCCGGGTCCTGGGCGCGAAGTTCGCCCACCGGGAGCGCGCGGCCGAGGCCGACGCCCATCTGTCCTGGTTCCGCAGGAACGGTTGGGCGGACGACGCCGTGCGGGCCCCGGAGCACGTGAACGAGGGCGAGGGCGACTTCGCCGTCACGGCCTCCTGGATCCTCGCCGGCCGCGGCTTCCGCTCCAGCCCGCTCTCCCACGACGAGGCCCAGGAGTTCTTCGGCCGCCCGGTGATCGGCCTGGAGCTGGTGGACCCGCGCTACTACCACCTGGACACGGCGCTGTGCGTCCTGGACGACGCCCGGGACGAGGTCATGTACTACCCGGACGCCTTCTCCCCCGGCAGCCGCGCGGTCCTCGCCCGGCTGTTCCCCGACGCCCTGATCGCGACCGGCGAGGACGCGGCCGCCCTCGGCCTCAACGCGGTAAGCGACGGCCGGCACGTCCTGCTCCCGCAGGCCGCGGTGGGCCTCTTCGACCCGCTCCGCGCCCGCGGCTTCGAGCCGATCGGCATGGACCTGGGCGAACTCCTCAAGGGCGGCGGCAGCGTGAAGTGCTGCACCCAGGAGCTGCGGCCCCCCTCCTCGCCCCGGCCCCCGTCCCAGTCCCCGTCCTGGTCCCCGTCCCAGTCCCCGTCCTAGTCCTCGTCCTGGTCCTCGTTCTCGGGCGGCCAGGAGTCGCCCCACTCCGCGTCACGGGCCTGCTTGTAGAGGGGCCCGTGCCGCTTGGTGACGGTGTCGCGGCCGAGGCCCTCGGGCCCGCAGAGCTCCAGGAGGACCTGGCCCTTGCGGATCTGCGGCCTGCGGGTGATGCGGGAGGGCGCCGGGGTCACCGGGAACCGGACGGCGGCCACGTACGCGTACTTCTCGTCCTCGTACGGCAGCGAGCCGCCCTTCACCTTCCGGTGCAGGGAGGACCGGCTCACCCGGGCGGAGAAGTGGCACCAGTCCGTGCCGGGCACGATCGGGCAGGCCCCGCTGTGCGGGCAGGGCGCGGCGACGGTGAAGCCGGCGTCGATCAGCAGGGTGCGGGCCGCGATGATCCGCTCGTAGCCGTCGGGGGTGCCGGGCTCGACGATCACGACGGCCTGCGCGGCGCGGGCCGCCTCGGTGACGAGCGCCGTCCGGTCGGCCTCGGTCAGCTCCTTGAGGACGTACGAGACGGTGACCAGGTCGCTGTCGTCGAGGCGCAGCGCCGCCCCGATCCGCTCGCGCCGCCACTCCGCGTCGAGGACTCCGGCGGCCAGTTCGCGGCCGAGCACGAGGGCCGGCTCCGCCCAGTCGAGGATCGTGGTGCGGGGCCGCTCCTCCTCCCAGGCCTCGGCGACGGCCCAGCTCGCCGCGCCCGTGCCGCCGCCGACGTCGGTGTGGGTGCGCGGCTCCCAGTCGGGCGCGGCCGCCCGGAGCGCGTCGAGGGCGCCCCGTACCGCCTCGAAGGTCGCCGGCATCCGGTAGGCGGCGTACGCGGCGACGTCGGAGCGGTCGCGCAGCACGGGGGCGTCCGTCGGGGTGGTGCCCCGGTAGCTGGCGATCAACCGCTCGACGGCCTGCGCCGCCCGCTGGGGCGGCAGCCCGTCGAGGAGCGCCGCGAGGGCGGCGCGCAGGGAGTCGGCGGAGGGGGAGGACACGGCGTTCACCGAGACAGTCTAGGCGGGCCCGGCCGGGGCTTCCGTCGTGCGCCAGGGGCGGCACAGGCCCAGGAAGCAGGCGAGGGCGAGGAGGGCGCAGCCGAGCTGGACGACCGCCATGGGGACGGCGGTGTGCTCGCCGGCGATGCCGACGAGCGGGGAGGCGACGGCGCCGATGAGGAAGGAGGAGGTGCCGAGGAGGGCGGAGGCGGAGCCGGCGGCGTGCGGGGTGCGCATGAGGGCCTGGGCGTTGGTGTTGGGCATGGCCAGGCCCATCGCGGACATCAGGACGAAGAGGCCGGCGGCGATGGGGACGAGGCCGACCTCGCCGAAGACGCCGGTGGTCAGGAGGGTGAGCGCGAGGCCGGCGAGCAGGATGATGCCGAGGCCCCAGCCGAGCGCCTTGTCGAGGCTGACGCGGCCGACGAGGAGCTTGCCGTTGATCTGACCGACGGCGACGAGCCCGACCGAGTTGAGGCCGAAGAGCAGGCTGAAGGTCTGCGGGGAGGCGCCGTAGATCTCCTGGACGACGAACGGCGAGGCCGAGATGTAGGCGAAGAGGGCGGCGAAGGCGAGTCCGCCGGTGAGCATGTAGCCGGTGAAGACGCGGTCGGCGAGGAGCCCCCGCATGGTGCGCAGGGCCTGTCCGACGCCGCCCTCGTGCCGCCGCTCGGGGGGCAGCGTCTCGTGGAGGAAGCGCCAGACCACGACGGTCAGCAGGACGCCGATCGCGGCGAGGACGTGGAAGACGCCCCGCCAGTCGGTGAGCCGCAGGATCTGGCCGCCGATGAGGGGGGCGATGATCGGGGCGACGCCGGAGATCAGCATCAGGGTGGAGAAGAAGCGGGCCATCTCGACGCCGTCGTAGAGGTCGCGGACGACGGCGCGGGCGATGACGATGCCGGCGGCGCCGGCGAGGCCCTGGAGCAGCCGGAAGCCGACGAGGAGTTCGACGCTGGGCGCGAGGGCGCAGACGGCGGTGGCGAGGACGTAGACGGCCATGCCGACGAGCAGCGGGCGGCGGCGTCCCCATTTGTCGCTCATGGGGCCGACGACGAGCTGGCCGAGGGCCATGCCGGCGAGGCAGGCGGTGAGGGTGAGCTGGACGGTGGCGGCGGGGGCGCGCAGCGCGCCGGTGACCTCCGGGAGGGCCGGGAGGTACATGTCCATGGAGAGCGGGGGGAGGGCGGTGAGTCCACCCAGGACGAGGGTGACGAGGAGGCCCGCCCGCCGGGCGGTGGTGACGACCGGGGCGGGTTCGGTTATGTGTCCCTGTGTTGTTTTCTGGCCGCTCTCCGGCATCGACTGCTCCATTTCGTTGAATCCTTACCTATGCTCTCAGCTCGACCGGCATGGTCGAGACCTGTGGGGTGGAGATGGACGCGAACAGGACAGTGCGCTGGGGAATCCTGGCGACGGGTGGGATTGCGGAGCGGTTCACGACGGACCTGAGTGCGCTCGACGGCGCCGAGGTGGTCGCGGTGGCCTCCCGTACGGAGGCGTCCGCGAAGGCCTTCGCGGACCGGTTCGGGATACCCCGGGCGTACGGGGAATGGGCCGGGCTCTTCGCCGACGAGTCCGTCGACGTGGTGTACGTGGCGACTCCGCATCACGCGCACCGCGCGGCCGCCGGCCTCGCCCTGGAGGCGGGCAAGGCGGTGCTCTGCGAGAAGGCTCTCACACTCAACGCCCCCGAGGCGGAGGAGTTGGCCCTTCTCTCCCGGGACCGCGGCCTCTTCCTCATGGAGGCGATGTGGATGTACTGCAACCCGCTGATCCGGCGCCTCGCGGAACTCGTCCGCGACGGGGCGATCGGCGAGGTCCGCACGGTCCAGGCGGACTTCGGGCTCGCGGGCCCGTTCGACGCGGGCCACCGGCTGCGGGACCCGGCGGTGGGCGGCGGGGCGCTGCTCGACCTGGGGGTGTACCCGGTGTCGTTCTCGCACCTGCTGCTCGGCGAGCCGTCCGCGGTGCACGCGCACGCGCGGATCTCGCCGGAGGGCGTCGACCTGAACACCGGCATGCTGCTCGGCTGGGACTCGGGCGCCTCGGCGCTGCTGTCCTGCTCGCTGGAGGCGGACACGCCGCTGACGGCCTCGGTGACGGGAACGGAGGGCCGGATCGACGTCCCGCGCGGCTTCTTCTTCCCCGAGCGGTTCACCCTGCTCCGGAACGGCCACGAGCCGGAGGAGTTCGTGTCGACGGACGACCCGCACTCCTTCCGGCACGAGGCCGCCGAGGTCATGCGCTGCCTGCGGGCGGGCGAGACGGAGTCCCCGCTCGTCCCCCTGGACGGTTCGCTCGCGGTGATGCGGACGCTCGACGCGGTACGGGACCGCATCGGCGTCCGCTATCCGCAGGAGACGGTCCTCACGCGGGCTTGAGGCCCGGGTCGCCCGCCTCCGTGACGAAGGAGGCGGCCGTGGTGACGGGGGCGCCCGGCCGGGTCACGTACGGCACCGTGCGGAAGTCGGCGCGGGCGCTCTGCTCGCCGAGGGCGACCGTCACGTAGCCGCGCCGCCCGTTGAGGAACTTCAGGTGCGGGTTGGCCCCCATGAGCTTGTCGTGGTTGGCCGGCCGGTCGGCACCGTCCTTGCCGCTGCTGATGGACGTGGCGGTGATCTCGGTGCCGACGGTGCGCGAGGCCGGGTCCCGGAAGTCGGCCTTGATGTCGATGGCGTAGCCGACGTGGACGTCACCGGTGAGCACCAGCAGGTTCTCGACACCGGCGGCCTCGGCCCCCGCGAGGACCCGCTGCCGGGAGGCCGGGTAGCCGTCCCAGGAGTCCATGGAGAGCTTGAAGTCGGCGGTCGAGCGGTCGCGGCGCTCGGAGAGGACGACCTGCTGCGGCAGCACGTTCCAGCGGGCGTCGGAGGCGCGCCAGCCGTCGAGCAGCCAGCGCTCCTGCGTGGCGCCGGTCAGGGTGCGCGAGGGGTCCTCGGACTCGGGTCCCGGGGCCTGCCAGCCGTCGCCGTACGCCTGGTCGGAGCGGTACTGGCGGGTGTCGAGGATGTCGAACCGGGCGAGCCGGCCGAAGCGCAGCCGCCGGTACAGCTTCATGTCGGGGCCCTCGGGCAGCTGGGGGCGGCGCAGCGGCTGGTGCTCCCAGTAGGCGCGGTAGGCGGCGGCGCGGCGGAGCAGGAACTCCTCGGGCGGGACGTTGTTCTCGGGGGTGTCGCCCGCGTAGTTGTTCTCGGTCTCGTGGTCGTCCCAGGTGACGACGAAGGGGTGGGCGGCGTGCGCGGCGCGCAGGTCGGGGTCCGACTTGTAGAGCGCGTAGCGGAGCCGGTAGTCGTCCAGGGTGAGGGTCTCGCGGTTGAACAGGTCGGGCAGTCTGCGGTCGGTGTAGGCGCGGGCGCCGCCGGTGGCGTTGACGGCGTACTCGTACAGGTAGTCGCCGAGGTGGAAGACGACGTCGACGTCCTCCCGGGCGAGGTGGCCGTAGGCGGTGAAGTACCCGTCCTGGTAGGCCTGGCAGGAGACGGCGGCGAGCTTGAGCGCGCTGTTCCGGGCGTCGGGGGCCGGGGCCGTGCGGGTCCGGCCGACCGGGCTGAGCCAGTCGCCGACCCGGAAGCGGTAGAAGAAGACGCGGCCGGAGTCCAGGTGGTCGACCTCGACGTGGACGGTGTGCCGGAACTCGGGGTGCGCGGTGGCGCGGCCGCGCCGGGCGATCCGGGTGAACCGCTCGTCGTGGGCGAGTTCCCAGTGCACGGAGACCCTCCCCCGGACTCCGTCCGGGGAGACGGCGGGCAGTCCGCCCTCGGGCTCGAAGGGGCGGGGCGCGAGCCGCGTCCACAGGAGTACGGAGCCGGGCAGCGGGTCGCCCGAGGCGACGCCCAGGGTGAACGGGTCCTCGGTGACACGCCGGGCGTCGAGCTCGGCGGCGGCCGCGGCGCCGGCCGCGGGCAGCTGGGTGGCGAAGGCGAGCGCCGCGGCGGCGCCGGTGACGGTCAGGAACCGCCGGCGCCCGAAGTGGCGTGCGGCGGCGCGGAGTTCCTCGGAGTGCTGAAGCGTGTGATGCATGTGCCCCTCCCCAGACGGATACTGTCCGTCCGTCATTCGAAGGGGAGGGAACGACCGCTCCTTGTCGAGTACAGAACATCCACGTGTCGGACGGATGAGTTCATGGGGCATGCGTCTCGCGTACGCTGCGCGCCCATGAGCATCGCAGTGGTGACGGGAGCCGGTTCGGGCATCGGCCGGAGCGTGGCGCTGGCCCTCGCGGCCGCCGGCTGGTCGGTGGCCCTCGCGGGCCGCAGGGCGGAGGCCCTGGAGGAGACGGCCGCGGCCCTGCCGGAGGGCGACTTCCTGGTCGTCCCGACGGACGTCACGTCGGAGCAGGAGGTCGCGAACCTCTTCGCGGCGGTACGGGCCCGCCACGGCCGGGTGGACCTGCTCTTCAACAACGCCGGTACGTTCGCGGGCGGCGGCGTCCCCGTCGAGGACCTGGACCCGGCGACCTGGCGCGCGGTGGTCGACGTGAACCTGACGGGCGCGTTCCTCTGTGCCCAGGCGGCCTTCCGGACCATGAGGGAGCAGGACCCGCAGGGCGGCCGGATCATCAACAACGGCTCGATCTCCGCGCACGTGCCGCGCCCGCACTCGATCGCGTACACGGCGACCAAGCACGCGATGACGGGCCTGACGAAGTCCCTGTCCCTCGACGGACGCCCGTACCGGATCGCCTGCGGCCAGATCGACATCGGCAACGCGGCGACGGAGATGACGGCCCGCATGCAGACCGGCATCCTCCAGGCCAACGGCGAGCTGGCGGTGGAGCCGGTGATGGACGCGGCGGACGTGGCGGCGACGGTGGTGCACATGGCGGCGCTGCCGCTGGAGGCGAACGTGCAGTTCGCGACGGTGATGGCGACGGCGATGCCGTACATCGGCCGGGGGTAGCGCACCCTCGGCCCACGACACGCGGGTCAGGCCTGCCCGGTCTCGAACCGCGCGATCTTCCCCCCGTCGACGGTGAAGGCCCACTTGGTGCGCATCGCGCCCCAGGTGTCGTTGCGGTAGGTGGCGACGAGGGAGAGCCCTCCGTCCGTCTCGGACTCGACGTCCATGTGCCCGTTCGAGGAGAACACCTCCCGGTCGAGCCACTCCCGCAGGTTGCGGTCGGAGCCGTCGTCGGACATGGTCGCGCCGGGCGCCAGAAGGCCGGCCACGGCCGACTGGTCGTTGGCATTGAGGGCCGTGACGAAGTCACGCACGGTCGGGTCACTGAGCTGATTCACGGGAATGGCCATGCCCCACCCGTACACCGCCGGCGGCCCCGCCCCGGGGAACGGGGCCGCGCGCATGCCACCTATCGGCGCGCGGGCTCGGCCACCTGGGCCAGCAGGGCGGCCGACTCCTGCGGCGGAAGGACCCGTTCGAGCACCAGGTCACCGGTCATGCCGGGGAAGAACCGGCCCGCGGGCCAGCTCCTCCGGTACGCGGGCGGGTCGATGACCACGAGACGGACGCCGTCCACGACGGGGATGTCCGCGGGGTTGCCCTCGTTCCAGATCCACTCGCCGTCGGCGCCGACGAGGTTGAACGAGCCGGTGGTCGGGGTCTGGCCCGGCCTGTCCCTGCACATCGCGACGGCCTCGGCCGAGGGCGCCTCGCCCGGCAGGTGGCCGCCACCGATGAGGGCGTCGGCGAGGAGGGTGTGCAGCTGGAAGTTGTCCCCGATGCCGGACCCGCGCAAGGCGAATCCGACGCCGGTGGCACGGTCGATCGCGACGAACGGCTCGTCGTCGAGGACGACCAGGGCGTAGGCGAGGCACTTGAACGGGTCGTCCGTCAGCTCCTGGACCCGGGCCACGGCCTCGCGCAGCTCGGCCCGGCCGGGGGTGTTCCCCCGTACCGACGGGGAGTTGAGCATCGCCACGCAGGCCATCTCGAACTGCGGGAGCGACTGCCAGGCCATCACCGGCTCGAAGCCGATCCGCTCGAAGTCCGCCTCCCCCAGGCCCTCGCCCTGGTGGCTCGGCAGCTCACCGCGCCCGGCGGCCGCCCAGCGCTCACAGAACACGGCGGCCGCCTCGAAGGCCTCACGGGCGGCGGCGAAGACGGCGGACGCGCAGGCCGCCGGGTCTGCACCGCGCTCGACACAGGCCCCGATCACGACGGCGACGACGGCGCGGGGGCCGGGCGGGACCTCGGCAAGGACCGCGGCGAGACGGGGACCCGCATCGTGGAGCTCCTCGTCACGGGCCTTCCCGACCGTGCTGGTCAGGCGCCCGAAGGCCTTCTCGGCGGCGTCCGCGTCCTGGGCCCGTACGGCCGACTCGAAGGCTGCCACGGCGGCGGGAAACCGCCCACGTCCGAATATCATCCGCGCACCCTAACCGACCGTCGAACCCTCCGGACCTCCGGTCAGGACCAGTCGCAGGCCTTGCCGTCGCCGTCGCGGTCGAGGCCGGAGCGGTAGCCGGGCTGGCCGGCGTAGATGGGGGCCCTGCCCGCGGCGCGGACGGCGTCGCAGTTCTTGTAGTAGACGGCGCCGCCGCCACCGTCCGAACCGCCGGAGCCTCCCGAACCGCTGCCACTTCCGCTGCCGTGGCGGTCCGGGTCAGGGTCCGGGTTCAGCCGGGCGTACTCCTCCGAGGGGCAGGAGAGGCCGGGCCGGGCGAGGGAGAGCCGTACGGACATGTACTCCGGCCGCTCGATGTCCTCGCCCGCCGCCGGGTCCTGGAAGCAGATCCGCCAGTCGTCATGACGGGCCGCCAGGTCGACGTCCGTGTACACACTGGCGCCGCGGATCTCGGTGAGGCCCGCCTTCCGGAGCACCGCGGAGCCGTCCCCGAAGGTCTTGCCGACGACGTTCGGCACCTTGGGGAAGACCACGGCGTCGCCGTCCCGTGCCGGGCAGGGGCTGCTCTTCTCGACGACGGCGAACTCGATGCCGATCCGCCGACCTTCCTCGATCGCGGCGGTCTCGCCCGCCGCCGGCTCCTGGAAGCAGACCTTCCAGTTGCCGTCCACGAGCTGCATCTTGTCGTCCTCGGTGGCGTCGTGCGAGCGCGCCCGGAACCCCGCCTCGTACGCGGCCCGCGAGGCGGTCTCCAGGTTCTGGCCGACGTAGTCGGCGACGACCCGGTGCACGATCGGCGTCGGCGTGGGGGTGGGCGGGGTGTACGGCGTGAAGGACGGGAAGGCACTGACCCGCGGCTTCGCGTCGGCCACCGCGGGGCTGTCCGCCGGCGGCTCGCTCGTGCCCATGGCCACGAACCAGACACCGGACAGCACCGTGGCGAGCACCTTCCGCCCCGGCGACCAACGGCTGCGCCAGGCAAGGACGATGCCCAGCGGCGGCAGAAGAACCAAACAGAAGACGACGACCCCGGGCCGCCGCCACCGCGACTCCTCCCGAACCGGCCCCTTGCCCAGCGACACGCCCACCCGACCCTGCCCCTCCCTGACGACGTTTCGGCGGCACACAGGGTATGACCTGCGCGTTCACCGTCCGCGCCCAGGGTGGTCCCGGTCAGTCGAGGCAGAACTCGTTGCCCTCGGGGTCGGTCATCACGATGTGGCCGGCGCTCATCGGCGGGGCCGGCTCGAAGCGGCGCACCCGCTTCGCCCCGAGCCCGACGAGCCGGTCGCACTCGGCCTCCAGGGCGGCCATCCGCTCCTCCCCCTGGAGTCCCGGCGCGGCGCGGACGTCGAGGTGGACGCGGTTCTTGGCGACCTTGTCCTCGGGCACCTGCTGGAAGAACACGCGCGGGCCCGCACCCTCCGGGTCCTCGATGGCCGACCGCGAGTTGCGCTGGTCCTCGGGGACGCCGATCCTCGCGAGGAACTCGTCCCAGGCGGCCAGCGGGTCGGCGCCCTCGGGCAGCTCCGCTCCGGGCGGCCCGGGGTGGACGTACCCCAGCGCGTCACGCCAGAAGGAGGACAGGGCCCGGGGGTCGTGGGCGTCGAAGGTGACCTGGAAATGACGGCTCATCCGTACGGCTCCGTTCGATAGCGGTTCGCGAAGCGACCGTACCGAAGCGCACTGACAACGCCCCGGCGGAACACCCGGACCGAGCGCGGCGTCCGAATTGCGCCAGCGGTACGGGGCCGCCCCGGGCGAACCTGACGGCATGAACACCTACTTCGCCCGCCCCATCGCCCCCTCCGCCCTCGCCCGGCTGCGCGTCACGGACGACGCCGGCCGCGCCTGCGCTCCGTACACCGCCACCGACGGCGGACATCCCCTCCGCTGCTGCCTGCGCCTCTCCGAGCCCGGCGAGCGGATCGCCCTGGTCTCGTACGCGCCGCTCCGCCGCTGGGCCGCCGAGACGGGTGCCGAGCCCGGCGCGTACGACGAGCAGGGTCCCGTCTTCGTCCACGCCGAGGAGTGCGGCGGGCCCGCGCCCTCGGAGGCGTACCCCTTCTCCCGTGCCGGGGCGCTCCGCACCCTGCGCCGCTACGACGCGGCCGGCCGGATCGTCGGCGGCCGTCTCCTGGAGCTGCCCGAGACCCCCGCCGAGGGCTTCGACCGGGCCCTCGGCGAGGCCTTCGACGACCCGGCCGTCGCCCTGGTGCACGTCCGGGCCGTCGAGTACGGCTGCTTCCACTTCGAGGTCCGGCGCCCCTGAGGACTACCGGCCCGTGCCGGGGGTGTCGCACAGGGCGCGGTCGACGAGGTCACTGGCCGCCTCCTGCTGCCGGATCGTCCGGCCCAGGTCGTTGAAGCTGGTGGTCAGCGAGACGGTGACCGTGCGGCGGCCGTCGTCGGTGGCGCCGTTCAGGGTGATGTAGCCGGCCTCGCCCCCCTCATGGCTCCAGTAGCTGCCGCCGCAGCTCAGGGGGCGGCTGACAAGGCCGAGGCCGTAGCGTCCGCCGGGCCAGAACACCTCGAACTCCTTGGGGACCGGGACGGTGTGCCTCATCTCGGCGAGGCGCGCCGCGGAGAGCAGCTCGCCGCCGAGGAGGCCCTGGAAGAAGCGGTTGACGTCCGCCGTGGTGGAGACGTAGCCGCCGAGGTCGGGGACGATCTGTTCGGTGACGTCGGTCCGTTCGCCGGAGGCGAAGACCTGGTAGCCGTCGGCGTGCGGGCGGCGCAGGGTGGGCGTGGCGCCCGGGAGGTACGTGTGGCGCATCCCGAGCGGTTTCAGGATCCGGCTCTCGACCTCCTCCGGCCAGGGGCGGCCGGTGACCTTGTCGACGATCATGCCGAGGACGACGTAACCGGTGTTGGAGTAGCCCCAGCCGGTGCCGGGTGCGAAGTCCGGGTGGTGCTTCATGGCCCGGGCGACGAGCTGTTCGGCGGTGTAGGTGTCGTAGCGGTGCCGGTAGTACTGCTGCGGGGTGTCGAAGCCGGGCAGGTCGTCGTGGAGGCCGCTGGTGTTCTGCAGGAGCTGACGCACGGTCATCTTCCGTCCGTCGTTGCCGTTTCCGGCGATCACACCGGGCAGCCAGTGGTCCACGGTGTCGGCCGGCGACAGCTTGCCCTCGTCGACCAGCTGCAGGACCAGCGTGGCCATGAGCGCCTTGCCGGTGCTGGCGATCCGGAAGTAGCCGTCGCGGGGCACCGGCCGCGCTTCGCCCACCTCGGCGACGCCGGCGGTGGCGACCAGGTCCCGGCCCGAGGCGGTGGTCACCCGCGCCTGGACGCCGGTGATGCCCAGCGCCCGGAGGGCATCGGCGTCCCGGCGCAGGTCGGCCTGGCGGTAGCCGGGCGCGGCCGCACCGTCCGCGGACTGGACGGCCAGGGTCGCACCCGCGGTGGCGAGTGCGGCGGCCGCCGCGACGGCCGGCCATCCTCGGCGGAGGCGGCGGTGGCGCCGCGGTGTGGAGGTCTGGGTCGTGGATGTCATGAACGCCACGCTAGGGAGGCGCCGCATCGCAAGTCGCTGCCGTGGACGACCGGTTGTGCCCTACAGCCCGCTGTAGTGCCGTCCGGGTCGCCGGGCACGTACGGTCGCTTCCGGAGGACCCGCTCCTCCGGTCCCGTACCCACCGAACGAAGGCGAGCCCAGTGCACCGCGTGACCGGCGAGGCCCGCGCACGGTTGGCCGACACCGGGCGCGGCGGACGCTATCTGCTCGGCACCCTGACGACCGCGACGGTGACGCTCGTGGCGCTGCCGCTCCTGTGCGTACCGTCGCTCGCGGCCCCCTGGGCGCAGCGCCACCGCCTCCGAGCCGCGGCGCTGCTCGGCCGGCCGGTGGAGCCCGGCCCGCGCCCGCTCCGCCGCGCTCCGGCATGGCTCGTCGTGCAGCTGGCGACCGGTCTGCCCGCGGGCCTGGTCGCCCTGCTGTGCCTGGGCAACCTGCTCCTCACCCTGGTGGCCGCCGTGGGCTGGTGGGCCTTTCCCGCGTCGGATCCGCCACGGCTGCTGCTGCTCGACGTCCCTGTCGACGGCTGGGTCCCCGCGCTGACGGTCAACCTGGTGCAGCTGCTGCTGCTCGCGGGGCTCGCGGCCCTCGTCCTGCCGCCGCTGGCCCGGGTGCACGCGCGGTGCTGCCTGGCGGTCCTGGCACCGTCTCCGGCGGAGCGCCTGGCCGCGCGCGTCACCGAGCTCACCCGGACGCGGGCGGACGTCCTGCGGGCGCACGGCGCGGAACTCCGACGGATCGAGCGGGACCTGCACGACGGCACCCAGGCGCGGCTCGTCGCCATCGCCATGCGGCTCGCCGTCGCCGAGGAGACCCTGCCCCGGGACCCGGACGCGGCCGCCGCGCTCGTGCGGCAGGCCCGGGCCGAGACCGAGGAGGCCATGACGGAGCTGCGTACCGTCATCCGCGCCATCTACCCCCCGGTCCTGGCCGACCAGGGACTCGTGGGCGCGCTCGGCACCCTGGGCACCAGGGCCGGCGTACCGACCCGCATCGGCGTCGGCGAGCTCGGCGAGGTCCCCGCGGCGGTCGAGGCGGTCGCGTACTTCGCCGTCACCGAGGCGCTGGCGAACATCGCCCGGCACAGCCGGGCCGGCAGGGCCTCCGTCGACGTCGACCGCGACGGCGCGCTGCTGTGCGCGAGGATCACCGACGACGGGACCGGCGGGGCGGACGCGTCCCGGGGCAGCGGCCTGGACGGGATCCGCCGCCGCGCCGCCGCCCTGGACGGCACCCTGGAGATCAGCAGCCCGCCGGGCGGGCCGACCGTCATCACCGTGGAGCTGCCGTGCGTGTAGTCATCGCCGAGGACAACGTCCTGCTGGCCTCGGGCCTCGAACTCCTCCTCGGCTCCCAGGGCTTCGAGGTCGCCGCGATCGCGGGCGACGCCCCCGGCTTCCTCGCCGCCGTCGAGACCCACCGCCCGGACGTCACCGTCGTCGACGTACGGCTGCCGCCGGGCTTCCGCGACGAGGGGATCCGCGCCGCCCTCCAGGCCCGCCGCGACCGTCCCGGCCTTCCCGTCCTCGTCCTGTCCCAGTACGTCGAGCAGGAGTACGCGGGCCGCCTCCTCTCCGACACCCGCGGCGGGATCGGCTACCTCCTCAAGGACCGGGTGAGCCGCATCGCGGAGTTCACCGAGGCGCTGCGCCGTGTGGCGGCCGGCGGCACGGCCATGGATCCGGAGGTCATCGCCCAGCTCCTCGCCGTCCGCGGCGACCCCGTCGACGCCCTCACCCCCCGCGAACGCGAGGTCCTGGCGCTGATGGCCGAAGGGCACGACAACGCGGGCATCGCCCAGCGGCTCTTCGTCACCGACAACGCCGTCCACAAACACATCGGCAGCGTCTTCCTCAAGCTCGGACTGTCGGCCGGCGACAGCGGCCACCGCCGGGTCCGCGCCGTCCTGGCCTGGCTCCGCCGCCACGGCGGCCCGGAGCCGGTCTGAGCCGTCGAAGTCCGTGCTGTCGAAGTCCGCGCCATCGAAGTCCGCGCCATCGAAGAAGGGCCCCCGATCAGGCGGAAACCTGTTCGGGGGCCCTTCCCACGCGGGCCGACAGACGAGTCGGGCTGTACGCCGGGTTCTGTGCCCCGGGACCTCGCGGTCGTCGGGGCGACGGCCATCCATCTAGGACCGGCGTTGCCGCCGGCCTCCTGCGGTCTACCCGCGGACTCGGGCGAGCAGCCCTCGAACATCCGCGCAGGGACACCGAGGTGTCCCCTCTTGACCTTGCTCCGAGTGGGGTTTACCTAGCCGCCTGAGTCGCCTCAGGCGCTGGTGGTCTCTTACACCACCGTTTCACCCTTACCGAGGACCGAGGTCCCCGGCGGTCTGTTTTCTGTGGCACTGTCCCGCGGGTCACCCCGGGTGGCCGTTAGCCACCACCCTGCTCTGTGGAGCCCGGACGTTCCTCGGGAAGATCCGAGGATCTCCACGCGGCCGTCCGCCCGGCTCGTCTGCCGTGCCGACCATGCTACCTGGCGGGGCGGACACCCTTGACCCTGCCGCAGCGTCAGGGTTTCTACTGGGCGCATGCGTATCGGCGAGATCGCCGCGCTCGTCGGGGTCACCCCCCGGGCCGTGCGGCACTACCACCAGTCGGGGCTGCTGCCCGAGCCCCAGCGGCGGGCCAACGGGTACCGGGAGTACGGGGTCAGGGACGCCGTGCTCCTCGCCCGGATCCGGCGGCTGACCGAACTGGGGCTCGGCCTCGAAGAGGTACGGGACGTGGTCGCCGGCGACGAGGGGCGGGGGCTCGCGGAGGTCCTGGAGGAGCTGGCGGACGACCTGGCCCGGCAGGAGGCGGTGATCCGGGCGCGCCGGGAGCGCCTCGCCCCGCTCCTCGCCGAGGCCCGTGCCGGGCGCCTGCCCGCCGAGGGCCCCGTCTCGCCGGAGCTGTCGGCGCTGCTCGCGGGTCTCGGCGAGCTGCCCGAGTCGCCGATGGCGGCGAAGGACCGGGAGGTCCTGGCCCTCCTCGACACCGTCGTCCCCGAGGCGGAACGGGCCCGGCTGATGGAGCTGATGCACGAGGCGGCGGGCAGCGCGCGGGAGCTGTACGGACTCCTGGACGCCCTCGCGGACGTGGCGGCGGAGGACCCCCGGGTGGAGGTGGCGGCCCGCGCCCTGGCCTCGGTCCTGCCGGTCGGGATGGCGGTGGAGCTGCCCCCGGCGGGCGCCGGGGGTCTCGCGGACACGTTCTTCGCGGACCTCGCCCCGGCCCAGTCGGCGGCGGTGCGGCGGGCGGTGGAGCTGGTGGCGGCACGGAGGACGGAACAGGGGGAGGCGGACCGATGACGAACACACGGACGACAGCCCGGAGGCCCGGCGCACCGGCCGGGCTCGTGCCCGAGGTCGTGCTGCGGCTGATCGGGCACGAGCTGCGGCTCATGGGGAGCCTCGTCCGGTGGGTCGGGCGGCGGCCGCACGGGGTGGCGGGCGCGGACGGCGTGTTCCCGCACGCGCGGGACCAGGCGGCGCTGATGTACGGCTTCGCGTTCGTGTGCGTGGTCGAGACGGTCGGCATGTCGTACCTGCTCGCCGAGTGGCCCTCCGTCCACGCGGCCTTCCTCGTCCTGGACGTCTACACCGTGCTGTTCGTCCTGGGGCTGCACGCCGCCTCCGTGACCCGCCCGCACACGCTCGCCGGCGGTGTCCTGCGGGTCCGGCAGGGCGCGCACGTCGACGTGCGGGTCCCGGTCGGGCGGATCGCGGCCGTCCGGCGCGAGTCCCTCTTCTCGCACGAGAAGAGGGACGGCGAGCTGAACCTCGCCGTCGGCTCCCAGACCTCCGTCACGATCGAGCTGACCGAGCCGGTCGACGCACCCCGGCTGCTCGGCGCGCCCCGCCCCGTACGGCTGATCCGGCTGCACGCCGACGACCCGCGGACGCTCGTACGGGAGCTCACGCGGGCGCGAACAGGACCTTCGCCGTCCCCGGGTCCGCCGCCGACAGCCTGACCCGCAGCCACTCGCCCAGCGGCAGCTTCGCCTCGCCGCCCTCGATGCGGGCGACGACCGCCGGGTCCTCCAGGTGGACGGTGCCGACGGCCGGTTCGTGTTCCTTCACGTCGATGACGTACGCGTCGAAGACCTCGCCGATCCGTTCCTTCAGGAGCGCCGCCTCGACGATGTCGACGCTCTCGCGTTCCACGGTGTTGGCGCGGCGGGCGCCGGTGGCCATCTCGTCCGGGAGGGCGGGCAGGGCGGCCCGTACCCACTCGGGCGGCTCGTCCCCGGCGACCGCCGCCACGCACAGCTCGCCCGCGTACCGGTCGACGAGCCGGCGCAGCGGCGCGGTGCAGTGGGTGTACTCGTCGGCGACGGCGGCGTGGACGGCGGGGACGGGGACGTGGCCGTCGGTGAAGACGGTGTAGCCGGCGCCGCGCAGGAGGCTGGTGCACTCCTGGAGGAAGGCGGCGTGGCGCGGGTCGGTGGGGTCGGCGGAGCGGACGACGTCGGCGTACGAGACGTGGTGCGGCCAGTCGACGCCGAGGGCGTGGGCGGAGCGGCGCAGCCGGGCGACGGCGCCGTCGGGGGCGGTGGGGAGGGTGCGCAGGATGCCGGTGCCGGCGGCGGTCATGAGGTCGGCGGCGGCCATGCCGGTGAGGAGGGAGATCTGGGCGTTCCAGGCTTCGGCGGGGAGCGGGGCCCGGTAGGCGAGGGAGTAGGTGTGGTCGGTCTCGACGATCTCCTGCTCGGGGACGTTGAGGGAGATCCCGCCGCGTTCGGCTTCGAGGGCCTCGCGGAGCCGGCCGATGTCCCGGAGGAGTGCCAGGGGCTCTTCCGCCGTCCCGTCCTCGATGCGGCGCTGCGCGCCCTCGTAGTCGAGTCGGGCGCGGCTGCGGACGAGGGCGCGGCGGACGTCGGTGGCGACCCGTCGCCCCTCCGCGTCGAGGTCGATGCGCCAGAGGAGGGCGGGGCGGGCTTCGCCGGGGAGGAGGCTGGCGGCGCCCTCGGAGAGGACGGGCGGGTGGAGGGGGACCCTGCCGTCGGGGAAGTAGAGGGTGAGGACCCGCCGGTGGGCCTCGGCGTCGAGCGCGCCGCCGGGGGTGACGAAGGCGGCGACGTCGGCGATGGCGTAGTGGACGCGGTAGCCGCCGTCGGCCCGGCGGGCCAGGTGCATGGCCTGGTCGAGGTCGGTGGACGTGGGCGGGTCGATCGTGATGAACGGCAGGTCGGTGGCGTCGTAGGACGGAAGCCGGGGGGCGTTCGCGGCGGCTTCGGCCTCGGCGAGGACGGCGGGCGGGAAGTCCTCGGGGATCGCGAGCTCGGTACGGAGTGCGCGCAGGGCGGCCCGCAGCGGAGCCTCGGCTGCGCCGGTCACGTGGATGTGGCGGCGGGGCATGGACCGAGCGTATGAGCTGGGGCAGGGTGCGGCACCTCGTAGGCTGGACGACCGGGGCCGCACCCCCACCCCCGTACGGACGAAGGAGAACCACCGTGCTCGTGCTGTTGCCGCCCTCCGAAGGCAAGGCCTCCTCGGGGCGCGGGGCGCCGCTGAAGCCGGAGTCGCTGTCCCTGCCGGGGCTCGCGGAGGCGCGGGCGGCGGTCCTGGACGAGCTGGTCGAGCTGTGCGCCGCCGACGAGGAGAAGGCGCGCGAGGTGCTCGGGCTGAGCGAGGGGCTGCGCGGCGAGGTCGCGAAGAACACGGAGCTGCGGACGGCGGGCGCGCGTCCGGCCGGGGAGATCTACACGGGCGTCCTGTACGACGCGCTGGGTCTGGCGACCCTGGACGCGGCGGCCCGGAAGCGGGCGGGGGGCTCGCTGCTCGTGTTCTCGGGCCTCTGGGGCGCGGTGCGGGTGACGGACCGGATTCCGTCGTACCGCTGCTCGATGGGCGTGAAGCTGCCGGGGCTCGGGGCGCTGGGCGCGCACTGGCGGGGTGCGATGGCCTCGGTGCTGCCGGAGGCGGCCGGGGACGGGCTCGTCCTGGACCTGCGCTCCTCGGCGTACGCCTCGGCGTGGAAGCCGAAGGGGGAGCTCGCGGCCCGGACGGCGACGGTGCGGGTGCTGCACGCGCCGACCCGGAAGGTGGTCAGCCACTTCAACAAGGCGACGAAGGGCCGGATCGTGCGGAGCCTGCTGGAGGCGGGTGCGGAGCCCGGTTCGCCGGTGGAGCTGGCGGAGGCGCTGCGGGACCTGGGGTACGTGGTGGAGGAGGGCGGGAAGGCGGGGGCCCTCGACGTGCTGGTGGACGAGATCCACTAGCTCGCGTTGCACCCTCCGCAACGATCGTTGCGGGTGACGCTCGCCCTGGGCAGGATGACGCCCATGACGAGCGTGTTCGACCTTGCCCCGGGGGACCGTGCCGTCCCCGTCGTCCCCGTCGTCGTGATCGAGGACGCCGCCGACGCCGTGCCCCTGGCGCGGGCCCTGGTGGCCGGCGGGCTGCCGCTGATCGAGGTCACCCTGCGCACCCCGGCCGCGCTCGACGCCGTCCGCGCGATCGCGGACGGGGTGCCGGAGGCGGTCGTCGGCGCCGGCACCGTGGTCTCGGCGGCCGGGGTCGCGGAGGCGGTCGCTGCGGGGGCGCGGTTCCTGGTGAGCCCGGGGTGGACCGAGGGTCTGCTCGGTGCGATGCGGGACGCGGGGGTGCCGTTCCTGCCGGGGGTCTCGACGGCCTCGGAGGTCGTGGCCCTCCTCGAACGCGGGGTGGAGGACATGAAGTTCTTCCCGGCCGAGGCGGCGGGCGGCGTCCCGTACCTGAAGTCCCTCGCGGGCCCGCTCCCCCGGGCCCGCTTCTGCCCCACGGGCGGCATCTCCCCCGCCTCCGCCCCGGCCTACCTGGCCCTCCCGAACGTCGGCTGCGTCGGCGGTACGTGGATGCTCCCGCCCGACGCCCTCGCCGCCCGCGACTGGGCGCGGGTGGAATCCCTCGCGCGCGGGGCGGCGGAGCTGTCCTCCCCGTGAGGACTCAGGAGGCGAGAACGCTCGTGTTCTCCAGGACCGCGTAGACGCCCACGATCGCGGGGAAGAGGCTGGACAGGCCGAGGACCGTGCTGCGGACGACGAACCCGGCGGTCGGCGGGACGCCCACGCGGCGCGGCGCGGCGGGGTCGTAGAGCACCTCCGCCTTCGTCTCCGTGCTCACCTTCCATCCGGCGGAGGTCGCCGACGGCACCGCCGTGAAGCTCTGTCCCTCGACCGTCGTGTACGAGAGGCGCGGGAAGACCCAGGAGTGGCCTCCCTTGTCCCAGATCTTGACGAAGCCCTTGACGTCGGCGACGACGCCGATGCCCCGGGTACGCAGGATCCACATGCTCCGGAAGCGCCGCGCGACCCGCCAGAGGCCCACCGCACCGAGGGCTCCCAGCGCGCCTCCCACCGTCAGGGACACCGCGGCCACCGGGGCGGAGCGCGGGCCCGCCGCGCCGATCCCCCAGAGGGCCCCCGCGTAGAGGCACAGCAGGAAACCGGTCAGGACCGCCCGCGAACCGGCCTCGCCGGTGCCCGGCGTCGCCGCCGCCGGACGGACGACGGTCACCAGGGCGTGCCCGTCCTCGACGGTCTCCACCCGCCCGAGGGCACCCCGGAGGTGGTCGGCGAAGGCCTGCGCCGCACGGGCGTTGGGGCCGGACAGGGCGACGGAGCCGCCGAGGCCGTGCCGGGCGCCCGAGGGATCACCGGCGAGGGCGACCCGTACCGCGCCGCCCGTCGTCTCCTCCACCGAGGCGATCGCCCGGACCGGCACCGTCCACGTCGTGCCGGCCCGCACGACCTTCAGGCGCGAGCCGTCGAATCTCGCGCTCGTCCCTCTGGCCGACAGCACCGTCTCCACGGCAACGCCTCCCCCACGTCCGGATTCCGGCGTGATCATACGGCCGCGGGGGCGAACTCCACGCCGAGGTGATCGGTGACGGGGAGGTAGCCCAGGCGCTGGTAGAGGGCGTTGCTGGTGGGGTTGGCCAGGTCCGTGAAGAGCAGGACCTGAGCGACGCCGGCGTCGCGCGCGGCCCGGCTGACCGCCTCGGTGACACCGGCCGCGTACCCACGGCCGCGCTCGGCGGGCGGGGTGTGGACGAGGTGGACGCGGGCCTGGCCCTCGATCGTGCGGGAGACGGCGGCCATCGAGACCGGGCGGCCGTCCGGCGCTTCCCAGAGCCGGAGCCGTCCCTCGGAGATCCGCTCGGTGACGAAGCCGGTGTAGTCCTCGGCGGGCTCGTCCCCGATGGCCACCGCGAACTCCCGCGTCCAGGCGGCGACGAGCGGGACGTCGGCCACGCCCGCGAGCCGGGCACGGCCCGCCGGGGCCGGGTCCGGCGGGATCAGCTCGCCGAGCCGGAAGAGCCGCATGCGGACGGTGGGCGTCCAGGGGCGGCCGGTGGCCTCCGCGTACGCCTCGACGGCGGCGGTCTCGCCGCGTACCTCCGTCGGCTCCTCGCCGCCGGGGAGTTCGAGCGCGCGGGCCGCCTCCTCCGTCATGGCACCGAAGGCGGGCACGCCGGACCGGGACACCGCGAGGACGCCGGTGACCCGCCCGTCCGCCTCCTCCCACCAGCCGAGCCGGGCGGCCGTGTCCATGAGCGTGAGCACGGCGGTGTTGCGCGCGGGGTCGGCGGCGAGATGCTCGGAGGCGGCGGCCCGGAAAGCGGCGGCGCTGTCGGTGAAGGACCACGTCATACGGGCGATGGTGGTACGGGGCCGGGCGCCGGCGCCAGCGGTTTGGCGGGCTACCTCAGATGCGAGGTGTCGTTGAGGAGCCGTACGGAGGCGTTGCCGTCGGCGTAGTAGGCGACGGCCGAGATCGAGGCCGCGGACAGCTCCATCCGGAACAGCGACTCCGGAGGGGCGCCGAGCGCGAGCCGGACGAGGGTCTTGATCGGCGTGACGTGGGTGACGAGGAGGACCGTGCGGCCCGCGTACGCGGCGGTCAGCCGGTCCCGGGTCGCGGCCACACGCCGGGCGACGGTCGCGAAGCTCTCGCCGCCGCCGGTCGGCGCGGCCTTCGGGGAGGCCAGCCAGGCGTCGAGGTCCTCCGGATACCGCTCGCGCACCTCGCCGAACGTCAGGCCCTCCCAGGCGCCGAAGTCGGTCTCGCGCAGGCCCTGCTCGATCCGCACGTCGAGGCCGAGGCGGGCGGCGACGGCACCGGCGGTCTGCCGGCAGCGGGTGAGCGGCGAGCTGACGATCTCCTGGACGGTGCCGCGCGCGGCGAGCGCCTCGGCGACGGCCTCGGCCTGCCGCAGCCCGGCCGCCGACAGCTCGGGGTCGCTCCCCCCGCTCCCGGAGAACCTCTTGTCGGGCGTGAGCGCGGTCTCCCCGTGCCGCAGCAGGACGAAGGTCGCCGGGGCCCCCATGTCGGGCCCGGCCCACCCCTGCCGGGGCGCGGCCGGGGCGGTGGTGGCCGGGGCGGCGGCGGTGGCCTGCGTGAGCGTCTCCGCTGGGGCGGTGTCCTGGGTGAGCGTCTGCGCGGGAGCGGTGGTCGCCGCGCGCACTGCCGGGGTCTCGGCGCGCGCCGCGTGGCCCACCGGGGCCAGCGCGCCCGCCTCCGCCTCGAAGTCGCCGGAGGCGACCGAGGCCGCGACGGCTTCCTCGGCGGCGAACAGGCCGTCGTCCGGACCCGTGCCGGGGGCCGTCGGGCGCGATGCCGCGCCCGGCCAGGTGCCCGAGCCCGTACCCGCGCCCGTACCGCCCGCGGAGGACGTCGGGGCGGAAGCGGCCAGCGCCGCCCGCGCACGTGCCGCGCCCGCCGTCGCGTCGCCCGGCGGGCCCGACGGGGGCGGGGTCGCGGCGTTGCGGGCGGCCGCGGCGTCCAGGCCCGCCGTGGAGGCGGACGGCTCCCACTGGCGGCCCCGCTTGCCCGCGTCCATCGCCTCGTTCGCGAGCCGGTCCGCGTGCTTGTTCCGCTCGCGCGGGATCCACTCGTAGCGGACCTGGCCCGGCGGGAAGATCCGTCCCGCCTCGGCCGCGAGCGGCTTCATGTCCGGGTGCTTGATCTTCCAGCGGCCGGACATCTGCTCGACGACCAGCTTGGAGTCCATCCGGACGTGGACGGCGGCGTCCGGGAACAGCTCCCGGGCCGCCTTCAGGCCCGCCACCAGGCCCTTGTACTCGGCGACGTTGTTCGTGGCCACGCCGATGTACTCGGCGGCCTCCGCGAGGGTCTCCCCCGTCGCCGGGTCGAGGACGACCGCGCCGTACCCGGCGGGCCCCGGGTTGCCCCGGGAGCCGCCGTCCGCCTCGACCACGAGTTCGCGCATTACAGGCCGGACTCCGAGGTGCGGACGAGGATCCGGCGGCAGTTCTCGCACCGGACGACCGTGTCCGCCGCGGCGGCACGGACCTCGTTGAGCTCGGTGATGTTGAGCTCGATGTGGCAGCCCTCGCACTTGCGCTGGTACAGCCGGGCCGCGCCGATGCCGCCCTGCTGCTCGCGCAGCTTCTCGTAGAGCTTGATGAGGTCGGCCGGGACGGCGCCCGCGACGAGCTCGCGCTCCTTGGCGACGGAGGCGGACTCGGTGTCCAGCTCGGCCTGCGCGGCGTCCCGGCGCGCGGTGGCGTCGTCGACCTTGGTCTGGACGGCGGCGACCCGCTCGGTCAGCTCGGTGAGGCGCTCCTGGGCGGACTCGCGGCGCTCCATGACCTCCAGGACGATCTCCTCCAGGTCGCCCTGGCGCTTGGCGAGGGAGACGATCTCGCGCTGGAGGTTCTCCAGGTCCTTCGGGGAGGAGACGGCACCGGAGTCGAGCCGCTGCTGGTCGCGCGCGGCGCGCTGGCGGACCTGGTCGACGTCCTGCTCGGCCTTGGTCTGCTCGCGGCCGCAGTCGCTCTCCTCGGTCTGCGCGGCGACGAGCAGGTCGCGCAGCTGGGTGAGGTCCTTCGTCAGCGCCTCGATCTCGGCGTGCTCGGGCAGCGAGCGGCGCTTGTGGGCGAGCTGCTGGAGGCGGACGTCCAGGGCCTGGACGTCGAGGAGGCGGATCTGGTCGGCGGGCGCGGCGTTCAGTTGGGGGCTCCAGAGGAAGTGTGGTGGGAGGACCAGGGGTCGGTGACCGTCTTCGAGACGTGGACGCGGAGGTCCCAGCCATGGCGGTCGGAAATCTCGTCGAGCTGTGCGGCGGCCTGCTCGCACCAGGGCCATTCGGTGGCCCAGTGAGCGGCGTCGACCAGACCCAGCGGCGACTGCTGGGTGGCCTCGGAGACCGGGTGGTGGCGCAGGTCGGCGGTGAGGAAGGCGTCGACGCCGGCGGCGCGCACGGCGCCGAAGAGGCTGTCGCCGGAGCCGCCGCTGACGGCGACGCGGCGCACGGTCATGCCGGGGTCGCCCGCGACGCGGATGCCCTGCGCGGTGGCGGGCAGCCGTCTGGCGGCGCGGGCGGCGAACTCGGCGAGGGTCTCGGGGTGGTCGAGCTCGCAGATCCGGCCGAGGTTGTTCTCGGGGACGAGGGGGCCGGTGACCCGGAGGTCGAGCGCGCCGGCGAGGGCGTCGGAGACGCCGGGGTCGGCGGTGTCGGCGTTGGTGTGCGCCACGTGGAGGGCGATGTCGTTCTTGATGAGGGTGTGGACGACGCGGCCCTTGAAGTGGCCGGCCGCGACCGTCGTCGTACCGCGCAGGTAGAGCGGGTGGTGGGTGACGATCAGGTCGGCGCCGAGGGCGATCGCCTCGTCGGCGATCTCCTGGACGGGGTCGACGGCGAAGAGGACGCGAGCGACCTCCGCGTCGGGGTCGCCGCAGACGGTGCCGACGGCGTCCCACGACTCGGCCCGCTCGGGCGGCCAGAGGGCGTCGAGCTCGGCGATGACTTCAGACAGACGGGGCACGAGGGAAAGGCTACCTGTCCCCTCTTTGCGCCTAAACCGGCGCCGCTCTCGCGGAGGTGGCCGGCCGCCGTCGGGGTTGCTCCATTGCGGGTCGCGGTGATCCCGGGCCGACCGGCCCCCGGCGCCGTCGGCCGACGCCGGGGGGGATGCGGGCCGCCGCTACTTCACGAGGTTCGCGCGCAGGTCGTCGAGGACGCTGTTCGCGGCCGTGACGCCGAGGCCGAGGTACCAGGTCTCGTCCGGGACGTCCTTGGCCCGACCGGCCTTGACGGCCTTGAGGTTCTTCCAGAGCGGGTTGGCCTGTGCGGTGTCCTTCTTGGTGGCCTTGGCGTCGCCGTAGACGCCGGTGAAGATCCAGTCGGCGTCGGCCTCGTCGATCTTCTCGGGGCTGATCTCGGCCGCCAGCTCGTTGATCTGCTGGTTCGCGGGCCGGGGCAGGCCGGCGTCCTCCAGGATGGTGCCGATGAAGGAGGCCTTGGCGTAGAGGCGGATCTTGCCCGGGAGGTAGCGGACCATCGAGACGGTCGGCTTGTTCGGGCCGCCGGCCGCGCCGATGTCTGCGCCGAGCTGCTTCGCCTTGGTCTCGTAGGCGGCGAGCTTCGCCTTCGCCTCGGCGGTCCTGTCGAGCGCGGCGGCGTTGAGGAGGTAGTTCTCCTTCCAGGTGAAGCCCGGGCGGATGGAGAACACGGTCGGCGCGATCTTCGACAGCTCGTCGTACTTGTCGGCGGCGCGCAGCTGGCTGCCGAGGATGAGGTCGGGCTGGAGGTTGGCGATGGCCTCCAGGTTGAGGTTGTTGATGGTGCCGACGGACTTCGGGGTGCCGGCGTCCTTCGCGAGGTAGCCGGGGATGCCGTCGTCGCCCTCGGAGGGGGCGTAGCCGACGGGCTTGACGCCCAGGGAGACGACGTTGTCGAGCTCGCCGACGTCGAGGACGACGACCCGCTTGGGGGCGGCCTCGAGTTCGGTCGTGCCGAGGGCGTGGGTGAGGGTGCGGGGGAACTGGCCCGGCTTCGCGTCGGTGCCCATGGCCGCGGTCCTGGCGGCGGCGTCGCCGAAGTCCTTGCCTCCGGTGGCGACGTCCTTCTTCTTGGCCGTGTCGTCCTTCGTGGCGGAGTCGGAGCTCCCGTCGCCCCCTCCGCAGGCCGCGAGCGAGAGCGCGGCGGCGAGGGCGACGACGGCGGCGGTGCCGCGGCGGCGGAGGGACATGAGAAGGCTCCTGTACGGGTCGTCCTGGCGGGGACACGGGCACGTCCTGACGGAGACACAGCCTCCGCTTAGGTTCGCCTTACCTTACTCACCACGGGTCACTCCAGCACAACCGCCCCCTCACCCTCAGCCGAACCGCCGCAGGGCCACCCTTATGTGTGAAGTGACCCCACTCGTGTTGTTCGGCTGGAAGTGCGAAAACTAGCTTCGTGGCCGGAGGTGACGAGTCGATGACAGCGTGTGCCATCGAGACCACGGCCGAGGACGACGACCGCGACGCGGGTGCGGCCTGGCCGGCGGGGTTCACGATCACGGCCAACGGCGCGTACGCGGCCAGGCTCGCGGGCGTCGGTGACGCCCTGTACGTGGAGAGGTGGACCCTCGACGGCCCCGAGCCGTACGCCGTCCCGCTCCCCCTCGACCAGCCGGAGGAGGCGGGCACCCAGCTGCTGCCCCTCGCCGACGGCCGGGTCCTCGTCGCCCGCCGCGTGGACGGCCGGCGGCACACGTTCTCGCTGCTCTACCCCACCGGCCCGGCCACCGGCGAGCTCCGGCTCGGCGCGGTGGAGGCGCCCGGCTCCGAGCGTCTCGTGCTGCTCCCGCCCTCGCCGGACGGCATCTGCGCGTACGCCCTGTGCGTCGGCCCCGCCACGACCACGCTGTGGCTGGTGGCGGGCGGGGCCTTCGGCCCGGAGCAGGTGGCGGAGGTCAGGGGGCGTTGCACGGGCGGGGTGTGGCTCGACCGCACGGGCCGGATGCTCGCCCTCGACCGGCGGCTCGGCGACGGGCCGGTGAAGGCCGTCGCCGTCGACCTGGAGCGGGGCGGGGAGGTGACGCCGCTGCTCCAGATCACCGAGGAGAGCGACGACCGGCTGCTGCTCGCGGACCCGGACAGCGGGCTGCTCCTGATCCGCTCCGACGCGCCGTCCCCGGGGCACGACCGGCTCGGCTGGGGCGTGCTCGGATCCCTGCTGCCGGTGCGGTTCCCCGAGTGCCTGCGGCTCGACGACGCGGCGGTGACGCCGTTCGCGGTGCAGCCGGGGCAGGTCCTGATGCCGGAGAGCTGCGCGGTGGCGCTGCGGATCGACGCGGCGGGCGGCAGCTGGGTGGGCGCCTGGCAGCCCTCGTCCCGCCGAATGGCCCAACTGGCCGTACCCCAGGGCTGGCTGGCCGGAGCGGGACTGTGGACGGCCGGGGGCGTCCTGCGGCTGCCGTACGCGACGGCCGAGGTGCCGTGCGGTCTCGCCGCCCTGGAGGTGCCGCCGGAGCCGGAGCCCGAGCCGGTGGTGGTCGTCGAGGAGCCCCGGGTGTGCCGACCGGTGCCTTTGCAGCAGGCTCCTCTGACGGACCGCAAACCGGCTGGCTAGACTCACGGCCGCACAGCAAGAGCAAGACACACGGGGTGAGTTCCAGCATGTCCGAAGCAAGCACGCAGGGTTCGGAGTCGCACGGCTCCGGGAAGCACCGCGGTCAGGCCTCGCCGGCGGAGGACTCCACGTCCTCCCCGCACGGCCGGCACCGCCGCGAGGCCGAGGCCCACGCGCAGTAGGAAGAACGGAGCGAAGGGCCCCGGGGTTCCCCCCGGGGCCCTTCGCCGTTCCCCACCACCCGTCTCGCGACGGGCCCCCGCCACCCGCCCCCCGTGGCTCAGGGGGCGCCTTGCCGGCCAGGCCGGGCTCACCGACAAGACACCCCCTAGCCCTTCTTCAGACCCAGCACCTCCGTCGCGGCGAAGGTCTCGCCCGCCGGGCGGGAGGCGTAGTGCGGGGTCAGGAGGGAGTCCAGCTCCTCGTACGTGAACGCCTCCTTGGCCGTGTCGAACTTGGCGGACACCTTCGGCCGGTCCACGACCGCCACCATCCCGCCGTGCACGACGAGCAGCTGCCCGTTGACCCCGGACGCCGCCGGGGACGCCAGATAGCCGACGAGCGGCGCCACGTGCTCCGGGGACAGCGGGTCGAGCTCCCCCTCCCCCGGCTCCCCGAAGCCGGCGAAGACGTCCTCCGTCATCCGGGTCCTGGCCCGCGGGCAGATCGCGTTGGCCGTCACGCCGTACCGGGCGAGCGCGAGCGCCGACGAGGTCGTCAGGCCCACGATGCCGCCCTTGGCCGCCGCGTAGTTGGGCTGACCGGCCGAACCCGCGAGGAAGGCCTCCGAGGACGTGTTGACGATGCGGCCGTAGACACCGGCCTCACCCGCTTTGGCGCGGCCCCGCCAGTGCACCGCCGCGAAGTGGGTGGTGTTGAAGTGGCCCTTGAGGTGGACCCGTACGACCGAGTCCCACTCGTCCTCGCTCATCGAGAAGACCATCCGGTCGCGCAGAATGCCCGCGTTGTTGACGAGGACGTCCAGCTTCCCGAACTCGGTCACCGCGAGGTCGACCAGGCCCCGTGCCGTCTCGAAGTCGGAGACGTCGCCGAGGTGGGCGACCGCCCGGCCGCCCGCCGCACGGATCTCCGCCGCGACCTCCTCGGCGGGGGCGGCGGAGGCCGCGCCCGAGCCGTCGCGGCCGGGCTGCCCGTAGTCGTTGACGACGACGGCGGCGCCGAGCCGGGCCAGTTCCAGGGCCTCGGCGCGGCCGAGACCGCGCCCGGCGCCGGTGACGATCGCGCTCAGTCCCTCAAGAGGGAGCGACATGGGTCAGGTCCTCTCAGATCTCGATGCAGGTACGGAGGGCCGCGCCGGTCCGCATCTGCTCCAGGGCCTCGTTGATGCCCGCCAGCGGGACCCGGTGGGTGATGAGCGACTCCAGGTCGATGCGGCCGGCCCGCCAGAGCGCGATGGCCCGCTCGTACGAACGGAGCACGTCCCCGCCGCCGTACATCGAGGGCAGGATCCGCTTCTCGTCGAAGAACAGCTCGAACATGTTGAGCTGGAGGAAGTCGTCGAGGGCGCCCGCGCCGACCACGCAGAGGGTGCCGCCGCGACGGGTCGTCTCGTACGCGGTGCGCGCGGTGGCGGACTTGCCGACGACCTCGAAGACGTAGTCGAAGCCCTCGCCGCCGGTGATCCGCTGCTTGGCGTCGGCGAGCGCGTCGGGAGCGACCGCCTCGGTGGCGCCGAACCTCAGCGCGGCCTCGCGGCGGGACTCGACGGGGTCGACGGCGACGATCTGGGCGGCGCCCTGGAGCTTGGCGCCCTGGATGGCGGAGATGCCGACACCGCCGCAGCCGATGACCGCGACCGAGGAACCGGCCTCCACCTTGGCCGTGTTGATCGCCGCGCCGAGGCCGGTGGTGACGCCGCAGCCGATGAGGGCGGCGATGTCGAAGGGCACGTCGTCGGGGATCGGGACGGCGCAGCCCGCGTCGACGACGACCTCCTCGGTGAAGGTGCCGGTGCCGGCGAAGCCGAAGACGTCGCCGCCGGGGCGCTTGAAGTTGGGGACGCCGGCGTTCATGAAGCCGGCCAGGCACAGCTGCGTCTGGCCGCGCTTGCAGGCGGGACAGCCGCCGCAGGCGGGCAGCCAGCACAGCAGGACCCGCTGGCCCTGGCTGAGGCCGGTGACGCCGTCGCCGACGTCGAGGATCTCACCGGCGCCCTCGTGGCCGGGGATGAAGGGGGCGGGCTGCGGGAGGACGCCGCTCATCGCGGAGACGTCGGAGTGGCACAGGCCGGTGGCCCTCACCCGGATCCGGACCTTGCCCGGGCCGAAGCCCACCGCCTCGACGTCGTCGAGGACTTCGAGTTTGTCCTGGCCGATCTCGTGCAGTACGGCTGCGCGCATGGTGCGGCTCCCTCCGTGATGGGTCTACGAGTGTTCGACGAGGGTGTCGGCGAGGACCGGGGCGTCGTCGCGCTCCACGGCCGTCACCGCCACCTGGACGCGGCCGTCCCCGGCCCACATCCGGATGCGCAGGGTCTCGCCCGGGAAGACGATCCCGGCGAAGCGGGTGCGGTACGCGCGGACCCGGGTGACGTCCCCGCCGAGCACCGTGTCCACCACCGCCTTGAGGGTCATGCCGTACGAGCAGAGGCCGTGCAGGATCGGCCGGTCGAAGCCGGCCAGCTTGGCGAACTCGGGGTCGGCGTGGAGCGGGTTCCAGTCGCCGGAGAGCCGGTAGAGCAGGGCCTGTTCCTCGCGGATGGGCCGCTCGACGGTGGCGTCGGGCTCGCGGTCCGGGAGGGCGAGGCGCTCGGAGGGCCCGCGGTCGCCGCCCCAGCCGCCCTCGCCCCGTACGAAGATCGACGCGTCGCTGGTCCAGAGCGGCCCGTCCTCGTCGGCGGCCTCGGAGCGCAGGACGAGGACCGCGGCCTTGCCCTTGTCGTACACGGCGGCGACGCGGGAGGTGGAGACGGCGCGGCCGCCGGTGGGCAGCGGGCGGTGGAGGGTGATCGACTGGCCGCCGTGCAGGACGGCGGCGAGGTCGATGTCGATGCCGGGGGCGGAGAGCCCGCCGACGACCCCCATGCCGGCGCCCGCGACGGTGGCGAAGCTGGGCAGGACGTGGAGCTTGGACTCCAGGGTGTAGCGGAGCTCGTCCGGGTCGGTCGCGGGGCTGGGTTTGCCTTGGGACGAGCCCGCCCCGAGGCCCAGGTGGTAGAGCTGGACGTCCTTGTGGTCCCAGGAGATCTCGGCGCTGCGGGGTTCCGCGGCGACGGCCTTTGCGGGGTCGATGGGCATCGGGCTGCTGCTCCTTGTGGCGGGTGGAGACCTCGGCGCGGCCGTCCGCACCGTCGACCGCACCGAGGCCGTGCGGGACCGTCCCGATACGCGCCGGATCTAGAACGCGTTCCAGTTCGGTGACCCATGTATAGCGGAGGGGCGGGGGGTTGTGAAGCCCTCCTGACGGTACGTCAGATGAGGGGCCCGGGACATTTGTCACGGCCGGGTCCGTACATTCACGCCTGCCGGACCCCGGGCCCCGCTCCGTAGCGTCGGAGGCATGAAGAACGAGACAGCGGTCGCCTTCACCGGAGTCACCCGGTCCTTCGGACCGGTCCGCGCCGTGGACGGCATCGACCTCACCATCCGCCGCGGCGAGACCGTCGCCCTGCTCGGCCGCAACGGCGCCGGCAAGTCCACCACCATCGGCCTGCTCCTCGGCCTCGACGAGCCCGACGGCGGCGAGGTGCGGATCTTCGACGGCACCCCGGCCCAGGCCGTCGCCGCCGGCCGCGTCGGCGCGATGCTCCAGGACGGCCGCCCGGTCCCCCGGGTCACCGTCCGCGAGCTCGTCACCTTCGTCGCCCGGACCTACCCCGAGCCCATGCCGGTCTCCGAGGCCCTCGCGCTCGCCGGCCTCACCGACCTCGCCGGCCGCCGGGTCGACCGGCTCTCCGGCGGCCAGGTCCAGCGCGTCCGCTTCGCCGTCGCCCTCGTCGGCAACCCCGAGCTGATCGTCCTCGACGAGCCCACCGCCGCCCTCGACGTCGAGGCCCGCGAGATCTTCTGGGAGTCGATGCGGGGCTACGCCCGGCGCGGCAACACGATCCTCTTCTCCACCCACTACCTGGAGGAGGCCGACGCCAGCGCCGACCGGATCGTCGTCGTCGACTCCGGCCGCGTCCTCGCCGACGGCACCGCCGAGCAGCTCAAGCGCGCGGCAGGCGGCAGCCTCGTCTCCTTCGACCTGGCCGGCGCCCCCAGCGAGGGCCTGACCCTGCTCCCCGGAGTGACCGCCGTCGAGATCCGCGGCGACCGCGCCCGGCTCCACACCGACGACTCCGACGCGACCGTCCGCGCGCTCGCCGACCGCGACGCGATCCGGGGCCTCGAAGTCGCCCCCGTGTCCCTCAACGACGCCTTCCTCACCCTCACCGCGCACGCCCCGGCCGCGCAGGCCCCCGCCCTGGAGACGACCCGATGATCACCGAGTACGTACGCCTCGAAGTCCGCCGCACCCTGCGCGACACCGGGTTCGCCATCGGCACCATCGCCGTCCCGGTGATGATGTACCTCCTCTTCACCAACCTCGGCGGCCAGAACGAGGAGGAGTGGAAGGCCGCCTCCATGGTCGGCATGGCGGCGTACGGAGCGCTCGGCGCCGCCCTGTCCACCGGCACGGGCGTCGCCGAGGACAAGGGGTCCGGCTGGCTGCGGCAGCTGCGGATCACCCCGATGTCCCCGCGCCAGGTCGTCACCGGCCGCGCCCTCACCGGCTCGGTGGTGGTGCTCCCGTCGATCCTCGGAGTCCTCCTCGCCGGCGGCCTGTTCAACGGCGTCCACCTGGCGGCCTGGCAGTGGGCCGTGGTCACGCTCACCCTCTGGCTCGGCTCGCTCCCCTTCACGTTCCTCGGCATCGGCAACGGCTACCGCCTCACCGCCCAGACCACGGGCGTCGCGAACATCGCCTGCAACCTGGGCCTCGCGGTCCTCGGCGGCCTGTGGTTCCCGGTGAGCCTCTTCCCCGGCTGGCTGCGCTCCCTCTCCGGGTACACCCCGACCAACCGCTTCGCCGAGCTCGGCGTCTCGCTCACCCAAGGCCACGCGCCGGGCGCGGCGGCGCTCGCGGTCATCGCGGTCTGGGCGGCACTGTTCGGTGCGTACGCGGCGGCCTCGTACCGTCGTTCGGCGAGGACGGCATAGGGAGAGGACGGTGCGGGGAGTGAACATGACGATCTGGCGGCGGTGGAGAGCCGCGGCGCGCAAGCGCGACGACCGGGGGCCGAGCGGGCTGAGTCTGCTCCCCTGGCTCCTGATGGGCCTGGGTGCGCTCTCCCACCTCCTCGGCGGCGATGCGCCGAACCCGTGGATCGGCGGCCTCGGGCTGCTCGCCTTCAACTCGCTGTACATCGCCATCGTGTTCCGCGCCTTCGACCCGCGCTGCCGGGAGACCCCCCTGACCTGGGGACTCCTCATCGGCCTCGGAGTGCTCACCTTCGGTCTCGCCATCGGGTACGGCCGGGAGTGGCTGCTCCTCTTCCCGCTCCTGGGCCTCGGCGTCGGCGCGGTGGTGCGGCGCGGCCGGCTCCTGCCCGCGATCACGTTCCCGCTGGTCGCCGCGGTCGGCGCCGTGACCTTCTGGAGGGACGGCTGGGACTCCATCGGGATCGTGTACGGCACGTTCATCTCGATCATGGTGACGGCGGCGATCCTCGCGCTCGACGAGACGGTCCGGCAGCTGCGGGCGACCCGGGAGGAGCTGGCGAGGGCGGCCGTCGAGAAGGAACGGTTGCGGTTCTCGCGCGACCTGCACGACCTGCTCGGCCACACGCTGTCGGTGATCGTCGTGAAGTCCGAGGTCGTACGCCGGCTCGCCCCGCGCGACCTGGACGCGGCCCTCGCGCAGGTCGCGGACATCGAGTCGGTGGGCCGTCAGGCGCTCACCGAGATCCGGGAGGCGGTGACCGGCTACCGCGAGGGCAGCCTCGCCACCGAGCTGGACCGGGCGCGCGACGCGCTGTCCTCGGCCGGCATCGAGCCCGTCGTGCGCCGCTCGGGCCCGCTCCTGGAGCCCCAGACGGAGGCCCTGCTGAGCTGGGTGGTGCGGGAGTCGGCGACGAACGCGGTACGGCACAGCGGCGCGTCACGCTGCGAGATCGCCCTCTCCGGCGCGGAGGACCGGGTCCGCCTCACCGTCACGGACAACGGCCGGGGCCCGTCGAGCGGCACCCCGGGGAGCGGACTGCGCGGTCTGCGCGAGCGGGTGGCCGCGGCAGGCGGCACTCTTGACTCGGGACCCGCTCCGCGGGGCGGGTTCCGGGTCACCGCGGAACTCCCCGTGGAGACCTCCGTACAGCACCGGGGGGAGCCCACGGGATGATCAGACTGCTGCTCGCCGAGGACCAGGGCATGATGCGCGGGGCGCTGGCCCTGCTGCTCGGGATGGAGCACGACATCGAGGTGGTGGCGCAGGTCGGGCGGGGCGACGAGATCGTCGACGCGGCGCTCGTCGCGCGCCCGGACGTGGCCCTGCTCGACATCGAACTGCCGGGGCGTTCGGGCCTCGACGCGGCGGCGGACCTGCGGGACGAGGTGCCGGACTGCCGGGTGCTGATCCTGACGACCTTCGGCCGGCCGGGGTATCTGCGGCGGGCGATGGAGGCGGGGGCGGCGGGCTTCCTCGTGAAGGACGGCCCCGTGGAGGATCTGGCCGAGGCGGTCCGGCAGGTGCTGCGGGGCGAGACGGTCATCGATCCGGCGCTCGCGGCGGCGGCCCTGAGCGCGGGCCCGAACCCCCTGACGGGGCGTGAGCGGGACGCCCTGGCGGCCTCGGTGGACGGCGCGACGATCGCGGACATCGCCGCGACCCTGCACCTCTCGGAGTCGACCGTACGGAACTACCTCTCCTCCGCGATCGGCAAGACGGGCACCCGCAACCGCATGGAGGCGGTGCGGGCGGCACGTCAGCAGGGCTGGCTCTGAGCCTTCGCGGGGCGCTTCGGGAGCCACAGGAGCATCAGCAGGGCCGCGCCGACAAGGACGGCCGTCGAGACGCGGAAGGCCGCCGCGTAACCGGCGGTGAGGGCGGCGGGGTCCGGTGAGGCCCCGCTCACGGCCGTGGCGAGCGTGGTGAGGATCGCGATGCCGAGGGCGCCGCCCATGGTGCGGGAGGTGTTGACGAGACCGGACACGAGGCCCGCGTCGCCGGGGGCGGCGCTGGAGGTGGCGAGGGTGGCCAGCGGGGTGGTGGCCAGGCCGATGCCGGCCATCATCAGGATCCCGGGGCCGAGGATCGTCGTCAGGAAGCTGCCGTCGGCGGTCATCGTGGACTGCCAGGCGAAGCCGGTGGCCCCGATGAGCGCGCCGGTCGCGGCGAGCTTGCGGGCGCCGACGGACGGCATGAGGCGTGGGGCCAGCTTCGAGCCCAGGATGACGCTGAGGGAGCTGGGGACGAGCGCCAGACCGGCCTGGAGCGGGCTGTAGCCGAGGACGGTCTGCGCGTATGTCGTCATGAAGAACCACATGCCGAAGGAGCTCGAACCGCTCAGCAGGATCCCCACGTTGGCCGCCGACACCGCCCGCGTGCGGAACAGCTTCAGCGGCATCAGCGGGGCGGCCGTGCGGGCCTCCACGGTCACGAAGACGGCGAGGAGCGCCAGGCCGCCGAGGAGCGTCAGGAGGGTCGACGGGGCGGTCCAGCCGGCCTCCTCGGTCTGGACGATGCCGTACGCGAGGGTGGCGAGGCCCGCGGTGACGAGGACGGCGCCCGGCAGGTCGAGGCGGCGGCCGGTGCCGGTGCGGCTCTCGCGGAGCCACAGCACGGCGCCCGCCAGGACGAGCACGCCGATCGGGACGTTGACGAGGAGGACCCACCGCCAGGACAGCAGGTCGACGAGGAGCCCGCCGACGAAGCCGCCCGCCGCGCCGCCGGCCGCGCCGACCGCCGTCCAGGTGGCGATGGCCCGGGTCCTGGCGGGTCCGGCCGCGACGGCGCCGGTGACCAGGGTCAGCGTGGCCGGCGAGAGGACGGCCGCGCCGAGGCCCTGGGCCGCGCGGCCCGCGACGAGCTGCCAGCCCTCCTGGGCGAGGCCGCCCGCGACCGAGGCGGCGGTGAAGAGCCCGAGTCCGAGCAGGAACATCGCCTTGCGCCCGTAGAGGTCGGCGGCCCGCCCGCCGAGCAGCATGAACCCGGCGAAGGCGATCGCGTACGCGCTGATCACCCACTGCAGGCCGGCCGCCGAGAGCCCGAGGTCGGACCGCATCGACGGCAGCGCCACGTTCACGACCGAGACGTCGAGGACGACGAGGAACTGCCCCGCGGAGGCGGTCAGGACGACCGTCCATGCGCGGGGTGAGGGTGGGGCGGCGGAGGACGTGGCGGTGGCGGCGGAGTCGGTCTGCGGCATGAATGTCATGGTCGCAGACCGCTTCAGCCCCGTACATACGTCCTTCGGAGGCCGTGTCCGAGCCCTCGGACCTACGCCTTCCGCAGCAGCGTCACCACCGCCGCGCCGCCCAGGCCGATGTTGTGCGCCAGTCCGACCCTCGCCCCCGCGACCTGCCGGGCCCCCGCCTCGCCCCGGAGCTGCCAGACCAGTTCGGCGGCCTGGGCGAGGCCGGTCGCGCCGAGCGGGTGGCCCTTGGAGATGAGGCCGCCGGAGGGGTTCACGACCCAGCGCCCGCCGTACGTGGTGGCGCCCGACTCGACGAGCTTGCCGGAGGCGCCCTCCTCGCACATGCCGAGGGCCTCGTAGGTCAGCAGCTCGTTGACGGAGAAGCAGTCGTGGAGTTCGACGACGTCGACGTCCTCGATGCCGAGGCCGGAGCGCTCGTACGCGAGGCGGGCGGCGGCCCGGGACATCGGGCGGCCGACGGCGTCGATGCAGGAGCCGGAGGCGAAGGACTCCTCGGTGTCGGTGGTCATCGCCTGACCGGCGATCTCCACGGCCCGGTCGCGCAGCCCGTGTTCGTCGACGAAGCGTTCGGAGACGACGACGGCGGCGGCCGCCCCGTCGGAGGTGGGCGAGCACTGGAGTTTGGTGAGCGGCCGGTGGACGGTCTTCGCGGCGAGGATCTCGTCGACCGTGTAGACGTCCTGGAACTGGGCGTTCGGGTTGTTCGCCGAGTGCTGGTGGTTCTTGGCGCCGACGGCCGCGAGCTGCACCTCGGTCGTCCCGTACCGCTCCATGTGCTCACGGGCGGCGTTGCCGAAGATCTGGGCGGTGGGCGGGGACATCTCGAAGCCGTGGGCGGCGGCCATGATGCCGTAGTGCCGGGCGACGGGAGACGTGGCGAAGTCGCCGGCCCCGCCCGCTCCGCCGCCGAGCGAGCCCCGGCTCATCTTCTCGAAGCCGAGGGCGAGGACGCAGTCGGCGATGCCGCCCTCGACGAACTGCCGGGCCGTCATGAGGGCGGTGGAGCCGGTCGCGCAGTTGTTGTTGAGGTTGTAGACGGGGATGCCGGAGAGCCCGAGTTCGTACACCGCGCGCTGGCCGGCGGTGGAGGCCTGGAAGCAGTAGCCGACGGCGGCCTGCTCCACGCGCGCGTAGGGGACGCCCGCGTCGGCGAGGGCGGCGGTGCCCGCCTCCCTGGCCATGTCCCAGTACTGCCAGTCCCGGGTCTCCGGCTTCTCGAACTTCGTCATCCCGACGCCGACGACGTACGCCTTGCCCATAGGAGGTTCCCCCTCAGTCCTTCGGGAGGCCGAGCAGGCGCTCGGCGACCACATTGAGCTGTACTTGCGTGGTGCCGCCCGCGATGGTGAGGCAGCGGGACATGAGCAGGCCGTGGACGGCCCGTTCGCCGGGGCCCTCGCGCACGGCGCCTTCGGGGCCGTGGAGTTCGAGGGTGAGTTCGGCGAGCTTCTGCTGGTGGAGGGTCTGGACGAGCTTGCGGACGCTGGCGCCCGCGCCGGGTTCGAGACCGGACACCTGGAGCAGGGTGGTGCGCAGTCCGATGCACGCGAGCGCGTGCGCCTCGGCGAGCAGCGCCCCGATCCGTACGCGTACGGAGCTGTCGACCCGGTCGGCCCGGTCGATGACGGCTTCGAGGCCGGTGTCGAAGGCGACCTGGTCGGCCATGTGGACGCGTTCGTTGCCGAGGGTGTTGCGGGCGACGCGCCAGCCGTCGTTCACCTCGCCGACGACGGCGTCGGCGGGGAGGAGGGCGTCGTCGAACCAGACCTCGTTGAAGAGGGAGTCCCCGGTGATCTCCTTCAGCGGCCGGATGTCGATCCCCGGGGTGTTCCGCATGTCGACGAGGAAGTAGGTGAGCCCCTGGTGCTTGGGGGCGGTGGAGTCGGTGCGGGCGAGCAGGATGCCGTGGTGGGCCCACTGGGCGGCGCTCGTCCACACCTTCTGCCCGTTGATCCGCCAGCGCCCGTCCTCGGTGCGTTCGGCGCGGGTGCGGAGGGAGGCGAGGTCGGAGCCGGCGCCGGGCTCGGAGAAGAGCTGGCACCAGAGCCGTTCGCCGCGCAGGGTCGGGCCGAGGTGCTCGGCCTGCTGCTCCGGGGTGCCGTGGGCGAGGAGCGAGGGGACGACCCAGGTGGCGATGCCGAGTCCGGCGACGGTGATCCCGGCCTCGTCGAGTTCGCGCTGGACGGCGAGCTGCTGGAGGGGGCCGGCGCCGAGCCCGTACGGCTCCGGGAGGTGCGGGGCCGCGTAGCCGGTGGGGGCCAGGGCGCGCCGGGCGGCGGCCGGATCGAGCCCGGCGGCGGGGGCGACGGCCTCGCGGGCCTCGCGGCGGTACGTGTCGGCCTCGGGCGGCAGGTCGAGGCGGAGGCCGCGGCGGACACCGGCGGAGGCGTGCCGGAGGGCGGCGAGCCGGTGGTGGTCGCCGGTGCCGAGGAGCTGGCGGGCCACGAGGGCGCGGCGGAGCAGCAGATGGGCGTCGTGCTCCCAGGTGAAGCCGGTGCCGCCGAGGATCTGGATGCAGTCCTTGGCGCAGGTGTAGGCGGTGTCGAGGGCGGTGGCGGCGGCGAGCGCGGCGGTGAGGGAGCGGACTCCCTCCTGGCTGTCCTGGCCGGCGCGGGCGGCGTCCCAGGTGAGGGCGCGGGCCTGTTCGAGCCGGACGAGCATGTCGGCGCAGAGGTGTTTGACGCCCTGGAACTGTCCGATGGGCCGGCCGAACTGCTCGCGGGTGCGGGCGTGTTCGGCGGCGGTGTCGACGGCACGGGCGGCGGTGCCGCAGGCGTCGGCGGCGAAGAGGACGGCGGCGAGGTCGTGGACGAGGGAGGTGTCGAGGTCCAGGGCGCGCGCGGCGGGCACGTGGGCGGCGCGGGCGGTGATCTCGGCGGTGGGCCGGGTGGGGTCGGCGCTCTCGTGGGGCCGGACGGCGAGGTCCTCGGTGTCGGCGGCGAGCCAGACGGAGCCGTCGGCGGTGGCGGCCCGGAGCAGCACGAGGCCGGCCTGGGCGCCGCCGAGGACGGGGGGCGCGGTGCCGTCGAGGAGGTAGCCGCTCGCGGTGCGGACGGCGGTGAGGGTGCCGGTGCCGCCGAGGGCGACGGCCCCGATCCGCTCCCCACGCGCGAGCGCGCCCGCGGTTTCGTGCTGCCCGCACCGGTGGAGGAGTTCGGCGGCGAGCGCGGAGGGCAGGTAGGGCCCGGGCAGCAGGGCCCTGGCCGCCTCCTCCACGACGACGGCGAGGTCTCCGAGGTCGCCTCCTCCGCCGCCGTGCTCCTCGGGGAGGTGCAGTCCGAGGAGTCCCTGTTCGGCGGCGGCGTCCCAGTAGGCGGGGCGGCCGGTGGCGGTGTCGGGGACGTCCAGGTGCTTGCGGACTTCCTCGGGGGGTACGGCGCGGGTGAGCCAGCCCCGGACGGATCGGGCGAGCTCCCGCTGTTCGTGCGTGATGGCGATGCCCATGGGCCGCAGACTAGAACACGTTCCATTCTGACGGAAGGTCAGAAACCCGATTCGGGAAAACCTGCGTGACGCAGAGAAAGTGGGGTAGGGTCTTCTGTGTAACGCAGAGAATGCACTGCACAGCCACTACGCCGATCCAGGCACTACCCCAGGGGGAACCATGCTCACCGTCGCCGTCACCGGAGCCACCGGAGCCCAGGGCGGAGCCACCGCCCGCAGCCTGCTCGCCGCGGGCCACCGGGTCCGCGCCCTCACCCGCCGCCCCGACTCGCCGTCCGCCGACGCCCTGCGCGCCCTCGGCGCCGAGGTGCGGTACGCGGACTTCGACGACCGCTCCTCGCTCGACACCGCCCTCGCGGGCGCCGACTCCCTCTTCGCCGTCACCGCCTTCGAGGCCGGCGCCGAGACCGAGATCCGGCAGGGCAGGGCCCTCGTCGACGCGGCGGCGACCGCCCGCCTCGGGCACGTCGTCCTCACCTCGGTCGCCCACGCCGACCGCGACACCGGCGTCCCGCACTACGAGAGCAAGCGGGCGGTCGAGCGCTCTCTCTACGCCTCCGGCACGCCCTGGACGGTGATCGGCCCCGCCGCGTTCATGGACAACTACACCGGCGGCTGGACCGCCGACGGACTGCGCGAGGGCACCTTCGCCTGGCCGATGCCGGCCGACCGCCCGCTCGCGCTCATCTCCTCACGGGACATCGGCGCGTTCGCCGCGCTCGCCCTCGGGCGCCGCGAGGACTTCACGGGCCGGCGCATCGACATCGCCTCCGACGAGCGCACCCCCGGGGAGATGACCGGCATCCTCGCCGCCGCCATGGGACGCCCGGTCTCCTACCAGGAGGTCCCGCTCGCCCATGTGCGCACCCGGTCCACGGACCTGGCCGCGATGTTCTCGTACTTCACGACGACCGGTCTCGACGTGGACGTCGCCGGGCTGCGCCGCGAGTTCCCCGAGGTCGGCTGGCACGGTTTCGACGACTGGGCCCGGACGCAGGACTGGACGTCGATACTGACGCCGGAACCGTCCCACCGCTGACCCCTTCCCCACCGTTTGGAGAGTCCCGGATGGAGCGCAGGCCCAAGCCCATCGGCTTCCTGCTCAACCGCACCGACGAAGCCCTCACGCGTGTCATGGACGGCACACTCGGGGAGTTCGGCCTCACCCGCCTCGCCTGGCAGGTGCTCAACGTCGTCGAGGACGGCGACGGAACGACCGACGCCGAGGTCCTGTCGGTCCTCTCGGCCAACGCCGACGCCCCCGCCCTGACCGCCGCCATCGACACCGCCGTCACCGGCGGCTGGGTCTCCCGCCCGGCCCCGGGACGACTCGCCCTGACCCCCGACGGCACCCGCCGGCTGACCGAGGTCGGCACCCGGGTGGCCGCCTTCCGCGCCCGATCGGTCGAAGGCATCTCACCGGAGGAGTACGGGACCGCCGTCCGCGTCCTGGAGCGCATGATCGAGAACCTCGAAGGGCCCCAGGCCTGACGCGGACCCTGTGACGGCATCGCCGGGAACCCGGGGGCGATGAAGGTGGCCATGCGCACCCAACTGGGCATCGACGACTGAGTGTCAGTGGTGGCTGCCACGATGCGCGGAGACCTGAACGACTCTCGAGAGCGAGCATGCCATGGGCACCTGGGACATCGGCCCCTTCGACAACGACACCGCCGCCGACTTCTCGTACCGGGTGGACGAGGCGCCGGAGGAGAAGCGGGCCGGGATCCTGCTCGCGGCCTTCCACGAGGTGACGACGACGGGCGAGGAGTACCTCGACTCGGACCTGGCGGTGGAGGCGATCGCGTCGGCGGCGCTGGTGGCGGCGCAGTGCCCGGGCGGGGAGCCGGTCACCACCTCGTACGGCCCGAAGAAGCCGCTGCCCGCCCTTCCGGCGGAGCTGCGTCCGACGGCCGTCGAGGCCCTGGACCGGGTCCTCACCGAGCCGTCCGAACTCCTGGAGCTCTGGGAGGAGTCGGACGGGGAGGAGTGGAAGGAGGGCGTACGGCGGCTGCGGGCGGTCCTCGCGGGAGGCTGACCCGTCGCCGGGCCGTCAGGCCCGTGGGCCCTTCACGTGCACCGCGCTGGAGAGCGGCCGCTCCGTGACCGTGGTGGTTCGCGCGCGGCGCATAGGGCACCATGGGCGCCCGTAGACGCGTACCCGCCAGTAGGAGTGACCATGTCCGAGCCCTCGCCCGAGATTCTTGCCGCCTTCGAGGCCGCGAAGGGGTTCATGCCCGTCGGGGAGGGGCTCGCCCTGTACGGGGCGGCCGTCGAGGCGGCGAAGCTGGGACTGCCGCTGCTCGAGGTCGGGACGTACTGCGGGCGGTCGACGATCCTGCTCGCGGACGCGGCCCGGCAGGCGGGGACGGTCGCGGTGACCGTGGACCACCACCGGGGCAGCGAGGAGCAGCAGCCGGGCTGGGAGTACCACGACGCGAGCGTGGTGGACCCGGAGGTGGGGCTGATGGACACCCTGCCGACCTTCCGCCGGACGCTCCACAAGGCGGGCCTGGAGGAGCACGTCATCGCGGTGGTCGGCCGTTCGCCGCTGGTCGCGAAGGCCTGGGCCGGTCAGCTCGGGCTGGTGTTCGTCGACGGCGGGCACACCGACGAGCACGCCACGAACGACTACGAGGGCTGGGCCCCCAAGGTCGCCCCCGGGGGCCTGCTGGTCATCCACGACGTCTTCCCGAACCCGGAGGACGGCGGCCAGGCGCCGTACCGGATCTACCTCCGCGCCCTGGAGTCGGGTGACTTCGAGGAGGTCTCGGTCACCGACTCGCTGCGGGTGCTGCGCCGCCGCTGACGCACGTGACGGCTCAGAAGAGCGAGGTCACGTACAGGCAGTTGGTGTAGCTGTAGCCCGGTTCGATCTTCGTCTTGCTCGACTTGGTGTCCCCCGCCGTGGAGGTGCCGGTGGCCGCCCGCTTCTGGAGGAAGTGGTAGTCGCCGGCGGGCAGGAGCAGGGTCGCCTTCGGGTACTTCGAGGACGGCCCCGAGCAGGCCTTGATCTTCGGGGAGTTCACGAGCAGCGGGGTCTGGTACTTCGTGCAGGTCCCGCACGCCTTGAGGGTGACCTTGCCGGTCATCGGGCCCGTGTAGAGCAGCTCGACCTCACCGGGGCCGTCGTTGCTGACGACCATGACCATGCGGGCGCCGCCGGGGACGTCGGCCGGGGGCAGGCGCTTGCCGGCGGCCGGCTCCTCCTCGGCGATCTCGGCGGCGATGGCGATCGAGCGGGCGTGCGCGGCCTGCGGGCTGTTCGGGTAGGTCTTGGCGTAGTCGGTCATGGTCGTGGCCGCGGTGCTGAACTCCTTGTCCCTGAACTGGTCGGTGCCGCAGGCGAAGTCGCCCTTCTGGACCGCGTCCGCCGTCTCCTTCGAGGCGGGTTCGAGGGACGGGTCCGCCATGTCGTCGAGGGAGGACCGCAGCACGCGCAGCTCGGCGGTGGCGTCGCAGGGCTCGGCGCCGCGGAGTGCGGTGGTGCGGGTCCTGATGGCTGCCCTGACGGCCGGTTCGACGCGGGTCGCCTGGGTGGACTTCGGGAAGGTCCTGAGGAGCTCGTTCAGGCTCTCGCCGGCCGTCGGGTTCGCCGTCTGCACGCCGAGCGCCGCCGTGCCGCACTGGAAGAGCGACTCGGCGAGCGGCTCGTCGGTCTTGGCGGGCCGGGAGCCGAGCAGCTCCTTGTCGACGGTGGCGGGGAGCTCGCGCAGGTGCTTGAGCGGCGGGACGGCCGCGCAGTACTGCTTCTTGTCGTACGGGGCGGAGACGGTCTTGTAGTACGCGTCGAGGCGGTCGGGGACGAGCTTCCCGGCCCGCGAGCCGGCGTGCTTCGTGCCGAGGTCCTGGTAGGTGTCGAGCGCCTTGCGGTAGGTCGGCTCGGCCTTGTCGAAGGCGAGGCCGTCGGCGGACTTCACGAGCGAGTCCGCCGCCGCGAGCCGTTCGAGGAGCGCCTGCTCCTCGGCCTCGTCGCGGGCGGCGCCGTACGCGAGCGAACCGCCCGCGGGGACGGCGAGCAGCACGAGGGCGAGCGGGAGCGCGAGGCGCCGGAAGGAGGCCCCGATCCGGAGGGTGGCGCGCAGTCCGCGCCGGGCGCCGTCGGCGGCGACGGCGAGCAGGAAGACGCCGTAGCCGACGAGGAGGCCGAAGGGCACTCCGTCGACGTCGGCGGGGAGCGCGGCGACGAGCAGGACGGCGGTGGCGAGCCAGCAGACCGCGGCGCCGACCCAGTTCCGCAGCAGGACGTAGCCGAGCCCGAGGCAGGAGAGGTTGAGCAGCCCGACCATGGCGGCCTGCGCCGGGTTCGCGTCGCCGGGAGGCTGGGGGCCGTGCCCGGGCGGCGGGCCGAAGCCCGGCGGGGCGCCGGGCGGCGGCGGCAGGGTCCCGACCCCCGCCCACCCGGGCGCGGTCACGGGCCCGGGGGCAACACCGGGCCCACCCACGGGACCGGGCACAGGCCCGGCACCGGACGAGGCGGCCGCGGGCGGAGCGCCGTCGGCCCCGGCGCCGGCCGGCGGCCCGAAGGCGAGCGTGGGCCCACCAGCGCCGGGAGCGGCGCCGGACGGGGCGCCGGGCGCCGCCGTGGGCGGAGTGGCCTCGGCCCCCGCACCTGGCGGCGGCCCGAAGGCGAGCGTGGGCGCACCGGCCCCGGGCGCGCCCGGGGCACCGGCCCCCGCGCCGGACGCCGGCCCGAAGCCGCCGGCCGCGGCCGGTGGCGCCGGAGGTGCCCACGGCGGCTCAGGTCCGTCCGAAGGGCCTCCGAGTGGCCGTCCGGAAGGCGGCCCGGTCGGCGCCGGGCCCGGGTGCGCGGCCGGGTCCGGGTGCGCAGCCTGGTCCCGGTGCGCGGCCGGGTCCCGGTGCGCAGCGTGGTTCCAGTGCGCAGCCTGGTCCGGGTGCGCGGCCGGGTCCGGGGGCGCAGCCTGATTCCGGTGCGCGGCCTGGTCCCGGTGCGCGGCCGGGTCCGGGGGCGCAGCGTGGTTCCGGTGCGCGGCCTGGTCCGCCGCCGCCTCGCGGCTCTTGCCCAAGCCGCCCTCGCCCGGAGGTCTGTCGGTCGGCTCGGGACGTGCGTCGTTCGGTTCTTCCCCCACCACGGTTCCCCCTCGTGGGTCCATGCGCGGTGACACCCCACCGTCGCCCTTCCCCCCTACCCTTCACGGTTCGCTCACACGCGTCCACCGATCCATGAAGCCGGTGACCGACCTGCGACCCACCCCTACGGCGTTTCACCCCGCGCAGGGCCTAAAGTCGCGGGGTGCCGTACGACCACCGGAACACCGCCCGCCGTACCCTCGCCCTCGCCCTCGCCGCCACGGGCTGCTGCGCCGTGCTCGCCGGGTGCGCCACCTCACAGGCCTCGCCGCCGGCGGGGAAGGACCAGGGGGCCACCCGGAGCGAGAGCGGGACGCAGTCCCGGCCGCCGTTCGCCTCCGCCTCCGCCCCCGCCTCCCCCTCCGCACCCCGGACCACCCACGCGCCGTCCGCCGCCCAGGGCAGCGGCTCGCTCGCCGGCAGGACCATCGTCATCGACCCCGGCCACAACTCCGGCAACTTCGACCATTCGACCGAAATCAACCAGAAGGTCAACATCGGGACGAACCGCAAGGAGTGCGACACCACCGGCACCTCCACCAACGCCGGTTACACGGAGGCCTCGTTCACCTTCGACGTCTCGCACCGGCTGCGGGACCTCCTCACCGCGCGCGGCGCCAAGGTGGTCCTCACCCACGACGGCGACCGCCCCTGGGGCCCGTGCATCGACGAGCGGGCCAGGATCGGCAACGCCGCCCGCGCCGACGCCGTCGTCTCCGTCCACGCGGACGGCTCGGCCGCCGGCAACCGCGGCTTCCATGTGATCCTGCCCGCGAAGGTGCGGGCGGGCTCCGCCGACACCGCGAAGATCGTCGCCCCCTCCCGCGCCCTCGGCGAGCGGATCGTGGACCGGTTCGCCCGCGCGACCGGAACCTCGCCCGCCAACTACATCGGTTCCGGTACGGGGTTGGACGTACGGGACGACCTCGGGGGCCTCAACCTCTCGACCGTTCCCAAGGTCTTCGTCGAATGCGGCAATATGCGTGACCCGAAGGACGCTCAGCTGCTCACGTCGTCGACGTGGCGGCAGAAGGCCGCACAGGGACTGGCGGACGGCATCGCGACCTACCTCGAGGGGTAGAACCCGCGGGCGATAGATTCGCTCCGTACGATGGGGGCCCCGCCCCCCGTGCCACGAACCTGAGCGCCATGACCTGAGCGCCACCCGACGCGACGACCGACGACCCGACGAAGGACTCTTACGTGAATATCCGCTCCCTCACCCGAGGCGATGGCGTGCTGATCGGCGCAGCGGTGGTGCTGTTCATCGCCTCGTTCCTCGGCATCGCCGGCTGCGACGCCGGCGCCGACATCTGTGCCAAGGTCGACACCCCGAACTCGTGGGAGTTCTCGCAGCTCGGCTGGGGCTCCTTCTTCCTCGGGATCGCGGGCGCCGCCCTCGTCGTCGTCTCCCGCTCCCTGCCGCAGCCGCGCAAGGTGGCCGGCCTTGAGCTCGGCCAGGTCGGTGCCGCGTTCACCGTCGCCGCCGCCTGGACCCTGCTCATGTGGATCTTCGAGGCGGAGAACGCCGGCGCCGGTCTCGTCCTCGGCCTCATCGCCGCCCTGGTCCTGGCCGGTGCCGCCGTCGCCGGTCCGCTGGTTCCCGCGCTGAAGGCCCCGCTCGTCGGCGCGCCCAAGCCTCCGGCCCCGCAGCCGTACGGCATGCAGCCCGGCCAGCCCGGCCAGCCGGGTGTCCCCGGTGGCTACGGCTACCCGGGTGCGCAGCAGCAGCCGTACGGCGCTCCGCACGACCCCTCCCAGGGCGCGGGCCAGCCGTTCGGCGCGCAGGCCGCCGCCCCGCAGCCGCCGGCCGTGCACCAGCCCGAGCCGCAGGCGGCCGCTCCGGCCCCGCAGCCGGCCTCGGACTTCGCGCCGTTCTGGTTCGCGGTCCCGGTCGCGCGTCCGCTGTACGCGGAGGACGGCTCGCAGGCGCCGATCGCCGAGCTGGCCCCGGGTACCTGGTACCTGGCGGTCGAGCAGCGCGGTCCGGGCCTGGTGGCCCAGACGCAGGACGGCCGCCGCGGCGTCCTCCAGGACACGACGGGCATCCAGCGCGGCTGACCGCCCCCGCTCACGAACGGCCCCCCGCCCGGAATCCCTTCCGGGCGGGGGGCCGTTGGCGTACAGTCCCCGCATCGCGCGAACTGACGGAGCGTCAGAAAGGATGCGGGCATGCGACTCGGACTCGCCCTCGGCTACTGGGGCCGCGGCCCCTCCCCCGCCCACCTCGACCTCGCCCGCGAGGCCGAGCGGCTCGGCTACGACTCCGTGTGGACCGCCGAGGCCTGGGGCTCCGACGCCTTCACCGCGCTGACCTGGATCGCCGCGCACACCAGCCGCATCAGGCTCGGCACCGCCGTCGCGCAGATGGCCGCCCGCGCGCCCACCACCACCGCGATGCACGCGCTCACGCTCGACCACCTCTCCGGCGGGCGCGTGCTGCTCGGGCTCGGCCTGTCCGGGCCGCAGGTCGTCGAGGGCTGGTACGGCCGCCCCTTCCCCCGCTCCCCGCTGACCGCGACCCGCGAGTACGTGGACGTGGTCCGCCAGGTGCTGCGCCGCGAGGCCCCCGTACGGCTCGACGGGCGCCACCACTCCCACCCGTACACCGGCCCGGACGGCACCGGTCTCGGCAAGGCCCTGAAGCCGATCACGCACCCGCTGCGCGCCGACGTGCCCGTGCTGCTCGGCGCCGAGGGGCCCAGGAACATCGCGCAGACCCTCGCCGTCGCCGACGGCTGGCTGCCCCTCTACTGGACGCCCGACCGCTGGGCCGAGGTGTACGCCCTGCCGGACACGCTCCCCGAGGGCTTCCTCGTCGCACCGATGGTCCGGGCGCAGCTCTGCGAGGACGTGCCGGCGGGGCTGCTGCCGGTCAAGGCGATGCTCGGCTTCTACATCGGCGGCATGGGGCACGCGGCCCGGAACTTCCACGCCGACCTGATGGGACGCATGGGGTACGAGAAGGAGGCCCGCCGCATCCAGGAACTGTTCGCGGCGGGGCGGCGCGAGGAGGCGGTGCTGGCCGTACCGGACGCCTTCGCGGACGAGATCTCGCTGGTCGGCCCCCGGGAGCGGATCGCCGAACGCCTTGAGCGATGGCGGCGGGGCCCGGTGACGGACCTGCTGGTCACGGCACCGGACCCGGCCACGCTCCGCCTCCTGGCGGAGCTCAACTCCTGAGACCTACCCACCGCTCAGCTGCGACGTGCTGGGGACCTGGTCCACGACCTCCGCACCGGCGCTCTTCCCGGCGTCCTTCACGCTGTTGATGATGTTCTCGAAGGCGCCGACGTCCGCGTCGCCCACCTCGCCCTTGCGGAGCTTCGTCCCCAGGTCCTTGAGCGACTCGATGCCGGCGGAGAGCGGCGCGACCGCCTTCGACAGCAGCGGGTCGCCCTTGGCGTTGTTCACGGCCGCCTTGAGCCGGTTGTAGGTGAACGCGCCCGCGAGCCCCGCCTTCACCAGGGCGAAGGTCCGGCCGTCCGCGCCGTTCTTGAACTTGCCCGCGCGGTACGGCTTCACGATCCACTGGTACGTGGCACCCGCGGCCAGACCGGCGTTGGCCACGAACCGCGTCTTCGCCAGCTTCTGCTGCTCGAAGCTCGCCGAGGCCGACGGGGTCGCGGCGGCGCCGGTGCTCTTCGTGTCGTCGTTGCAGGCGGCGGTGGTCAGGAGGAGGGTGCAGGACAGCAGCAGCGCCGCGACTCCACGCGAAACACCTCTGGGCACGGCGGGACCTTCCTGAAGACGGTCCCGCCAGCCTCGCCCGGCCCCGCGGCGCCCGCCACCGGGGCGACGCCGAACGGGGCCGCTCAGGCCCCGCAGCAGTCCGGTTCGAGGCCCGCGGGGAGGCGGGTGCCGCCGAAGACGGCGACGGTCGCCTCCTCGCCGCCGAGCGCCGCCACCGCGAGGAGGAGGGAGCCGGCGGTCCAGCTGGTCTGCTCCTCGGGCCACACCGCCCTGTCGGCCTCGGTCTCGCCCTCGAAGACGTACCCCGTCCAGTACATGCCGTTCCCGGCGCGCAGGTGCTGGATGTCCTGGAGGATCGTGAGGGCCCGGTCGGACTCCCCCATCGCCCAGAGCGCGAGGGCGAGCTCGCAGCTCTCGCCGCCGGTGACCCACGGGTTGGGGACGACACAGCGCACACCCAGGCCGGGGACGACGAACCGCTCCCAGCCGGCCTCGATCCGGTCCTTCGCGTCGGCCCCGGTCACCGCGCCGCCGAGGACCGGGTAGTACCAGTCCATCGAGTAGCGGGACTTGTCGAGGAAGCGCTCGGGGTGCCGGCGGATCGCGTGGCCGAGGGCCCCCGTGGCCAGCTCCCAGTCGGGTTGCGCCTCCTCACGGACCTCGGCGATCGCCAGGGCGCAGCGCAGCGCCTGGTGGATCGACGAACTGCCCGTCAGGAGGGCGTCGTTCACCGGCGTCCCGTCGGGCTCGCGCTTCCAGCCGATCTGGCCGCCGGGCTGCTGGAGCCCGAGGACGAACTCGACGGCCGCGTAGACGACGGGCCACATCCGGTCGAGGAAGGCGTCGTCTCCGGTGGAGAGGTAGTGGTGCCAGACGCCGACCGCGATGTACGCGACGAAGTTGGACTCACGGCTGGAGTCGGTGACCTGCTCCGGGTCGCCGTCGTGGTACGCCGCGTACCAGGATCCGTCGCCGTTCTGGTGCCGGGCGAGCCACTCGTAGGCCCGGGCCGCCGCCTCGTGCTCCCCGGCGGTGTCCAGGGCCATGGCGGCCTCGGTGTGGTCCCACGGGTCCAGGTGGTGGCCGCGGAACCAGGGGATGGCACCGTCCTCGCGCTGCACCGCGAGGATCCCGGCGACGGTCTCGGCGGCCTGTTCGGCGGTGAGCACCCCGGGCAGGACGAGGTGCTCGGCGATCCGCTCGGGAAGGGTCACTGCGCGTCGGCCTTGGGGAGGTGGGGCTTGGTGGCGTAGGCGACGAAGCTCTTGCCGACGACCGGGTTGAGCAGCTGCTCGGCGACCCGGGTCAGGGCGGGCTTCTTCATGATGTCCCAGACCAGGAGCTTGTGGTACGCGCGGACCGGCAGCGCCTTGTCGTTGTCGACGCCGAAGGCGCACTTCAGCCACCAGTACGGCGAGTGCAGCGCGTGCGCGTGGTGGGTGCCGTACGGCTTGAGGCCGGCCTGCCTGATCTTGGCGAGCAGCTCGTCGGCCTTGTAGATGCGGATGTGGCCGCCCTCGACCTCGTGGTACGCGTCGGAGAGCGCCCAGCAGACCTTCTCGGGGCCGTACCGGGGCACGGTGATCGCGATCCGGCCGCCCGGCTTGAGGACGCGGACCATCTCGGCGAGCACGCCCTTGTCGTCGGGGATGTGCTCCATGACCTCGGAGATGATGACGACGTCGAAGGACTCGTCGGGGAAGGGCAGGTTGAGCGCGTCGCCCTCCATCGCGGTGGCGGTGGCGCCGGCGGGGGCCTCACCGGCCTCCTTCATGGCCGCGAACCACTTGGCGACCTCGCGGATCTCCTCGCCGTTCTGGTCGAGGGCCACGACCTGGGCACCACGCCGGTAGCACTCGAAGGCATGCCGCCCCGCCCCGCACCCGAGATCGAGCACACGATCACCGGGGGCGAGCGGGAAACGAGTGAAGTCGACGGTCAGCACGGGGTCCTGCTTTCGCGGTTGAGGGAGGTTGTGGGCAGGCGTTCCGCAGGGGCGGAACGGGTGGGCACAACCCACCCACCGGGCCGCACCCGGCGAACAGGGCGAGGCATCACCGGCGGACTCCGGCACCCTGACGGGCCACGGCCTCGCGGTAGAGCTCCGCCGTCCCCTGGGCGGCCCTGGCCCAGGTGAAGTTGGCCAGCACCCGCTCGCGCCCCGCCGCACCGAGCCGCGCCCGCAGCTCCGCATCGCCGAGGACCCGCCCCAGCGCGGCGGAAAGCGCCCCCGCGTCACCCGGCGGCACGGCGAGGCACGTCTCGCCGTCGGCCCCGGCGACCTCCGGAATCGCCCCGCCCGTCGTGGCGACCAGCGGAGTCCCGGTCGCCATGCCCTCGGCGGCCGGCAGCGAGAAGCCCTCGTACAGCGAGGGCACGCAGGCGACCTGGGCGGACCGGTAGAGGTCGACGAGCTCCGCGTCGCTGATGCCCTTGACGAACTCGACGGCACCGTCGAGCCCGTACCGCTCGATCGCGGCGGCGACCGGCCCGTCCTCGGCGCGCTTGCCGACGACGACGAGGTGCGCGTCGGGGTTCTCGGTGCGGAGCTTGGCGAGCGCCTCGATCAGGTGGACCAGGCCCTTGAGGGGGACGTCCGCGCTGGAGGTGGTGACGATCCGGCCGGGGATCTCGGCGACGGACGGGTCCGGGGACCAGAGGTCGGTGTCGGCGCCGATGTGGACGACCTTGATGCGGTCCTCGCGGACGCCGAGGTGCTCGACGATCTCCTGGCGGGAGGTGCCGGAGACGGTGAGGACGGACGGCAGCCGGCGGGCGACCTTCTTCTGCATGCCGGTGAAGGCGTACCAGCGGCGGACGGAGGCGCGGCGCTTCCAGTCGGCGGCGGCGTCGAGTTCGAGCTTCCGGTCGACGGTGATGGGGTGGTGGATCGTGGTGACGAGCGGCGCGCCGATCGCGCGCGGCCCGCCGAGGAGTCCGTACCCGAGGGTCTGGTTGTCGTGGACGACGTCGAAGTCGCCGCGTCGGGCGGCGAGCATGCGCCGGGCCCGCAGGGAGAAGGTGAGCGGCTCGGGGAAGCCGCCGGTCCACATGGTGGCGACCTCGAGCGCGTCGATCCAGTCCCGGTACTCCTCGCGCTTCGGGGTCCGGAAGGGGTCCGGCGAGCGGTAGAGGTCGAGGCTGGCGATCTCGGTGAGCCTGAGCCCCGCGAGGTCCTCGCCCTCGTCCAGGACGGGGTACGGCTGGGAGCCGATGACCTCGACGCTGTGGCCGAGGCGGGCGAGCTCGCGGGAGAGGTGCCGGACGTAGACGCCCTGGCCCCCGCAGAACGGGTTCCCCTTGTACGTGAGGAGAGCGATCCGCAACGGACGGTCACCGGCAGCGGTGACGCCCTGTCGGGGGCTTGCCTCTATGGCCTCAGCGGTCATGCGCGACCCCCTTCGAGCGTGCGTTTCGCGGGAGCGTAACCGCTCGCGCTAATCTAGAACAAGTTACAGACTTGAACGTTCTTGATCCTTCAAGGAGCACAGAATCTACCGGCAGGTAGCTCCATGGTGAGAGCCGGAACAGGTGATTCGCGCCACGGCGGACGCACGGCCATACTGTCGCTCCCCACCGAACCGAAGCCGCACGGAACGGGACCTCATGACCGCAGAGAACAGAGCGGACCACAGACCCGCGTCGCCGCCCCTCACGGAGCGCCAGGAGGCGCGGCGCCGCCGCATCCTGAACGCCAGCGCCCAGCTCGCGGCCAGGGGCGGATTCGACGCCGTGCAGATGCGGGAGGTCGCCGAGGCGGCCGGGGTCGCCCTCGGCACTCTGTACCGGTACTTCCCGTCCAAGATCCACCTGCTCGTCGCGACCATGCAGGACCAGCTCCAGCACATGCACAGCACGCTGCGGAAGCGGCCGCCGGCGGGCGCGGACCCGGCGCAGCGGGTCGCCGAGACCCTGATGCGCGCCTTCCGGGCGCTCCAGCGTGAACCGCAGCTGGCCGACGCGATGGTGCGGGCGCTGACCTTCGCGGACCGCAGCGTGAGCCCCGAGGTCGACACGGTCTCCCGGCTGACGACCGCGATCATCCTGGACGCGATGGGGGCGGAGCACCCGACGCCGAGCCAGCTCTCGGCGGTCCGGGTGATCGAGCACACCTGGCACTCGGCGCTGATCACCTGGCTGTCCGGACGCGCCTCGATCGCACAGGTGAAGATCGACATCGAGACGGTCTGCCGCCTGATCGACCTGACGGCTCCGGAGCCCGCGGTCTGAGCCCTCCCGCCCGGGCCCCCGGCGGTTCACCCGCCGGGGGCCCGGGCGGTGCGGGGTCAGGAGCCCTGCGTCTTGGCGTTGCTCGCCGCGAGGACCGCCTCGCACTCCGCGCCGCTGTCGACGGCCACGAACATCACCAGCTTCAGCGGGCCCGCCGCGTGGTTGCTGGCCTGGAGCTTCCAGCTGCTCTTCTTCAGCGACTTGATCACCGAGCCGCCCACCGCGGAGCTGCGCTCCTCGCTCCAGCCGCCCCCGGTCAGGGTCGCGACCGTGCCGGCGTAGGACTTCGCCGGGTCCGCGGCCTTCGCGGCGTCTGCCGTCCAACTGACCATGCACTCCTTGGCCTCGGCCGGCACGGCCTCGCCCGAGGAGTCCTGGGTGAAGCCGGCACCGGTCGCCGCGTCCGTCAACTCCTTGGTGACGGCGGCCGCGTCCAGCTTCTCGTCGCTCGAACCGCCCGCACCGGAACCGCCCGTCGTGGCCGAACCGGCCGAGGACGAACCGCCCTTGTCCGTACCGCCCTCGCTGCCGCAGCCCGCGACGAGCAGCACCACACCGGCGGCCGCGGCCACCACGCTCACCTTGCGCACAACACTCCCAATTCCGTGCGCACGAAGGCCCCTTGCCCCCGTGACCAAGGGACCCAGTTTTGCACGTGGGAACGACAGCTCCGTCCCGGCGCCGCTACTCCTCCGGTGGGAACACCGGCTCTCCTCCGTCCGCCAGGGTGATCAGGATCGCCTCCACCGGGCAGCCCTCCGCCGCCGCGAGGAGGCGTTCGCCCGCGTCCGTCTCCGGCTCCACCGGGTGGGACTGACGGGCCGTGTCGAGGCGGAAACCGCCCGGGGCGTGGTTGACGCACATGCCGGAGCCGATGCAGACGCCCCGGTCGACCTCGACGCGCCAGCGGTCCCCCATCACGCCCCGCCCTCGTAGCCGCCGGGGAGGTGGATCATCTTGTGCTCCAGGTACTCGCCGAAGCCCTCGGGGCCGAACTCCCGCCCCAGACCCGAGTTCTTGTAGCCGCCGAACGGGCCGAGCATGTCGAGGCTGAAGGTGTTGACGTTGAAGGTGCCGGTGCGGACCTGGCGGGCGAAGTCGATGCCGTGTTCCACGTCGCCGGTCCAGACGCTGCCGCTGAGCCCGAAGTCGGAGTCGTTCGCGATCCGCCGCGCCTCGCCCTCGTCCCCGTACGGCAGGAGACAGATGACCGGGCCGAAGATCTCCTCGCGGGCGATCCGCATGGAGTTGTCGACGTCGCCGAAGAGGGTCGGCTCGACGTACCAGCCCCGGTCGAGGCCGTCCGGGCGGCCGCCGCCGGTGAGCAGCTTGGCGCCCTCCGCCTGGCCGATCCCGATGTAGTCGAGGGAGCGCTGCTGCTGGCGCCGGGCGACGAGCGGGCCGACCTGGGTGGCCGGGTCGAGCGGGTCGCCGACCACGAGCGCGCCGGCCGCGGCGGCGAAGGCCTCGGCGATCTCCTCGTACCGCGCGCGGGGCGCGAGGATGCGGGTCTGGGCCACGCACGCCTGCCCGTTGTTCATCCAGGCGGCCGGGACGATCCCGGCGACGGCGGTCTCCAGGTCCGCGTCCGGCAGGATCACGGCGGCGGACTTGCCGCCCAGTTCGAGGGTGACGCGGGTGAGGTTGCGGGAGGCGACCTCCATGACCCGCTTGCCGGCGGCGACCGAGCCGGTGAAGGAGACCTTGTCGACGCCGGGGTGGCCGACGAGGTACTCGCTGACCTCGCGGTCGGCGGGGAGGATCGACAGGACCCCCTCAGGGAGACCGGCCTCGGCGGCGATCTCGCCGAGGATGTACGAGTCGAGGGGCGACTCCGGCGAGGGCTTGAGGACCACCGTGCAGCCGGCGAGCAGCGCGGGCCCCAGCTTGGCGGCGGCGGTGAACTGCGGCACGTTCCACGGGACGACGGCCGCGACGACCCCGACCGGCTCGCGCCGCACGAGCAGCGGTCCGAGGACACCGCCGCGCCGCTCCTCGTACGGGAAGTCCCGGGCGACGGTGATCGCCGCGTCCCAGACCATCATCGCGCCGAGCGCCTGGGCGAGGACGGACCAGGAGTACGGGGAGCCGTTCTGCGCGCTGATGCAGCGGCCGATCTCCTCGTACCGGACGGCGATCGCGTCCTTGATGCGGGTGACGACGGCGATCCGCTCCTCCACCGTCATCCTGGGCCAGGGCCCTTCGTCGAAGGCGCGGCGGGCGGTGGCCACGGCCCGGTCGACATCCGCCTCGGAGGCGTGCGGGACACGGCCGATGACCTGCTCGGTGTGCGGGGAGATCACCTCGATGACCCCGTCGGAGAGCGGGTCGGTCAACTCCCCGCCGATGAACAGCTTTCCGTGCTCCACAAGCTCGGTCATGACCGCTGCCTCCCGAGGGGATGAAAGTGCCTGCCGGTGTTCCGCGACGATGTTTCCTGACGGTGCTTCAGAACTGATACCAGTTCTAGTTATGGTGGGCAATGGTCGTACCGGTACGCAGAGATGAGGCGCTCATGACCCAGGTGACCGAGCACGGCGGAGGCGTCTGGTCCCTGCGGGTGCCCATCCCGGACAATCCGCTGGGCCACACCCTGGTCCACGTCCTCGACACCGACCGCGGCCCCGTCCTCGTCGACACCGGCTGGGACGACCCGGCCTCCTGGGACGAACTCGTCGGCGGCCTCGACGCGTTGGGACTGTCCGTCCGGGAGATCCACGGCGTCGTCATCACCCACCACCACCCCGACCACCACGGCCTCTCCGGCCGGGTCCGCGAGGAGTCCGGGGCCTGGATCGCCATGCACGCCGCCGACACGGCCGTCGTCCGCCGCACCCGCGAGGCCGAACCCGGCACCTGGTTCGACTACCTCGCCCGCAAGCTCGCCACCGTCGGCGCCCCCGAGGACCACATCGCCCCGCTGCGCGCCGCCCGCGCGGCCGGCCGGATGCGGACCCTGCCCGGTCTCCGCTCGGCCCTCCCCGACCGCGAGATCGTCCCCGGCGAACTCCTCGACCTGGCCGGACGCCGCCTCCGCGCGATCTGGACACCCGGCCACACGCCCGGGCACGTCTGCCTCCACCTGGAGGAGGAGCACCCCTCCCGGCTGCCCGGCCACGGCCGGCTCTTCTCCGGCGACCACCTGCTGCCCGGGATCTCCCCGCACATCGGCCTGTACGAGGACCCCGACGAGCTCACCATGACCGACCCCCTCGGCGACTACCTCGACTCCCTCGAACGGATCGGCCGCCTCGGCGTCGCCGAGGTCCTCCCCGCCCACCAGTACGCCTTCACCGACGCCGCCGGCCGGGTCCGTGAACTCCTCGACCACCACGAGGAGCGCCTCACCGGCCTCCTCGGCCTCCTCGCGACCCCGCTCACCCCGTGGCAGCTCGCCGAGCGCATGGAGTGGAACCGCCCCTGGGAGCAGATCCCCTACGGCTCCCGCAACATCGCCGTCAGCGAGGCCGAGGCCCACCTCCGCCGCCTGGTGAAGCTCGGCCGCGCGGAGCCCGTGGCGGGCACGGACCCGGTCACGTACATCGCGGTGTGAGGACCCCGAGGACCCTCCTCAGGCCTTGAACAGGCGGATGAGGGACATGACCAGGACCAGCGGGGAGATGCCGCCGCCGAGCACCATCACCGGGCCCGCCACCCACCACAGCCAGTGCTGCCCGCCGTGTTCGTAGTAGTCGAAGCCGTTGTGGACGAACAGGAACCAGAGGAGGTGCAGGGTCAGTACGGCGATCAGCGCGATCCAGTAGAGGGCGATCCCGGCCGACCACAGCCGGACCCGGCCGGGCCGGACCGTGAGCAGCCGCCCCCGGTAGCCCTGGAGCCCGACCATGGCGGCGATCAGCAGCAGCGTCGCGGGGACGCGCCACCAGTCGTTCATCGCCCACTGATAGGGGCCCTGCGCCTGGTCGGAGAGCGAGGGGTGGTCCACCGCGCGGCTCAGGAGGTCGACCCCGCCGACGAGGAAGGCGACCATCGGCACCAGGTAGAACAGCCCGAGGACCGGCCTCCCCAGGCCCGTGGTCAGCGCCCGCACGGCACGTTCCCGCGCGGACGGCACCCCCGTCGAGGAGGCCCGGGCCCGCGGCACGGCGGCCGGGCCGCGGACCGGCGCACGCGAAGGCAGAACGGCCGTCCTGGGGGGTGGGGCCGGCTGCGGGAGGACGGTGGTGGCGGCGGTGGGCGTACCCGTACCGGCGGTACCGGCCCCAGCGCGAGCGGACCGGGGCTCGGGCCCGGGTTCCGCACCCGGCTCGGGCTCGGGCTCCGGCCTCGGCCCCGGCTCGGCCCTCGGCTCCTGCCCCCGCTCCGGCCCCAGCCCCGGCTCCGGCCTCGGCTCCCGCCTCCGCCCCGGCTCCGGCTCCGGCTCCGGCTCGAACTCCGCCTCCGCGTTGAGCAGCTCCTCGGCCTTCTGCGCGATGGCCGCGACCACCGGCGCCGGCAGCCAGCTCCCCGAGTCCTCCCTGTGGGCGTCCGCCGTCGCGGCGAGCTCGGCCACCGCCGGCCGGTCGTCCGGCCGCTTGGCCAGGCAGCGCCGTACGAGCTCCGCGAACGGCCCCTCGACCCCGGCGAGGTCCGGCTCGTGGTGGACGAGCCGGTACAGCAGCTCCGCCACCGAACCGCCCCCGAACGGCCCGCGCCCGGTCGCCGCGAACGCGAGGACCGCGCCGAGCGAGAAGAGGTCCGCCGCGGGCCCGACCGTCCGGCCCTCCGCCTGCTCCGGCGACATGAAACCGGGCGAGCCGACGACCAGTCCCGTCCCCGTCAGGGCCGTCTCGTCGGCGGAGCGGGCGATGCCGAAGTCGATGAGCAGGGGCCCGGACGGCGAGAGCAGCACGTTGGACGGTTTGACGTCCCGGTGCACGAGCCCCGCCCGGTGCACGCCGTCGAGGGCGTGCGCGAGGCCGGACAGCAGCCGCCAGAGGGCCGGTTCGGGGAGCGGCCCATGGGCGAGGACCGCTTCGGAGAGCGCGGGACCCGGCACGTACGCGGTGGCCAGCCAGGGCACCTCCGCGTCCGGGTCGGCGTCGAGGACCGGGACCGTGCCGGCGCCGCGTAACGACTGGGCGGCCCGTACCTCGCGGGCGAAGCGCGTACGGAAGCCCGGGTCGCCGGCGAGCGCGCCGTGCACCACCTTGAGCGCGACCGTCCGGCCGCCCCGCGAACGGCCCAGGTAGACGCGGCCCATGCCGCCCTCGCCCAGCCGGTACAGGAGCCGGTAGGAACCGACCCGTCGAGGGTCGGTCTCGGTCAACGGCCGCATGCGCACCCCCATGAAGACGCCGTCGTGTCCACGCGCGGGCGCCAGCATGGCACAGCGGTCCGCTCCCCGGCAGCGGACCGGTGTGAGGCGCCTCGCACCCCCGGAGCGGCGGGCGTACGGGCCGGTAGAGTGAGCGGGTCGTCATCATGCCCGTACGGGGGGAAGCCGGTGAGAACCCGGCACTGACCCCGCAGCCGTGATCCGCCCCCTTCCGGGAGCGGCGAGTCGGAATGCCCCGCCCGGGACGTGACCGCCGGCACCGTCGAGGAATACGGAGCCGAGCCTGGTGCCCCCGAGGCGTGCCGGTGCCCGGCCGCAGGAGAGGGCCCCATGAACACCGTCCGCCGCGGCGCCGCCGCGCTCGCCGCCGCCGCAGCCGTGCTCGGCACCGCAGCAGCCTTCCCGGCCGCCGCCGCGCCGTCCCCGACCCCCTCGACCGGCACCCTCCCGCCCGGCCTGTACGGCACGAAGGACCCGACGTACGACGGTGTCTGGCGGCAGTCGCTCGCTTTCCTCGCCCAGCGCGGCGCCGGCTACCAGCCCGCCGACCAGGCGGTGAACTGGCTGCTCGGCCAGCAGTGCGACGACGGTTCGTTCGCCTCGTACCGCGCGGACGTGTCGAAGCCCTGCGACGCGAAGACGATGCGGGACACCAACGCCACCGCCGTCGCCGTCCAGGCGCTCCGCGCCGTGCGCGGGCAGTCCGCCGCCCCGAGCGCGATCGACAAGGCCGTCAAGGCCGGTTCCGACTGGCTGCGGACCGTGCAGAACAAGGACGGCGGCTGGGGCTACGGCGTGGGCGGCGCGAGCGACGCCAACTCCACCTCGGTCGTCACCGGCGCGCTCGCCGCGACAGGCGTGAAGCCCGTCTCGTTCACCTCCGCCGAGGGCCACACCCCCTACGACGCGCTCCTCACCTTCGCCCTGCCCTGCTCGGCCGAGGACGGCGCCGGGGCGTTCGCGTACCAGCCGGACAAGACCGGCAAGCTCCTCGCCAACGCCGACGCCACCGCGGCGGCCACCCTCGCCGGGCTCGGCAAGAGCATCGTCGCCACGAAGGCCTCGCCCGAGCAGCCCCCGGCCTGCAACGACCTGTCGAAGCCGACCGCCGAGCGGGCCGCCCTGAACGGCGCCTCCTACCTGGCGAAGTCCCTCGCGAAGACCGGCCACCTGACCCTGCCTCCGATGCCGGGCGCCACCGACACCACCGAGCAGCCCGACGTCGGCAACACCGCCGACGCCGTCGTCGCGCTCGCCGCCGCCGGCGCCACGAAGGAGGCCCGGCCGGCGCTGGCGTGGCTGGAGAAGAACTCGGCCGCCTGGGCGAAGGAGGGCGGCCCGGCCGCGTACGCGCAGCTGATCCTTGCCGCCCGCGCGACCGACACCGACCCGCGCCAGTTCGGCACGGCGGACCTGGTCGAGCAGCTCAACGCCACCGGCCCGGCGCCCAAGACCCCGGACACCTCGGCCTCCTCCACCAGCGACGACGAGGGCTCCGGCTTCGACGTCTGGTGGATCATCGGCATCGGCACGGTCGTCGGCGTCGGCATCGGCTTCCTCGTGAGCGGCCGCAAGAAGTGAGCCGGACGCGGACGAAGGCCGTGGGCGCCACGGCCGGGGCGCTGCTGACCCTCGCCGGGGTCGCGGCGGCTCCGGCGCAGGCGGCCGGCTACCGCTACTGGTCGTTCTGGGAGAGCGCCGGCGGAAAGCCCTGGGCGTACGCCACGCAGGGCCCGGCGACCGCCAGGCCCGCCGACGGCGACTCCCTCGGCTTCCGCTTCGCGATCAGCAACGGCACGGACGACACCTCCCAACCCTCCGTCGCCCCCGACTTCGCGGGGATCTGCGGGGGCGTGGAGAAGAAGGACGGTACGAAGCGGATCGCGGTCGTCGTCGACTTCGGCGGCCCGGTGGACGCGCCGCCCGGGGAGACCCCACCGGAGAAGCTGATCAAGGTCGGCTGCGCGGAGGTCCGCGAGGAGGCGACGGGCGCGGAGGCGCTCGCGGCGGTGGCGAAGCCACTGCGGTACGACAGCGCGGCGATGCTGTGCGGGATCGCGGGGTACCCGGCGAAGGGCTGCGGCGAGCAGGTCGAGGAGAAGCCGACGGCGTCGGCCGCCCCGACGGCCGCTCCGGCCGCCGCTCCGCGGGGATCCGGCGGCGGCCCGTCCTTCGGCGTGCTCGCGGGCGGGGCCGCGGTCCTGGCCCTGGGCGGGGCGGCGATCTGGAAGGCCCGCCGGCGCGGATGAGTACGGCGAGTGCGGCCCGTGGGCTCCGGGTGATCACGGCCCCCGAGGCGAGCCGGGCCAACGCCCTGCACGCGGGCGCGTGGTGGCTGTGGGCGCTCGGCCTGGCCGTCGCCGCGTCCCGGACCACGAACCCCCTGCTGCTCGGACTCCTGGTCGGGGTGGCGGGTTACGTGGTGGCCGCGCGGCGCACGGACGCGCCCTGGGCCCGCTCGTACGGCGCGTTCGTGAAGCTGGGCCTGTTCGTCGTGGCCCTGCGCGTGGTGTTCTCCCTCCTCCTCGGCTCCCCCATCCCCGGTGAGCACGAGCTGTTCACCCTCCCCGAGGTGCCGCTGCCGGACTGGGCGCAGGGGGTACGGATCGGGGGCCGGGTGACGGCCGAGCAGCTGGTGTTCGCGCTGTACGACGGGGCGAAGCTGGCGACCCTGCTGATCTGCGTGGGCGCGGCGAACGCGCTCGCCAACCCGGCGCGGCTGCTGAAGTCGCTGCCCGGGGCGCTGTACGAGGCCGGGGTCGCCGTCGTCGTGGCGATGACCTTCGCGCCGAACATGGTCGCCGACGTGGTCCGGCTGCGGACGGCCCGCCGGCTGCGGGGCCGGCCCACGGGCGGGGTGCGCGCGGTGCTCCAGATCGGCCTGCCGGTCCTGGAGGGAGCGCTGGAACGGTCGATCGCGGTGGCGGCGTCGATGGACGCGCGGGGCTACGGCCGGACGGCCCGGGTCCCCGCCTCCGTACGGCGCACGACGAACGTCCTGACCCTGGGCGGGCTCCTCGGGGTGTGCGCCGGCTCGTACGGGCTGCTGGCGGCGGAGGGCGCGGGGTACGGGCTTCCGCTGCTCGGCGCGGGGCTGCTCGCCGCGATGGCCGGGCTCCGGCTCGGCGGCCGCAGAACGGTCCGTACCCGCTACCGCCCCGACCGCTGGGGGGCGCGGGCATGGCTGGTCGCGGGCTCGGGGGTCGCGGTGGCGGTCCTGATGATCTGGGCGAACGCGTACGCCCCCGAGGCGCTGCACCCCGGGGTGGTCCCCCTGGAGGCGCCGGAGCTGCCGGTGTGGCCGGCGATGTCGGTCCTCGTCGGCCTGCTGCCGGCGTTCGTGGCGCCGGCCCCTTCGCCGAAGGAGAAGAACACGTGATCCGCTTCGAGAACGTCTCGGTGCGCTACGAGGAGGACGCCGAGCCGACCCTGCGGAACGTGAACCTCACGGTCCCCGAGGGCGAGCTGGTGCTCCTCGTCGGCCCTTCGGGGGTCGGCAAGTCGACCCTCCTGGGCGCGGTCTCGGGCCTCGTCCCCCACTTCACGGGCGGCACCCTGACCGGGCGGGTGACGGTCGACGGCCGCGACACCCGCACCCATCCGCCGCGGGAGCTGGCGGACCTGGTGGGGACGGTGGGCCAGGATCCGTCCGCGCACTTCGTCACCGACACGGTCGAGGACGAGCTCGCGTACGGCATGGAGTCCCTCGGCCTGGCGCCGGGCGTGATGCGCCGCCGGGTGGAGGAGACCCTGGACCTCCTGGGCCTCGCCGAACTCCGCGACCGCCCGATCGCGACGCTCTCCGGCGGCCAGCGCCAGCGGGTCGCGATCGGCTCGGTCCTGACCCCGCACCCCAAGGTCCTCGTCCTCGACGAACCGACCTCCGCGCTGGACCCGTCGGCGGCGGAGGAGGTCCTGGCGGTCCTCCAGCGCCTGGTCCACGACCTGGGCACGACGGTCCTCCTGGCGGAACACCGCCTGGAACGGGTGGTCCAGTACGCGGACCAGGTGCTTCTGCTGCCGGAGGCCGTGATGGGCGCGCCGGCCGAGATCATGGCGGTGTCGCCGGTGCATCCGCCCGTGGTGAGCCTGGGCCGCCTGGCGGGCTGGGACCCGCTGCCGCTGACGGTGCGGGATGCGCGGAGGCGGGCGGGGGGCTTGAAGGAGCGGCTGAAGAACTCAGCCCCGCCGGCCCTTGAGGCGCGGGGGTCCGGGGGCGGAGCCCCCGAATCCGGGCCCGGGGCCGCTCCGGTGCCTCGGGGGCCGGGGCAGAACCCCGGTTCCGGGAAGGGGCGGGGTGAGGGCTTCTCCCTCTTCCGACGGCGCCGCAGCGCACCCGCACCCGCACCCACCGCTCCCCTCCTCACCGTCACGAACCTCGCCGTCCGCCGCGGCCGCGTCGAGGCGCTCCGCCGCATCGACCTCCAGGTCGACCCCGGCGAGACCGTCGCCCTCATGGGCCGCAACGGCGCCGGCAAGTCCACCCTGCTCTCCACCCTCGTCGGCATGATCGAACCGACCACCGGCACCGTCCGCGTCGCCGGCCGCGCCCCGCACGGCACCGCGCCCCGCGAGCTGATCCGCCAGGTCGGCCTGGTTCCGCAGGAGCCCAGGGACCTCCTGTACGCGGACACGGTCGCCGCCGAGTGCACGGCGGCGGACGCGGACGCGGGCGCGGAGCCCGGGACCTGCCGGGCCCTGGTGGAGGAGCTGCTCCCGGGGGTCGGGGACGACACGCATCCCCGGGACCTGTCCGAGGGCCAGCGGCTCGCGCTCGCGCTGGCCGTGGTCCTGACCGGCCGCCCCCCGCTGCTCCTGCTCGACGAGCCGACCCGCGGCCTGGACTACGCGGCGAAGGCCCGCCTGGTCGCCCGTCTGCGGACCCTCGCGGCGGACGGCCACGCGATCGTGCTTGCGACGCACGACGTGGAGCTCGCGGCCGAGCTGGCGCACCGGGTGGTGATCATCGCGGACGGCGAGGTCGTCGCGGACGGCCCGACGGCCGAGGTGGTCGTGTCCTCGCCGGCGTTCTCGCCGCAGGTGGCGAAGATCCTCGCGCCGCGGCCGTGGCTCACGGTCGAACAGGTGGAGGCGGCGCTGTGAAGACGGCACGCCCCCTCCGCCTCGGCCCGCGCTCGGTGGCCGCACTCCTCCTTGTCTCCCTCGTCGGTCTGGTCGGGATCGGCTGGCCGCTCTTCGCCGACAGGGCGGCGGCGGTCACGAACCACGCGGCCGACGCCCCCTGGCTCTTCGCCCTGCTCCTCCCCCTCCTCATCGCGGTCGTCGTGGCGACGATCGCGGACTGCGGGATGGACGCGAAGGCGGTGGCGATGCTGGGCGTGCTCGCCGCGGTGGGCGCGGCGCTGCGCCCGCTGGGGGCGGGGACGGCCGGTCTGGAGCCGATGTTCTTCCTGATGGTGCTGAGCGGCCGGGTCCTCGGCCCGGGCTTCGGCTTCGTCCTGGGCGCGGTGACGATGTTCGCGTCGGCGCTGCTCACGGGCGGTGTGGGTCCGTGGATGCCGACGCAGATGCTGGCGATGGGCTGGTTCGCGATGGGCGCGGGGCTGCTGCCGGGCCCGGACCGGCTGAGGGGGCGGGCCGAGCTGCTGATGCTGTCCGCGTACGGATGCGTGGCGGCGTTCGCGTACGGCACGGTCACCAATCTCTACGGCTGGGTGACGGTCGGCGGCATCGGCCAGGCCATCTCCTTCGTGCCCGGGGATCCGGTGCACGAGAACCTGGTCCGTTTCCTCGCGTACGTCCTCGCCACGTCTCTCGGCTGGGACCTCGGCCGTGCCGTTCTGACCGTCGTCCTGACGCTCACCGTCGGCGGCACCCTCCTGAGGGCGCTGCGGCGGGCCACGCGGCGGGCGAACTTCGAGGCCCAGGTCACATTCGAGGCCCCGGAAGGGGCCTCCCCGGGTGAGGCGCCCCACAGGACGTACGTCACGTACGAGGCGAAATAGTAGACCGCCAGACCGGCCCAAATCGCCTCACACCCCCGCACGACCTGCGGAAACACCGCACACCACCCCACCCCCGAAGGCCCCCCGGGTCCGAACCTCCCTCGTACTGGGGGTCCTTGCCCCGCCCTTCCAGCCCTGCTTCTCTGGTGGACGTCGCCAGGCAGCCGGTGCTCAGGACAGCTCGTCCGAAAGCGCCACGGCAGGCCGGTTCCCCCCAGTTCCCGGGTCTCCCGGGCTCTGGTTCCGGCATGCCGAAAACGCCCGGCGCGACCCTTGTTCCCGACGTTAGGTATGACGCTTTGTTCCGCTCGATCGCCACTCGTGTCAACGCCCGCAAGAAGACCTTCGCTGTTTCCGCCGCTGTGCTCGTCGGCACCTCGGCCGCGGTGCTGGGCACGACGGGTTCGGCCTCGGCCGCCTCGGAGCAGGAGATCGCCCGCCAGATCGTCCCGCCGGCGCAGTTCGCGTCCTTCAGCAAGATCGTCGAGCACGAGTCCGGCTGGAACCACACCGCCACCAACTCGTCCTCGGGCGCCTACGGCCTGGTCCAGGCTCTCCCGGGCTCCAAGATGGCCTCGGCCGGTTCCGACTGGAAGACGAACCCCGCCACGCAGATCAAGTGGGGTCTCAAGTACATGAACGAGCGCTACGGCTCCCCGAACGCCGCCTGGGCGTTCTGGCAGGCCAACGGCTGGTACTAAGAAACACCTGCCGCACCGCGCATCCGCAAGGCCCCGCCCTCCTCACGGAGGGGCGGGGCCTGCGGCGTTTTCCGACCCGGCGGACGGCCCGGCCGACGGCCCGGCCGACGGCCCGGCGGAGACCCGGCGGACGGCCTGGCGGACGGCCTGACGGACGACCCGGCAGACGGCCCGGCGGACGACCCTGCGGACGGCCTGACGGACGGCCCGGCGGACGGCCTGACGGACGGCCCGGCGGACGGCCTGGCATTTTAGTAGACCGGTCATCTAGTGTTTCCGGCATCGGCGGACCCATCAGACGGTCCCACCGCCACACCGGAGGCTGCCCATGTCAGCGCACCCCGCCCGCACCCTCCCGCCCGGCCGCTTCGGCGACCTCGTCGGGATCCCGCTCCCCGTCGTCCAGGGCCCCTTCGGCGGAGGCCTCTCCTCCGTCGAGCTGGCCGCGGCCGTCTCCGAGGGCGGCGGCCTCGGCTCGTACGGGGCGCACATCCACACCCCGGAGGAGATCACCGCGCTCGTGGCCAAGCTCCGCGCCGCGACCGCCCGCCCCTTCGCCGTCAACCTCTGGGTGCCGCAGGAGGGCGAGCGGGCCGGCCTCCCCGAGTCCGCGCTCGCCGAGCACATCGCGCGGCTCCGCCCGTACTACGAGGAGCTGGGGGTACGTCCCCCGAGCGCCGAGGACGTCCTGGCGTGGCCCGACTTCGACGCCCAGCTGGACGCCCTGATCGCGGCCGCCCCGCCGGTGATCAGCCTGGTCATGGGTCTGCCGCCGCGCCGCCTGGTCGCGGAGGCCCGGCGGCACGGGATCGTCGTGGTGGGCACGGCGACGACGGTGGAGGAGGCGGTGGCCCTGGAGGCGGCCGGGGTGGACGCGGTCGTGGCCTCCGGCAGTGACGCGGGCGGCCATCGGGGCGCCTTCCTGCGGCCGGTACGGGAGTCCCTGGTGGGCACCTTCTCCCTGATCCCGCAGGTGGCGGACGCGGTGAGGGTCCCGGTGGTCGCGGCGGGCGGGATCGCCGACGGGCGCGGGGTCGCCGCCGCGCTCGCGCTCGGCGCGGACGCCGTCCAGGTCGGCACCGGTTTCCTGGCCACGCGCGAGTCGGGGGCGAGCGAGGCGCACCGGCGGATCCTCGGCACGCCGGAGGCCCGGACGACCGTGCTCACCCGCCTCTTCTCGGGGCGCACGGCGCGCGGCATCCCGAACGGCTTCGTCCGGGACATGGAGGTCCACGAGGATCACGTACCGCCGTATCCCGTGCAGAACGCGCTGATGGGTCCGGTGCGGCGGGCGGCGGCGGAGCAGGGCCGGCCCGAGTACGTGAACCTCTGGGCCGGCCAGGCGGCGGCTCTGGCGCAGGAGCCCTCGGCCGCCGCGTACCTCTCCACCCTCGTGGAGCAGGCGGTCAGAGCCGCTGGATGATCGTCCCGGTCGCGAGCGCTCCGCCCGCGCACATGGTGACGAGCGCGAACTCCTTGTCGGTGCGTTCCAGTTCGTGCAGGGCGGTGGCGATGAGCCGGGCCCCGGTGGCGCCGACGGGGTGGCCGAGGGCGATGGCGCCGCCGTTGACGTTGACCTTCTCCAGGTCCTGGTCGAAGACCTGCGCCCAGCTCAGCACCACGGACGCGAAGGCCTCGTTGATCTCGACGAGATCGATGTCCTTGAGCGACATCCCGGCCTTCCCGAGCACCGCCCGCGTCGCGTCGATCGGCCCGTCGAGGTGGAAGTGCGGATCGGCGCCGACCAGGGCCTGGGCGACGATCCGGGCGCGCGGGCGGAGCTTGAGGGCGCGGGCCATGCGCTTGGAGGCCCACATGATGGCGGAGGCACCGTCGGAGATCTGCGAGGAGTTCCCGGCGGTGTGGATCGCGGTGGGCATGACGGGCTTGAGGCGGGCCAGGCCCTCCATGGTCGTGTCGCGCAGGCCCTCGTCGCGGTCGACGAGCCGCCACATGCCCTGCCCGGCGGCCTGTTCGGCCTCGGTGGTGGGGACCTGGACGGCGAAGGTCTCGCGCTTGAAGCGCTCCTCGGACCAGGCGATCGCGGCCCGTTCCTGGGAGAGCAGGCCGAGGGAGTCGACGCGCTCGCGGGTGAGTCCGCGGCGGCGGGCGATGCGCTCGGCGGCCTCGAACTGGTTGGGCAGGTCGACGTTCCACTCGTCGGGGAAGGGCTTGCCCGGGCCGTGTTTGGAGCCGGAGCCGAGCGGGACGCGGGACATGGCCTCGACGCCGCAGGAGATCCCGATGTCGATGACACCGGCCGCGACCATGTTGGCGACCATGTGGCTGGCCTGCTGCGAGGAGCCGCACTGACAGTCGACGGTGGTGGCGGCCGTCTCGTAGGGGAGGCCCATGGTGAGCCAGGCGGTGCGCGCCGGGTTCATGGACTGCTCGCCGGCGTGGGTGACCGTACCGCCGACGATCTGTTCGACGCAGTCGGCGTGGATGCCGGTGCGACCGAGGAGTTCGCGGTAGGTCTCGCCCAGGAGGTAGGCGGGGTGGAGGTTGGCGAGCGCGCCTCCGCGCTTGCCGATGGGGGTGCGTACGGCTTCGACGATGACGGGTTCCGCGGCCATGAGCTCGTCCTCTCCTCGACCGGACGGGGTGTCCCGGCACCCCGGTCGGTCGGCGTCACGGGGGAACTAGTACGCGTTCTAGTTCTGAGTGCAGTCTTATGACTGCTACCGCCGGTACGCAAGGGTCCGGGACGCAACAGTTCCCGCTCCGCCCCTTGCTACTTGTAGAACTCGTTACTAACTTTCCCGGCAACTTCTGATGGTCCATCAGATATGGAGAGTGTTGCCGATGGCCTGCCCGCATCTCCCCGGAGGACAGCTCCCCGAAGGGCTCCCGGAGGGGCTCCCCGAGGGGTTCGACGCCACCGACCCCGATCTGCTCCGCGACCGCGTCCCCTTCCCGGAGTTCGCCCGGCTGCGGCAGACCGCGCCCGTGTGGTGGTGCCCCCAGCCGGCCGGCGTCACCGGCTTCGCGGACGGCGGGTACTGGGCGGTCACGCGCCACTCCGACGTCAAGTACGTCTCCACCCACCCCGAACTGTTCTCCTCGAACGAGAACACCGCCGTCATCCGCTTCAACGAGCACATCACCCGGGACCAGATCGAGGTCCAGAAGCTGATCATGCTCAACATGGACCCGCCCGAGCACACCCGGGTCCGCCAGATCGTCCAGCGCGGCTTCACCCCGCGCGCGATCCGGAACCTGGAGACCGCCCTGCGCGAGCGCGCGCACGCCATCGTCCAGGAGGCGAAGCGCGCCACCGACAGCGACGGCACCTTCGACTTCGTCACCCGCGTCGCCGTCGAACTCCCCCTCCAGGCCATCGCCGAACTCATCGGCGTCCCCCAGGAGGACCGCTCCCGGATCTTCGACTGGTCGAACAAGATGGTCGCGTACGACGACCCCGAGTACGCCATCACCGAGGAGATCGGCGCCGAAGCCGCCATGGAACTCATCGGCTACTCGATGAACATGGCCGCCGCCCGCAAGGAGTGCCCCGCCAAGGACATCGTGTCCCAGCTCGTCGCCGCCGAGGGCCAGGGCAACCTCTCCTCCGACGAGTTCGGCTTCTTCGTCCTGCTGCTCGCCGTCGCCGGGAACGAGACCACCCGCAACGCCATCAGCCACGGCATGCACGCCTTCCTCACCCACCCCGACCAGTGGGAACTCTTCAAGCGGGAGCGGCCCGCGACCGCCGCCGAGGAGATCGTGCGCTGGGCGACCCCCGTCGTCTCCTTCCAGCGGACCGCGACCCAGGACACCGAAATCGGCGGGCAGAAGATCCGCAAGGGCGACCGCGTCGGCCTCTTCTACTCCTCCGCCAACAACGACCCCGAGGTCTTCACCGACCCCGAACGCTTCGACATCACCCGCGACCCCAACCCCCACCTCGGCTTCGGCGGCGGCGGACCCCACTTCTGCCTCGGCAAGTCCCTCGCGATCAAGGAGATCGAGCTGATCTTCAACGCGATCGCCGACGCCCTGCCCGACCTCACCCTCGCCGGCGAACCCCGCCGGCTGCGGGCGGCCTGGCTGAACGGGGTGAAGGAACTCCGGGTCCGTACCGCATAGCCCCGCACCCGGCGGAACCGGAATCCGGCCGGTCGCGTCCGACCCCACATGCGGGGGACACAGAGAAACATCCTGACGGTCGTCATCGCGCTGCTGGCGCTCCAGCTCGGCTCGCTCGTCGCGCCGGCCTACGCCTGCGGCTGCGGCGCGATGATCCCGGACAGGTCAGAGCGCATCGGCGTCGACCGGGAGGAGTCGGCCGTCCGCTGGGACGGCCGCACCGAGACCGTCGTCATGCGCTTCAACGTCCACGGGAACGCCCGGCGGGCGGCCTGGATCATGCCGGTGCCGGGCCGCGCCGACGTCACGCTCGGCGACCCGGCGCTCTTCGACGCGCTCGACCGGCTCACCGAGCCCGAGCAGCGCGACCGCTTCCACTTCTGGCCCCGCGAGGGCGACTGGCCCTTCGACTCCACGTACGGCGACGGAGCCGCCGCCGCCCCGCCCGGCGCGGGCTCCGGCGTCGGCGTCGTCGGCCGCGAACGGCTCGGCCCCTTCGACGTGGCCCGGCTCACCGCCACCGACCCCGAGGCCCTCGGCGACTGGCTGCACACCAACGGCTTCGAGCTGCCCGAGCGGCTCACGGACGCGCTCCGGCCGTACGTCGAGCGGAAGTGGGAGTACGTCGCGGTCCGCCTGGCCCCGCAGGAGCAGGGCGCGACGCTGTACGGCGAGCTGACCCCGCTGAGGATCCGCTTCGCCTCCCCCGAACTCGTCTACCCCATGCGGCTCTCCCGCCTCGCCCGGACCCCGCAGACCCTCGGCCTGTACATCCTCGCCGACCACCGGATGGAGCCCCGCTCCCCGATCGGCGGCGACCGCCCCGAGGTGACGTTCGCCGGACGGATCGAGCGCCCCGAGGACGCCGTGGCGGGACTCACGGGCGACGCGCCCGTCCAGCTGACGGTCCTGGAACAGCACTTCCCCCACCCCGAACGGATCGACGACGACCACCACCTGCGGACCGTCGCCGACACCCCCTACCGCCGGGTCGAGTACACGGACCGGCTGCTCACGGTCGGCGGCGGCATCCCGGTCTGGCTCCTGACGGTGGGCGGGGGCCTGCTGCTCGCGGCGCTGTTCGCCGTACGGGTGACGAGGCGCCGCTCCGACAGGAACGCAGGTGTACGTTCGGCCGCATGACGAACCCTCAGTGGACCGCAGTCGACCAGTACTTCGCCGAGACGATCACCCCCGCCGACGAGGCACTCACCGCAGCGCTCACCGTCTCCACGGCGGCCGGCCTGCCGGAGATCGCCGTCGCCCCCAACCAGGGCAAGCTGCTCCACCTGCTCGCCCTGATGCAGGGCGCGCGGACCATCCTGGAGATCGGCACCCTCGGCGGATACAGCACGATCTGGCTGGCCCGCGCACTGCCCACCGACGGACGGCTGATCACCCTGGAGTACGAGCCGGCCCACGCGGACGTCGCCCGCGCCAACATCGCCCGCGCCGGCCTCGACAAGATCGTCGAGGTCGTGACGGGCGCGGCCCTGGACACCCTGCCGCAGCTGGAGGCCGAGGCCGCGGGCCCCTTCGACCTCGTCTTCATCGACGCCGACAAGGTCAACAACCCCCGCTACGTGGAGTGGGCGCTGAAGCTCTCCCGCCCGGGCACGGTGATCATCGTCGACAACGTGGTGCGGAACGGCGAGGTCGCCACCGAGCACCCCGACGACCCCGCCATCACGGGCACACGCGAGATGTTCGACCTGGTCGCGCGCGAGCCGCGCCTGGACGCGACGGCCCTCCAGACGGTCGGCACGAAGGGCTACGACGGCCTGCTGCTCGCGCGCGTGGTGGAGTGACCGGGCGGGACTACTTCCACTCCCAGACCGTTCCGGTCACCTTCCCGCTCTCCTCGACCGCGTACTCGAACACGGCGGCGACCCCGTTGAGCCGGACGAAATCGGCGGCGGCGGTCTCGTAGAAGAGGGCGCCCCGCCAGTCCACCCCGCCGGACCCGTTGAAGCGGCCGACGCCGGTGCCGTGCCAGGTGATCGTGTCGCCGCCCTGGGTCATGGTGATCCCCTGACCCTCGCCGAAGAGCGTGCCGTCGGCCCGTAGGACCGACTCGTACGTCGCCATGTCCTTGACGGCCGCTCCAAGGAGGGTGCCCGTCGCCTGGACCGAGGTCTCCGTGACGGCGTGACCGCCGTCCGTGGACAGCACCCGTATCCCCGTCGTCTCTCCTGTGATCGTGCCGAGCTCCTCGCCGAGCATGGTGGGACTCCTCTCCGGATCCCCCTCCCTCCGGACTACGCCCACCGGCGGGCGTCGTCAAACGGAGGCGCCGGGCGCGCCGGACCGCCAGCCGGCGAAGAGCGGCAGCTCACCGTCACCGTCGAGCACCACGACCCCGAACGGCCGGTCGAAGGCGATCCGCTCCGTCACCTCGTGCCGGCGCGCCGCCGCACTGCGGGTCATCGTCACCTGGGTGACGGCAGCCGCCTCGACACCCTCCTCCGCGACCTCGACCACGGCCGACTGCGCGACCTCGGCGATGTACAGGTCGGCCGCGGAGATCCCCGAGAAGTCGGCGCCGGGACGCAGGGCACGGGTGACGCCGAGCGCCGCCAGGTGCGCCCCCGCGTCGGTCCTCGTACGGAGCGTGAAGCGCGGCAGGGCGAGATCGGCCGAGTCGGCCACGAGCGGCCGCCGCGCCTCGGGCCCCGCCCAGGCGGCGGGCAGCACCTCGGCCGGCCCGGCACCCTCGGCCCCGAGCACGCACCGCACCCGCACGCCCCGCTCCCCGGCACAGGGCAGCTCGACGACGGTGACCCCGTCCACGTACCAGACCCGGCCGGCGGGGATCCGCCGCCGCATGGTCGGCACGGGCCGGGTGTCGCCGAACCGGTCGGTGAAGGGCTCGTCCCGGGTGGCATGCACCGGGAAGGCGGTCGCCCAAGAGGCCTTCAGCGCCAGGGCGTTGACCAGCACCAGGTCCTCGGAGCCGTCGAGCTCGACCGGCAGCCGCGCGATCCGCCCACCGGTGGCCGCCCGCACCCAGGCGTCGAGCTCCTCCTGGAAATCGGGGAGTTCGCCCAGGGACATGTCGTCCGTGGCCCCGAAGAACTCGTCGGGCAGCGCGAACCAGACCGCACGGGGCAACAGACCGAACCGCACCTCGGGCAACCCCCGCCGGAACGCCTCCAGGATCGGCAGCGTGCTCCACACCCCGGTCGCCACCGCGACCCCGTCCATGGCCGCGACCCGCCGCCCGACCGAGGTCACGGCCTCGGCGGCGGCCTCCCCCTCCACCCCGAGCAGCGCCCTCAGTTCCTCACCGGTCCGGCCCCGCGCCCCGGAGGCCACGGCCCCGAGCGCCAGCCACAACCCGACCGGCGAGACGACGAAGTCACCGCCCCCGAGCCCGGCCGTCCAGCGCGCGGCCAGATTCCGTACCGCGTCCACCTGCGGGGCAGGAGGGGTGCCGGTCATATGCTGCCTTTCATGAGCATCGTGAAGATCAACGTCCTGACCGTGCCGGCCGAGCAGCGCGAGGTGCTTGAGCAGCGGTTCGCCTCCCGGGCCGGGGCCGTGGAGGGGTCCGACGGTTTCGAGTGGTTCGAGCTGCTGCGCCCCGTGGAGGGCACCGACCAGTACCTGGTGTACACCCGGTGGCGCAGCGAGGAGGACTTCCAGAACTGGATGAGCGGTTCCATGAAGGACGCCCACCAGGGCGGTGGCGACCGGCCGAAGCCCGCCGCTTCCGGCTCCACCCTGTGGTCCTTCGAGGTCGTCCAGCAGGCGTCGCCCAAGTAATTCGAGCGCGAGCGTGGTCGTGCGGGCCGCAGAATGGCCCGCATGACCTGGACCATCTCTGCCGAGCGTGTCGACACCCCGGACGCGACCGCCCTCCGACGCGACTACTACGACGACGTCGCCAGCCGCTACTGGAAGCGGCCCGCGACCGAGGCCGAGATCGACGAGGGCCTGACGAACGACGGGGTCGAGAAGCTGACCCCGCCGACCGGGCAGTTCCTGGTCGCACGGTTCGAGGGGAAGCCGGCCGGCTGCGGCGGGATCCTGATGCTGGACGCCGAACGCGCCGAGCTCACCCGGGTGTTCCTGCGGCACGCCTTCCGCGGCGCCGGCGGCGCGGGCGCCCTGCTGCGGAGGCTTGAGGAGGAGGCGCGCGACCTCGGCGCGCGCCGGATGGTCCTCAACACGCGCCTCGACCTGGTCGAGGCCCGCGCCCTGTACTCGCGGCACGGGTACGTGGAGATCCCCGCGTACTGCACCGGGCCGTACATGGACATCTGGTACGGCAAGGAGCTCTGAGCCCCGCCGGGTTCAGGGGTGGTGGTGGTCGCCGGGCGGTTCCGGTGTGTGCGGCCGCTCCCCGTCCGAGCCGCACAGTTCGGCCGTCAGCTCCTCCACCAGCTGGACGAGGTCGGTGGGCCGGTCGGGCCCCCACCAGTCGCCGAGGAGTTCCGCGAGCGAGTCCTCCCGGGCCTTGGCCAGTACCGTCGCCGCCCGTACGCCCTCCTCGGTGAGGGTCAGCTGGACGCCCTCCCGGTCCACCATGCGCCGTTCCTCCACCTGCCGGGACGCCTCCGTGATCACCCGCAGCGGCACGGGGGTGGTGTCGGCCAGCAGGGAGGGTTCGACGGTCCCGTGGCGGCGGATGCGCAGCAGCAGCCAGCTCGCGGCCGGCAGCAGATCGAGTCCGGCACGGGCGGTGATCTTCACGTAGATCGCCTTGCGGCCCTCCCGGGAGCCGAGGACGGACAGGGCGCGGGCGCACTCGTCGTACGAGGAGCGCTCGACCGGGTTGGAGGCGAGCGTCTGGCTGGTGTCGGGCGCGGTCACCGAGCCGCGCAGCTTGTCCTCCTTCAGGAACCAGGCGATGACGAAGGCGACGAGGACGACCGGCGCCGCGTACAGGAAGACGTCCGTGATGGACGTGGCGTACGCGTGCAGGACGGAGGGCTGCAGGTCGGACGGGAGCTCCCCGATGGCCCGCGGGTCGGCGGCGACCTGTTCGGGGCCCATGCCGGGCGGGAGCTCGTCGGCGGGGACGCTCGCGAACACGTCGTCGAGCTTGCCGGTGAGCCGGTTGGTGAAGATCGTGCCGAAGACGGCGACACCGAAGGAGGCGCCGATGGAGCGGAAGAAGGTGGCTCCCGAGGTGGCGACGCCGAGGTCCTCGTAGGAGACGGCGTTCTGCACGACCAGGACGAGGACCTGCATGACGAGGCCGAGTCCGGCGCCGAAGACGAAGAAGCAGACGCTCATCGACCAGGTCGAGCTGGTCTCCGTCAGCTTGTGCAGGAGCAGCAGGCCGAGCCCGGTGAGGGCGGTGCCGGCGATCGGGAAGACCTTCCAGCGGCCGGTGCGCGACACGATCTGACCGGAGGCGGTCGAGGTGATCAGCATGCCGAGGACCATCGGCAGCATGTGGACGCCGGACATGGTCGGGCTGACGCCCTGGACCACCTGGAGGAAGGTCGGCAGATACGTCATCGCGCCGAACATGGCGAAGCCGACGACGAAGCTGATGACCGAGACGAGGCTGAAGGTCCGGATCCGGAACAGCTTGAGCGGCAGCACCGGTTCGGCGGCCCGCCGCTCGACGTACACGAACCAGACGAGGAGGACGGCTCCGAGGACCGCGAGTCCGATGATCTGCGCCGAGCCCCACGCCCAGGTCGTGCCGCCGAGGGAGGCGACCAGGACCAGGCAGGTGGCGACCGAGGCGATGAGGAACGTACCGAGGTAGTCGATCGTGTGCCGGGTGGAACGCACCGGGATGTGCAGCACGGCCGCGATCACGAACAGGGCGACGATCCCGATCGGCAGGTTGATGTAGAACACCCAGCGCCAGGAGAGGTGCTCGGTGAAGAGGCCGCCGAGCAGCGGGCCGAGGACACTGGTGGCGCCGAAGACGGCGCCGAAGAGGCCCTGGTACTTGCCGCGCTCCCGGGGCGAGACGAGGTCACCGACGATCGCCATCGACAGGACCATGAGGCCGCCGCCGCCGAGGCCCTGGATCGCGCGGAAGCCGATGAGCTGCGGCATGTTCTGGGCGACGCCGCAGAGGGCGGAGCCGATGAGGAAGACGACGATCGCGCCCTGGAACAGCTTCTTGCGGCCGTACTGGTCGCCCAGCTTGCCCCAGAGGGGGGTCGCGGCCGTCGACGCGAGCATGTAGGCCGTGACCACCCAGGAGAGGTGTTCCATGCCGCCGAGCTCGCTGACGATGGTCGGCAGGGCGGTGGAGACGATGGTCTGGTCGAGCGCGGCGAGGAGCATGCCGAGCAGCAGCGCGCCGATCGCGACGAGGACGGTGCGATGGCTCTGCCCCTCGCCGGGCACGGGGGCGTCGGCGTCGGGGAGCCGGGACGGGTGCGTGTCCTGAGCCATGGGGTCTCCGTCTCCGTGTCGCGGCGGGCCCCTCCATCCTGATCGGAATGTCCCGTTATGGCCTGCCGAAGGGCACGGCCGTTCGCCCGCCGTACAGACGCGGCCTGCATAATCGCTCGCAGTGGTATCGGGGAGGGGACCCATCATGACCGGACACGTCTGTCCTGAATGCGGTGTACACAGACCTGGCTGCGCCTGCGCCCGGGCGGCGGAAATGGCGGCGGCCGAGGACTTCAACCCGCTGCGGATCAGGCCTTACGTGACCCTGGACGCCTCGGAGGGCCCGGCGGGGCCGTACGAGGCGGGGGCGGGCGCGGGGGGCGTCGGCGCGGGGGGCGACGGCATGGCGGCGGGCGACGCGGCGGACGACGGCATGGCGGGTCCGGACGCGCGGCGGACCACGGTTCTGCCGGCGTACGCGTCGGAGGAGGCGGCGACCGCGCACGTACCCGCGTACTCCACGGACGGCCCGGCGACCGCACACATACCGGCGTACTCGACGGAGGACCCGCCGACCGCGCACGTACCCGCGTACTCCACGGACGGGACAACGCCGGCGCACGTACTGGCGTACTCCACGGACGGGACGGCAACGGCGCACGTACCCGCGTACTCCACGCAGGACCCGCCGACCGCGCAGTTGGCGGCGATCCGCCCGGAGAGCGCCCTCACGGCACCTATACCGGCCGGGCACCCGGCCGACGGCCCCGAGTCGGAGGCTTACCCCTCCGGCCCCGGCGCGGGGACGTACCCGGGCGGCCCCGAGTCGGAGGCTTACCCCTCCGGCCCCGGCGCGGGGACGTACCCGGGCGGTTCCGGCGCGGGGACGTACCCCGGCGGATCCGGCGCGGAGACGTACCCCGGCGGATCCGGCGCGGAGACGTACCCCGGCGGCCCCGGCGCGGAGACGTACCCCGGCGGCCCCGGCGCGGAGACGTACCCCGGCGGCCCCGGCGCGGGGACGTACCCGGGCGGATCCGGCGCGGAGACGTACCCGGGCGGCTTCGACCCGGAGACGTACCCCTCCGGCCCCGGCCCGGACGCGTACCCCGAGCACGTCCACCCCGGCGCCCCCGTGGGCGACCCCTCCGAGACCATGCCGCTGCTGCTGCGCGGCGTCGGCGACGTACCGCCCGCGCACGAGCGGGAGCGGTCGAGGGGCCGCAGGCGCGGCGCCGTGGTCGCGGTGGTGGCCGCCGTCGCCGTGGCGGGCACCGCGGCCCTGGCGGCGGCCGTCCTCGGCGGCGGGGACGAGACCGACGACCGTGCGGCCGTGCCCGACGTGACCACGAGCGCGTCCCTGAACGTCGCCGTGTCCGAGGCACCGTCCCCGTCCTCCGAGACGCCGGAGCCGACCTCCTCCTCCCCGACCCCGCACCGGACGTCCGCGTCGCCGTCGCCCACGCCCTCCCCGAGCCGTACCACCGCGAGCGCCTCGGCGGCCCCGCCCGCCGCCACCTCCTCCGCACCGCCGACGACCGCCAAGCCGACGGCCACTCCGTCCTCGCAGCCGCCCGCGGCGACCGAGGAGGCGTCGGCCACGCTCAGCCTCGGCTCGTCGGGCGAGGAGGTCGTCGAGCTCCAGGCGCGGCTGACCCTCGCGGGGGCGTACCACGGCGACGTGGACGGGGAGTACGACCAGGAGGTCTGGCGCGCGGTGAAGAACTACCAGTCCTGGATGTACATCCAGGGCGATCCGAAGGGCGTGTACGGCCCGAACACGCGCGAGGCCCTCGAGCGGAGCACCTGGCTCTAGACCTCCGTACGACACCCCCCCGTAGGACACCCCCCGTACGACACCCTTCGTACACCACCCTTCGTACACCACCCTTCGTACGGCACCCTCCGTACGACACCTCCCTACGACACCTCCCTACGACAGCCGGACGGCAGCCGGACGGCGGGCCGCGGGATCCCGAAGCGCGGACCGGTTGGCCAAGACGGCCCCGGGTTTTGTATCGTGAAAGAACAAAGTGGCCCCGCCCGCACTCCCTGACCGGTGGGCGGGACCGCTTCGTTCTCCGTGCCACCCCTTCTGGAGACCCGATGCCTGCCACCACCCCGGCAACGCTCACCACCCGCGCCCTCCTCCTCGACATGGACGGCACCCTCGTGAACTCGGACGCCGTCGTCGAGCGCTGCTGGCGCCGCTGGGCGGACCGCCAGGGTCTCGACGCGGCCGAGGTGCTCAAGGTCGTCCACGGCCGCCAGGGGTTCGCGACGATGGCCGTTCTCCTCCCGGACCGCCCGATGACGGAGAACCACGCCGACAACCGGGTCATGCTGGCCGAGGAGACCGCCGACCTCGACGGGGTCGTGCCCGTTCCCGGAGCCCCCGCCTTCATGGACACGATCACGGACCTCCCGCACGCCCTGGTGACCTCGGCGGACGAGGCCCTGACACAGGCCCGGATGGGCGCTGCGGCGCTCCGAATGCCGGAGGTCCGCGTCACGGCCGAGATGGTCGGCGCCAGCAAGCCGGATCCCGAGGGCTTCCTCAAGGGCGCGGCGGCGCTGGGCTTCGAGCCGGCGGACTGCGTGGTGTTCGAGGACTCCGAGGCGGGCATCCAGGCGGGCCGCGCAGCCGGCATGCGCGTCGTGGGCGTGGGCCCGCGCGCGGCGGCCTTCGCGCCGGACGTGCACGTCGCCGACCTCACGCGACTGCGGGTGGAGCCCGCGGCGGACGGAACGATCACGCTGACCGTCCTGGCATAACCTCCCCTTCTTCTCCCGCCTCGCGCGCGACCGGAGCTTCCGGCCGCGCGCGAGGCGTTTCCGGGCGCCCCCCGACTCTCCGACCGCGGGCGGAATCTGGCACTCCATCAGGACACGTCACACCCCTTGATGTGACGTGTCCATGTCGCCACCCTGTTACCTGGCGCACCCCCCACCGAAACCTGGCGCCGCAACGATGACCGGGCCCACCGCCCGGCACCCCACGGGGACGCAGCAGTCAAGGTCCCCCCGCCTCAAGGGAGTCCACATGCCCCTCGGCCTGATCTACGCGCGTCGACTCGCCGTACTCGCCACCTCCGCCGCCCTCACCGTCACCGGCTTCCTCGCCACCGCCCCGGCCGCGCAGGCCGCGATGCCCACCCCGGTCAGCGCCGCGACCGCCCGCACCTACCTGGCCGCCCTCACGGTCAAGGCGGAAGGTTCCACCACGGGTTACAGCCGGGACCTCTTCCCGCACTGGATCACCCAGTCCGGGACCTGCAACACGCGCGAGACGGTCCTCAAGCGCGACGGCGTGAACGTCGTCACCGACTCCAACTGCGCCGCGATCAGCGGCAGCTGGTACTCCGAGTACGACGGTGCCACCTGGACCGTCGCCTCCGACCTCGACATCGACCACATGGTCCCGCTCGCCGAGGCCTGGCGCTCGGGCGCGAACTCCTGGACCACCGCCCAGCGTCAGGCCTTCGCGAACGACCTCACCCGGCCGCAGCTCATAGCCGTCACCGACAACGTCAACCAGGCCAAGGGCGATCAGGACCCGGCGACGTGGCTGCCCTCGCGGACGGCCTACCGCTGTACCTACGTCCGGGCCTGGGTGCAGGTGAAGTACTACTGGAACCTCAGCGTCGACTCCGCCGAGAAGAGCGCCCTCCAGTCCGTCCTCAACGGCTGCTGACCGAAGCACTGCTGAGCCCATGTCAGCGACGGTCGTCGGGGAGTGAGCCGTGCCACACGCTCCCCGATGACCGAATGTTGAACTTGCAAGCACTACTGAGGGATGCCTAACCTTACGGCCTCATCGGTATCCGTCCCCCCGCGCCCCGTTCCCCACGGACGAGGCCAGGCCGAAGGAGTCCCTCCCCCATGACCGCTCAGAGCACCCCGGGCACCACCTCGAGCTCCACCTCGAGCTCCACCCCCAGCTCCGGCCCGAGCCCCACCCCCGCGAGCCTCACGGCCCGCCTGAACCAGGCCCAGCCCTACGCGCTCGGCCTCTTCCGCATCGTCGTCGGCCTGCTCTTCGCCTGCCACGGCGCCTCCTCGCTCTTCGGCCTCCTCGGGGGCACCGCGATACCCGCCGGCACCTGGCCGGGCTGGTACGCGGCCGTCATCCAGCTCGCCGCCGGCATCCTGGTCCTGGCCGGGCTCGGCACCCGGAGCGCCGCCTTCCTCGCCTCGGGCTCGATGGCGTACGCGTACTTCAAGGTCCACCAGCCGGAGTCGCTCTTCCCGCTCCAGAACGGCGGCGAGAGCGCGGCCATGTTCTGCTGGGCCTTCGCCCTGCTCGTGTTCACCGGCCCGGGCGCGCTGGCCCTGGACCGGCTCTTCGGCGCCGGCGAGGCCACGGACGCGAAGGCCCGCGAGGAGCGGGGCACGCCGGTCGCGGCCTGACGCACGAGCCACCTACCGGAGGGGGCCGGAATCCGCAGCGCGGTTTCCGGCCCTTCTCGGCGCCGGCGCCCCCACCCGAGCCCCCACCCGAGGCCCCACCCGAGCGCCACCGGGCTCCCCGCCGGACCCGCTCCCCTCCCCCGGCACCCACCGGCACCCACCGGCCGCGATCACCCCGCCCCCGCGTAGGCTCTGGCCCTGTGAATCTGCTCGACAGCCTGGGCTCGCTGCGGTCGCTCACCGCCGGTCCATGGATCTATCCGGTGGTGGCGACGTCGATCCTGCTCGACGTCTTCCTGCCCGTGCTGCCGAGCGGTTTCCTGGTGATCACCGCCGCCACGGCGGCGGCGACGGCCACCGGGGCCTCCTCCGGCGTACCGTCGCTTCTCCCCCTGCTCCTCTGCGCGGCGACCGCCTCGACCCTCGGCGACTTCCTCGCGTACCGCCTGGCCCTGCGGGGCGGGGCCAGGCTGGACCGGGCGATCGCCCGTTCACGCCGCCTCTCACTGGCGCAGGAACGTCTCGGCACCGCGCTGGCCCGGGGTGGCGGACTGCTCGTGGTGCTCGCGCGCTTCGCCCCGGCCGGCCGCTCCGTGGTCTCCCTGGGCGCGGGTGCGGCGAAGCGGCGGATCGAGGAGTTCCTGCCGTGGTCGGCGCTGGCGGGCGTGACCTGGGCCTCGTACAGCGTGGGGCTCGGCTGGCTGGGCGGTCAGTGGCTGGGCGCGACCTGGTTCAGCGCGGGGGTGTCGACCCTGGCCCTGTTCCTGGCGGGCGGTCTCGCGGCGTACCTCCTCCGCCGCCCGACCACGACTCCGGCACCCGCGTCCTGACGCCGAAGGCGAAGGCGAAGGCGAAGGCGAAGGCGAAGGCGAAGGCGAAGGCGAAGGCGAAGGCGAAGGCGAAGGCGAAGGCGAAGGCGAAGGCGAAGGGCTGAGGCTCCCGAGTCCTGACGGCGAAGGCGAAGGGCTGAGAGTCCGCGCCTTGCCGACGGAAGGCCGAGGCTCCCGAGTCCTGACGGCGGAAGGCCGAGGCCCCCGAGTCCTAACGGCGGAAGGCCGAGGCTCCGCGCCCCCCTGACCGCGACACCCCAAGGCTCCGCGCCCCTGACCGCGACGCCCCAAGGCTCCGCGCCCCCTGACCGCGACACCCCAAGGCTCCGCGCCCCCTGACCGCGACGCGCTGCGGCTCCTGCGTCCTGACGGCGGCGGCCGACGCCCCCCGTCCCGACCGCGAAGGCAGCGGCTCCCCTGCCCTGACCCCAAAGGGCAGCGGCTCCCCCGCCCCACCCCCGAAGGACAGCGGCTCCCCCATCCCGCCCCCGAAGGACAGCGACTCCCCCGTCCCACCCCCGAAGGACAGCGACTCCCCCATCCCGCCCCCGAAGGACAGCGACTCCCCCATCCCGCCCCCGAAGGACAGCGACTCCCCCATCCCGCCCCCGAAGGACAGCGGCAACCGCGCCCCGCCCCCGCAACGGGCAGCGACTCCCCCACCCCGCCCCCGCAACGGGCAGCGGCGGCTACCGCGCCCTGGCCGCGACAGGCTGTGGCTCCCGGGCCCTGGCCGGGGCGGGGTGTGAGCCGCGTACCTCCAGGCCGTCGAGGAGTCTCGCGGTCGCGTCGGCGATCTCGTCCACGGCCCGCTCGAAGACCTCGCGGTTGTGGGCGGCGGGCGCGTGGAAGCCCGAGACCTTGCGGACGTACTGCAGGGCGGCGGCGCGGATGTCGTCCTCGGTCGCCTCCTCGGGCAGCGCGGGCGGGCGGAGCGTCTTGATGCTTCGGCACATGCCTCCAGTGTGGCGCGCCCCACTGACAACCGCCCGGAACCGGCCCTCACCCACCCCCGAGACCGCGTCTGCTCCGTGCGTTGATCTCGGCGGTGCGGGCGCGCAGCTCGTGCAGCGGCGTGGCGGGCTGGACGTCGACGGGCTCGGCCTCCCACTCGCCGCCGCCGTGGACGGCACGGATCAGAAAGCGCCCGGAGACGCTCTGCACATAGAAACCGACCCGCCCCGTGGCGGTGTCGCGGACGAGGTCACCGACCTCGGGCACTGGCTGCACGCATCCCCTCCCTCCCGAACCTTGAAGCCTGGGGACACTCAGGGAAGCGCGGCGACCCCGCCCTGTCAACGTATCTCTAGAGATGTCCCCCGATGGATGGATCGACCGGGCGGGACGGCGTACAGGTGTGCACCTGGGCCGAGGAGCGCGCCGTAGGGTGTCCCGCAATGGAAGGGAGTGGTCCACCCGTGACTGACCAGGACAGCGCTCGTCGGCCCAAGTACCAGCGCATCGCCGACGAGTTGAGAACCGCGATCGAGTCGGGCGCCTTCGCGCCGGGCGATCGCCTCCCCGGCGAGAACGACCTCATGTCGACCTACGACGTGGCCCGCATGACCGCTCGCCAGGCCCTGTCCGTGCTGCGTACGGAAGGGCTCACCGAGGCGCGCAAGGGCGCCGGGGTCTTCGTCCGGGTCTTCCGCCCGTTGCGCCGCCGGGGCATTCCGCGCCTCGCCGGGGAGCAGTGGGGCAGCGGGCGCTCGGTCTGGTCGGCGGACGTCGACGAGGACCGGGAGCTGGTCGTGGACCAGATCGAGGTGGGCGAGACGGAGGCCGGGGACCGGGTGGCGGGTGCGCTGAACCTGGCGCCGGGGGCGCCGGTCTGTGTCCGCAGCCGCCGTTTCGTGCTCGACGCGAAGCCGGTGCTGCTGTCCGTCTCGTACCTCTCGGCCGAGCTGGTACGGGGTACGCCGATCACCGAGCCGGACACGGGTCCGGGCGGCACCTACGCGCGGCTCACGGAGCTGGGGCACCGGCCGGTGCGGTTCCGGGAGGAGATCCGCTGCCGGATGCCGACGGCGGACGAGTCGGACCGGCTCTCCCTGGAGTTCGGGACGCCGGTGGTCCTGATCGGACGTACGGCGTTCACGGGGCCCGGGATGGCGGTGGAGCTCAACGAGATGACGCTGGACTCGTCGTCGTACGTCCTGGAGTACGACTTCGACGCGTGACGACGGCTTCGAACCGCGCTCCGGGGTCGGCGTGGACCACGTCGCCGGGGAACTCGGCGGCGGCCAGGGCGACGGCGTCCGCCGGAGTGGTCCCCGGACCGACGTGGGTCACGACGAGGCGGCCGGCGCGGGCTTCGGCGGCGCTCCGTCCGGCCTGCGCGGCCGAATGGTGCCCGGGCACACAGCCGTCGGCCTCACAGACGAACAGGTCGCACTCAAGGGCGAGTTCGACGAGAGAGGGGCACGGCTCGCAGTCCCCGGAGTACACGAGGGAGGCACCGGCCGCCCCTCCCGCATCCTCCACGCGCAGGGCGAAGGCGGGCAGACCGCCGTGCTCGACGGCGCGGGAACGGAGGGCGAGCCCGCCGATGCGGACGACATGCCCGTCGTACAACTCCTCGACGGCGAAGGCCTTTTCCACGGGGCTGCGGTCGGGTCCGTTGCTCAGGAAGCCGGCGAGGCGATCGGCGATGCCGGGCGGGCCGAAGAGGGGCACGGGCAGCGGGAGGTCGAGGCCCGCGTACAGGAGCGCGTAGTAGGCGGTGAGCAGATCGGCGCTGTGGTCGGCATGGAGGTGGGAGATCCAGATGGCGTCGACCTCGCCGAGCGTCACGTGCCGCTGGAGCTCGGCGAGGGTGCCGGTCCCGGCGTCCACCCACAGGCGGACGCCGCCGCCCTCGACGAGGTAGCCGGAGCAGGCGTTGCCGGGCCGGGGGAAGGGGGTGGCGGACCCGAGGACGGTGATCCGCAACAAGTCGCTGCCCATGCGCCGAGTCTAGGCCGAGCTGCCGACAACTGGCCTGAAGTTGTGCGGAAGAAGTAAAGATCGTGCGTATTCTGTGGGCTCGCCGGGCCCCATCGGCGGGTGCTCGGCAGAGAACTGAGGGACTTTCATGCTTCGCGTACGCACGCTCGCGGCCGTCACCGCGGCCGCCGCCTCCGGCATCCTGCTGCTGCCTTCGCAGGCGCAGGCGGCCGGCTCGGTCCACCTGTACAAGATCTATTACGACAGCCCGGGCACGGACAACCGGTCCAACAGCAGCCTGAACGCCGAGTACGTCCAGATACGCAACACGACCGGCTCCGCGGTCAACCTGCGGGGCTGGACGCTGACGGACGCGGCCAACCACAAGTACACCTTCGGCAACTTCCCGCTCGGCGCGGGCAAGATCGTGACGGTCCGCACGGGCCGGGGCACGAACACGGCCGCGAACATCTACCAGAACCGCGCGGCGTACGTCTGGAACAACGACAAGGACACGGCGACGCTGCGCAAGTCGAACGGCTCGACCGTGGACACGTGCGCGTACAACTCGACGCGGGTGGACTACAAGTGGTGCTGACGAGGCACCGCACCTGACACCCTGAGGCCCCGCGACCCGGGGCCCCAGGCCGGGCCGAGGCTCACCCGAGGCGTCGGCCCGGGCCCTCCGGTCGAGGGGCCCTTTGGCTCAGGAGCCCCCGTCTCAGGAGGTCTCCGCCTCAGAAGGTCTCGGTCTCAGGAGGTCTCCGCCTCAGGAGGTCTCCGCCTCAGAAGGTCTCCGCCTCAGAAGGTCTCCGCCTCAGGAGGTCTCCGCCTCAGGAGGTCTCCGTCTCAGGAGGTCTCCGTCGCCTCCCGGGCACCGGGCACCCCACCACCATGCTGCTGCACATCGGAGTTGACCTGCCCGCCGAGGGTCATGACGTTCAGGGTGGCGGAGTTCTCGTTGGCGATGGCCTTCTCGACACGGGAGACGAGGACGGAGAACGCCTCACGCTTGCCCAGGTCGTGATACGGCCCGACCTTGGTCTCGAAATAGACCCGCTCGTGCCCGAGCAACTGCTCGGTGGACCGGTAGTTCTTCCACTGCTCGCGATAGCGGTAGACGCTCTCCAGGGACACGGCGGCGACGACCACGACGCTCAGGACCGTGGCGGTGACGCGCGCGAACCCCAGGTCAAGATTCACGAACACCGGTACCAGCGCGCCGCCGACGACGGAGACGGTCCGCATCCGCAGGTGCATCGCCTTCATCCGGGTCGCCTTGGCGTCGTACCAGCCCTGGTACTGCGCGAGCCTGGTCTCGATGTACCGCTGCGGCGTCATCTCGCCACTCGGCACCCCTGTTTCGGGCGCGTCCCCCACGTCAGCCATGCCGGGAGTACACCGGGAAGGACGAGTCCACGTCAACTTCCGCTTCCGCTTCCGCTTCCGCCTCAGCCTCCGCCGAAGGGGACGGCGCCCCAGTCACGCACGGCGTCGAGACCCAACCGCCAGGGAAACGGGGCGGACTCATGCGGCCCGACGCCACCCACCTCGCCGTCCAGTACGGAAACCCCGGCACCCCGGAGGGTCTCCACGGACCGCTCGTACTGCGGATGTCGGGCGTAGGCGGCGCTGAGACACGGCACGGCCACGGTCGGAATCCCCCTGCCGATCCCCTCGGCAACCACACCGACGACGAACGTGTCGGTGATCCCGAGCGCCCACTGGTTGACCGTGTTGAAGGTGGCCGGCGCGACGAGGATCGCCGAGGCCTCCGGCCACACATCCGGCTCACCGGGCAGCCGGTAGTCCCACCGCACGGGATGCCCGGTGAGCACGGCCAGCCCATCGAGCGACCCGGCGAGCCAACGGGCCGCCGTCGGGGTGAGCCCAAGACAGACGTCCCACCCGTCGGCCTGCGCGTCCTCGATGACACGGGCGACCTCGAAAACGGGCTCGGCGGCACTGGCAAACAAGTACAGGGTGCTCATCCCTCCATCCGATCACACCGCTCCTGCCCACCCGCAATGCCCGGCCGGCCACCAAAGCCCCAGCTCAGAGCCCAACCCGGCGGACGACGCCACCACCCGCTCGCGGAGCGTGCAACGGTTGGGCCGCGAAAACCCGCAAGGCGCCCGGAAAGCACACAGAGACGACTACGGTCTGGCTCGTATCGACCTGAGCTCTTGGAGGTTCGTTGCCCACGCGCGTCCAGCCCGCCCGCCCCGGCGACCCCCGCCGCGTAGGCCCGTACCGGGTACTCGGCCGCCTCGGGGCGGGCGGGATGGGAACCGTCCATGCGGCGCTGGACTCCGAGGGACGCCGAGTCGCGCTCAAGCTCATTCATCCGGCGCAGGCGGAGGACGGCGAGTTCCGCGCACGGTTCAAGCGAGAGGTCGCGCTGTCCCGGCGGGTCTCCGGCCCCTGTCTGGTGGCGCTGCTCGCGGCCGACACGGACGCCGACCACCCGTGGCTGGCCACCGAGTACGTCCCTGGCCCCACCCTCGGTCAGCACGTCACCACGGCCGGCCCGCTCACCGGGGCCCACTTGTACGCCCTCGCGGCGGGCACGGCGGCGGCCCTGACGGCCGTCCACGAGGCAGGGGTGGTGCACCGGGACGTCAAACCGGCGAACGTGATCCTGTCGCCGTCCGGTCCCCGCGTGCTCGACTTCGGCATCGCCCACGCTCTGGACGGCACCTCCGTGACGCGCACGGGCGTGATGACGGGAACCGCGGGCTGGATCAGCCCCGAGTACTACCGAACCGGCACCGCGGGCGCCGCCGGCGACGTGTTCGCCTGGGGAGCTCTGATCGCGTACGCCGCGACGGGACGCCTGCCCTTCGGCACCGGAGCCCCTGACGTGGTGGCATTCCGGGTGATGTCGGGAGAGCCCGACATCGGCGGCGTGCCTGATGACTTGCTGACGGTGGTGACATCGGCGCTGGCAAAGGAACCGGACGACCGCCCCACCCCAGCCGTGCTGGCAGAGAAATGCACCACGCTCCTGGCCGCCCAGACCACCAGCGTCCTGCCTCCGAACGCGAACACGCCCACCGCCGTACGGAACCTGGTCGCGACCCATTGGGACATGCCCACCCAGGACGACCCCACATGGACACGCGCCCACCGCGGCCCCCTCAGCCGCCGCGCCGGTGTCCTGGCCGCGGTGGGCGTGACGGTGTTCGCAGTGACCCTGGGGGCGGGCTACACCCTCCGCACATACACCCCAGCCAACACAAAAGCCGAGGCACTCGGTACGACGGCACCACCATCGCCCAGTGCTCCACCAAGCCCCAAGGCATCGGCCACAGCCACAGCGGCAGCCACATGCCTACCGGTCACCTACAAACTCCCCGACGGCGATCAAAGCTGCGAACCCAAGGAAGCGATCTGCGAAAACGGCGCACCGTGGTACGTCTCCGACATCAACACCCTGTGCGGCACACGCCCCTCCCCGCAGCTTGTCCGCCTGGTCTCCCAGCCGGAGACCGGAGGCGATCCGGGTACGGCGTTCTGCATCGCTTGGACTGGCGAAGAAACAGAGGCCGGCCGCAACGGTGCGCTCCTCATGAACGCTCCGGGCTATCAGTGCGGTGCGACTCTCGTCGGCGCCGCCGACGGCCAAGCCGTGCATCTGAACGGCGAGTCGGTCGTCTTCTACGATTCCCCCCAAGACTGCACACCCGGCTACCCCGGGACGCGCCTGACCTACCCGGCGATCCTCGACTACAGCCTCATCGACGCCGAGGTACCGCGGGCGTACGTGTGCCTCATGCAGCACGCGGGCGCATGACGAGCGAAACACCCCCACTGGCGAAGAGGGGCCGAAAGCACTGGCGGAAGAGACTCGGAACACCACTGACGCGTGGCGCTGTGCGACGTACTTCTCCAGCGACGTCGTAGACGGCTACCTCGCCGAGCCGAGCGCCCCCAGCGACCCCGGAGAAGCTCAGACAGCCGCACACGCCAAGGCCGAGAACCCGGCCGGCCAACCGCTGACGATCTCCCGGGAGGCGAGCGACACACCGGGCTGGTATACGCGAACCATCACACAGGCCCAGGGACTGACGTCCAACCCAGCTGAATGGCGCGGGGGAATGTCAGACCGCCCTGACACGCGCTACGACGGCTGTCACCAGCGATGGACGCCTCAGTGACCCGCCAGTGACCGTGGTTGTCCGTTCGTTCTGGCACGCATCTGGCACGCGTGCCGCCGGCCCCCTCATTGACCGCGAGCAGCCGCACCTTCCGGCAGGTCGGCGACACGTCGGGCGGTCACCAGATAGCCCGCGAACCTGACGTCCGGTCTGGCCTTCGCCCACCCGTCCGCCTTCTTAACCGGTACCAGTACGGTTGTGCCCGGAACGGGGTAGTTCACCTTGTCCGTGGCGCCCTGGGGCACCCCGTAACGGCAGTGCACCTCGACAATCGACACCACCTCTACCGAGGCGGGTGCGTGCCCCTCGTCCTGGCCGTGGTGCTCCTCGCAAAAGTCGATCTGATCCGCGCGTTCGCTCCCGACGGCGTCGGCGTAATCATCCGGATCGGCCTCCAGCAACGTCCACGAGACAACGTCCCCTGGCGCGAAGCTCTCCCCGCAGCACTGCATCTGCCAGTCATCGACCCAAATCGTCAACGTCATGACGCCATTGTCCGCCGCGGACAGCTGCTCACGGCTGCTATTACTAGCCCTCCTGCGAACGCCACCGTGCACAGTCAGTAATGACGGACGCATCGTGAGCCTCCCGATCGGTCACTAACCTGTTCGCATGATCCCGAACGAAGACCGCCAATTTCCCGCTGCGCTCGCTGCTGCCATGGCGGTCCGGCTCGACTGCATAGGTGAAGACGGCGTCGACTTCGAGCCCTACGAGTCCTTCCTGACTGCCGACGAGACAACGGATTGGCTCCGTTCATGGACGGGCAACAGCGACCTGACCGGCGATGACTTCCGCGTCTTCGGCCAGGACGGCACCGGCGGGAACGCAGCCTTCTGGCTCATCCGTCCAGGCCGGGAACTGGCAGAGCAGCCGGTTGTCTTTATGGGCTCCGAAGGAGAGACCGGGGTAGTCGCCCGCGACCTGGGCGCCTTCCTATGGCTGCTGGCTGACGGCTTCGGCCCGTGGGAAGCAGCCGCCTTCTACGAACCCGAGCCCGACTGGACTCCGCGGGTTAACGAGGACCTAGCGGCCATCGCGGAGCAGCACGCTCCGGCCTGCCGCGCATCGGCAGCTGCGATCGTCGCGCAGGCCACACAAGAGTTCCCCGACTTCGACGACACCATCATGGGACTGTGCCGCTGAGCGCGGTTACTTCCTCGCGGGTCATCCGCGGCGCAGGTTGCTTGGTCGCTTGTGCGTCATCGGCTGGCGGTCGTCGTGGCTTCGGAGGTGGGGGCCTCTTCCGTGCTGGGCGTCGAGGAGGCGGATCGCGTAGACCTCGGCCGGCGTCAGCCAGTCGACCGTGGTGGTTCGATCGGTGCCGCCAACCACGCCATCGCCCCCACGTCGACGAGCAGATCAGGAAGGGCAGGCCAGCCGAGCCCGACGGGGAATGTGGCATAGAGGTGGCACGGCGCCCTGTAGGCGCCTCCCCGGCCGGGGAACGAACAAGGCCCAGGCTCCCGGTTCAGTACCGGTGACCTGGGCCTTTTCCTTGCTACCTACTGGTGGGCGCGGACGGTTTCGAACCGCCGACATCTGCTTTGTAAGTTCGTCCGGGCACGTCGTCGGCCACACGACCATGCTCGTAGGTAGGCGGAACTCCAGGCGTCAAAGGCTGCCCCTGAGCACACAGGTGCACCGACGTTGCCGTCACTGACTGCCGTCAGATCACCCCGGAGCCCCGGGCGCTTGGAAGAGGACTCGGCCATGGGGCATCCACGAAGCGCCATGGCCAACACTGGTCGCCCTTCGGGCGCCTCAGCCCTCGTCCAGCCCGTCATCCTCCATGTCTTCGGCTGGAACGATGTACCGCAACTCATCAGGGAGATCCAGTTTGTACTGGGCTGCGATCAGGGCCAACTGGATCCCAAAGAGAGCACGGAACTCGCCTAGAGCGTTCCCAAACGTCGCAGCCGACCAGGCATTCACAGTAGGGGACGGAGAATGATCAGACCCCACGTCGTTGAGGAACCTACGGCAAGCAGCACGCAATGTCTTCAGCTGCTGAGCCAGCTCGTCCCCCGTATCGGGGTCCATCAGGAACTGAGTCAGCGTTTCTCGGATTTGGAACACCGACGCAACACAGTGCTGAGGCACCTCCACGGCCTCGATCACTGGCCGGGGCGCCGTCAGGACCCTTCGGTCCTCCAGGTACACCAGGAGCTTCTGGGCGACCTCTCGTTGCGGGACTGACGCTTCCCAGTCCAAGCCACCGAAAGGCGTACTGAATCCCGTGATACGCCGCATGATTCCTGAGATCTTCACGCTCGGCATCCTAGGTGTTACTGGACGCTCCTGGCCTGCCGATCGTGGAGAGGCTCCTCGCGACCCAGCTTGAGTGAGGTTGCGAGGCGACCGCACTCACGAGTAGGGGGCGGCCTGAACGACACCAACGCAACGGCGCTCTCTCAAGTGTTCCAACCCTGCGGGGCACCCGGCGGGTCCGAAGGCCGGCAACCCCGGGCTAGCAACGCTCACGACACGTGTCGTACTGGCCCCTGCTGATCCCGCAGACGAACCCAGCTGTGCAGCGGACGGGTGCTTAGAAGGGACTTGGCCGCAGCAGCGCGCCCAGGCCGCTGACCAGGGACTTCGATACGCTCCCGAGCGCTGCCTCGGAGTCTTCCCCGCGTATTCACCGGAGGGCTTGGCTCCGGCTGCTGATGGAGCATATTCCCTCTAGTTTCTGATTTACCGTGACTCATCGCGACTCATCGCGCCTCAGTGCAGGTCAGAGAGGGAGACCCGAGGACAGGCATCGCGACTCATCGCGTCTCAGATCGCGACTCAGCCAGCAAACGCAGAAGAGACCACCGGGCCGGGGCGGTGGTCTCTTCTCAACTGCGTCGGCAGCCGTCATCTTCGTGGAGCCCTCGACTCCCACCCGAGCGCCGCTCAGTCGGGCAGCGGACCGCCCCAGGCGCGTTCGGTCAGCTCACCCCAGACCCCCGGTGCGACCGTCCGCGGATCGACGGCCTCGCTGGGCGCGGACGTTTTGTACGTACCGTCGGGCTGCTCGGAACGGTCGTAGTCCTTCACCCAGAACACCCGGCGGACGAACCTCCCCGTATCACCGCTCGGGGCATCCGACTTGAGGACGGAGTATCCGACTCGCCGGCCTGCTCCGTTCCACCCCACCGGCTTCCGCCGGGTCGTGGACAAGCGGGCTACCGTCTGGCGCACGTAGTCGAAGCCGCCCACGTCTTCGGTCCAGACGATCTGTTCCTCGTGCTCCAACTCCGCACGATCCTTCGACAAAGCCCCTCCTGAGCTAGACACGGTTGCCCCGCCGGCACTCTCCCCATGCCCCGCGCTTCGCATGCCTGCTCCATCGGCATGACGCCGCCAAGAGGCGAGCCTGCTCGCTGGCCCGCGACAGTTGAACCAGGTCATAACGCCGCAGGATTGGAGGCTGACAGCGTGTTCGATGCCCATGAGTTGCCCTCGGACGGTTCAGAGGCGCCCTGACTGCCACCGTCAGCACAGCGAAGCCCCAGAATCAGTCTGGGGCTTCGCTGTGCTGGCGGTGGCAGCTATGAGCTACGGGAGGCTTACCGCCTTGCTCAGCGGAGGATGCTGACGCCGAGGGCAGTCAGGGCTGTCAGGAGAGTCAGCGTCGCAGTGAACGCTGTACCAGCACGCAGCGCAGCCGCCGAGACGGACGCCCCATCCAGGCGTGCCAGAAGGCCAGTCAAGGCAGCAGTCAGAGCTGCTACCACTCCCGCAACGAGAGCGACCAACACAAGCAGGCTCAGTGCTTCAGCAGACGAGTTCATGTGCTTCCTTCCGATGTAGCGGACCGTTGCACCCAGACGTTGAGCCAAAACCTGTGCAGTGATGTTCAGGCTGAACGATGATGAACAGATCGGTACGCGAGGCGGGGGCAAGGTGGGCACAGCAAACCCTCAGGACACACAGTCGGATCCTGGCGCGGCACTTGACCAGCTAGCAGCTTGGCTCAAGCGTCTCCGGGCTGAACGACGCATCAGTGTCTCTGCTTTGGCCAGCAGGGCAGGGCTAAGCCGGACAACCGTGAGCAAGGCGTTGAACGGGGCGGCGGTTCCTACCGAGGAGACCGTGATCGCCTTGGCACGAGCGCTGAGTGCCGCCCCGGGGCCACTGCTGGCCCTTCGATCTGAGGTCCTTCCAGTTGAGTCAAGGGCTAAGAGGTCAAGGCAACATGAAGCGCCTATCGCTCTTCATGGCGCAACCAAAGATGAAGAAGAATTCGAAACTAGATATCTCAAGTATATTGAAAACCGATGGAAAAAACTCTCCATCATTGGCCTAGATGTCAGGCATCCAGAAGACACCTCTTGGCCTCTCGATGTGGCCTACTTGAGCCTCACCTTGGGAAATTCCAACGCCTCCCTAGGCATGGAAGGCCGAGGCGCCGCCATGAGGCGGACACCCAACAGGATTCGAATCGAACAAGCTCTCGCTGAACGGCGTCGCATTCTGGTCCGCGGACTTGCCGGATGTGGAAAGACAACACTGCTGCAGTGGCTCGCCGTAAGTGCTGCACGCCGGAGCCTTCCTCCAGAGGTACGACACCTGAATGAGTGTGTCCCGTTCCTCCTTCGCCTAAGGACATTGACGAGGATTGGCCGCCTTCCTCAACCTGCCGGCTTTCTAGATGCTGTGGGTTGCCAGTTCGCCGAAGATCAACCGGCCGGTTGGGTTGACAATATTTTGGCTAGCGGCCGAGGGCTCGTCCTAATCGACGGCGTCGACGAAGTCGCGCTCGAATATCGCAACGCGACCAGGGAATGGCTAGAGGAGCTTTTTGCCTCATACCCTGAAAATCACTACATAGTTACAACCAGGCCTTCCGCAGTCCGCGAGGGATGGCTATCCCACTCTAGCGTTGGTGAATTATCAATTCACCCAATGAGTCCTCAAGATGTTTCAACCTTTATTGATCGATGGCACAATGCGGCGGCAGTCAATGAGGCCGAAGCTGACCGTAGCCATCTCTTTGAACTAAGAGAAAGCCTTAAGGACGCCGTCCGTTCGCAGCGCGGCCTCACACAGTTGGCCACCTCCCCTTTGCTTTCAGCCCTGGTTTGTGCGCTCCATAAGGACAGGCGCGGACATCTCCCTCATGGCCGCATGGAACTGTACGAGGCGGCGCTCTCGATGCTGCTGCACCGCCGCGACCGAGAGCGAGGCATTGATTCGGATTCCATCAGATTGAGTGAGCGACAATCAATTCGACTGCTGCAGCGGCTCGCCTATTGGATGGTTGATAACGGACAGGCTGAAATCAGCCGTGATGATGCAACGCATCACATAGCTGACGCTCTGCCGAGCCTTCCTGAAGTCGCTGTACAGGGATCCGCTGAGAGGATTTTGAATCATCTTGTAGATCGCAGTGGACTCCTCCGCACTCCGGATGCGGATAGCATCGATTTCGTGCATCGCACATTCCAGGACTATCTGGCTGCGCGCTTTGCTATCGAGCGCAGAAACTTCGGTTCTCTTGTCAGCCATGCAGACGATGACCGTTGGGAGGATGTCATTCGCATGGCCGTAGCACATGCGAGCCCGATAGATGCCCAACGGCTGCTTCGGCGACTGATTTCACGTGGCGATCGCCATACGGCCAATATCGAAGGGCGGCATAGGCTTCACTTGCTTGCAGCGGCCTGCCTTGACTATGCAGCAGAACTGGACCCGGACACGCGACAAGAAGTCCGCTCTCGCGCTGAGGCCTTGATTCCGCCGAAGAACCGAGCGGAGGCAGATAGCCTTGCCAAGGTAGGCCCTATGATCCTCGATCTGCTCCCCGGGCCCGAAGGTCTCAAGACCTCCGAGGCGGAGGCCGTTGTTCAGACGGCCGGCATCTTGGGCGGGGATTCGTCTTTGACGCTCCTGAAGCAGTATCGCCGGTGCACGAAAGGGCAGGTTCCATTCTATCTGCAGTCCTATTGGGGTCGTTATGATACTGCAGATTATGCGCGCGAAATTCTCCGTCACATCCAAAATCTCAACTACTTGTCGGTCAGTAAGTCTGAGCAGATCGAAGAAATTCGGCAACTTAAGCCGCTTAAGGCGATCGACGTTCAGGGTGACTTCACGGAGGGGCAGATTGCCGCCCTGCCGAACCTTGAAGGAATTGAGTGGCTGACCCTTAGTTACAATTCAACACTGAAGGACTTGAGGGTCTTGGGTGGACTGTCGAAGCTGCGTGACCTTACCTTGGATATTTGCCGCGGGCTTACGGATGTGTCTGCGCTCAATAATTCGAGCGCTACCGAGCTGTCTATCTGGAAACCAGATTACAATCTCCTCGAGACCCTTCCGGGGCTTGCCAACCTTCGGCGATTTTGGATCAATGCAGCCAGTCGATCGCTGAGGCTGGATGACTTCCTTCCTTCTTCAGAGATGGTCGATGTCTACCTCGGTCCGATGAGCTGCAAGTCCCTCAAAGGTCTCAGTCGCTGGGTAACAATTACCGATTTCTCTATTGCTGCGCATGATTTAGTCGAGGATGTTGAGGAGCTAGCAGGGCTTCCCTTTCTTAATGAGCTGGATGTTCAGGGATCTGCGGCGGCGACTCTCCTGAGGGGTATTCCTGTTCTTGAGAATCTGAAATCGTTGAAAATTACAATCCAGGAGCCGATTGATTTGAGTAGCCTGATTGGGAAATTTCCGAGCCTGCGCGAGGTTGATGTTACCTGCACGGAAGGGATTGTTGACGTGTCTGCCTTGAGGGGTGTCGAGGGTCTATCGGTCCGCGTACGTGAGAAGCGCTAGGTGGCCATCCCTGCACGAACGACTTGGACGTCAGGCGTCATGTCTCGGGAGATAGTCGACGGGAATGGAGCCCACGCTGCTGCAAGTCATAGGTCGGCACCTGTGTAAGAGGTGTTTCCGTCCCGGAGTAGGAGCCTTTCTGTCGGGAAATTGTCTGGACTCCCACTCGCGTACTGCCTACTCGTATGTGGGTTCATGACCCATCAGCCCGAGCTGTCATTTGGTGAGGCCGGTGGACAGGCGACAAGGAGGATGAGATGGGTGCGCCGTGTGCGTTGATGAGGCGGGGAGACCCTAATTGCACGGCGCCTCAGGGCGGGTGGCCGGTCCACCTGGGTACATGCTCGGCGGCGAAGGACGTTAGATGAGACGACTTGTGAAGCCCTGGGCGCACAGACGTTGATAGGAGGTTGCTACAAGGGTTGGGATCTCCTGTTGGCACATGAAGCCGTGTTCGGGAAAGATCAGCAGGCGTTGCTGGGCCCCCACCAGCATGTCTAGGACGAGCCTGGGATCCCCAATCTGTTCGATGTACTCCGCGAAGGGCATCGGAGCGGACGCGCTCACAATGTCGATCCCCTGCCAAAGTTTGCGGGCTGTCGCGTAGGCCCGCCGCTCCTCGTACGGCTTGCTGACCAGGAGCACGGAGGCGACTTCGATGCCGCGATCCGTGAGCAAGTCGCGCGAGAAGCGGATGTTCTCTCCGGTGTTCCGCGCGTTCGGTTCGACGAGGATCGCGGAGACCGGCACCCCCAGCTCCAGCGCCCGATCCCTGTAGTGCTCTGCCTCCCCACGGGGCATCCGGTCGGCGGTCGTGCGGCTCGTGGCGCCAGTGAAGACGATGAGGGGGAACATGCCGCGGTGGTAGAGGTCGGCAGTTACGTCAGCCACGCCCAGGTCGTGACTGCCCAGGCCGATCCCGACCGAGCAGGGCTTCGGCTCGTGGTTCATCTTCTGGAAGTCCCAGAGGACTTGGGCGTCGGCCCATGCCTGCTCGGAAATCACTGCGCCGCCTCCTGTGCTGAGTCCGGGACCTTGAAGTCGTACGACCAGGCGAATCGCGTCGCCGCGTGGACCCCGACCGCGAACCGCGCAAGTACCGGATCGGCACCTGGGCCGTCGCCGCCGTGGCGGCCGCGGTGAACTTCTGGTATGGCCTGGAGGCCTACGCCGCCCACCCGTGGGTCGCCTTCGTCCTCGGCTCGAGCTCGCTGTTCGCGATCTACATCCGGGGAGCTCGCCGCGCTTCAGCGCCATGACGTCGACCTCGACCGGCGAACCGTCTCCGTACGGCGTTCCCTGGCCGAGACCCATACCGACGGCATTCTGATCAAGACGCCCAAGAGCGTGGCCGGTGTGCGTACCGTCGCCTTCCCGGCCTCGCTGGCGGAGAGCCTGGCCACTCATCTCGCCGTCTAGGCCGAGCCGGGTCGGACCGGGCTGGTCTTCACCGGAGCCCGCGGTGGGCAGCTGCGTCGGAACAACTTCCGCCGGCTGTGGCTGCGGGCCCTGAAGAACACCGGCCTCCGCGACGTCCACTTTCACGATCTGCGCCACACCGGGAACACCCTCGCCGCGACCGGCGGCGCCACCACGCGTGAGCTGATGCAGCGGATGGGGCACTCGTCGGTACGGGCCGCCCTGATCTATCAGCACCTGGTGAACGGGCGTGACCACGCCATCACCGCCCACGTCGACGAGCAGATCAAGAAGGTCCGGCCGGACGGGCCCGGCGACGCATCTGGCACGTAACTGGCAAGACCCTCCTCCCCGACTTCACGGCCAGGGAACGGACAAGGCCCAGGTTCCCGGTTCAGTACCGGTGACCTGGGCCTTCGTCGTGCTACCTACTGGTGGGCACCGACAGTTTCAAACCGCCGACATCTGCCTTGTGAGTTCGCCCAATCCTGTACTCAGCTTCGCCATCCCGCTCAGCTCCCGGAACAGCTTCAGCCTGAGAGCGGCACCGGTGACGTCAACGTAGTCCGACGTTGCTGTCCGAGTCTGCTGGCGGGGCGTGATCGGCCAACAGACCTAGTCTGCCACCTAGCACCTCGTCTGGTAGTCGAGCTCGAGGCCGGGTGGCCTCACATTACAGGTCCTACCGGCGACCGAAGAACGAGGACACTCTCGCCCTGGCGAGTTCGGTGCGTCCGACTCACCCTGTACGGCAACGTGTGCCGATGTTGCCATACAGGGATCACCATGCCCCTGAACCGTTGGTCCAGACCTGAGCCGTCTCAGACGCTACGCACGGACAGCGGTCACCAAGGCAGCAACCGCCCCGATCAGCGTCGCAACAGGCGTGAGCACGATCAGAAGACGGCTCACCCATCGAGGGCTGTCCGCGTTAGGCTCATGCCCTGGAGGGGGTTGGCGTTCCATTTGCTTCTTTCTCCAATCTGAACGAGCCAGCAAGGTCCACTGCCAGCAGTCTCGTTTCGGCTAGGCCCTGCTCCCACCGTCCCGTGAGTGAGCGGGGCTTCTCTTTGCGCTCAATGCAACCTGTCCGCAGCGCCAGTCACGAACACGGCGGCCGAATCCGGTAACTTCCGGACAGCATCAGCCCAGTTGACTTACGCTCAGCCAGCAGTGTCCGGACGACTCCGGACACTGCCGGACGGGTACGGACGAGCTCGTCCGCGACCGGGAATCAGGAGACTTCAGTGGACCTAGCGAGTCAGCTCCGGGACCTCAGGGCACGCGCTGGCAACCCTTCCTATCGAAACCTGGACCGCCTGATTGAGCGCCAAAGACGGAGACAGAAGATGGCGAGGTCCACGATTCAAGAGAAGCTCACAGGCAAGAGCCCTCTGAATCTTCTGCAAATATTGATGATCGTGGATGCATTAGCCGAGTACGCCCAGAACAACGAAACCCCCTTACCAAAGCATGAGATTAACCCTCAAACATGGCAGGACAGAATAGCGGCAGCATCACGAGCGAATCCCCCTTCACCCAAAGGGGAATCAGCAGAATCGAAGGAAGTGTCCACCCAAGGAATCGAATGGAATATTCAACAATTGCGTCAAGCGCAAATGGAGGACCTAGTAAATACAATCCTCGAACATCGATCAAATCCAGTTGCCGAGTGGCTACCACGCGTCTTGCGGGAGATGACGCAGGCGCAAATGTCAATGACAGACTTCCTGCGGAGGGCAGCAGAAGACTCTCCCCAAGGGATAGTCGGCACCATAAAGGCCTTGGATCGCGAATTCCCGTACGACAGTGATCATACCGATAATAACGGATGGGGATCCGGAAGAAGCTATCAGAATCTTGAAACAGTCGGACTGCTGCTTAATTACACCGCAATACGGCATGGGAGTACTGCGGCGCCGGCCATCGTTGTGGGCCTCAGGAGGGCCAATCTCACCTTTTACGTAGAAGAGTTTTTGAAGAGGGTGGGGACCTGGCACCTCCCCAAGGAAATCGAGAAGTCTGTTGACCACCTTCGGGTGGCGGGGCTCGGCAAAGATGTGGACGTCGTACTACAAGCGGCCGCAGAGCGAAAATCTGATCGCATCTACGAAGTTGTGGTGCACTTTCAAAAAATAGAACGCCCGGGGGATGCACGGGTAATTCTTCAAGCAATCGGAGCACTCAGGGAGTATTCCATGCATGCCGCGATCAAGGACTTCATGAAGCGCGACGCCCCCGAAGAGATGCTTACTGAAATCGCTAGAGGGGTTCCGTATGAAGATTACGAGGACCTCATAGAGAAATTCACAGTATGGGGATTGGATTTTCCGCTCTCTAGCGGGATGGGTACAGTCTTCAGGCGTCACACAGAACTGTGTGCCGAAGGGGGCTGGGCGCAACCGAAGTCGTCTAGTGAGCAGCTCTCAACGCCGATGGCGTGTGTGCTACGCAGCCTGCTGGCACGTTCCACCTCCGGCCGCAGTGTGCGACCCTGATGGCAATACACGTTCCCGGAAGGAGTTCCGTGCCCGAGGCCAGCCCGCGCGGGACCTATCTGCTCGTCGCAGACGCGCTGCGGCAGAACATCAAAAGGACGTGACGGAAAAATGCTGCCGCCTGAGGCGGCTCTAATGCGTGCGCACGATGGGCCCCGCAACACAATCCGGCGTGCACTCAAGACGCTGGAGGTGCCCAAGAGCGCGGCCGGTGTGCGGACCGTCGCCTTCCCGGCTTCCCTGGCGGAGAGCCTGGCCACTCACCTCGCCGTTTACACCGAGCCGGGTCGGACCGGGCTGGTCTTCACCGGAGCCCGCGGTGGGCAGCTGCGTCGGAACAACTTCCGCCGGCTGTGGCTGCGGGCTCTGAAGGACACCGGCCTCCGCGACGTCCATTTCCACGATCTGCGCCATACGGGGAACACCCTCGCCGCGACCGGCGGCGCCACGACGCGTGAGCTGATGCAGCGGATGGGGCACTCGTCGGTGCGGGCCGCGCTGATCTATTGATCAGAAACTCATGGGGTTCTCGTCGAGGACGTAGCGGACGCGTGGGCCGCCGAAGTAGCCGCGGACGATGTGCGGCTGACGCTGACGTCGCCGGAAGAAGCGGCGGGTCTCCGCGGCGAGTTCGGCCTGGTTCCGGGCCCGGTGCTGCTTGGGCAGGCTGTGCTTGAGGTCCGCGTTGACCAGCTCGTCGGGGTTCAGCTCGGGTGAGTACGGCGGCAGGAAGTGCAGTTCGACGTCATCGGGGTAGGCGGCGAGCCAGTCGCGGACCTTCTTGGAGCGATGGGCGGAGTGCCCGTCGACCACGAGGTGGACCTTGTGGTCGAAGTGGCCGGCGAGCCGGTCCAGGAAGCGGCACATCACCTCGGCGGTGAAGCTCTCGGTGAAGACCATGAAGTGCATCCGGCCCTTGGTGCTGATCGCTGACATCGCGTTCACCGAGAACCGGTTCCCGCTCCGCCGCACCACAGGGGTCTCCCCCTTCTCGCCCCAGGTCCGGCCGGTGACCTGGTCCGAGCGGATCCCTACCTGGTCGGCGAAGAGGATCTCCCCGCCGTCTCTCCTCGTCTTCGCGCGGATCTCCGGCCAGGTCTCCTGATGCCAGCGCCTGACAGCATCCGGGTCCTGCTCGACGGCCCGCTTGTCGGGGCGCTGGAAGGACAGCCCCCACCGTTTCAGGTACTTGCCCACCCCCACCTCGGTCAGCCGCACCCGGTACAGCTTCGCGATCAGCTCGCCCGCCAGACGCCGCGTCCACAACTGCCCGGAAAGCCCCACGTCACAGGGCCGGTGATCCAGGACCGCCTGCCGCACCGCGGCCTGCTCGGCCTCCCCGAGCACCTGATGCACCCCGACCGGCTTGCCACGCGGACGCATGACCAGTGCTTCCCGCCCGCCGGCCTGCCACTTCACCCACCACCCGTCGACAGCCTTCAGCGACACCCCGAAAAACGCCGCCACGTCCTCACGGTCCCGCCCCGCCACCAACGCGGCCACCGCCCGCAACCGCAAGGCCTCCTGCGCCGACGGCGACAGATGCCGCGCGTCCCCCACCAGATCGCTCACACACCACCAACGACCCAGAACCCAAACCGTTTCGGATCAATATCAGCACCTGGTGAACGGGCGTGACCACGCCATCGCCGCCCACGTCGACGAGCAGATCAAGAAAGTCCGGCCGGGCGAGTCCGGCGACGCTTCTGGCACGTGACTGGCACGGTGCCCCTCCCTCGCCTTCCCGCCCAGAGAACGAACAAGGCCCAGGCTCCCGGTTCAGTACCGGTGACCTGGGCCTTTGTCGTGCTACCTACTGGTGGGCGCGGACGGTTTCGAACCGCCGACATCTGCTTTGTAAGAGCAGCGCTCTACCCCTGAGCTACGCACCCGTGGAAGAGGCAACAGCCTACATGGCCCAGGGGTGGGTGCTGCAAACGGATGGCCGGTCGGGGGGTAGCCCCACCCTTGGGACGGTGGGTCTCCTGATCGTGACCGGGGGTAGTGACGTCTTAGCGTCGGGGGGTCGTCTCGTCTGGGGGAAGGATCGTCATGGCCGTAGGTCGCCCGTTCCGTGTGCTGCTCGCTTCCGGGGTCTCCGTGTTCGTGCTCGCCGGGTGTGGGGCGGTCGCCGATGCCGAGGGGGCGCCGGTGGAGCGGAGGACGTTCGCGTTCGACGGGGACGCGCTCACCGTCGACGCGGACGACTCCGATCTGGTGATCACTCCCGCCGACGTCGACGGCGTGCTGGTGGAGCGGCAGGTCGACGGGTGGGTGGTCATGGGGTCCGGACCCGAGGCGAGCTGGAAGCTGGTGGACGGGCGGCTCACGTTGCGGGTGGATTGTGATGCCATGGCGGCGAGCTGTTCGGCCGTGCACCGGATCCAGGTGCCCCGCGGGGTCGCCGTCACCGTCGCGGTCCGTGACGGGGACGTCGCCGCCGAGGGCTTCAGCACTCCCCTCACGGTGCGGTCCGGCGACGGGGACGTCGCGGTGCGCAAGGCCAGTGGGGCTCTCGATCTCGGGAGTCAGGACGGGGACGTGAGCGTCGAGGACTCCGTCCGTTCTCCTTCCGTCGCCGTCCGGTCCGACGACGGGGACGTACGGATCGCCCTCGCCGCCGCCCCCCGTGACGTCGACGTCGCCACCAAGGACGGTGACGTCGACGTGGCCGTGCCGAAGGCCGAGTACGAGGCGACCGGCGCCAGCGACGACGGTGACGTCCGGGTCGATGTGCCCCTCCGTGGCGGCAGCGGGCACGTCGTGAAGCTGCGCAGCGACGACGGGGATGTCACGGTCCGCACAGTGAACTGACCGGGCCGTGTGTTCGTCCTTACCGGGTGGGAGAATGAACCGGACCGGGCACGGCGGACACAGCACGGGGAGAAGTACGTGGCGGCGAGTGACGTGAGGGGTACTTCGGCGCCCAGGCATACCTCCGCGTTCCGTTTGGCTTTCGCGCTTCCCCTGCTCGTGGGCGCGCTGCTGCCGCAGGCCTTCGCCGGCGGCGGGACCCGCCGCTGGTTCGGCGGGCGCGGGGAGGGGCAGCGGGCCGAGGCCCAGGCCGCCAAGGACGCCGCCGCTGCCGCCTTCTACGAGCTCGACACCGCCCAGCGCGGGCTCCGCATCTCCATCGAGACGATCACCGCCGTCGACAGTTCCCCCGAGGCGCGTCGCGCCGTCGAGGGGTTCGAGGCGCTCGGCCGGCGGATCGACGAGGTCAGTCACAGCTACATCGGTGCCGTCGATGCTCACGATCTCGATCGGGACGAGTTGGATGCCGGCAGTGCGTCGCGCGCCCGTGCCGATCTCACCCGTGCCAAGGAGGAGCTCGACCGCGTCAAGGGCGAGTTGGACCGCTTCGAGGAAGGGCTCGCCCCGCTCCTCGGGCGCGCCGAGACCCAGCTCGCCCGTCTCGCCCCCGCAGTCGAGCGCGCCCGGCAGGCCTTGCGGGGTGCGAGCGGTGCCCTGGACGCCGTACGGGAGAGTGGGCTGCGTGCCGATGACCTCGCCGTGCGCCTCGCTCGCCTCGGGCCCGAGCTGACTCTCCTCAACGAGGGCGCCGGCCGGCACGGCGTCCCCGAGACGCTGCAGCGTGCCGACCGGGTGCTGCGGGACGCCGAGGCCGTACGGGCCGAGGCCGAGCGGCTGCCCGAGCGGGCCGCCGAGATCGACAAGCGGCTGGTGTCGCTCCGTACCCGCACCGAGGCGCTCACCACCCGCGCCGGCGGCGTCGAGCCCGTCCTCTCCGAGCTGCGGCGGCGGTACTCCGCCGCCTGCTGGCAGGACCTCCAGCACGTGCCCGAGCAGGCCGTCGTGACCCTCCGGCAGGCCGAGGAGCGGCTCGCCGAGGCCGGAAAGGCGCGGGCCGAGCAGCGCTGGCCCGACGCCACCTCCCTGCTGTCCACCGTCCGCGCGCTGCTCGACTCCACCGACGAGGCCGTCTCGGCCGCCGGGGAGCGGCTCCGCCGCCTGGACGCCGTCGCGAAGGACCCGAAGGCGGAGATCGACCGCACCCGGTTCGCGGTACGGGACGCCCAGCGGCTCGCCATGGCCGGGCGGAACACGCCCGACCCGCGCCACGCCCGGCCCCTCGACGACGCCGTCTCCCGCCTCGACCGGGCGGTCGACGGTCTTGAGGGCCGCCACCCCGACTACTGGCACTTCCTGACCGAGCTGGAGGCCGTCCGCGCCTCGGCCGCCCGTGTCGTCGGCCTGATCCGGGACGAGCGGGGCGCCGCGCACTGATGCCCGGCACGCCCCGCCGTTAGCCTGGTCCCATGCCTCGTTACGAATACCGCTGCCGCACCTGTGGCGACACCTTCGAGCTCAGCCGCCCCATGGCCGAGTCCTCCGCTCCCGCCGCCTGCCCCGCCGGGCACGACGACACCGTGAAGCTGCTCTCCGCCGTCGCCGTCGGCGGAAGCGCGACCGCCGCCCCCGCTCAAGGCGGTGGCGGCGGCGGTTGCTGTGGTGGGGGCTGCTGCGGCTAGCCCTCCGCGGCGGCTCTGAAGCGGCGCAGGATCTCCTCCCCCGCCGCGACCCCGCGCTCCGCGAGGACGTCGAGGTGGGGGGCCGTCCAGTCGCTGTCGGCCAGTTCGCCGTGGCCCGGGCGCCAGGCCCGGTCCGCGGCGAGCAGCAGGTCGGCGTCGAGGAGCGAGTCCCCCGCCGCCAGGGTGAGCGTCGCGCCGGTGCGGCGGGCGACCTCGCGGACCGCCGCGCTCTTGGTGAGCGGCTTCGGTACGGCGTACACCTTGCGGCCCTGGAGCGAGACGGTCCAGCCGCGGTCCCCCGCCCAGGCGCCGAAACGGTCCAGCCAGTCCTCGGGGAGCCGCTCCCGCTCGACGACGAGGTACGCGAAGAGGTCCTCGGCCACCCGGTGCTTGCGCACCCAGGACAGGTCCGTGGTGGCGGTGAGGTACGCGCGGATCTCCGAGAGCGGCGCGCATTCGTCGGCGAGCCTGCGGACGACGGACTCGTGCCAGTCGCGGTCCGAGACGCCGTCGACGAGGATGTGCCCGCCGTTGGCGCAGATCGCGTACGCCGGTGCGGTGCCCGGGAGCTGGATGCGCTGGTACTGCTTGCGCGTCCGCGTGGTGGTGGGCACGAAGACGGTCTCGGCGGTCAGCCGCGCGAGGAGGTCCGCCGCGTCCTCGGTCATGTACGAGAGCGGCTTGGACTCGTGGACCTCGACGCAGAGCAGCCGGGGCGCCTGGGCGTCCGGCATGCCGAGGGCGAGGGCCGCGGTCGAGTAGATGAGCGTGCGGTCGAGGTCGCTCGCGACCAGGGTCTTCGTACGCGTGCTGTTACCTGTACTCGTGGTCGTGGTCGTGGTCACTGGGACACCACCGCCTTTCCGTCGGCGCCTGTCGCGCCCCTCGTGTACTGAGGGTGGATCAGGCCCACGCAGCTGTAGGGGAGTTCGTCGACCACCTCGACCGGTACCCCGCGCTGCTCGGCGAGCAGCCGGACGTGCGCGAGCTCCGCGTCGGCGCCCCGCTTGGCGAGGATCTTCCAGGGCACGCGGCGCAGCAGCACGCGCGTGGTCTCCCCCACGCCCGGCTTGACCAGGTTGACGTCGTGGATGCCGTACTCCTCGCTGATCCTCTCGACGGCCGCCCAGCCCTCCCAGGTGGGGGTGCGGTCGGTGGCCAGGAGCTCCTTGACGTCCGTGTCGACGGTCGCGGCGACCTCGTCGAAGCGCGCGGCGACGGCGTCCAGGAAGGCCACCGAGACATCGGCCTCCGCCAGCTCCCGGTAGAACTTGGCGCCGTGGAAGTCGTCCGGTCCGACCAGGTCGGACCGGAGGACCGTACGCGATATCAGGCCGGAGACCGTGGAGTTGAGGCACGCGGAGGGGATGAGGAAGTCCTCGCGGGTGCCGTAGGTGCGGACGCAGGAGCCGGGGTCGGCGAGGACCGCGATCTCCGGGTCGAAGCCCTCGAACTCCTTCACCGCTTCCGCGAGTTCGCGGGTGATGGCGCCCTTCCCCGTCCAGCCGTCGACGAACACGACGTCGGCCGGGTCGTGGTGGGCGGCGAGCCAGCGCAGCGCGTTGGCGTCGATGCCTCGGCCGCGCACGATGGAGACGGCGTAGTGCGGGAGGTCCAGGCCGTGGCGGGCCTTCGCCCAGCGGCGCATGAGGACGCCGACGGGGGTGCCGGCCCGGGCGAGGGACACCAGGACGGGGCGGGCGGAACGCTCGGCGAGGACGGTCTCGGTGACCGTGCCGACCGCGCGGGCCATGCGGGCGGCGGAGCTCTCCAGGGCCGCGTGGAAGAGCTCCTGGTAGCGCTCGCTGGGCTGGTACTCGACGGGGAGCGACTCGGCGTAGTGGGCGCCGCCGCTCTGGATGGCCTCCTCGCGCTCCTCGGTGGGGGCTTCGAGTTCGACGTCCGAGAGGTCCTGGAGCAGCCAGCCGACCTCTTCGGGGGCGTACGAGGAGAAGGCGGGGCCGCGGAGGGGCTCGGGCAGCATGGAGCTCCTTTCGGGAGCTTCGGTGGCTTCGGTGACGCGGACCGTGGGTGTGCGGGACGGGATGTGGGACGGCACGTAGGACGGGATGTAGGACGGGATCACCGCGAGCACGACGCGCGGGATGTGCGCGGCGAGCTGCGCGAGCAGGCCGTCCGGGGCGTGCAGGGCCGGGGTGTCGGCGGCGGAGTCGACGACGAGGACGACGGCGTCGAAGCCCGCGCCCGCGACGTTGTAGGCGTAGCGCTCGCCGGGTCCGTCGGCGGGGTCGTCGTGGGCGGGGAAGACGAGCCGGGTGCGTATCGCGTAGCCGGGGTCGTCGACGGCGAGGACGGGCGAGCGGGTGGTGGTGGAGTAGCGGACGTCGTGGCCGGCGTCCTCCAGGGCGGTGCCGAGGCGCAGCGGTGCGTACATCAGCTCCTCGAAGCCGAGGACGAGGACGCGGGGCCCTGCGGGCGGCGCGGCGGGGGCGGCCAGCGGCTCCCGGGTCTGCCCGGGAGTGCCGAGCCGCTCCACGGGGGCCGGCCGCACCGGAGCGGGGAGCGCCTCGGCGATCGCGTCCGCCATCGCGGGCAGGGCCGCCTCCAGGCGCTCCCGGTGGCCGGCCGTGAAGCCGTGCCGCCCGCCGTCGGGCAGCCCGCCGGGCCAGCCGACCTCCACCCGCACGGGCACCTCGCCCGGCGCGCACGGGGCCGGCACGGGGGCCGGGCCCTGCGCCCCCTCCCGTACGGAACCGGGCGCCGCGTCTCGTACCGGACCAGGCGCCGTGTCCGGTACGAGACCGGGCGCCGCTTCCGGTACGGAACCGGACGCCGCGTCCGACGCGAGGCCGGGCGCCCCCTCCCGTACAGAACCACGCGCCGCGTCCCGTACGGGACCAGGCGCCGTGTCCGAGACGAGACCGGGCGCCGATTCCGGTACGGAACCGGGCGCCGCATCTCGTATCGGACCAGGCGCCTCGTCCGATACGAGGCCGGGCGCCGTGTCCGATGCGGAACCGGGCGCCCCCTCCCGTACCGAACCAGGCGCCGTATCCCGTACGGAACCAACCCCCGCCCCGAACGCCCTCTCCTGTTCCGCCACCAGCGCCTGGCCCTTCTCCAGGACACCGGCCGGGAGGCGGACCGTGCCCGCTGCGCCGGCGATCAGGTCGACGCGGGCGCCGATCTCCGTCGCGAAGGCGTCCAGGCGGCCGAGGTCGGCCGCCGAGCGCATGTCGACGAGGGCCACCACCACGTACCGCCCGCGCGGGTAGCGCTCGTGCAGGGCGCGGATGGTGTTGAGGACCGTGTTCCCGGTGGAGAACTCGTCGTCGACGAGGACGAGGGGGCCGTCGCCGGCGAGGAGCTTCGGGTCCTCGGGGAGCAGGAGGTGCGAGGTGGCGTGGGAGTGGGACTCCTCGAAGCCGCCCGCGCGGGCGACGCCGGCGACCGGGCGGCGGGTGGAGTGGAGGTACGGGGCGAGGCCGAGGCCGTCGGCGACGGCGTGCCCGAGGGCGGTGGCCGTCTCCGCGTACCCGAGGACGACGGACCGGGCGGCCTCCTCGTCGCCGAGGAGCTGGCGCACCCGCCGGCCGAGCGCGAGGCCGGAGGCGTACACGACGGAGGGGCGCTGCGGCACGTGCTTGCCGAGGACGCTGGAGACCAGCAGGTGCGCGCGCTTGGGGTTGCGACGCAGTGCGAGGCCCAACAGGGCCGGCAGCTCCTCGTCGCCGATCAGTTCGACGCCCAGTCGCTCCGCGACCCACGTTCCGGTCCACACCACGTCGTCGACGTCCCTTCGTCAGCCGGCCAGGCCGGCGGTGAGCAGATCCACGAAGCCGACGTCCTCCTTGGCGACGCCGAAGACCTCGGCGCGCAGGAGGGTGCGCTCGGCCCACGCGCGATGCGGCTTCACTTCGTTCATCTTGTTCGTGTAGGCGGAGCGGAGGACTCCGCCGCCGTCCCGCTCGGGCCGCAGGATGTCCTGGGCGTCGCTCCACTCCTCGTGGCTGACGACGGAGAGGGCGTGCACCGGCACCACGTGGGTGGGGTGGATGCAGGTCTTGCCGAGCAGGCCGTTGGCCCGGTCGAGTTCGATCTCGCGGAGCAGGCCGTCGAGGTCGTGCTCGATGAGGGCGGTGCGCAGGTCCTCGGCGCGGCCTTCGAGGAAGGGGCTGCGGCGCAGCTGTGGCTTGAACATGCGCTCGCCGGGGCGGAAGTACTCCCAGACGGGTCCGGTGACGGTGAAGCCGGTGCCGTCGGAGCGACCGAGGACGTTGACGACGTCGGCGATGACGTTCGCGACGATCTTGATGTCGTAGGCCGTCATGTCGGGCGAGCGGCGCAGCCCGTAGGCGGAGCAGAAGTCGGTGACGCCGAGGCGGAGGGCGAGGACGCGGTCTCGGTACTTGTCGGTGATCGAGGCGATCCCGGCGAGGGTCTCGGCCCGGGTCTCCAGGTGGAGGAGCTCGGGGGACTCGAGGACCGGCATGGCGAAGAGGCGCCTGCCGCTCGTCCGCTCGGCCTGGGTGAGCGCTTCGAGGAAGGCGTGGCCGCGGCTCTCGGTGAACTTGGGCAGTACGAATCCGGACAGCAGGCGGACCGAGGCGCCGAGGCGGTCGACGAGGTCCGTGATCTGGTGCGGTTCGCGGACCCGGATGAAGAGCAGGGGGAGGTCCGTGGCGGTGTCGGCGTCCGTCACGGTCCCGGCTGCGGGCTCCGCGGGGTCCGAGGGGTCTGCGGGCTCCGCGGGGTCCGAGGGGTCTGCGGGCTCCGCGGGGTCTGTGGGGTCCACGGAGCGTCGCGGCCTGGTGGCGGGGTCCGCGGAGTGTCGCGGCCTCGTCGTGGGGTCCGCTGCGAGGTCGGCGAAGTGCCGGACGAGGTTGGCCTCGCCCGCCTCGACCTCGGCGTCGCTGATGGAGTCCTCCAGGCAGAGGACCATGGAGACCACTCCGCGCCCGGCCTGTTTGCGTACGGCGTCGGCGAGCCGGGGCCTGGTGGCCGGGCTGTAGAGCGTGGCGCCCAGGGCCACGGCGAGCGTGCGGGCGGGCGAATCGGCCGTGAACTCGACCGGCTCGCGGTGGAACAGCCCGGCCCGCACCGCGGACGGGATGTGCCCGAAATGACGCATGTAAATCCCCCGCCTGGCCCTCCGGGCCCTGATGACATGTGGCCGGTAATAGTACGTAGGTACGGGTGTCCTTAGTTCCCTCCCCGCATGAAATTCAGGTAACTCGTCAGCATCCGTCACCCTGTCCCCGTATCGGTACCTCCCCCGCGTTGTCCGCAGGTCGGGCGGGAGGGCAGGATTGCCGTCATGACGCACGCGATGCTGAAGGGCTCCAACGTCCCTCTCGACACCGCGGCCGTACGGGCCGTGCTCCGCTGGACCCCGGGCCCCGGGGTCCCCGACGTGGACGCCTCCGCCCTGCTCCTCGGGCCGTCCGGCCGCGTGCGGTCCGACGAGGACTTCGTCTTCTACAACCAGCCGCGCCACCCCTCGGGCCTGGTGCGGCGGCTGCCGAAGAAGCGGGTCGCCGAGGGTCTGACGGACACCGTGGAGGCCGATCTGGCCGGGCTCGACGTCTCGGTCGACCGGGTGGTGATCGCGGCCTCCTCCGACGGCGGCACCTTCCGCTCGGTCTCCGACCTGCGGATCCTGCTGTACGACGCGGTGGGCGGTTCGGAGCACGAGCCGCTGGCGCTGTTCGACGTGACGGCGGAGACCGGCGAGGAGACGGCGGTCATCTGCGGCGAGCTGTACCGGCGCGGGGACGGCTGGAAGTTCCGCGCGGTGGGCCAGGGCTACCCGACGGGCCTCGTGGGCCTCGCCACGGACTTCGGCATCTCGGTCGACGAGGACGCCGTGCAGGAGGCCGCGCAGGGAGCCGCGCAGGGGACCACGCAGGACACCGTTCAGGGCGCCCCTCAGGACCCCCGGGGCCCGGCCGGTTCGCACGACCCCGATCTCGATCTGACCGTGGTCCACACCCCCGTACCGCCGCAGCCGACGTTGCCGCCCATGCCGGACGGGGCGCCCTCCTACGGCTACCCGCAGCAGCCGGTGAACACCCCGGCCCCCGCGTACGGCTACCCCCAGCCGGTGACCGCCCCCGAGCAGAACCCGGCCCCGGAGTTCCGCATGCCGCCGATGGGCCCCCAGTTCGTCCGCTCCTGAGGCCGGGCGCAGCGGCCCCGGAGCAGAGGCCCGGCGGAGAGGCCCGGCGCGGAGGCCCGGCGCAGAGGCGGGGCACGGAGGCGGGGCATGGAGACGCGGCCGGGCCGGGGCCGGGGGCGTCAGAGGGCTAGGTGTATTGACCTGCAGCGTTGTTGACGCGGCTGATGGGCGGGTGTCCGTCGAGTGCGGTGTGGCAGCGGTGGTGGTTGTAGGTGTGGAGGAAGTCTGCCAGGGCTTCGGTTCGCTCGGTGTTCGAGGTGTAGGGCCGTAGGTAGGCCCATTCGTCGAGGAGGGTGCGGTTGAAGCGTTCGACCTTGCCGTTGGTCTGCGGGCGGTAGGGCCGGATCTTCTTATGGGCGATGCCGGCCGCGGTGAGGCTCTGGGTGAACAGCTTCGACTTGTAGCAGGCGCCGTTGTCGGTCAGGACGCGTTCGACGGTGATGGCGTGGGCGGCGAAGAAGGCGTTCGCGCGTTGCCAGAAGGCGATGGCGGTGTGCTGGCGCTCGTCGGGCAGGACTTCGCTGTAGGCGAGGCGGGAGTGGTCGTCGACGGCTGAGTGGATGTAGCTGTAGCCGATCACCGGCGTGCAGCTCTTGCGCTCGGTGGTGGTGGCCTGGCGGTTACGGTCGCCGGCCGTCCTGCCGACGGTTCGCCATCCGCCGCCGTCGGGGATGTTGCCGAGCTTCTTGATGTCGACGTGGACCAGTTCTCCAGGCCTGGCCCGTTCGTAGCGGCGGATCGGCTCGCCGGTGGGCCGGTCGAGCCAGGCCAGCCGGTTCAGACCGTGCCGGACCAGGATCTGGTACACGGTCGAGGCGGGAAGGCCCAGGATCGGGCCGATCCGGGCCGGGCCGAGCTTGCGCTCGGTCCGCAGTCGGCAGACGCGGGCTTCGACGGCGGCGGACGTGCGGTGCGGGGTCGTACCCGGCCGGCTGGAACGGTCGGCAAGACCCGCCTCGCCCTCGGTCCGCCAGCGGCGGACCCATTTGTGGGCCGTGGGCCGGGATATGCCCATCTCCGCGGCCACGTGCGCGACCGGGCGGCCCGCCAGGACGCGTTCGACCAGGATCCGCCTGCCGTGAACGGTCAGCCGGGCATTACGGTGGGACACGAAGACCTCCGTGTGCGGTGAAGCCTAGACACCTCCACCACACCGGAGGTCTTCGCCATGATCAAGACCCGGCACCGTTAACAACGCTCGTGATCAATACAGCTAGGCCTTGGTCTTGTAGCCGCGCCCCCACTGGAGTCCCCAGCCGTACAGCCGGTCCAGTTCGGCCTGGAAGCCGTACACGAACCGCACCTCGCGGCGGACGGTCAGCTGGCCCTTGACGTTCTCCATGGAGAAGACCGCACAGGAACGGGCCTGCGGGGCGCGCTCGTCGAGCTCGATCTCGATCCGGGGGCCGTTGCTCGGGTAGAGCGTGACCTTGGCGTGCGTACGGTCGAAGGCCGGCGTCTGGTCGTAGATGTACGCGAAGAACAGCAGGCGCTTGATCTCGTCCCGGTGGTCCAGGTTGACGAAGATCGTCTCCCCGGACGAGCCGCCGAAGCGGTCGTCGCCGCTCAGCTTCACGTACGGGGCGGCGTTGAGGTCGCCGAAGAAGCCGCCGAGCGGCTGCACGACCCCCTTGCTGCCGTCGGTGAGCTCGTAGAGACAGCCCAGGTCGAGGTCGACGTTGACCATGCCCTGGGTGTGGGCCTGGACGACCTCGGGCTTGAAGAACTGGGCGGGGTTCCGCAGCAGCCGTCCGCTCTGGCGTGAGCGGCCCTCGATGTCGGAGGTCCGCATCCGCCAGGAGAGGTTCACCCGCAGGTTGCCGGTGGCTGCGCCCTGCTGGGTGAGCGAGACGGTCGGGCGCCGTTTCGTCAGGTCGATCGCGTTCGAGGCGGCGCTGCCCGAGTCGAACTGCGCCGCCCTGCCCGGAAACAGGTTGTCCCAGAAGGCCATGTCGCCTTCACCCCCACTGGTCGTCAACACCGCGCACATGCCTGCGGGGCGGCCGGATGCACCGGCCGCCCCGCAGGGAAGCATTCCTCGCTGCCGAGGGTGTCACACCCCGGACGGGACCTCGGTCTTGTCGCCCGAGGAGCCGGAGCCGCCCTCGGCCGCCGCGAGTCGCTGGTTGCGGCGGACGGAGGACCAGAAGGACCATCCGATGAGCGCGACGCCGATGCCGCCGGTGACGATCTCGGGGATCTCGTACTGGATGGTGATCATGAGGACCACGGCCAGGGCGCCGATCGCGTAGTGGGCGCCGTGCTCCAGGTAGACGTAGTCGTCGAGGGTGCCCTGGCGGACCAGGTAGACCGTCAGCGAACGGACGTACATGGCGCCGACGCCCAGGCCGAGCGCCATCAGGACGATGTCGTTGGTGATGGCGAAGGCGCCGATGACACCGTCGAAGGAGAAGGAGGCGTCGAGGACCTCCAGGTAGAGGAACATGAAGAACGCGGCCTTGCCGGCGAGCTGGACCACGGAGACCTTCTTGCCCGTGCGCTTGGCCTCCTCCTCGGCCTCGTGCTCGGCCTCTTCCTCCTCCTCCAGCTTGTTCTCGAAGTAGCCGGAGAGACCGCCGACGACGAGGTACGTGATGAGACCGGCGATGCCGGAGATCAGCACCGTCTGCGCCTTGTCGACGTGCGCGCCGCCGTGCTGGTGGGCGTGGGTCGCGAAGGTCATCGAGGTGATGAGCAGGACGACGAGCGCGATGCAGACCGACAGCATGTCGACCTTGCCGAGCTTGGCCAGCGGGCGCTCGATCCAGCGCAGCCACTGGATGTCACGGTCCTCGAAGATGAAGTCGAGGAAGATCATCAGCAGGAACATGCCACCGAAGGCGGCGATCGACGGGTGCGCGTCGGTCACCAGCTCCTGGTACCGGTCGGCGTCGTTCAGTGCGAGATCGACGGCTTCGATGGGGCCGATCTTCGCGCTGATCGCGACGATCACGACGGGGAAGACGAGGCGCATGCCGAAGACGGCGATGATGACACCGATCGTGAGGAAGATCTTCTGCCAGAAGGCATTCATCTTCTTCAGGATTCCGGCATTGACCACCGCGTTGTCGAACGACAGGGAGATCTCGAGGACGCAGAGGATCGCGACGATCCCGAACGCCTCCCACCCCCCGTAGAGCACCGCCACGGCCAGGCCGATCACAGTGATCGCGAACGACCAGCCGAAGGTTTTCAGAATCACTGTCTACCCCATCGTGAAATTACATGGCTTTACGAAACGTTGACCCCGAAGTCTAGAGCGATGCCCCGGAGCCCGGACGCGTACCCCTGTCCCACCGCCCTGAACTTCCATTCGCCGTTGTAGCGGTAGAGCTCGCCGAAGATCATCGCGGTCTCCGTGGAGGCGTCCTCCGAGAGGTCGTACCGGGCGAGTTCCTGGCCGTCCAGCTGGTTCACGACGCGGATGAACGCATTGCTGACCTGGCCGAAGCTCTGGCCGCGGTTGTCGGCGTCATGGATCGACACCGGGAAGACGATCTTGTCGCAGTGGGCCGGCACCTTGGTGAGGTCCACGATGAGGGACTCGTCGTCCCCGTCACCCTCGCCGGTGAGGTTGTCGCCGGTGTGTTCGACGGAGCCCTCGGGGCTGCGGAGCTGGTTGTAGAAGACGAAGTACTCGTCCCCGAGCACCCGCCCGGCCTGGCACAGCAGCGCGCTGGCGTCGAGGTCGAAGGGGGCTCCGGTGGTGGAGCGCGCGTCCCAGCCGAGCCCCACGAGGACCTGGGTGAGGTTGGGTGCGGCCTTGGAGAGGGAGACATTGCCTCCCTTGGCGAGCGTGACGCCCATGATTCGGTTCCTCCCCGGTGGTGATGAGGCACGTCCGGCGCCGCACGGGAGGTGCGGCGCCGGACGGTTCGTTCGGTGCTCGGCTCAGACGTTGACGCCGAAGTCCTGCGCGATGCCGCGCAGACCCGAGGCGTAGCCCTGGCCGACGGCGCGGAACTTCCACTCCGCACCGTGGCGGTACAGCTCGCCGAAGACCATCGCGGTCTCGGTCGAGGCGTCCTCGGAGAGGTCGTACCGGGCGATCTCGGCGCCGCCGGCCTGGTTCACGACGCGGATGAACGCGTTGCGCACCTGGCCGAAGGACTGCTGGCGGTTCTCGGCGTCGTAGATCGAGACCGGGAAGACGATCTTGGCCACGTCGGCCGGCACGCCGGCCAGGTTGACCTTGACCTGCTCGTCGTCGCCCTCGCCCTCGCCGGTGAGGTTGTCACCGGTGTGCTCGACGGAACCGTCGGCGCTCTTCAGGTTGTTGAAGAAGACGAAGTCCTGGTCGTTGCGCACCTTGCCGGCCTCGCTCACCAGGATGGCGCTGGCGTCGAGGTCGAAGTCCGTACCGGTGGTGGTGCGGACGTCCCAGCCCAGACCGACGGTCACGGCGGTGAGGCCAGGGGCCTCCTTGGTCAGCGAGACGTTGCCGCCCTTGCTGAGGCTGACTCCCACGAGTCCCTCCATAGGTTTCCAGGGGCAGCGCCCCCAGTCGTGCGTTGGCATCGGATCAACGTCTGGATCCTAGTGACGGGTTCCCGGTCGAAACAGTCGATTCGCCCGGTGAATCCGTGGGTGTCGGGACCCGGCGGGTCCCGGGGCGCTCAGAGCGCCTTGAGGGCCTCGATGTAGTCCCCGGCGTCACGGGCGTCCGACAGGGCGTTCACGACGGTCCAGCGGACGACGCCCTCCTTGTCGATGACGAAGGTGCCGCGGACCGCGCAGCCCTTCTCCTCGTCGAAGACGCCGTAGGCCCGGGAGGCCTCGCCGTGCGGCCAGAAGTCGGAGAGCAGCGGGAACTCCAGCTCCTCCTGGTCGCCGAAGACGCGGAGGGTGTGGATGGAGTCGGCGGAGACGGCGAGGAGCTGGGTGTCGTCGTTGACGAACGCCGGGAGGTTGTCGCGGAGCTCGCGCAGTTCACCGGTGCAGACGCCGGTGAAGGCGAAGGGGTAGAAGAGCAGCACCACGTTCTTCTCGCCGCGGAAGCCGGAGAGCCGCACGGTCCGGCCGTGGTTGTCCTTGAGCTCGAATTCCGGGGCCTTGGTGCCGACCTCGATCGCCATCGCGTACGCGTCCCTTTCGACGGGTCCCGGGGCTTGGGCCGTATCGGTGAACCCGGGTGGCTCCCACCCTACGGCCTGCGCACGAAAGCCCCCGCCGGCGGACCGGCGGGGGCTTCTCGCAGCGTGGTGATCAGCGCTTGGGGGCGGCCAGGCGGGTGCCCGTCCAGTCCTTGGCGACGCTGATGCTCTTGGTCTGGGAGAGACCCGCTGTCTGCGCGGCATCCTGGATGTCGGACGGCTCGATGTAGCCGTCACGGCCGGTCTTCGGGGTCAGCAGCCAGATGTTGCCGCCGTCCTCCAGAAGACCGATGGCGTCCACCAGGGCGTCGGTGAGATCGCCGTCCTCGTCCCGGAACCACAGCACGACGACGTCGGCGACGTCGTCGTAGTCCTCGTCCACGAGGTCGGCCCCGATGATGGACTCGATGCCTTCACGGAGATCCTGGTCGACGTCTTCGTCGTAGCCGATCTCCTGGACCACCTGTCCGGGCTCGAACCCCAGCCTCGCTGCCGGGTTGGTCCGCTCCTCCGCGTGGTCCGCGGTCGCGCTCACGGCTTGCCTCCTGCTCATTCGGAAAATCTTGTGGGCCGCGCGTATGCGCGCGGCGCTGGCCGTAGTCCACACGTGCCGGGGCGGATCGCGCAAGTACCCGGCCGCCGAGACCGCCGAAACGGTGACGTTTGGGGCCGTCTCGCCGCAACTTCCGGCATCGTCGGACCCTCCTCCGCGATCGGGCACACATCGTTCGTCCCGGTTTGCTGGCTTCTGCGGTTTCAGTCTGCCGAACGCCCGGACGAAACGCATGCGCGGGTTGGGCGTAAGGTTGCGATTTGACCGCACAGAACAGCCGGATCGACCGCACTGGACATCTGGAGGGCAGGGCGAGGCACCCCCCGGGGGTTACCCCTCGGTAAATGTGACGTCTGGCGTCGGCGGGGTACACGATGGACATCCCGACCAGCCCGTGGCCCCGTGGGCACCACCGAACAGCGAAGGAAGAGCGTGGCTCCCGGATCCGATCGCAACCCGATCATCATTGGCGGCCTTCCCAGCCAGGTCCCGGATTTCGACCCGGAAGAGACCCAGGAATGGCTCGACTCCCTCGACGCCGCTGTCGACGAGCGGGGCCGTGAGCGGGCCCGCTACCTCATGCTCCGCCTGATCGAGCGGGCCCGCGAGAAGCGCGTGGCCGTGCCCGAGATGCGCAGCTCGGACTACGTCAACACCATCGCCACCAAGGACGAGCCGTTCTTCCCCGGCAACGAGGAGATCGAGCGCAAGGTCCTCAACGCCACCCGGTGGAACGCGGCCGTGATGGTCTCGCGCGCCCAGCGCCCGGGCATCGGCGTCGGCGGTCACATCGCGACCTTCGCCTCCTCGGCCTCCCTGTACGACGTCGGCTTCAACCACTTCTTCCGGGGCAAGGACGAGGGCGACGGCGGCGACCAGATCTTCTTCCAGGGGCACGCCTCCCCCGGCATCTACGCCCGCGCGTACCTCCTCGACCGGCTGAACGCGACGCAGCTCGACGCCTTCCGCCAGGAGAAGTCGAAGTTCCCGAACGGCCTTTCCTCGTACCCGCATCCGCGGCTGATGCCGGACTTCTGGGAGTTCCCGACCGTGTCGATGGGCCTGGGCCCGCTCGGCGCGATCTACCAGGCGCGGATGAACCGGTACATGGAGGCGCGCGGCATCGCCGACACCTCCCGGTCGCACGTCTGGGCGTTCCTCGGCGACGGCGAGATGGACGAGGTCGAGTCGCTCGGCCAGCTCTCCATCGCCGCCCGTGAGGGTCTGGACAACCTGACCTTCGTCGTCAACTGCAACCTCCAGCGGCTCGACGGCCCGGTCCGCGGCAACGGCAAGATCATCCAGGAGCTGGAGTCGATCTTCCGGGGCAACGGCTGGAACGTCATCAAGCTCATCTGGGACCGCTCCTGGGACCCGCTGCTCGCGCAGGACCGCGACGGCATCCTGGTCAACAAGCTGAACACCACCCCGGACGGCCAGTTCCAGACGTACGCCACGGAGACCGGCGGCTACATCCGCGACCACTTCTTCGGCGACGACCACCGGCTGCGGGCCATGGTCGAGGGCATGTCGGACCAGCAGGTCCTGCACCTGGGCCGCGGCGGTCACGACCACAAGAAGATCTACGCGGCCTACGCGGCGGCGAAGGCCCACGCCGGGCAGCCGACCGTGATCCTCGCGCAGACCGTCAAGGGCTGGACGCTCGGCCCGAACTTCGAGGGCCGCAACGCGACCCACCAGATGAAGAAGCTGACGGTCGACGACCTCAAGCGCTTCCGTGACCGGCTGCACATCCCGGTGACCGACCGGCAGCTGGAGGAGGGCCTCCCGCCGTACTACCACCCCGGCCGGGACTCCGAGGAGATCCAGTACATGCACGACCGCCGCAAGGCGCTGGGCGGGTACGTCCCGACCCGGGTCGTGCGGGCGAAGCCGCTGGTCCTCCCCGACGACAAGGCCTACGCGGCCGCCAAGAAGGGCTCGGGGCAGCAGTCGATCGCCACCACCATGGCCTTCGTCCGCATCCTGAAGGACCTCATGCGGGACAAGGAGATCGGCAAGCGCTTCGTGCTGATCGCCCCCGACGAGTACCGCACCTTCGGCATGGACGCGTTCTTCCCGAGCGCCAAGATCTACAACCCGCTGGGCCAGCAGTACGAGGCGGTGGACCGTGAACTCCTCCTCGCCTACAAGGAGTCGCCGACCGGCCAGATGCTGCACGACGGCATCTCGGAGGCCGGCTGCACGGCCTCGCTGATCGCCGCCGGTTCGGCGTACGCCACGCACGGCGAGCCGCTGATCCCGGTGTACGTCTTCTACTCGATGTTCGGCTTCCAGCGGACCGGCGACCAGTTCTGGCAGATGTCCGACCAGCTGGCGCGCGGCTTCGTGCTCGGTGCCACCGCCGGCCGGACGACGCTGACCGGTGAGGGCCTCCAGCACGCGGACGGCCACTCGCACCTCCTGGCCTCGACCAACCCGGCCTGCATCGCCTACGACCCGGCGTTCGGCTTCGAGATCGCGCACATCGTCAAGGACGGTCTGCGCCGCATGTACGGCCCCGAGGCCGAGGACGTCTTCTACTACCTGACCGTCTACAACGAGCCGATCCAGCACCCGGCCGAGCCGGAGAACGTGGACGTGGACGGCATCCTCCAGGGCATCCACCGCCTCAAGCCCGGCGAGGCGGGCACGATCCCGGCGCAGATCATGGCCTCCGGTGTCGCCGTGCCGTGGGCGATCGAGGCGCAGCGGATCCTCGCCGAGGAGTGGAACGTCAAGGCCGACGTCTGGTCCGCGACCTCCTGGACCGAGCTGCGCCGCGAGGCCGTGGCCGTCGAGGAGCACAACCTGCTCCACCCGGACGAGGAGCAGCGCGTCCCGTACGTGACCCGCAAGCTCCAGGGCGCCCAGGGCCCGTTCGTCGCGGTCTCGGACTGGATGCGCACCGTGCCGGACCAGATCTCCCGCTGGGTGCCCGGCTCGTACACCTCGCTGGGCGCGGACGGCTTCGGCTTCGCGGACACGCGCGGCGCGGCCCGTCGGTACTTCCACATCGACGCGCAGTCGATCGTGCTGGCGGTGCTGACCGAGCTCGCCCGCGAGGGCAAGGTCGAGCGCTCGGCCCTGAAGCAGGCCGTGGACCGCTACCAGCTCCTCGACGTGGCGGCCGCCGACCCGGGCGCGGCGGGCGGCGACGCCTGACGGCGCTCGGTCCGTCGGGCGGTCGTTTCGCGCGGTCGTTCGCTTCGGGCGGTCGTTCGTTTCGGCTGGTCGTTCGTTTCGGGCGGTCGTTCGTTTCGGCTGGTGAGGGCGGTGGGACGCGGTCCCGCCGCCCTTCGGCATTCCTTACGATGCCGGTCATGCCCGTCATGAAACTTCGCTGGGAAGAGCGCACCCAGACACCGCTGCTGGTGCTCGCCGTCGCGTTCGGCATCGCCTACGCGGTGCCGATCGTGGCTCCCGGCGCCGAGCCGTGGGTGCACCGGCTGTGCACCCACGTCGAGTGGGGCGTCTGGGGTGCCTTCGCGCTCGACTACCTAGTCCGTCTCGGGCTCGCCCCGGAGCGCTGGCGCTTCGTCCGCGGCCATCCGCTGGACCTGCTCGCGGTGATACTGCCGATGGTGCAGCCGCTGCGGCTGCTGCGGGTCGTCTCCACGCTCCTCCTCGTGGGCAGGCGGGCCCGGATGGCCCCGCAGATAACGCTCACCACCTATGTGGCGGGGGCGGTGGTCGGGCTGATGATGTTCGGCTCGCTGGCCGTGCTGCACGTGGAGCGGGACGCGCCCAACGGCAACATCAAGACGCTCGGGGACGCGGTGTGGTGGTCGTTCACCACGATGACCACGGTCGGCTACGGCGACCACGCGCCGACCACGGGGCTCGGCCGGATCCTCGCGGTGGGCCTGATGCTCTCGGGCATCGCCCTGCTCGGTGTCGTCACGGCCAACATCGCGGCCTGGTTCATCTCGCGCTTCGACCGCGACGACGCCGTGGAGCGCCGGCAGACCGAGCTCCTGGAGGCGCTCACCCAGGAGGTCAGGGAGCTGCGCGCCGAGGTGGCGCGGCTGTCGTCCCCGCCGGGACATGGCCCGCACGAACCGCCCGGTCTCCACGGCCCGTCGGGCCCGCAGGAACCGCCGGGCCCGCACGAGGTCCCCTCGCCTACCGCTCCCAGACCTTGAACGCTCTGACCTCGTAGGCCGTCTGCGGCACCCAGGTCCCCCGCCCCGGGTACGTCTCGAACTCCCCCGTCTCCCCGCACTCGGCCGACTGGTAGGTGGTGACGGGGCGTCCGGTGCGGTTCGCGAGGGACTGGGCGGAGGTGCCGGGCGGCAGGGCGACGCAGTTGTCGATGTCGGTCGTGGCCAGCTCGTGCGTCCACGGCCTGCCCTTGAAGTCGGGCTTGGGCCAGAGACAGAGCCGGCCCGGTCCGCAGGCGCCGAGGGCGCTGCCCCCGGCGGGTGCGGCGCTCACGGGTGCCGCGCCCGCTGGCACGGCGCCCGCGGGCACGGCGCTCGCGGGCACGGCGCTCGCGGGCACGGCGAGGAGGGCGGTCAGGACCGCCGCGATCGTGAGAGCGGTCTTCGTATACCCACTGACGTACATGCTGATGAACCCCCGTTTCGTCACTCTCTGTAATCACGAGCATGGCGGAGGTCTCCCGGCGACGGAAGAGGGGCCGCCCCCGTTCACGCGAACGGGTGACGGCCCCCTACGGGAACCCTGACGGGGCGGACGTCAGATGTGACCGCCCATGCCGCCCGCCTCCGCGTTCTCGCCGCGCTTGGTGAGCGTGGCCACGAGGGCCGCGACGACGGCGACGCCGCCGGCGACGGTGAAGGCCAGGCCCATGCCGTCGAGGAAGGTGTCGTGGATGACCCCGGTGATCTGCTGGAAGAGCCCGGGGGTCATCCCCGGCGCCTGGGCCAGCTCCGGCGGGGCCATGCCGAACTCGGCGGCCTGCTCGAGACGCGGGTCGGCCGGGACCGGGATGCCGGCCTCCTTCCAGTTGCCCGCGAAGGCGTCGGAGACCTTGGAGGACATGACGGCGCCGAGCACCGCCGTGCCGAGCGCGCCGCCGACCTGCATGGCGGCCTGCTGGAGACCGCCGGCCACGCCGGAGAGTTCGAGCGGCGCGTTGCCGACGATGACCTCGGTCGCGCCGACCATGACCGGGGCAAGGCCCAGACCGAGCAGGGCGAACCAGAGGGACATGGCGAGGGTGCCGGTGCCGGCGGTGAGCGTGATCATGCCGAACATCGCGACGGCCGTGCAGATCATGCCGCCGACGAGCGGCACGCGCGGCCCGAACCTGGTGATGAGCGCGCCGGCCAGCGGCGAGGAGACGATCATCATCGCGGTCAGCGGCAGCAGGTGCAGACCGGCGTCGACCGGGCCGAGCCCCTTCACACCCTGGAGGTAGAAGGTCACGAAGAACAGGCCGCCCATGAAGGCGAAGGCCATCAGGACCATCAACACCACACCGGCCGAGAGCGGCACGGACCGGAACATGGCCAGCGGGATCAGCGGCTCCTTGACCTTGGTCTCCCAGAAGGCGAAGACCGCGAACAGGAACAGCGCGCCGATCAGGCAGCCCCAGGTCTTGCCGCTGGACCAGCCCCAGGACTCGCCGGCCTTGATGAGGCTCCACACGAGGGAGGCCATGGCACCGGAGAGCAGCAGGATGCCCAGGATGTCGAAGGAGCGCGGGGCGTTCTCGGCGCGGTGGTCCTTGAGGATGACCAGGCCGAGCACGAGCGCGAGCACGCCGACCGGCACGTTGATGAAGAAGACGGACTGCCAGCTGACGTGCTCCACCAGGAAGCCGCCGAGGATCGGGCCGCCCGCCGTGGACGCGCCGATGACCATGCCCCAGATGCCGATCGCCATGTTCAGCTTCTCGGCGGGGAAGGTGGCGCGCAGCAGGCCGAGCGCGGCCGGCATCAGCAGGGCGCCGAAGAGGCCCTGCAGGACGCGGAAGGCGATCACCGCGCCGATGGAGTGGGACAGGCCGATCGCGCCGGAGGCGGCGGCGAAGCCGGCGATGCCGATGAGGAAGGTCTGCCGGTGGCCGAAGCGGTCACCGAGCTTGCCGGCGGTGATCAGGGCGACGGCCAGGGCGAGCAGATAGCCGTTGGTGATCCACTGGACCTGGGCGAGGGTCGCGCCGAGGTCCTCCTTGATGGCCGGGTTGGCGATGGCGACGATCGTGCCGTCGAGCGCGACCATCATCACGCCCACGGCGACGGCGAACAGCGTCAACCACGGGTGGCCGCGCAGTCCCTTCGCCGGGACCGGTACGGGTTCCCGGGTGTCCCCCTGACCCTGCGGGGCCTTTTCCACGGTGGTCTGACTAGTCATGCAAAAGAGGCTAATGACAGTCACTGACAATTGACAAAGCGATTCACGCGTCGGTAACTGTCACGTAGCTCACAGGTACCCTGAGCAGACGAAATGCCGGAAAAGAGGACCTCGACGTGACCGTGCCCGTGTCCCTGCCCGGACTGCGCGAGCGGAAGAAACAGCGCACACGTGACGCGCTGACCCGGGTCGCCCTGGAGCTCTTCACCACCCAGGGGTACGAGCGGACCACCGTCGACGAGATCGTCGACGCCGTGGAGGTCTCCCAGCGCACCTTCTTCCGGTACTTCTCCTCCAAGGAGGAGGTCGCCTTCGCCGTCCAGCAGATGGTGGAGGAGCGCTTCGTGCACGCCCTCGGGCAGCGGCCCCCGGAGGAGGCGCCCCTCGACGCGATGCGCAACGCCGTCCTGTGCGCCTGGGACACCATCGGCGAGGCGATCGCCGAGGTCGTCCCCGTCGAGCTGCACCTGCGCACGTACCGCATGATCGAGTCGACGCCCGCGCTGCTCGCCGTCCATCTGCGCCGCTCCACGGAGATGGAGGAGACCATCGCCCGGATCATCGCCGCGCGCGAGGGCCTCGACGTCGACGAGGACCCCCGCCCCCGGATCGCGGTGGCGGCGTTCAGCGGGGTGATGCGGGTCACCGGCCAGATGTGGGGCCGCGGTACGGACCAGAGCCTGGAGGCCATCCGGGCGCTCACCGAGGACTACCTCGACCACCTCGGCCCGGCCCTGGCCCCGCACTGGCGGGAGCGGGAGCGGTAGGACCCCCCGCAGGTCCGGTGCCGTCATCTTCGCCCCGTAGGGTGGCCGCCCGTGACCTCCGTCGACTCCTCGCCCGCCGTCGTCGCCACGCGCGCGCTCCTCGCGCTCGCGGTGGTGTTCGTGCTCCTCGCGACCACCGGGTGGACCACCATCCGGCACCGGCCCGTGCCGTGGTCGTCCCGCACGGCCGCGCTCGCCGCCTGGGCGCGCGACCGGATCGACCACCGTCCGCTGCCCGACCCGGCCGCCCCGGCCCGTACCGTCGCCACCTTCTTCGCCGGACTCGGCCCCGCGGACGGCGCCCTGCTCGCCGCCCGGCACCCGCTCGTCGTCGGCAACCTCAACGGCGCCCCGGTCTCCCTGCGCTACCGCGCCAACCGGATCACCCTCGCGCGGGCGTACGCCGCCGAGCGCGGCAGGGTCGACGACACCAGGCTCTCCCCCGAGGGCCGGCACGAGGCCCGGCGCCGCGTCGACCGCTTCGCCTCGCTGATGCGGCCCGGCCGCCAGGTCCTCGCCTTCGACCCGACCGGTACGGGGCGGGCCGCCGAGGTCCTCGGGGACCTGGAGCGGGCCCGGCACGTCTCGGTGATCGTGCCCGGCGTCGACACCAACCTGCTCACCTTCCAGAAGAGCCACCGCCGGTACGCCGCACCGGCCGGCATGGCCGAGGCCCTCTACGCCGCCGAACGGAAGGCCGCGCCACGCGCGCACGTGGCGGTGGTCGCCTGGGCCGACTACACCGCGCCCGCCGGAATCGGCGTCGACGCGATGACCGGCCGGCTCGCCGAGGAAGGAGCCGCGCGCCTGATAGGCCTCACCGAGTCGCTGCCGCCGCGGACGCGCGTGGCGCTCTTCTGCCACAGCTACGGTTCCGTCCTCTGCGGGGTCGCCGCGCCCCGGCTGCCCGCCCAGGTGACCGACGTGGCCGTGGCCGGAAGCCCCGGGATGCGGGTCGAGCGGGCGGCCGAACTCGACAGCCCCGCGCGCGTGTGGGCCATGCGGGACGCCGACGACTGGATCGCCGACGTGCCGCACCTGGAGGTGGCCGGGGTCGGGCACGGCGCCGACCCCGTCGCGCCGGAGTTCGGCGCCAGGCTGCTCTCCGCACGCGGGGCACTCGGCCACAGCGGCTACTTCGAGCCGGGCACACAGAGCCTCGGCAACTTCGCCGCGATAGGCGTCGGGGCCTACCCGAAGCTGGTCTGCGCACGTGCCGACAGCGCTTGCCACGACGGAATATCCGGCACGGAAGGGCTCTGACGCGCGTAGATCACGCAATTTCGGGACCTTTCACAGGGGCGACGCACGGGCACGCGCCGCTTACGATGAGGCGTATGGGTGATGTGCTGGCCGGAATTCATGCCACCTGGGAGCTCGAGAGCGACGCACTCGTCATCCGCTTCGATCGGGGGATCCGCACGCCGAAGCTGTTCTCCGCGCTGCGCGAGAGACGGATACCGCACGAGGCGCTGGCGTCGGTGACGCTCACGCCCGGCAAGCGGGGCACCGTCGTGCTGCACGCCGTGCCGAGGCCGGGCGCCGATCCGCTGATGGAGGCGGCCGCGGGACAGCTCAAGGAAGGCAGCGATCCGTACCGCCTGGTCCTCCCGGCGGAACGCGAGACGCTCGCCGAGCAGTACCGGGACGAGCTGCGGGCGCTCCTCGCGTCGTACCCGGCGGCCGCGGGGGCCGCCGGGTACGAGGCGTACGCGCCGGAGGACGGGGCCGACGGGGGCGTCGCGCCCGCCGACCGGTTCCTGGTGGCGCCGCCGCCGGGGCCGCAGTCCTTCAAGGCGTACGACGGGAGGGCCAGCTTCGACGGGACCTCGGAGGTCGCGTTCCGCTGGTCCTGGACGGGGGCGACCACGGAGAAGTGGAAGTCGGGCGACCAGGTCTTCTCCGTACGGGACCTCTGCGGGGTCGAATGGCGCTCGCCGGACGGCGTCGACGGGTACCTGCGGCTGGTGCCGCGGGGCGGCGGGGCCCGGGCCGACCGGCCCGACCAGGACCCGGCGTGCGTCGTCTTCGGCCGCTACGGGCCGGTGTACGAGTCCCTGACCTTCGCGGCCTCGGTCCTCGCGGCGACCCGGAGCAAGGACCGGACGCCCGTACCCGTCGCGGCCCCGGCCGGGGGGCGGGACGGGGAGGCTCGGGATCCGGGGGCGGTGGCTGAAAGGATTCGGCACTTGGGGGAGCTGCATCAGGCGGGGCTGGTCACGGATGCGGAGTTCTCGGCGAAGAAGGCGGAACTCCTGGCGGAACTCTGAGGCGACGGCGCGCCTCGCGGGGACCGCGCCCCGGCGGGACCGGCGCCCACAACGGGGGCGGGTGGGTGGGCACCGCCCCGGACCGGTGCCCACAACGGGGGGCCGCGGGGGGGGCACCGCCCCGGCGGGACCGGCGCCCACAACGGGGGCGGGTGGGTGGGCACCGCCCCGGACCGGCGCCCACAGCAGGGGGCGGCGGGTGGGCACCGCCCCGGACCGGCGCCCACAACGGGGGGGGCGGCGGGGGGGCACCGCCCCGGCGGGGCCGGTGCCCGCAACGGGGGCGGCGGGGGGGTGGGTCATACCTCGGTATCACCTCTCGGGCCGGTCTCCGGTATGACGTGCGGTGGTGGGGGGGCTGCCTACCCTGGGCTCGTCATGGTTACCGCATCGCGGCCCGAGCCGCCCTCCGCTTCCCCGCCCGCCGTCCGTCGTCGGGCCCGTGAGATGTTCCAGGGTCTCGGGGCCGCCCTCACCACCCCGAGCTCGCCGGGGGCCCCGCTTCTCGCGGGTGCCGCGGGACGCTCGGTGCGGCTGCTGCCGTACGTCGTCGCCCTCGCGTTCACCGCCGCGCTCCTCCCCTCCACCGTCCTGCTCCTCATCAACGACTACGGCGTCAACGGCGCCCTCGCCGGCGCCCTCGGCACCGCCCAGGCCGCGCCGCTGCTCCTCGCCGTCACCCGCCCCCTCCAGGCCTGGTGGATCGTCTTCGCCGCCGATGTGCTGGGCGCGCTCGTCCTGCTCGGCTCGGACGGTCCCCACGCGGAGATGTGGCCGTGGACCCCGCCGGTGATCATCGGCTACTGCGCCCTCATGGTCGCGCTCGGACTGCGCGAGTCCCGCCGGGCGCTGTTCGGGGTGTGGCTGGCCACCGGCGTGGCCGGTTTCGTCCTGGAGGCCTTCCGGCCCGCCGGGCTCACCAGCCTCCACGTCCTTCTGCTCGTCCTGAGCGGCGTGCTGCTGCTCCTCACCTCGGCGGTCCGTGCCCGCGGCGACGCGCAGCGGAGGCTCGCCGAGCAGGAGACCATCAGCGAGGCCGAGCGGGCCCGCCGCACGCTCCTGGAGGAGCGGGCCAGGATCGCCCGCGAGCTGCACGACGTCGTCGCCCACCACATGTCCGTGATCACCGTGCAGGCGGACTCGGCCCCGTACCGCATCCCCGAACTCCCGGAGGCCGCCCGCGAGGAGTTCACCTCGATCGCGGCGAGCGCCCGGGAGTCGCTGGCCGAGATGCGGCGGCTGCTCTCGGTGCTGCGCAGTGACGGCAGCGAGGGCGAGCGGGCTCCGCAGCCGGGTCTCGACCGGGTCCAGCAGCTCGTCGAGGCGACCGTACGCGCGGGCGTGCCGGCGGAGCTGCGGCTCGCCGCCGATCTCGGGGACCTGCCGCAGGCGGTGGACCTGTCCGCGTACCGGATCGTGCAGGAGGCCCTCGCCAACGTCGTACGGCACGCGCCCGGGGCCTCGACCCGTGTGTCGGTACGGGCCGACGACGGCTGGCTGACCGTCCTCGTCGTCAACGGGCCTTCCCTGGAGGAGCGTTCGTCCGTCGAGCGCGGCGCCACCGGCACCGGGCACGGGCTCGTCGGCATGCGGGAACGCGTACGGTTGACCGGCGGCTCCCTGGACACCGGGCCGCTGCCGGACGGCGGCTTCCGGGTCGCGGCCCGGCTTCCCCTGCACACGAAGGACACCGAGTGACCATCCGCGTGATCATCGTCGACGACCAGGCCATGGTGCGGGCCGGTTTCGCCGCACTGCTCGCCGCGCAGCCCGACATCGACGTGGTCGGCGAGGCACCGGACGGGCGGCAGGGCGTGGAGGTGGCGCGTTCGGCGCACCCGGACGTGGTCCTGATGGACGTGCGGATGCCGGAGCTGGACGGGCTCGCGGCCGCCCGGGAGATCCTGCACCCGCCGGCCGGGGTCACGCACCTGCCGAAGGTGCTGATGCTGACCACCTTCGACGTCGACGACTACGTGTACGAGGCGCTGCGCGCGGGCGCGTCCGGCTTCCTCCTCAAGGACGCGCCGCCGGCCGACCTCATCGCGGCGGTACGGGTGGTGGCGGCGGGCGAGGCGCTGCTCGCCCCGTCCGTGACCCGGCGTCTCATCGCCGACTTCGCGGCCTCGCGCCCGGCGCCCCGCCGGGACACCACGGCGCTGCGCCTGAACGGGCTCACCCCGCGCGAGACGGAGGTCCTGGAGCTGATCGCCCGGGGCCTGTCCAACCAGGAGATCGCGGACGGCCTGATCCTCGCCGAGCAGACGGTGAAGACCCACATCGGCCGGGTCCTCGCCAAGCTGGACCTGCGCGACCGGGCGCAGGCGGTGGTCTTCGCGTACGAGTCGGGCCTGGTCACGCCCGGCACGAGCTGACCCCGACCGCCCGGGGGAAAACCCCACCCCCGTCCTCGGGTTGGCCGCTCCTCCACCCCCTACCCGGGTATCAGACGGGAGTTGGCTCCCCGGTGTGACGTGCCGTCACCCGCCGTCTTCCTACCTTCCTCTCGCCAACGACAAGAGCGAGGGAGGGCGGGCCGATGCGCCGCTTCACGAGGACCCTGATCACCGCGGCCGTGGTGACCGGCGTGATCGCCGGGACGGCCGGCTGGGCGTCCGGGAACACCCAGGAGGCCGTGACCGGGGCCCCGGCCGGGACGGCGGCGTGGCGGGGTGCGGGGCTGCCGGACCCGGAGCGGATGGGCCCGGACGAGGTCGCGCGGTTCTTCGCGGGGCTGAGTCCCGTACAGCGGGAAAAGCTGGTCCGGACGTACCCGACCGTTGTCGGGAACCTCGACGGGGCGCCCCTGGAGCTGCGGTACGAGGCCAACGCCCGCTCCACGCACGGGGAGTTCGCCGGGGCTCGGGTCCTCGCGCACGATCCGCGCGGCCGGGGGCAGGTGGCCCTGGTCTACGGGGACCTGGCGCGGGCCGAGCACGTGGCCGTGATCGTGCCGGGCTCCGACATCGACGCGGACCACGTCAAGCCGCTCTCCGACATGGCGTCCGAGCTGCGCCGGGCGACCGGCGGCCGTACGGCGGTCGTCGCCTGGGCCGGGTACACCACGCCCGTCGGCCTCGGGCTCGACGCGGCCACCGGTCGGCTCGCGGAGGCCGGGGCGGAGCGTCTGACCCGGTTCACGGACGGCCTGTCGGCCGTCGGCGCGGCCCAGCCGTCCCTGTTCTGCCACAGCTACGGCTCCGTGGTCTGCGGCCTCGCCGCCCACCGGCTGAAGGCCAAGGACCTGGTGGTCTTCGGCTCCCCCGGGATGCGCGCCGAGAACGTCTCCGAGCTCGGCACCTCCGCCCGGGTCTGGGCGGCGAAGGATCCCACCGACTGGATCGACCGGGTCCCGAACGTCGAGTTCGCGGGGCTCGGGCACGGCGCCGACCCCACCGACCCCGCGTTCGGGGCGCGCCGGATCCCGGCCGGGGACGCCGCCGGGCACGGCGGCTACTTCGCGCCCGGCACCACTTCCCTCCGCGCGTTCGCCGCGATCGCCGAGGGGGACGTCCGATGAAGACGCTCGTCGCGAAGATCGAGTCCTCCACCCCCGCCCACCGCGACCGCGCGATCGACGGACTGCGCGCCCTCGCGCTGCTGGCCGTGCCGACCGGGCACTGGCTGCTCGGCGGTTTCACCCTCTCCTCCGACGGCGCGATCCACAACGCGAGCCCGCTCGGCACCTTCGCCGGCCTCGCCCCGGTGAGCTGGGTCCTCCAGATGCTCGGGATCTTCTTCCTCGTCGGCGGATACGCCTCGGTGCTGTCGTACCGGCGCCGGAAGGGCTCCACGCGCGCGTGGCTCGGTGGCCGGCTGGCCCGGCTCGGGCGTCCGGTGCTCGGGGTCACCGCCGTGTGGGCGGCGCTGCTGCCGATCCTCCACTTCGGTCTCGGAGTGCCCGTGGACACCCTGCGGACGGCGTCCACGCTGGTGATCCAGCCGCTCTGGTTCGTCGGGGTGTACACGGTGGTCACCGCGCTGACCCCGCTGTGCGTGCGGGCGGCCCGCCGTCTCGGGGTGTGGGCCGCGGCGCCGCTGCTCGGCTCGGTCGCCGTCGTCGACTTCCTGCGGTACGGGCCGTACGCCGACGCCGTGCCGTCCTGGCTGAGCCTGCTGAACATCCTGCCCGGCTGGCTGTTCGCCTATCAGCTCGGTGTGTCCTGGGGCGAGGGGCGGGTCACCAGGCGCCATGCGTGGGGGCTGCTGCTCGGCGGCGCCGCGCTCTTCGCCGCCCTGCTCCTCGCCTTCGGCTACCCGGCGTCGATGGTCGGCGTCCCCGGCGAGGCCCGCACCAACTCGCACCCGCCGTCGCTGCTCGTCCTCGCCCTCGCCGCCGCGCAGAGCGGTGCGGCGATCCTGCTCCGGGACCGGCTCGGCCGGCTCCTGAAGCGGCCCGCGCTGTGGGCGCCGGTCGTGGTGATCAACCTGTCCGCGATGACGATCCTGTGCTGGCACCAGACGGCGATGCTCACCGCCGCGATCCCCGCCTCGTACCTCGGGGAGATCCCCGGTCTCGTCGGCGCGCCGGACTCGGTCGGCTGGATCCTCGCCCGGCTCGCCTGGATGCCGGTCTTCGCCGGTCTCCTGGTTCTGATCGGCCGGTACGCGCGCGTCTTCGAGTCCCCGTGGGCGAAGACCGGCCCGGCCCGCCGCACCCTGGCGGGTCTTCTCGCGGCGGGCTTCGCGGTCTTCGCCCTGGGGCTGGCGTGAGGGGTGTCGTGCGGGACCTCTGCGGCACCCCCTCGGGGTCACACCTCCCGGGCCGCCGACGTGGAGCTCATGTCGGGGTACCGCTCGCCCGCCACCAGGCCCGCGATCGGCTCCAGCTCGGCGAGCTCGGCGGCGGTGAGGGTGATGCGGGTGGCGGCCGCGTTCTCCAGGAGGCGGGCGCGCTTGCGGGTGCCGGGGATGGGGACGACGGTGAGGCCGTGCACGGAGGCGCGCTGCTGCACCCAGGCGAGGGCGATCTGGGCCGGGGTCGCGCCGTGGGTGGCGGCGATCTTCCGGACCGGGTCGAGGAGGGCGGCGTTCCGCTCGGCGTTCTCGCCGGTGAACCGGGGCTGGTACTGGCGGAAGTCACCGCCCGACAGGTCCTTGGCGGCGTCCGCGAACGCGCCGGTCAGGAAGCCCCGGCCGAGCGGCGAGTACGGCACGAAGGTCACGCCGAGCTCGGCGGCGGCGCCGACGGCGCTGCGCTCCACGTCCCGGGAGAAGAGCGACCACTCCGACTGGAGGGCGGTGATCGGGTGCACCGCGTGGGCCTCGCGCAGCTCGGGCCCGGTGACCTCGCTCAGGCCGAGGAAGCGGACCTTGCCCTCCTGGACGAGCTCGGCCATCGCGCCGACGGACTCCGCGAAGGGGATCTCCGGGTCGCGGCGGTGCATGTAGTAGAGGTCGATGGTCTCGATGCCGAGGCGGCGCAGGCTGTTCTCCGCGGCCTTCTTGATGTACGCCGGGTCGTTGCGGACGGCCCGGTAGGTGGGGTCGTCGGCGCGGCGCTCTATGGCGAACTTGGTGGCGAGGGTGACCTCGTCGCGGTGGGCGGCGAGGAACGGGGCGAGGAACTCCTCGTTGGCGCCGCTGCCGTAGATGTCGGCGGTGTCGATCAGGGTGACGCCGGCCTCCAGGGCCGCGTCGAGGGTGTCGCGGGCGGCGGCCTCGTCGGTGTCGCCGTAGAACTCGCTGATGCCCATGGCGCCGAAGCCCTGGACGCCGGTCTCCGGTCCGTCCTGGCCGCCGAGACGCACGGTGTCGATCTTGGTCACGCTGGTCATGAAGGTGCTCCTCCGCTTGCGGTCCCGTAATGGCTGATCTTGATGTCGAGCACGGCGAGCGTGTCCTGGAGTTCGGTGATCCTGCTGAGGACGTCCCGCCGGGTGGCCTCCAGGAGCTCCCTTCGCGCGTCCCGGGTGTGGTCGCCCTCGCGCACCAGCTCGGCGTACCTGACCATGTCGGCGACCGGCATTCCGGTCAGCCGCAGCTTGCCGACGAAGGCCAGCCAGCCGAGGTCACGCTCGCTGAAGCGGCGCTGTCCGGTGTGCGAACGGTCGACGTGCGGCATGAGGCCGATCCGCTCGTACCAGCGCAGGGTGTGCGCGGTGAGTCCGGTCAGCGCGGCCACCTCGCTGATCGTGTAGCGGTCCTTCCCCGTAAGCCCGGTCGTGCTGCTCTCGATCACGCTCATGGGTCCCACGCTAAAACGTTGGAGTGCACTCGAAGCAAGTAGGCTCGGCCCCATGCAGAGCAGCGTGCCGAGCCTGGCGTCGATCGAGAACTGGCCCGTCCCCACCGCGGCGGCCGCCGTGGTCCGTGCGGACGGCACCCTGGCCGGGTCCCACGGCCCCACCGGGCAGCGCTTCCCGCTCGCCTCCGTCACCAAGCCGCTCGCGGCGTACGCCGTCCTCGTCGCGTACGAGGAGGGGGCGATCGACCTCGACGAGCCGGCCGGGCCCGAGGGCTCGACCGTCCGCCATCTGCTCGCCCACACCTCGGGGCTCGCGTTCGACGAGAACCGGGTCATGGCCGCGCCGGGCACCCGCCGGATCTACTCCAACACCGGTTTCGAGGCGCTCGGCGACCACGTCGCCAAGGCCACCGACATCCCCTTCGCCGAGTATCTGCACCAGGCGGTCCTGGAGCCCCTCGGCATGACCTCCACGACCCTGGAGGGCTCGCCCGCCAAGGACGGCGTGTCGACCGTGGATGACCTCGTGCGCTTCGCCGCCGAGGTGCAGGCGCCGCGGCTGCTCGACGCGCGGACCGTCCTGGACGCGATGACCGTCACGTACCCGGGCCTGACGGGCATCCTGCCCGGCTACGGGCACCAGAAGCCGAACGACTGGGGCCTCGGCTTCGAGATCCGTGACGGCAAGTCCCCGCACTGGACGGGCGCGAGCTCCTCGCCGCGCACCTTCGGGCACTTCGGGCAGTCCGGCACCTTCCTGTGGATCGACCCGGACGCCGGGTGGGCGGGCGGGAACACCACGGGGGCCGCGTGCGTGGCCCTCACCGACCGGCCCTTCGGGGCGTGGGCGGTCGAGGCCTGGCCGGCGTTCACGGACGCGGTGCTCGCGGACCTGCGGGCGCGCTGACCCGGGGGTCTATCTCTCGCAGCGGGTCGTCGGGAGCGTGCCGTCGAGGCCCACGACGCTCACGTCGACCATGCCCCCGCCGTCCTCCGCGTACGCGGCCGTGCAGACCAGCTGCTGGACGGCCGCCTCCGACAGGTCCAGGACGGGGAACGGCGACCGGAGCCGGACGATCCGGCGGCCCTCCGGATTCAGGCCTTCGATCTGCTCGGCGTGCGGCGCTTCCCTGGACACGGGGAGAGCCGTGGTCAGGCCCGCCGCGGTGTCGGCGTCGGCCGGTCCCGCGAGGAGCGCGCCGAGCACCTTGTCGGTGGCGACCCGCGTGCCGTGCTCTTCGTGCGGCTGCCCGGTGCCCAGTCCCTGGGCCTTCCGGTCCTGGGCCCACTCGGAGCCGCCCGCGGCGAAGGTCGGATCGGGGATCGGCGGCCCGACCTCGCGGACCACCGGGACCGGCCGGCCGTCCGGTCCGAGGAAGTAGAGCACCATGCGGAACTCGGGCGCCGGGGTGACGGCGACGGTCGCGGCGCCGCCCGCCTCCACGACGTCGCTCTGCTGTATGCCGCAGGCAGTGAGCGACACCACGGCGAGCAGGGCCACGGCGACGGCCGACCGGCGCCGCACCGCCACGGCCGCCGCCGACCGGCGCCGCACCGCCACGGCGGCTGCCGTCCGGCGCCTCACAGCGGCATCCGTACGATGAAGACCGCCCCGCCCGCCGGGTGGTTGGCGGCGCGGACGGTGCCGCCGTGCAGCCGGACGTTCTCCAGGGTGATCGCCAGGCCCAGGCCGCTGCCCGCCGAACGGGTTCTGGCCTGGTCCGCCTTGTAGAAGCGGTCGAAGACGTGCGGCAGGACGTCCGGGTGGATGCCCGGTCCCCGGTCGGCGACCTCCGTCACCAGCTCGTCCCCCTCCGCGTACAGCCTGACCGTCACCGGCGCGGCCCCGTGCCGCAGGGCGTTTCCGACGAGGTTGGCGACGACGACGTCGAAACGGCGCGGGTCGAGCCGGGCCCTGATGCCCTCCTCAAGGTACGGGACGACCTGCGCCGGGTCCGTCCAGTGCCGGTGCTGGAGGGTCTTGCGGACGCAGTCGGCGGCGTCGACCTCGTCGGTGTGCAGCTCGGCGGCGCGCGCGTCGAAGCGGGAGATCTCCATCAGGTCCTCGACGAGCACGGCGAGTTTCCCGGTCTCGGCGCTGATCAGCCGGACGGCGCGGGCGGTGTCGCTGTCGAGGCTCCCGGCGTCCTCGTCGAGGACCTCGGTGACCGCGAGCATGCCGGCGAGCGGGGTGCGCAGCTCGTGCGAGACGTCGGAGGCGAAGCGGCGGGCGCGGGCCTCGGCGTTGCGGAGTTCCGCGACGGAACGTTCCAGCTGGGCGGCCGACTCGTTGAACGTGCGGGCGAGATCGGCGAGTTCGTCGCTGCCCTTGGCGTGGATGCGGGTGTCGAGCCGTCCCCGGCCCATGCTGTGGGCCGCGCGCCGCAGTTCCCGTACGGGGCGGAGCACGCCGCGGGAGGCGATGAGCGCGGGGACGAGGGCCACGGCCAGGGCCGGGAGGGCGCCGTCGCGGGCGGCGCTGACCATGGCCTCGATGTTCGCCTCCTCGTCGTCGAGTTCCATCACGGCGTAGAAGACGAGGCCGGTGGGCTGGGCGGTCCCCTGGGTCGCGTGGGTGCGGAAGACGGCGGGGACGGCGATGGTCAGGTACGGGGTGCCGTTCTTCACGACCCGCTGGAAGCTGCCGTGCGGCGTTCCGGGCCGGGCCTGGGCGCGGGCCCGCAGCTCGGGGGTGATGACGGAGGAGGTGGAGCGGTCGGTGGAGGAGACGTGGAGGGTGCCGTACTCGGCGTAGACCCGCCAGGGGCGGGGCTTGCCCTGGCGGGCGATGGAGAGGGCCACGTCCCGCAGGGAGTCCGCGTTGACGGGCAGGCTGATGACGAGCGGGTCGACCTGGTCGCGCAGGGCGGAGACGGCGGTGTCCTGGGTCTGTTCCAGGATGGCGTTGCGGGCGGCGCGGTAGGTGAGCGCGGCGGTGGTCCCGCAGCCGACGGCCGCGACGAGGAGGAAGGCGAGGACGAGGCGGGTGCGGAGGCCGAAGGGGTACGGACGGGGGCGGCGGGCGCGGCGCCGGGCCCTTCCTGCCTGCGGTTCCGTGTCCGTGTCCGGCTCCGGGGTCATGCAGGCCTTCACAGCGGACCGAAGCGGTAGCCGAAGCCCCGCAGGGTCTGGATGTACCGGGGTTCGCCCGGGGTGTCCTCGATCTTGTTGCGCAGCCGGCGGACGCAGGCGTCCACGAGCCGGGCGTCGCCGTGGTAGCTGTGCTCCCAGACGTGTTCGAGGAGCTGCTGCCGGCTGAAGACCTGCTCGGGGGCGGCCGTGAGGTGCAGCAGCAGCTTCAGCTCGGAGGGGGCGAGGGCGAGTCGCTCGCCCGCCTTGGCGACGGTCAGGCCGGCCCGGTCGATGGCGAGCTCCCCGTGGAACTCGACGGCGGAGCGGCCGGAGCCGGGCTCCTCGATGCGCCGCAGCACGGCCCGTATCCGGGCCTCGATGACCTCGGTGCGGGCGGGCTTGACGATGTAGTCGTCGGCCCCGGCCTCCAGGCCCACGACGACGTCGAAGTCGTCGCCCCGCGCGGTGAGCATGATGATCGGGAGCTGGCTGCTCTCCCGGACCCGGCGGCAGACCTGGACGCCGTTCATGCCGGGGAGCATCAGGTCCAGGAGCAGCAGGTCGGGCCGGAACTCCCCGAGCGCGGCGAGGCCCGCCTCGCCGGTGGGGGCGGTCCGGACGTCGTGCCCGCGGCGGCGGAGACCCAGCTCGACGCCCTCGCGGACGGAGGGGTCGTCTTCTATGAGGAGCACGCGGGGCATGTGTGGAGTATCCCAAGGTCGGTACGGGCGCCCCCAGGGGGCGGGGCGTCGGGTGCGGCGGGCCACCCCCACGGGGCGAGGGCGTCAGTCGGGTGCGGCGGGCCACCCCCACGGGGCGAGGGCGTCGGGTTCGGCGGGTCAGGTGCGGCGGAGGCGGTTCGCGGTCGAGGCGAGGAGGGCCTGGAGTTCCGTGAGGCGGAGGGGGCGGGAGAGGAGGGCGAAGGTGGTCAGGATCGTCGCCGCTCCCGCGAGGCCCGCCACCACCGGCCCCGCCGCTCCCGCCGCGTCGGCGACGAACAGGCCGTATCCCGCCGCCGGGACGGCCGCCACGAGCAGCCGGGCCAGCGCGGGGACCGCCCCGCCCGGCGCCCCGCCGAGGCGCCGGCGCAGCACGTACGCCGTGGCCGCCCAGCCCGCCCACAGCGCCAGCGAGTACGCCGCCGCCATGCCGGTGACGGCCCAGCGGGTCGGGAGCCAGTGGTACGCGGCCAGGGAGAGGCCCGCGTTCAGGGCGGCGATGACCAGGTTCAGGAAGAACGGGGTGCGGGTGTCCCGCAGGGCGTAGAAGGCCCGGGTGCACACGTACTGGCCGGAGAGGGCGACCAGGCCCGGCGCGAAGGCCATCAGGGTCCAGGACATCGCGCGCACGTCGTCGGCGCCGGTCGCCCCGTACCCGAAGACCAGCGTCATCAGTGGGACGGCGAGCGCGAGGAGCGCGCAGGCCGCCGGAACCACCGCCGCCGCGCTGGTCCGCAGGGCGTACGAGACGTCCCGCCGGACGCCCGCGAGGTCGCCGTCGGCGGCGGCTCCGCTCATCCTCGGCAGCAGCGCGGTGACGAGGGAGACGGTGATGATGCCGTGCGGGACGGTCCACAGCAGGTACGCGTTGTTGTAGGCGGCGAGGCCCGCGCCGCCGTCCGTCACCAGACCGCCCGCCGAGGTGGCGATCCAGGTCGTCACCCAGTACGCGCCCTGGTTCGTGAGGACGAGCAGCACCAGCCAGCCCGCCGAGCGCAGCGGGGCCGCGAGGCCGCTGCCGCGCCAGTCGAAGCGGGGCCGCCAGCGGAAGCCGGCGGCGCGCAGCGAGGGCAGCAGGGCGAGGGCCTGGACGGCGATGCCCGCGGTGGTGCCCCAGCCGAGGAGGGCGGTCTCCCCGGGGGTGAGCTCGCCGCCGTCGCCGACGGCCAGGAAGAGGCCGAAGACGGTGACGGCGACGACGTTGTTGAGGACGGGGGTCCACATCATGGCGCCGAACCGGCCCCGGGCGTTGAGGACCTGTCCGAGCAGGGTGAAGAGTCCGAGGAAGAAGATCTGCGGCAGGCACGAGCGCGCGAAGGCGATCGTCAGGTCCCGCTGTCCGCCCACGTAGTCGGTGTACGTGTCGACGATCAGCGGCGCGGCCAGGACGGCGACCGCCGTGAGTGCGGCGAGGGCCAGCGCGCAGAGGGTGAGGAGACGGTCGGTGTAGGCGACGCCGCCGTCCTCGTGCTCCTTGGCCGCCTTGACGAGTTCGGGGACGAAGACGGCGTTGAGGGCGCCGCCGAGGAGCAGCATGTAGACGATGGTGGGGACGGAGTTGCCGACCGCGTACCCGTCGGCGACGAGCCCCGCGCCGAGCGCGGCGGCGACGACGGAGGCCCGTACGAAGCCGGTGGCGCGGGAGACGAGCGAGCCTGCGGCCATGAGGGCGCCGCTGCGGAGGGCGGAGGGCTTCGGCTTGCTCGGTGCGGCGGTGAGCGTCGCGGTCATCGACGGGCCAGATAGGCCTGGAAGGCGCGGAACAGCGCCCCGTTGGTCGTGCCCTGCATCGGAATCTCCCACTCCCCCAGCGTCTCGACGACCTGCCCGCCCGTGCCGAGCTTCCAGCGAAGGAGCCCGTGGGCGCGGTCGTCCGGATCAAGGGTGGAGGGTACCCCGCGCAGGTCGTAGACGGCGGCGCCGAGCGCGTGAGCGTCGAGCATCATGCGCCACTGGAGGGCGTTGGAGGGCCGGACCTCGCGGCGGTGGTCGGCGGAGGCGCCGGTCTGGTACCAGACCCGGCCGCCGACGGCGAGCATGGTGTGCGCCGCGAGGATCTCGCCCCCGTGGCGGGCGAGGTAGAGCCGCATGCGGCCGGGCTGCTCGGCGTTGAGGACGGCGTACTGGCGCTCGTAGTAGGCGAGGGAGCGGCCGAGGCGGAAGCCGTCGCGTTCCTCGGTGATGCGCAGGAGCCGGTAGAACTCGGGAAGGTCGGCGGCGGAGCCGACGACGACCTCGACGCCGGACTTCCGGGCCTTGCGGACGTTGCGCCGCCACTCCTGGTTGAGGCCGGTCCACAGGTCGTCGGTGCTCCGGCCGGCGAGCGGGACCTGGAAGACGTGCCGGGGCTGGGCGTCGGCGCCGTCCTCGGAGTCGCCGCCGCACTTGCGCCAGCCGCGGGCGCGCAGCCGCTCGGCGACGGCGGTGCCCAGCGGGTCGACCTCGTCGGCGAGGACGTCGGAGAGCCGTCGGCCCGGCCCGGTGCCGGCCTTGACGGTGGCGGCGTTCCACCGGCGGTAGGCGGGCCCGGGTCCCATGCGGACGGCGAAGGCGCCCAGGGAGCGCAGATGGCCGAGGAGCGGGGCGAGCCAGCCGTCGAGGTCGGGGTCGGCCCAGTCGGCGACGGGCCCTTCGGGCAGATAGGCGAAGTACTTCCGGGTGCCGGGGAACGGCCGGAGGAGGACGAGCGCGACGCCGGAGAGGGCCTCGCCTTCCCGCCCCCATCCGACGAGTTGGTGACTCCAGCCGTCCTTCACCTGCGCCCAGGAGGGGAGTTGGAGGAAGCTGGGCCCCTCCGCGCCGGAGCGGGAGTCGAGGAACGCGCGGTACGCCTCGGGGGTCACGGGCCCGAGCCTGACCGGTCCTGCGGGGGCGCGGCGGTCGGTGGGTGCGGCCGTCACGAGCAGCGCTGACACAACGGGAGCCTCCTTGTTCCGCCCCTCGGTGGTGGGGCGCACAGCAGGCTCACAGCCGAATTCGACGGGTGCGCGCGGCGATTGTGACCGGACGATGACCGTTCCGCCGCAGCCGTCGTCACAGAGGCGTCCGGCGCCCCGGGGCGCTCGGCGGCGGCCTACAGTCCAGGACATCCCACCCTTTCTCCCTCACACCGCGGAGGTCTTCCGTGCTGCCGATACGCACATCCCGTCCCGCCCTGGCGGTCGTCGCGCTGACCGTGTCCCTCACCGCCTGCACGGCCCAGGCGGCGGACGGGGGCCCGTCCGGGGCGCGGGTCGGGGCGTCCGAGGCTCCGCCGGCGAAGGTGACGGTCGTGAAGAAGACGGCCGGCAGCCCGGTGACGGTGACCGCGACGGGCGGCACGCTCAGGGCGGTACGGGTCGTCGACGCCGACGGCGGTGTCCTGAAGGGCCGTACGGACGCGGGCGGTACGAGCTGGGTCTCGGACCGCAAGGCGGTGCCCGGCACCTCCTACACGATCGAGGTGACGTCCCGTACGGCCGACGGGAAGGAGTCGACCAGCCGGTCGTCCTTCGCCACCCCGGAGCCCGGGAAGGTCAACAAGCTGACCCTGGCCCCCGGCAAGAACACCACGGTCGGCATCGCCCACCCCCTCTCCATCGTGTTCGACCTGCCGGTGACGCGGAAGGCGGACGTGGAGAAGCAGCTCAAGGTGACCACCTCGAACGGCACCGAGGGTTCCTGGGGCTGGGTCAAGGACTACTCGGGCCGGGACAGGGTGGACTGGCGGCCCCGGGAGTACTGGAAGCCGGGCACGAAGGTCACCCTCGAAGCCGACCTCGACGGCACGGACTCGGGCGGCGGCTGGTTCGTACGGGACTACCGCACCGGCTTCACCGTCGGCGCGGCGCAGGTGGTGAAGGTCGACCTCGACGCGCACCGGCTGACGCTCGTACGGGACGGGCGGGCGGTCCGCACGATCCCCGTCTCCGGCGGCACCCCCGGCGGCGACAAGCGGTCCTGGCGGGGGACGGCCGTGCTGATGGCGAAGGAGGGCACGATCAACATGAACTCGGAGACGGTCGGGCTCGGCGACGCGTACAACAAGGATGTCGACTACTCGATGCGGCTGACGTGGTCGGGGATGTACGCGCACGCGGCGCCCTGGAACGCGGCGTACTTCGGCCGGGCGAACCACAGTTCCGGGTGCATCGGGATGAGCGACGAGAACGCGGCGGCGGTCTACGCGGCGGTGAAGGTGGGTGACCCCTTCGAGATCACGGGGCGCGAGACGAAGGGGACGGTGGCGGAGGGCAACGGGTACGGGGCGTGGAATCTGAACTGGCCGGCCTGGAAGTCCCGAAGCGCACTCCACTGACCTCGGCGCGAGCCGGCGGCCGGCCGGGCGATGCCCCCGTGTGCGCCGGCGGCCGGACGGGCGATGCCCCCCGTGTGCGCCAGCGGCCGGCCGGGCGATGCCCCCCGTGTGCGCCGGCGGCCGGCCGGGCGATGCCCCCCGTGTGCGCCCGCGCCCGTCGGCGGCGCCCCCGCCCCCCGTGTGCGCCCGCGCCTGTGCGGGGCGGCGCCCCGGCCCGCCCGCCGCGTGTGCCCGCGCCCGTGCGGGGCGGCGCCCACCCGCCGTGTGGGCGATCGTCCCGCTGGGGCGATGGGGGTCCCCCCTGCTCGAGCGGGACCGAGAGCTTGGGGGAGGGTGGGCACACGGGACGGCGCGCCTGGCCGCGCCCCCGCCTTCCGCGCCTGGACCCGCACCCCCAGGGCGGCGCACAACGCGGTGCGGGTTCGGGCGCGGAAGCCTCTGGCGCCGGCAAGGGCGCCGTCCGTTGTGCCCACCCTCCCCCAAGCTCTCGGCTTCGCTCGAGCAGGGGGGACCCCCATCGCCCCGGCGGAACGCATGCCCACAACGGGGTGGGAACAGCCCCGGCGGGACCGGCGCCCACAACGGGGGTGGGTGGGTGGTGGGTTACGGGGTTTGCATGTGCCAGATCAGGAGTTCCGTGGCCGCGGTCGCCAGCAGCTCCACGTCCTTCTCGCCGGTCAGCCTCGCCGCGTCCCCCGGCCCCAGTTCCTCCTCCGCCAGCCTTGCCCCGCCCCGCACCACGTGTACGTACGTGAAGTCCGTCGGTCGCAGCGCGGCGGACTCGTCCGCCTTCAGGCGCTCGACCCTCAGGGACGCCCCCGCCGCCGGGACCTCGTACGAGCCGCCGAGACCCCGCACCACCTCGTACCTCGCCTCCCCGCCCGGCTGGAGCGGGGCCAGCCACATCTGGACGAAGACCAGAGGGGTCGTGCCGTCGTTGCGTTCGACGTGGCGGACGCCGCCCGCCGCGCTGAGGTGCTGGAGGTCGCCGGGGCGGACCACCGACGTGTGCCCGGCGCTGTCGGCGTGCGTGAGTTCGCCCTCCACCACCCAGGTCACGATCTCGGTGTGGGAGTGGGGGTGCTCGTCGAAGCCCGCGCCGGGGGCCAGCCGCTCCTCGTTGCAGGCGAGGAGCGCGCCGAAGCGGAGGTTGTCGGGGTCGTAGTACGGCCCGAAGGACAGGGCGTGCCGGGTCTCGATCCCGGCCGCCGGGTCGCCCCCGGGGTAGCGCTCGCCGGCGCGCTGGATGCGTATCACGGACGTACCGTAGCCCCGACCCCGCACGCCGGCGTCCCGATAAGGCAGTCTTGTCCCCGTGCCTGAACCCGTGAACGCCGCCCACCCGCACGCCGCGACCCTGAAGCGCCTCGAACAGTCGTCCGGGCGGCTCGCCGCGGGCGCCATCGCCCGCATGGACGAGACGCTGCCGTGGTACCGCGCGATGCCGCCCGAGAACCGGTCGTGGATCGGTCTGGTCGCCCAGGCCGGCATCGCCGCGTTCACCGAGTGGTTCCGGCACCCGGAGACCCCGCAGGCCATCTCGACGGACGTCTTCGGCACCGCGCCCCGCGAGCTGACCCGTGCGATCACGCTGCGGCAGACCGTGGAGATGGTCCGGACGACCATCGAGGTCATGGAGTCGGCGATCGAGGAGGTCGCCGCCCCCGGCGACGAGAACGTCCTCCGGGAAGCGCTGCTCGTGTACGCCCGCGAGATCGCCTTCGCGACCGCCCAGGTGTACGCGCAGGCCGCCGAGGCCCGGGGCGCCTGGGATGCCCGGCTCGAATCGCTCGTCGTCAACGCGGTGCTCTCCGGTGAGGCCGACGAAGGTGCCGTGTCCCGCGCCGCGGCCCTCGGCTGGAACTCGCCCGACCATGTGTGCGTCGTGCTCGGCACCGCCCCCGACGGGGACAGCGAGCTCACCGTCGAGGCGATCCGCCGGGCCGCCCGGCACGCCAAGCTCCAGGTCCTCACCGGTGTCCTCGGCGACCGGCTCGTCGTCATCGCCGGCGGCAACGACAATCCGCTGGCCGTCGCGAAGGCGCTGATCGGGCCGTACGCGCCCGGACCCGTCGTCGCCGGGCCCGTCGTGCCCGATCTGCTCGCCGCGACCCGGTCCGCGCAGGCCGCCGCCGCCGGGCTCAAGGCCTGCTCGGCCTGGCAGGACGCGCCCCGGCCGGTCCTGGCGGACGATCTCCTCCCGGAACGCGCCATCGCCTCCGACCCTTCGGCCCGCGAGCAGCTGGTGGAGGAGATCTACAGACCGCTGGAGGAGGCGGGCTCGGCGCTGCTCGAAACTCTCAGTGTCTATCTGGAGCAGGCGAGCAGCCTGGAAGGCGCGGCCCGGATGCTCTTCGTCCACCCGAACACCGTGCGCTACCGGCTCCGACGTGTGACCGACGTCACCGGCTGGTCACCCTCCGATGTTCGCTCCGCGTTCACGCTGCGGATCGCCCTGATCCTGGGACGCTTGGCCGACGGAGATCCGCAGTCCTAGACTTTTGTCGAACACCAACAATTCCCCCGACGGTTCTTCGTCCTTGTCCCCACGGGCGCTCGAAGCCGTCCCCAAGAGAGAGTGTGAGGGTGCTCGTACTCGTCGCTCCCGGCCAAGGCGCTCAGACGCCCGGCTTCCTGACTCCCTGGCTCGAACTCCCCGGCGCTGCCGACCGCCTCGCGGCCTGGTCCGACGCGATCGGGCTCGACCTCGTCCACTACGGCACGAAGGCGGACGCGGACGAGATCCGTGACACCGCCGTGGCACAGCCCCTCCTCGTCGCCGCCGGCCTGCTGTCCGCGGCCGCGCTCGGCGACGTGAAGCCCGGCGTCGTCGCCGGTCACAGCGTCGGCGAGTTCACCGCCGCCGCCTTCGCGGGCGTCCTCGACGACGAGGCCGCGCTGCGCCTCGTCCGTACCCGTGGTCTCGCGATGGCCGAGGCCGCCGCGATCACCGCGACGGGCATGTCGGCGCTGCTCGGCGGCGACCCCGAGGTCACCGTCCCGCACCTGGAGAAGCTCGGCCTGACCCCGGCCAACGTGAACGGCGCCGGCCAGATCGTGGCCGCCGGCACCCTGGAGCAGCTGGCCGCCCTGGAGGCGGACAAGCCCGAGGGCGTCCGCCGGGTCGTCGCGCTCAAGGTCGCCGGCGCGTTCCACACGCACCACATGGCCCCGGCCGTGGCGAAGCTGGAGGAGGCGGCGAAGGAGCTGTCCCCGGCCGCCCCGGTCACCCGCTACGTCTCCAACAAGGACGGGCAGGTCGTCACCGACGGCGCCGAGGTCGTGGCCCGTCTGGTCGGCCAGGTCGCGAACCCGGTCCGCTGGGACCTGTGCATGGAGACCTTCCAGGCGCTCGGCGCCACCGCGCTGATCGAGGTGTGCCCCGGCGGCACCCTGACCGGCATCGCCAAGCGGGCCCTGCCGGGCGTGGCCACGGTCGCGCTCAAGACTCCCGACGACCTCGACGCGGCCCGTACGCTCATCGCCGAGCACGCGGCCGTCTGACAAGGAGTGTCGAGAAACATGTCGAAGATCAAGCCCAGCAAGGGCGCCCCGTACGCGCGGATCCTCGGTGTCGGCGGCTACCGTCCGACCCGGGTCGTGCCGAACGAGGTGATCCTCGAGAAGATCGACTCGTCCGACGAGTGGATCCGCTCGCGCTCCGGCATCGCGACCCGCCACTGGGCCTCTCCGGAGGAGACGGTCGCCGCCATGTCCGTGGAGGCCTCGGGCAAGGCCATCGCCGACGCCGGGATCAGCCCCGAGCAGATCGGCGCCGTGATCGTCTCCACGGTCTCGCACTTCAAGCAGACCCCGGCCGTCGCCACCGAGATCGCCGACAAGATCGGCGCCGGCAAGCCGGCCGCGTTCGACATCTCCGCCGGCTGCGCGGGCTTCGGCTACGGCCTGACGCTCGCCAAGGGCATGATCGTCGAGGGTTCGGCGGAGTACGTCCTCGTCATCGGCGTCGAGCGGCTCAGCGACCTGACGGATCTGGAGGACCGCGCGACGGCCTTCCTGTTCGGCGACGGCGCCGGCGCCGTGGTCGTCGGCCCCTCGGACGAGCCGCACATCGGCCCCACCGTGTGGGGTTCGGAGGGCGACAAGTCCGAGACGATCAAGCAGACCGTGCCGTGGAACGAGTTCCAGGTCGGCGACGTGTCGAAGCTCCCCCTCAACCAGCAGGGCGAGATCAAGTTCCCCGCCATCACGCAGGAGGGCCAGGCGGTCTTCCGCTGGGCCGTCTTCGAGATGGCGAAGGTCGCCCAGCAGGCGCTGGACGCCGCCGGCATCTCGGCGGACGACCTCGACGTCTTCATCCCGCACCAGGCGAACATGCGGATCATCGACTCGATGGTGAAGACTCTGAAGCTGCCGGAGCACGTCACGGTCGCCCGTGACGTGGAGACCACCGGCAACACCTCGGCCGCCTCGATCCCGCTCGCGATGGAGCGGCTCCTGGCGACCGGGCAGGCGAAGAGCGGCGACACCGCGCTCGTCATCGGCTTCGGGGCGGGTCTCGTCTTCGCCGCGACGGTCGTTACCCTCCCCTAGGCACACCGGATCTTCCGGAAGCCGTTTTCCTCAGTACAACCACAAGAAGGAGCGCCACATGGCCGCCACCGAGAAGGAGATCGTCGACGGTCTCGCCGAGATCGTCAACGAGATCGCCGGCATCCCCGTCGAGGACGTCCAGCTGGACAAGTCCTTCACCGACGACCTGGACGTCGACTCGCTGTCCATGGTCGAGGTCGTCGTCGCCGCCGAAGAGCGCTTCGACGTCAAGATCCCGGACGACGACGTCAAGAACCTCAAGACGGTTGGCGACGCCGCCAGCTACATCCTGAAGCACCAGGCCTGATTCGGCCCCTGCTGACTCGGTCCGCCACCCGGCGGTGGCGCCGTATTTCGACCATCACACACGTGGAGAAAGAATTCCTGTGAGCTCGACCAATCGCACCGTGGTCGTCACCGGTCTCGGCGCAACCACACCGCTGGGTGGCGACTCCGCATCGACCTGGGAAGGTCTGATCGCGGGACGCTCCGGCGTCAAGCCCCTCGAGGGCGAGCGCTTCGCCGAACTGCCCGTCAAGATCGCGGCGCTCGCCGCGGTCGACCCCGGCGACGTGCTGCCCCGCCCGCTGGCCCGCAAGCTGGACCGCTCGGCGCAGTTCGCGCTGATCGCGGCCCGTGAGGCCTGGGCCGACGCGGGCTACACCGGCCCGGCCGGCGAGGACGAGAAGATCGTGCCCGAGCGGCTCGGTTCCGTCATCGCCTCCGGCATCGGTGGTGTCACCACCCTGCTCGACCAGTACGACGTGCTGAAGGAGAAGGGCGTACGCCGCGTCTCCCCGCACACCGTGCCCATGCTCATGCCGAACAGCCCCTCCGCGAACGTGGGCCTGGAGGTGAACGCCCGGGCGGGCGTCCACACCCCCGTCTCCGCGTGCGCGTCGGGTGCCGAGGCGATCGGCTACGCCGTCGAGATGATCCGTACCGGCCGTGCCGACGTGGTCGTCGCCGGCGGTACCGAGGCCGCGATCCACCCGCTGCCGATCGCCGCCTTCGCCAACATGATGGCGATGTCCAAGAACAACGACGAGCCGACGAAGGCCTCGCGTCCCTACGACACGGGCCGCGACGGCTTCGTGCTCGGCGAGGGCGCCGGTGTCGTGATCCTGGAGTCCGAGGAGCACGCGAAGGCGCGCGGCGCCCGCATCTACTGCGAGGTGCTCGGCCAGGGCCTGTCGGCCGACAGCCACCACATCGCGCAGCCCGAGCCGACCGGCCGGGGCATCGCCGCCGCGATGCAGAACCTCCTCGACTCGACGGACCTGAAGCCGTCCGAGGTCGTCCACCTCAACGCGCACGCCACGTCGACGCCGCAGGGCGACACCGCCGAGATCAAGGCGCTGCGGAAGGTCCTGGGCGACGACCTGGACCACGTCGCGATCTCCGCGACGAAGTCGATGACCGGTCACCTCCTCGGTGGCGCGGGCGGCATCGAGACCGTCGCCACGGTCCTGGCCCTGCACAACCGCCTGGCCCCGCCGACGATCAACGTCGACGAGCTGGACCCCGACATCGACGCGGACATCGTCCGCGACGAGCCCCGCGAACTCCCGCAGGGCACGATCGCCGCGATCAACAACAGCTTCGGCTTCGGTGGCCACAACGTCGTGCTGGCGTTCCGTACCGTCTGATCCACGGCTGAACAGTGAGGCCCGCTCCCAGCACGGGGGCGGGCCTCCGCCACGTCCGCCGGACGGAGTCCGGCACAGCGCCCCGAAGCCCGCGAAGCGACGCGAGGGGCGCACGAAGAAGAGGCCAACAGCTTCGGCTTCGGCGGCCACAACGTGGTGCTGGCGTTCCGTACGGTCTGATCCACCCCCCGGTTCGGGGGTGGGCGTTCCTCGTGGGGTCAGCGGAGGGCGAAGGCCGCCGGTTCCGCCTGCATCAGGATCTGGTTGAGGACGACGTGGCCGCCGGTGACGGGCTGCAGCTCGGGTCTGATGGAGATCTCCGGCGTCTTCGCCGTGTCGGGGGTGAGGCGCGTGCGGACCTTGCCGGTGGCGGGGTCGAGGAGGGTGATGGCCGCGTCGTACCCGAGGACGGCGACGCGGCCGTCCGGCTCCACCGCGAGGGCCATCGTCTGGTGCTCGCTGCCGTACAGCCACGCCTTCCGGCCGTCCTTGAGGGAGTACGCGACGACCGACGTCGGTACGCTCGAACCGGCCTCCGCGAGGGTGATCAGGAGGCCGCCGCGCACGAGCGGCCTGACGGTGCGGCCGTCGCCGACCTCGCCGGGGGCGGACAGGACGCCCTCGGGCCCGGAGAGCGGCACGGTCACGCTCGGGGTGCCCTTGTCGTCGAAGCCCAGGAAGGCGTGCGTGCCCCGCGTGTCCTCCTCGTCGACCGCGAGGACGACGGGGGAGACGGAGACGACCGCCGCCGTGGCCTTCGACTCGACGGGCAGGTCGCGGGTCCACCGCTGCGCGCCGGTACGGGTGTCCAGGGCGAGCAGCCGGGCGCCCGTCCCGCACTGCTCGGCGAGGAGCGTACGGGTTGCGTCGGCGTCGACCGCCAGGGTCTGGCATCCCTTGGGCACCGCCCGCTGCCAGCGCTGCTCGCCCGACTCGCTGGAGCGGGCCCGTACGGCTCCGTCCTCGACGCCGACTGCGGTGGTGCCGCCGACGGCGAGGGCGTCTGCGGCGAGGCCCTTTCCCGCGAGGGTCCTCTTCCAGAGGACCGTGCCGTCGGAGGTGCGGACGGCGAGCAGCGTCGCGCAGGGCTTGTCGTGGCGGCCGTACGCGACGAGCCCGACGCCCTCCTCGGTGTCCCGGGTCATCGCGCACAGGGCCTCGCGGGTGGGCGCGGGCACGCTCCACCGGACGTGGCCGTCGGTGCCGTCGTACGCGAAGACTCCGTCGATCCGGCCCTGGGCGACGACGGAGCCGAGGCCCCAGAATCCGACGCCCTCGTCGTACTTCTGGCCGACGCCCGGGACCGTCCACGCCACGGACGGCCGGGGGTCGGGGATGCGGGGCGCCGCGGCCGAGGGCTTCGCGGGCGCCTTGCCCGCCGTCCCGGTGTCGTCCTCGTCGTCCCCGGCCGTCAACGCCCACAGGCCGCCCGCCAGGAGGGCGAGCGCCCAGACCGCGGCCGCGGCCACGAGCGAGGAGCGGCCGGGCCGCGTGGGGGTCATGTCGTTCTTGGCGAGGCCGGGCGCGGCGTCCCGTACCTCTGCCTCCGGGGCCGCCGTACCGCGCCGCCGTACCGCGAGGAGCGTCGCCCCCAGTGCCCCGCACACGAGGGCGCACACGAGCGCCGCCCAGCCCGTCGGCCAGGCTCCGTCGGCGACACCTGCCCCCAGGAAGACCGCCGCCGCGCCGAACGCGGCGCCCGGTATACCGTCACGCGTCACTTCTCTCCCACCCGGCGCGCCCCCTGCGCGCCCGGGCGGAATCTACAGCCCCGTCAGACGACCTGGTGGAGCCAGCGGACCGGGGCGCCCTCGCCCGCGTACCGGAAGGGTTCCAGCTCGTCGTCCCAGGGCTTGCCGAGCAGCTTGGCGATCTCCGCCTCCAACTGGGTCTCGCCCTGCGCGGAGCGCGCGAGGGCGGCCCGCAGCCGGTCCTCGGGGACCAGGATGTCCCCGTGCATGCCGGTGACGGCGTGGAAGATGCCCAGGTCGGGGGTGGCGCTGTAGCGCTCGCCCTCGGCGGTGGGGCAGGGCTCCGCGGTGACCTCGAAGCGGAGCATCTGCCAGCCGCGGAGCGCGGAGGCGAGTTCGGAGGCGGTGCCGGTCCGGCCCTGCCAGGAGAACTCGGCTCTCCAGGTGCCGGGGGACGCCGGCTGGCGGATCCAGTCGAGCTGGACCCTCGCACCGAGGACGCCCGCCACCGCCCATTCGACGTGCGGGCACAACGCGCGCGGTGCGGAGTGTACGTACAGGACTCCACGTGTCGTCACCGGGACCTCCAGTGTGGGACGAGGTTCGCCTTGCCCAGCGGCCTCAGTAAACAGCATCAGGAGCAGAACACCGCAAACCCTCAAAAAGGGGACAGCATGTGACGTGATGTAATTTACCGGAGCCGGTCGGCTAAGGCGCCTCTGGTTCGACGGGGGAAAAGCTACCGTGCCGCACCGTCATCGGTGTGACGTACGGTCGGTCCGGGGGCCGGTGGACACGAAGCTTTCACCCGCCAGGACGCCGAAGGAGGGGGCCGGGGATGCGCGGCCGAGGCCGATTCCGTACCGCTGTCGCCGCCGCGACGGCCGCGCTGCTGTGCGGCGGGGCGCTCTCCGGCTGCACGGCCGTGGGCCCGGCGGCGAAGGCGCCCTCGGCGAGACCGGTACCGAAGCCGAGCCCGCTGTGGGACGTCTCCCCCGCCTCCGTGGCGGCCGTCGGCGATTCCGTGACCCGCGCCTTCGACGCCTGTTCGGTGCTGTCGGACTGCCCCGAGGTGTCGTGGGCGACCGGCACGGACACCGCCGTCAACAGTCTGGCGCTGCGGCTGCTGGGGCCGGAGAAGGTGGCGACCCGCAGCTGGAACCTGGCCAGGACGGGCGCGCGGATGGCGGAGCTCCCGGAGCAGATGGCCGGGGCCGCCGCCGAGAAGCCCGAGCTCGTGACGGTGATGATGGGGGCGAACGACGCCTGCCGCGCCACCCCGGACCTGATGACCCCGGTGGCCGATTTCCGCGCCTCCTTCGAGTCGGCCCTCGCCCGGCTGCGGGCGGGCGCGCCGAAGGCGCAGGTGTACGTGGCGAGCGTGCCGGACCTGAAACACCTGTGGTCGACGGGGCGGGTGAGCCCGATGGGGCGCCAGGTGTGGAAGTTGGGGATCTGCGGCGCGATGCTGGCGGACGCGGAGGACCTGGGGCCTGCGGCCGAGCGGCGCCGGGCTTCGGTGCGGGACCGGGTGGTGGCGTACAACGAGGTCCTGGAGCAGGTCTGCGCGAAGGACGCGCGCTGCCGGTACGACGGCGGGGCGGTGTTCGGGTTCCGCTTCGACGGCGGGCAGTTGAGCCCCTGGGACTGGTTCCATCCGAGCAAGGACGGCCAGGCGCGGCTCGCGGAGCTGGCGTACCGGCGGATCACGAAGGAGTGAGGGCCCCGGGGCGGTTGTCAGGTTCCGCCCCGGGGCCGGTCACGGGCGAGGTCAGACCTCCAGGGCGGCGGTCAGGCGCGCGTCCGTGAGGGAGTGCGCGGCGACGACCTCGTAGGCGCCGGCGACGAAGGTCCAGTCGTTCTTGTCCTCGTCCCAGATCTCGAAGGCGCGGCGGGGCAGCGCGATCTCCGTCTCGACGGTCTCGCCGGGCGCGGCCTCGACGCTCGCGAAGCCGGCGAGCCAGCGGGCGGGGCGTTCCACCGTGTCGCTGGTCGGCGCCAGGTAGATCTGGACCGTCTCGCGTCCGGTACGGGCGCCGGTGTTGGTGATCCGGACGGTGACCGTGTCGGGGGCGGCGACCAGGGACTCGTACGACCAGGTGGTGTAGCCGAGGCCGTGGCCGAAGGGGTACGCGGGGACGGCGCCGGCCTTGTCCCAGGCGCGGTAGCCGATGAAGACGCCCTCGGTGTAGTGCAGTTCGCCGTCGGTCGGGGTGACCTCGGTGACGGGGACGTCGGCGAGGGCGACGGGCCAGGTGGTGGGGAGGCGGCCGCCGGGCTCCTCGGTGCCGGTGAGGACGTCGGCGAGGGCGGCGCCGCCCTCCTGGCCGGGGAACCAGCTGAGCAGGATCGCGGCCACGTCCTCGCGCCAGGGCAGTTCCACCGGGGAGCCGGCGTTGACGACGACGACGGTGTTCGGGTTGGCGGCGGCGACGGCCCGTACGAGGTCGTCCTGGCGGCCGGGGAGGGCGAGGTCCTTGCGGTCGAATCCCTCGGACTCGACGCGTGCGGTGGTGGCGACGACCACGACGGCGGTGTCGGCGGCGCGGGCGGCCTCGACGGCCTCGGCGATCAGTTCGTCGGAGTCACGGCGGGGACCGAGGTGGACGAAGGAGAACATGACGGCCGGGAGCGGGGCCGCGAACTCCTTGTCCAGGGTGTGCAGCAGGGAGACCTCGACGGTCTCGCCGGCGGTGAGCGTGACCTTGGCGCGCTCGACCGGGGAGCCGAAGAAGGCCTCGAAGGGGTCGGTCTCGGGGCCCAGGGCCTGGACGCCGTCGAAGACGGTCTCGCCGGCGACGCCGAGGGTGAAGGCGCCGAGGCCGCGGGTGCCGAAGGCGTGCTCGCCGGACTCGCGGGGGGTGAAGGTGCCGATGACCTCGATGGAGGCGAGGGCCTCGTGGGTGACGCCCTCGGGGAGGTCGTCGCCGATCCACTGGACCTGGCCGTTGGGCAGGGAGCCCTCGCCGATGACGTTCCCGGCGGCGTCGCGGCAGCGGGCGCGGAGGGTGAAGCCCTGATCGGCGGGGGAGAGTTCCTCGCTGGGGTCGGCGCCGATCGTGTACGTCAGCGCGCCCTCGGGGAGGGCGGCGGTGAGGCCGTCGAGCGGGGAGACGACGTGGTCGGGGAAGACCTGGGCGGAGCCGCCGCCGAGGACGCGGGCGTCGCGGGCGGCGGCGCCGGAGAGCGCGACGGTGCGGCCCGCGGCGAGCGGCAGGGCGCCGTTCTCGTTCCGTACGAGGACGAAGCCGCGGCGGGCGATCTCGCGGGCGAGGGCGTCGCCGTCGATGGCGGCGGGGTGCTCGGTGACGACGGGCGGGGCGCCTTCGAGGGCGCCGACGCGGGCGGCGAGCCGCAGGACGTTGCGTACGGCCGTGTCGACGGCGGACTCCTCGACCTCCCCGGCTCGGACGGCGGCGGCGAGGGCCGGGCCGTAGACGGTGTCGGGGCCCGGCATGGCGACGTCGAGGCCGCCCGTGATGTCGGCGGTGGTGGAGCGGGCGGCCATCCAGTCGGAGACGTTGTAGCCGTCGAAGCCCCACTCGCCGCGCAGGACCTCGTTCACGAGCTGGTGGTGCTCGGTCATCGTCACGCCGTTGACCTGGTTGTAGGCGGTCATGATGCCCCAGGGGTGGGCGTTCTTGACGATGGCCTCGAAGGGGGCGAGGTAGAGCTCGCGGAGCGGGCGCGGGGCGATGCGGTTGTCGACGGTGAAGCGGTCGGTCTCGGCGTCGTTGGCGACGTAGTGCTTGACGGTGGTGCCGACGCCGCCGTCCTGGACGCCCTGGACGTAGCCGGTGCCGACGGCGCCGGTGAGGTACGGGTCCTCGCTGTAGGCCTCGAAGTGGCGGCCGCCGAGCGGGGTGCGGTGCAGGTTGACCGTGGGCGCGAGGAGGACGTGGACGCCCTTGCGGCGGGCCTCCTGGGCGAGGAGCCGGCCGGCCCGGCGGGCGAGCGCGGGGTCCCAGGTCGCGGCGAGGGCGGTCGGGGACGGCAGGGCGATCGACGGGTCGTCGGCGGTCCAGCGGACGCCGCGGACGCCGATGGGGCCGTCGGACATGACCAGGGACTTCAGCCCGATCTCCGGCAGGGCGGGCAGGGACCACATGTCCTGGCCCGCGAGCAGCCGGGTCTTGGCGTCCAGGTCGAGCTTGCCGAGCGCCGCCTCGACGACGGTGTTCCTCACGGTCTCCGCGCTGGTCTCCGCCATGGCCGTACCTCCTCGTTGACGTACCGAATGACCCCGATGCGCCCATCGTGCACCCACCTACCTGTAGATCGGTAGGTGACGTAATCATTCCGTTACTTCACGGTCGTCGCGAGGGGGTACGGTCCTGTCGGACGGACGAACCTGCGAAAGGGGGCCACGGCGATGGTGCGGGCCAGAAGCGAGGAGCGGCGCGCGGACATCCTGCGCGCCGCCCTCGAAGTGATCGCCGAGCGCGGCTACCGGGGCGCCACCCTCGGCTCCGTCGCCGAACGCGTGGGGCTGACCCAGCAGGGGCTGCTGCACTACTTCCCGACGAAGGAGGCGCTGCTCGTCGCGGTCCTGGAGGAGCGCGACCGCTGGGACACCAGCGGGGGCCGGGACCGCGAGGGCTGGCGGCTCGACCTCCTGGAGTCCCTCGTCGAGTACAACGCGATGCGGCCGGGGATCGTGCAGACCTTCTCCGCGCTGCTCGGCGAGAGCGTCACCGACGGGCATCCGGCGCGGGAGTTCTTCACCGAGCGGTACACACAGGTGCGGGCCAACATGGCGGACGTGCTGCGCCTGGAGTTCGGCGAGCGACTGCCGGGCGGCCTCACCCCGGAGCGGGCGGCGCCGCTGCTCACGGCGGTGATGGACGGCCTCCAGTACCAGTGGCTGCTCGACCCGTCGGCGGTGGACATGCCGGGCGCCTTCCGCGACTTCCTGCGACTGCTGGGCGGATCGGGGGACGGCCCCGAGGGGCTCGGCTAGCGGGCGACCGCCGCCAGGTCCTCGCCCAGGAGGGCCGGGTCCGTGGTCAGGAGGTGGTGGACGGCCTCCAGGACGGGGAGCTTCGCCGCCGACACGGCCAGGGCGACGTCCTTCGCGGCCAGGGCGACCGGGAAGTACGAGCCGGTGGCGGTGGCCCGGGCGACGGCGCCGGACAGGGGCCCCGCGCCGAGGGTGCGCAGCGCGAGCTCGCGGGGCAGCCCGAGGGAGCCGGCGAGCGTGAGGGCCTCGGCGACCAGGGCGACCCCGCCGATCGCGGCGTTGATGAGGACCAGCTTGAGGGCGGCGCCGGTGCCGGGGCCGCCGCAGGGCGTGACCGTGCCGAGCCGGTCGAGGACGGTGGCGACGGGCGCGGTGTCGCCGCCCGCGAGGATGAGGAGTTCGCCGCTCGCGGCCCGGTCGATGCTGCCCATGACGGGCGCGTCGATCAGGGTGACCCCGGTGGGGAGCCGGGCGGCGAGGGCGGTGACGGTGTCGGGGCCGACCGTCGAGGTGTCGACCCAGTGGGTGCCGGGGCGCAGGGCCGGGATGAGCTCGTCCGCGACGGCGAGGGCGGCGGCGGGGTCGGCGAGCATCGTGACGACGACGTCGGCGTCCCGCACGGCCTCGGCGGGGGTCGCGGCACGGACGGCGCCGTCGTCGACGAGGGCGTCGGCCTTGGCGGCCGTGCGGTTCCAGACGGTCAGGGGGTGACCGGCGTCGAGGAGCCGGCGGGCCATGGGCAGGCCCATGGATCCGAGGCCGAGGAAGGCGATCTTCTGCGGGGTGTTGTCCATGCCGTCGACGCTAGGACCGGCCCCGTCATGCGACAAGCGAATGTCTAGCATGGTTGCCATGCCCCGTTCTCATGGCTTGCACGAGGTGTTCCTCGCCGTCGCCCGCGCGGGTTCCTTCACCGCCGCCGCCCAGCTCCTCGGCTACACGCAGTCCGCGGTCTCGCGCCAGGTCCAGACCCTGGAGGACGAGGTCGGCGCCGAGCTCTTCGAGCGGCTGCCGCGCGGGGTGCGGCTGAGCGAGGCGGGCCGGGTCCTCGTTCCGCACGCGGAGGCGGTCCGGGACAGACTGGCCACCGCCCGGGCCGAGCTGGAGGCCCTGCGTTCCCTGGACGGCGGACTGCTGCGGCTCGGCTCCTTCTCCAGCGCCACGGCCGCCCTGGTGCCGGGCGCCCAGGCCGCGTTCCGGGAGCGGCACCCGGGGGTGACGGTCAGCCGTCTCGAAGGGCCCTCCGTGAAGCACCTGCGCCTGGTGGCCGCCGGGGAGGAGGACCTCGCGGTGGTCAGCCCGCCGCAGGGCACTCCCCCGCCGCCGGGGGTGACCCTGCACCACCTGCTGGACGAGCCGATGCTGGTGGCGCTCGCACGGGGGCACGCGCACGCGGGGCGGCGGGCCGTGCGGCTCGCCGAGCTCGCGGACGAGGAGTGGATCGTCGGCAACGAGCGCCTGGAGGACACCCTGTTCCGCCCGGCGGTGGCGGCCGGGTTCCGCCCGCGCACCGGTCTCCTTGTCCATGACTGGATCGCCAAGCTCGGCGCGGTCGCGGCGGGCCTGGGCGTCACGCTGGTGCCGGCGCTGGCGGCGGCCTCGGTCCGCCCGGACGTCGTGCTCGTCACGATCCACCCGGAGGACGTCCCGTACCGCCGGATCTGCGCGGCCACCCCGCCGGCCCCCACGGTCGCGGCGAACGCCTTCCTCGCCGTCCTGCGCGAGACGGCCCGGCAGCTAACAGACTCAACCCCTTATTGACCCTTACAGGCCGGCGCGAGAGGATGGCGGTCATGATCGTCGCAGCCACCCAGTTCGCCCCGGTCGCCGGGGACATCGACGCCAACGTCCGTACGATCGCCGGCCTCGTCGGGGCGGCCGGGGCGGAGGAGGCCCGGGTCGTGGTCTTCTCCGAGCTCTCGCTCACCGGGTACGAGCCGTCCCTGATCCGGGACACGCCCGGTCTCGCCCTCGCCGAGGACGACCCCCGCCTCGACCCCGTGCGGGAGGCCTGCCGGGCCGCCGGCGCGGCGGCCGTGGTCAACGGGCCGGTGCGGACGGGTGGTTCGGGCGGCTCGGGCGGCTCGGGCATCGGGATCACCACGCTCGTGATCGGTCCCGACGGCTCGCTCCTCGCGCGCTACGACAAGCAGCACCTGTACGGGGTCGAGGCCGAGGTCTTCGAACCGGGCTCCGCCGACGGGCGGTTCGCGCTCGACGGGGTCCGCTTCGCCCTGGCCACCTGCTACGACAACCGCTTCCCCGAGCTCGCCGAGCGGGCCGCCGCCGACAACTGCGCGGTGTACCTGGCCAGTTCGGTGCTCGGCGCCGACAACGACTCCTTCGAGAAGGTGTATCCGGCGCGGGCCCGGGACTTCGGTCTTTACGTGGTGCTCGGCAACGTCCTGGGGCCCAACGAGGACGGGGTGGGCTGCGGCCTGGCCGGGGCCTGGGGTCCGGACGGCGGGCGGATCGCGGACGCCGGTTCCGAGGAGCCGGGGTTCGTCCTCGCCGAGGTGGGCTGAACGCGGAGGAAGGGCCGACCGGTGAAGCGCCGGACGGCCAGGGGCCGGGACGGTGAAGCGCCGGACGGCCAGGGGCCGGGACGGTGAAGCGCCGGACGGCCAGGGGCCGGGACGGTGAAGCGCCGGGACGGTGAAGGGCCGGGCGGTCGTGGGACATACGACCGTCCGGCCCTCCGGGGAGGCCGTCGCGGAACCCCCGGTCCGCGACGTCACCCCGCCCCCGTTACGGGGCGCTCAGGCCCAGCGTGTACGCGCCGGAGCCGCTGTACGCGTGGACCACGTAGCGGTAGTAGCCCGCCGTGCCGTAGTAGCTGGTGTCCTCGTCGGCGCCCGCCGTGCCGCCGACGGCCACGTCCGCCCAGGCCGACCCGTTCCACTTCTGCAGGTACAGGTCGAAGTCGGTGCCGGCCGGACCGCGCAGACAGCCCACGTGGGTGCCGGAGGTCGCCGAGTAGTAGTACGAACCGTCGGGCTGGGCCTCGGCCTGACCGTCGGCCAGGGTGCCCTGGTAGGTGTACTCGGTGGTGCCGCAGCCGGTGGGCGGCGTCGTGCTGCCGACCGACAGCTGGTAGGTGACCGTGTGCGTGGCGGAGCCCGTACCGGTGACGGTGATCGGGTACGTGCCGTTCGCGGTGCCCGCGGCGACCTGGACGGTCATCGTGGACGAGGAGCCCGAGGTCACCGAGGCGGGGCTGAAGGAGACGGTGACCCCGCTCGGGGCGCCGCTCGCGGAGAGCTGCACGGTCTGCGCGCTGCCGCCGGTGGTGGAGGTGTTCACCGTGGAGGTGACGGAGGCACCCGGCTGCACCGAGCCCGAGGACGGGTTCAGGGCGAGCGAGAAGTCCGGGGTGGTGGTGCCGCCGCAGTCGGTCTCACCGGACTGGGCGGGCACGCCGACCGCGTTCCAGGCCGCCTTCACGGCGTTGCACTCGGCGCTGCCGTAGGTGTTCTTGGCGCTGGTCAGGGTCGCCCTGCGGGCGGCGGGGTGGTTCCAGGAGGAGGTCTTCATGAGCAGGGCTCCCATGAAGATCTTGCCGGCCTTCTGGATGCCGATGCCGGTCACCGAGGAGGGCCCGCCGGAACATATCGGGCTGCTCGGCTTGCCGCCGCCCGGGTTGGAGCCCTCGGCGAGCAGGTAGAACCAGTGGTTCTGCGGGCCGGCCGCCGCGTGCACCTCGGTGCCGGAGGTCAACTGCGGGTAGCAGTTGGGGGCGTTGTCGGCGAGCGAGGGGTTGTACATGTAGCGGATCGGCTTGTTGTCGCCGAGGAAGTTCAGCTTCTCGCCGACCGTGTAGTCCGGGGTGTCGTTCGGGTTGTTGGCGTAGTGCTCGGTGAGCGCGCCGAAGATGTCGCCCGTCGACTCGTTCATGCCGCCGTTCTCGTTGGACGAGCCCGAGCTGCCCGGCGTCCGGTCGAAGATCTCGTGGCCGTACTCGTGCGCCACGACGTCGATGCCGGTGAGCTGCATGGTGCCGTTCTGGTTGCGGCCGTACGTGGTCTTCGTACCGTCGTAGTACGCGTTGACCTCGCCGAGTCCGGCGCGGGCCGGGACCATGCCGCCCTGCCCGTTCTGGCCGTTGTAGCCGAACCACTCCTTGAGCATGGAGTGTTCCTTCTGCGCCGCGTACATGATGTCGACGCAGGCGGTCACCAGATCGTTGGCGGTGCCGTTGCCCCACGGCGAGGAGCCCGTGTAGGCGCTGCCGTTCTGGCCGCCGCACTTGAAGCCGGAGCGGGTGGGGTCGGTCATCGAGGTCGCGGCGGTGTCGATGGTGACGTTGCCGTTGTGGTAGCCGCGGCCGTCGGCGTGCAGGATCTTGTCGGTGGCGCGGGCGACGGACCCGGTGCGCGCGTCGACGAAGGTGTCGAGCGAGCTGGGCGCGTCCTGCGCGGTCCGCCCGACGACCAGGGTGTGCCAGGTCAGGACGGCCTTGCCGCCCTTCAGGAGCACGGTCAGCTCGGGGGCGCTCGCGCTCTCGACCGAGGCCAGCTGCTTCCGGGCGGTGGCGAGGGCCGCGTCGGCCGTCACCTTCGCCTTCGTGGAGAGCCTGATCGCGGGGGCCGGGGCGCCGGTGACCTCGCGGACCTTGCCGGAGCTGTCGGAGACGACGACCGCGTCGCCGCCGACGACCGGGAGGCCGCGGTAGGTGCGCTCGTACGAGGCGTAGTACAGGCCGTTCGCCCAGGGGGTGACGGACGTCCGGACGAGGTCCTCGTCGGCGCCGTGCCGCAGCTCGTCGAGACCGCTGCTCGCGGCCTTGTCGGCGGCGGCGAGGGCGAGCGCCTTGCCGTGGCCCGGGGGTACGGGCTGGGCCTGCGGGGTCGCCGCGGTCGCCGGTCCGACGAGGGCGGTCGCGAGGCTCGCCGAGAGCGCCAGGGCGGCCACGGCCGCCGTGAGTCTGGTCGGGTGCAACGTCGTGCTCCGTTCAAGGGTGGGGGAGACGGATCGTCGCGCCGAGTATGGGCGTGGACATGGCCAGTTCGGGACATCTCACGCGGCATAAGACGCGGGTTATGGTGCGCCCGTGCGCCGCTGCGTACGCTGCTGAAATGCAGCTGGAGTTGAGGCATCTAGAGGCCGTCTGCCGGATAGCCGAAGCGGGCAGTCTGGGCCGGGCGGCCGGGCGGCTCGGGGTCTCGCAGCCGGCCCTCTCCGCGCAGCTCCGCCGCATCGAGCGGGTCGCGGGCGGGGAGCTCTTCCTGCGCGGCCGGCACGGCGTGGAGCCCACCCCGCTGGGCGAGTTCGTGCTCTCCAAGGCGCGGCTCGTGCTCGGCGAGATGGACGCGCTGGCCGCCGGGGCGCGGGCCGTCGCCCCGCACACCCCGCTGCGGCTCGGCTGCATCCTGCTCGTCCTCGTCGACCGGCTCCTCGGGGAGCTGGAGGAGGTCATGGCGGGGCAGGAGATCGCCGTCACCGTGGAGCACTCGGCGACGACGCTGACCCGGCAGCTGGGCGCGGGCCGGTACGACGCCGTGCTGTACGGGGAGGTCAACGACCACGAGGTGCCGCTGCCCGAGGGGATCAGCGCCCGCACCATCGTCCCCAAGGAGCCTTTCTGCGTGCGGCTCTCGGCGGCGCACCGGCTGGCGGGCCGGGAGCGGATCGCGCTCGCCGAGCTCGCGGGCGAGTCCTGGATGACGCTGGTGGAGGACGACGACGGCGGCCCCGAGGCGCTCGTCGCGGCCTGCGAGAAGGCCGGGTTCACGCCCTCGCTGCGGCACCGCGTCGCCGACCGCAAGATGCACTACGACCTGATCGCGGCGGGCCGGGCGATCTCGATGAGCCAGCCGACGGCCCCGGCGGCGGAGGGCACGGTCCTGCGCCCCCTGGAGGGCGACCCGGTGACGGGGCGGATCCGGCTCGCCTGGAACCGGGCGGCGGTCTCCGCCCCGCAGGCGGAGCTGCTGTACGGGGCGGCGGCCCGCGCCTATCTGGCGAACGTCGACAACAACGCCTTCCACCGGGCCTGGTGGGACGCGCGACCGGAACTGCACCCGGTCCTGCGGGTCTGAGACGGCCCGAGAACCGGGTGCTCCTCCCGGATCAGTCGTACGAGAGGTCCCCGGCCGCGTAGCGGCAGGTGGTGCCGTCCGGGCCGGTGCCGATCTCCGTGGGCTCCTTGCCGGTGTTGTTGCCGGTGAAGCGGGTGCACGGCTTGATCTTCTTCTTCGCGTCGCCGTGGATCCGGATGTTCCGCAGGGTCGCGGTGTCGCCGTAGTTGGCGTTGACGCCGACGATCGACTTGCCGGGGGCGGTGACGTCGACGTCGTTGACCAGGATCGTGCGCGCGTACTGCTTCCTGCAGTTGCCGCAGGAGCGGACGAGCTTGCCGAAGTCGGCGACCTGGAACCTGGTCACGACCAGCTTGCCCGCGCCGTTGAACTGGAAGACCTTGTCGGAGGCGCTCTTCGCGCCGCCGCCGTGGACCGCGTACACCGACGAGGCCGAGGTGCCCTTGAAGGTGGCGGCGTCCTCGCCGACGTTCTCCCACCAGACGTTCTGCAGGGTGCAGCTGCCGAGGCAGTGGACGCCGTCGGCGGCCGGGGTGCCGATGATGACGTTCTTGAGGACGGCGCCGTCCTTGAGGACGAACACCGGCTTCTGGCTCTCGTCCTGGCCGTCCGAGCCCAGCTCGCCGGTGCCGTGGAAGCGCTTCAGCTTTCCGTCGTACGTGCCGGAGACCTCGATGGTCGTGGCGACCGGCCTGCTGCCCTTCGCCGCCGGCCAGGCCGACACGGCGCCCGCCGCGCCGGCCGGGGCGAGCAGGGAGCTGGTGACGACGGCCGCGCCGGTGATGCCGAGGGCACTGAGACCGCCGATGACCGCGCGGCGGCGGCCCGTCTTCCGCTTGTGGGACGTCATGTGTTCCTTCTTCAGTGGGGGAGGTGATGCACCCCCTGGTCGCCACCGGAGGAAGGAAGGTTGCCGCCTTCTTGATCGTTCTCGTCGGAGTCCTCGTCGCCGGACGTCTCACCGCGCAGGTCACGGGCCATCAGGGTGGCTCCGGCGACCGCTCCCGGCATGAGGAGGACGGCGACGAACGGCACCAGGAAGGCGAGCGTCAGCGGAACGCCGAAGCCCAGGGCGGCCATCCGGCGCCCGCGGAGCAGCCGCAGCCGCTCCTTGAGCTCGACGCCCCGGCGCTGGAGCGCGACGGCCGTCAGCTCCTCGGTGAGGAAGAAGCCGGAGACGCAGAAGCCGATGGCGGGGACGACGGTCTGGCCGACGACCGGGATGAACCCGCAGGCGAAGAGCAGGATTCCGTAGAGCGCGACCCGCAGCAGGATCCGCAGGCTGTCACGGGCCGAGATCCACAGCTCCCGCCAGAGCGGCAGGCCCGACTCGGGGACCTCGCCGCCCTCGCTGCGGTCGACCTCCTCGGAGAGCGACTCGTAGAAGGGCTGGCCGACGAGGAGGGTGACGGCGGTGAAGGTGATCACCGCGAGGAAGAGCCCGAAGACGAAGACGAGCGCCGTCAGGGTGGAGCGGAGGACACCCTGCCAGGGCGAGCCCCAGTCGTCGGCGAACGGCGTCGCCCACGCGGCCAGGTCGTCGGCGCCGTAGCCGAGGCCGACGAGCGCGCCCACGTAGAGGACGAACGTCACGAGCCCGGGCAGCAGCCCGAAGCCGAACCACCGCCCGTGCCGCCCGACCCACTTCTGGCCCTGCAACAAGTACCTGAAACCCGCCCCGAGATCACGCATGGGAGCCACCCTATCGGTGCCTCCGGGGGGCGCCGGTGCAGGTCAGCCGCCGGTCGTACGGAAGGAGTCGAGGGCCGTGGCGAAGTGCCGGCGGGCCTCGTCGGCGCGGCCGACGGGGGCCGAGGCCCACAGGTCGTACAGGGTCCCGGCCTGCTCCCAGCAGAGGTCGACGGTGTGCCGGGGGCCCTCGGCACCGGTGAAGCCGTCCCAGGTGAACTCCCAGCGGGCGGCGGGCAGCCCCTTGTGCCTCGTCTCCTCGACCAGGGCGTCGCGGTAGCCCTTGTTGGTCCTCGGGCCGGCCGCGTCGGCGGTACGCATCGCCCCGATCGCCCCGCCGGCCGGGATGGCCCGGATCCTGATCCCGACCCAGACGCCCCCGTCCCCCGTCGTGTAGAAGACCCGCTCGCCGTCGGTGGAGCGGCGCGCCCCGGCGGGCACGGCGAGGGTGAAGCCGCGCTCGTCCTGGACGGCGGTGTATCCGGCGGGTACGGGGGCGGGCGCGGGCGCGGGTGCCGCGGAGGAGCTCCGCGGACCGGTGGGCGAGGCCCCCGCCCCCGCGGGCGGCTCGTCGCGACCGGCGAGCAACACGGCCACGGTCACCGCCGCGACGGAGGCGGCGACGGCCGCGACGACGAACGGCAGCGCGAGCCCGCCGCGGCGGGAGGGGCCGGCGGGGTGGTCGCCGGGGTGGGCGGGGCCGGCGGGGTGGTCGCCGGGGTGGGCGGGGCCGGCGGGGTGGTCGCCGGGGTGGGCGGGGCCGGCGGGGTGGTCGCCGCGGCGGGAGGGGCCGGCGGGGTGGTCGCCGGGGTGGGCGGGGCCATCGGGGCCGGCCGTCCCGGCGGGGCTGCCGGAAGCGAAGGGACTGCCAGGAGCGGCGGGGCTGCCGGGAGCGGCGGGGCTGCCGGGGCCGGCGGGGTGGTGCTGGGGCTCCGGGATGGTGTCCTGCGCGGTCGGCGGGTGGAGGTCCGGCGCCGTCCGGGGTTCGGCCGCGCACGCGGCGAGCAGACGGCGGGCCTCGGCGGCGCCCAGGCGGCGGGCCGGGTCGCGTTCGAGGAGGCCCTGGACGACGGGGACGAGCGGTCCCATCCGTGCGGACGGCCGGATCTCCTCGTACACGATCGCGTGCAGGACCGCGCCGATCGAGTCCCGGCGGAACGGCGAGGCGCCCGTCGCCGCCGCGCAGAGCAGCGCGCCGAGCGACCACAGGTCGGAGGCGGGTCCCGCGTCGTCGCCCCGCATGCGCTCCGGCGCCGTGTACTCCGGCGTGCCGATGAAGACCCCGGTGCGGCTGAGCGTCGTCGCGCCGGGGAGGCTGGCGATGCCGAAGTCGGTCAGTACGGCCCGGCCGGTGCCCTTCTCCAGGAGGACGTTGGCGGGCTTCACGTCCCGGTGCAGGACGTCGCGGGCGTGGGCGGCGGACAGCGCGTCGAGCATGTCGAGCCCGAGCCGCGCGGTCTCGCGCGGGGACAGGACCTCGCCGGCGGCCAGCCGGTCGGCGAGCGAGCCGCCGTCGACGAGCTCCATCACCAGGGCGGGCTGTCCCTGGTGCTCGACGACGTCGTGGACGACGATGACGTGCGGGTGGCGGACCTGGGCGACGACCCTGGCCTCCCGCAGGGCGCCCGCCGGGTCGGCGCCGGAGTCGAGCGCGAGCGTCTTGACGGCGACCTGGCGTCCGAGCAGCTCGTCGGTGGCCCGCCGGACGACGCCCATGCCGCCCTGGCCGAGCCGCTCGCCGAGGCGGTACCGCCCGCCGATCAGCTCGTGATCGCCCTGTTCCGACCGGTTGTTCGACACACTGGCTCCCCCCGTCCGCAGGACACGGACATGATGCCGCAGCCCTCCGTACGCGGCGAGGACCGCACCCCGGTCGGTCGGGGTGCGGTCCTCGCACAGTGTGCGCGTCCGTGACTCAGACGGCGAGCTCGACCGTGATGTTGCCGCGGGTCGCCTTGGAGTACGGGCAGACCTGGTGGGCCTTCTCGATCAGGCTCTTGGCGGTCTCGGCGTCCACGTTCGGGATGGTCGCCGAGATCTTGACGATGATGCCGAAGCCGTCGTCGTTCTTGCCGATGCCGACCTCGGCGGTGACCGTCGAGCCGGAGACGTCGGCGTTCTCGTTGCGGGCGACGACGCCGAGCGCGCCCTGGAAGCAGGCGCTGTAGCCGGCCGCGAAGAGCTGCTCGGGGTTGGTGCCCGCGCCGGAGCCGCCCATCGCCTTGGGCGGGTTCACGACGACGTCGAGCTGACCGTCGTCGGTGGCGACCCGGCCGTCACGGCCGTTCTCGGCGGTGGCGACGGCGGTGTAGAGAACCTCGGACTGCTGGATGGACATGCTGATGTCTTCCTTCTTCACTCCGCCGACGACTCGCGCCCACGATCGCGACGGCTGAGGGAAGACTAGCGGGTCGCCGAGACGATCATCTTTCCGGTGTTGTCGCCGCGCAGCAGGCCGAGGAAGGCGTCCACGCCGTTCTCGATGCCCTCGACGAAGGTCTCGCGGTGCTTCAGCTCGCCCGAGGCGAGCCAGCCGCCGACCTCCTGGACGAACTGGTTCTGCAGGCCGTAGTGGTCGCCGACGAGGACGCCCTGGAGCCGCAGCCGCTTGCCGATGATCATCGCCATGTTGCGCGGGCCCGGGACCGGCTCGGTGTCGTTGTACTGGGCGATCATGCCGCAGATGGTGGCGCGGCCGTGCACGTTGAGCGAGGAGATCGCGGCTTCGAGGTGGTCCCCGCCGACGTTGTCGAAGTAGACGTCGATGCCGTCCGGGGCGGCCTCGCGGAGCTGGTCCTTGACCGGGCCGTTCTTGTAGTTGAAGGCGGCGTCGAAGCCGAGCTCCTCGACGAGGAACTTGACCTTCTCGTCGGAGCCGGCGGAGCCGATGACCCGGGAGGCGCCCTTGAGCTTCGCCATCTGGCCGACCTGGCTGCCGACGGCGCCGGCCGCGCCGGAAACGAAGACGGCGTCGCCCTCCTTGAAGGAGGCGACCTCGAAGAGGCCGGCGTAGGCCGTGAGGCCGGTCATGCCGAGCACGCCGAGGTAGGCGGAGAGGGGGGCGAGCGCCGGGTCGACCTTGGTGGCGCCCTTGGCCGGGACGTCGGCGTACTCGCGCCAGCCGAGGCCGTGCAGGACGTGGTCGCCGACGGCGAAGCCCTCGGCGTTGGAGGCGACGACCTCGCCGACCGCGCCGCCGTCCATGGGGTGGTCGAGCTGGAAGGGCGGGATGTACGACTTCACGTCGTTCATCCGGCCGCGCATGTACGGGTCGACGGAGAAGTGCAGGTTGCGCACGAGGATGCGGCCCTCGGCCGGCTCGGTGACCGGGGTCTCGCGCAGGGCGAAGTCGGCCGGCACGGGCCAGCCGTGCGGACGGGCGACGAGGTGCCACTCACGGCTGGACGCGGGAAGAACGGACATGAGCACGGCCTCCAGAAAAGCTTGAGATCACAAAAGGTTCACTACCTCAAACAACCATGCGCCTGGATATTTCATGTTGTCAAGTATCTGGGTAGACTGATCCCCATGGCCACCTCACGCACGGACCCCCTGACCCTCGAAGTCGTCGAGCTGATCGGCACGGTCGTGGCGCGCTACTACGAGGAGTACGAGCAGGCGGCCGCGCAGCACGCGCTGACCGGCGCCCAGGCCCGGGTCCTCGGCCTGCTCTCGCTCGATCCGCTGCCGATGCGCCGCATCGCCCAGAAGCTGAAGTGCGAGCCCTCCAACATCACCGGAATCGTCGACCGCCTGGAGGCCCGCGGCCTGGTCGAGCGCCGGCCCGACCCGGACGACCGGCGGATCAAGCTGGCCGTCCCCACCGACGAGGGCCGGGACACCGCCCGCCGGCTCCGCGAGTCCCTCGACTTCGCGCGCGAGCCGCTCGGCGAACTGACCGAGACCGAGCGGACCCTGCTCCGGGACCTGCTGAAGCGGATGCTGGGCGAGGACGTGGCCTGAGGCCGGCCCCGCGCTACACGCACCACCAGAGGAAGCGGGTGCACGTCGGCTCCGGGGTGGGCGTCGGGCTCTGACTCGGCGTGGGGCCGGTGGTCGACGGTACGGGACCGCCGGGCGTCCCCGACTCGCTCGGCGTCGCGCCGCCCGCCGGCGCGGACGGGGTCGCGGTGGGCGTGCCGGAGGGCGAGGTCGGGCGGACAGTCGGTGCGCCGCCGCTCCCGTGGCCGGTACCGGTCCCCGAGCCCGTACCCGTACCGGATCCCGTGCCCGAGCCCGTACCGGATCCCGAGCCTGAGCCCGAGCTCACCTGGCGGGGGCGTGCCGCGACGGAGCTCGGCGCGTCCGTCGCCGGGGACGGGCTCGTCCCCTCCGGCGTCTCGGAGGCCTCCACGGGAGGCGGAGACATCGGGGTCTCGGTGACCTCCAGCTCCTCGACGGCCGTGGCGGCGCCGTCCTGCGGCGGATCCTCCAGGGCGAGCTTCGCCAGGGTCAGCGTCCCGGCCGCGAGGACCAGTCCCACCGTTCCCACCAGGACCGTGCGGCCCCGGCGCGCGCCCCTCCCCCGCCGCGCGGCGGAACGGCCCCGCGCGGCGGCACGGTCCTGCGCGGCGCCACGGGCGGCCCGGCGCCCGCCGGGAGCCGGGCGCGGCGGTTCCAGGACGTCCAGCTCGTAGACGTGCTCGGGCGCGGGCCGGTCGGACTCGTCGTGGTCCTCCGGCGCGTCGGGCGTCACCGGCACGTCCGGCGTCAGGGGCGATTCGTAGATCGCGGGGCGCATCGGATCGCCGTAGACCGCGGGGCCGGTGGGCGCACCGTAGACCGCGTGCTGGTCCGGCGTCTCGTAGACCGCCGGCCCGTTCGGCGCACCGTAGGCCGCGGGGCCGTTCGGGGCACCGTAGACCGCCGGCCCGTTCGGCGCACCGTAGGCCGCGGGGCCGTTCGGGGCACCGTAGACCGCGGACCCGGTCTGCCCGCCGTACATCGCGTGCTGGTGCGGCGTCTCGTAGGGCGCGGGCCGGGTCGGCCCGCCGTGGCTGCGGTCCGGGGTGTGGACCGGTATGTGGGGGGTCTCGTACCGCAGTTCCTCGACGGGAGTCCCGCACCCGGCACAGGCGAGGGCCCCGTTGAGATGCCGCCGGCACGCGTGGCAGTAGTCCATGGGGCCCGCAGGCTATGCGGCCCGGTGCGGCGTCAGGTAGGCGCGGAAGTGAGGATCCTGTGTGGAAACCGCAGGTCGTCGGCGGTGCGCCGTGATTCTCCCGCTTCGGGAAGGATCGCCTCCGGCCCCCTCCTCACACGGAGTACGGCCTCCAATACCGCCCGCACCCCGGGGCAGGCCCAGCCCCGGGCGGCGCAGCCCAGCGCGCGCCGCGCCGCGGACGGCCGGACGATGCGAACAGGACCGCGCATCGCGACCCGCCTCGCCCGTGCCAGCACCGCACTCCGGAGGATCCGCCGTGACCGTCAGCCTTGAGCAACTGCGTCGTTGCCATGTCGCCGTCGACCTGGGTGCCGCCCGCACCCGGGTCTACGTCAAGGGCGCCGGACTCGTCGTCGACGAGCCGAGCGTCGCCGCCGTCAACACCCGTACGGGAGCGCTGATCGCCGTCGGCGCCCTCGCCGAGAAGATGACCGGCCGCACCCCCGACTACATCCGGGTCGTGCGCCCGGTCTCGGGCGGCACCGTCGTCGACATCGAGATGGCGCAGCGGATGCTCCGTCACCTCCTCGGCGAGAAGCTGCGCCGGCAGCTGCGCCGCAAGCCCCGGCTGCGCGCGGCGGCCTGCACCCCGCACGACAGCGATCCGCTGGCGCAGCGCGCCGCCGTGGAGACCCTCGTCGGTCTCGGGGCGCGCCGGGTCGAGCTGGTCGACACCCTGATCGCGGCGGCCGTGGGGTGCGGGCTTCCCGTCGAGCAGCCGACCGCGACGATGATCCTGGTGTGCGGGGCGGCGACCACGCAGGTCGCGGTGCTCTCGCTCGGCGCGATCGTCACGGCGGAGCGGATGCCGGTCGGCGGCGACGCCATCGACCACGCCGTCATCCAGCACCTGCGCCACCACCACGAGCTGATGCTGCCGAGCCAGTCGGTGCGCCCGCTGCAACTCGCCCTCAGCGGCAACGGGCTGACGACGCAGGGACCCGCCTGGACGGAGATCCACGGCCGTGACGTCGCCACGGGCCTGGCCCGTTCGGTGACCGTCGACACGGCCGCCGTACGGGACGCCATCCACACCCCGCTGACGGCGGTCCTCGACGGCATCGGGAAGGTGCTGCGGGACTGTCCGCCGGACCTGGTGGCCGACCTCGCGGACCGCGGGATCATGATGGTCGGCGGCAGCGCCCTGCTGCCGGGCCTGGACCAGATGCTGCGCGAGGCGACCGGGATGCCGGTGCACATCGCCGAACGGCCGGACGTGTGCGCGGTCCTGGGCCTCGGCGCGATGCTGGAGGGCAAGGTGCAGCCGATGGTCCTCGACCCGCTGTCGGAGCGGGACCCGCTCGCCGACGACGAGGACTGAACACCCCAAACGGGATGTTTCGTACGACAATGAGACCATGACGATCATGGACAAGGGTGCGGACGCGGAGACCGAGGACGGCGCCGAGACACCCCGCCTGCCCATGCTGCTCGAAGCGGTCCTCAGCGTCGGCACGGACCTCGAACTCCGCACCACCCTCCAGCACATCGTGGACTCCGCCACCGAGCTGACCGGAGCCCGCCACGGGGCGCTCGGGGTCGTCGACCCCGAGCGCCACCGCCTCACCGAACTCTTCACCTCCGGCATGACGGAGGAGGAGCGCCAGCGGATCGGCCGGCTCCCCGACGGCCGCGGCGGACTGCTCGACCTCCTCGCCCAGGACCCGGGGCCGCTCCGGCGCGACGACCCGACGGCCGGCCCACGCTCCCCCGGCGTGCCCACGGGCCACCCCGGGACACGCACCTTCCTCGGCGTCCCGATCCGGGTCCACACCCAGGTCTTCGGCCATCTCCGCCTCACCGAGAAGCGCGGGGGCGGCTTCACCGAGGAGGACCACGCCCTGCTGCGGGTCCTGGCCTCCCAGGCGGGGATCGCCATCGGCAACGCCCGGCTGTACGAGACCGCCCGGCAGCGGGAGCGCTGGATCGAGGGCGCGGCCGCGGTGACCACGGCCCTGCTCACCGGCGCCCCCGCCGAGAACGCCCTGACGACCGTCGCCGAGCAGGCCCGCATCCTCGCCGACGCCTCGGCCGGTGTCGTCCTCCAGCCCACCCAGGAGGGCGGGATGGAGATCGTCGCCGCCTCCACCACGGACGACCCGGGGGACCTGGTCGGCACGACGATCGCGCCCGGCTCCCCCGTCCTGGTCCAGCTCCTGGGCGGAGAGCCGGTGTTCGTCGAGGACTCGGCGACCGACCCCCGGATGACCACCCATGTGCGGTCCCGCTTCGGCCCCTCGATGATGCTGCCGCTGCAGAGCGGGGGGAAGCTCATCGGCACCCTCGCCCTGCCCCGGCGGCGGGGCGGCGCGCCCTACTCGGCCGTGGACCGGCTGCTCGCCTCGCAGTTCGCCTCGCAGGCGGCACTCGCCCTGGTGCTCGCGGACGCACGGCACGACCGGGAGCGCCTCGCGGTCTTCGAGGACCGCGACCGGATCGCGCGGGACCTGCACGACCTGGTGGTGCAGCGGCTGTTCGCCACGGAGATGATGCTGGAGTCGACGCGGCGGCGGGCCGCCGGCTCCTCCGACGAGAACGAGCTGCTCGGCCGGGCCGTGGACGAACTGGACTCGACGATCCAGGAGGTCCGGACGACCATCTTCGCCCTCCAGCAGCCGCCGGCGGACGCGCCGACCTCCTTCCGCGGGCGGGTGCTGCGCGAGACCGGCGGTGCGGCGGCCCTGCTGGGCTTCCAGCCGTCCGTGCACTTCTCGGGCGCGGTCGACACGCTCGTCGACGAGGAGACGGCGGACAAGCTCCTCGCCGTCCTGCGCGGGGCGCTCGCGGCGGCGCACCGACGGGCCGGGGTCGGCGCGATCACCGTCGAGGTGTCGGCCGGGGAGGGCGGCGGCGCCCGGCTGCGCGTCGAGGACGACGGCGACCCGCCGACGACGGTGACGTGGCCGTAGGGCGGTGCGGTCCCCTCCCCCGTACGGAGCAGCTGGGCGCGCCGAGCCCCTCCCCCGGATCTTGACTGGAGGGGTGACCACCGAGACCACGGCCCCGACAGCGGCGGCCTACCGCAACCTGGTGATGGCCACCATCGGCTTCACGCTCACCTTCTGGGCGTGGAACCTGATCGCACCGCTCGCGAGCTGGTACGGCGACCGGCTCGACCTCAGCTCGTTCCAGCAGTCGTTCCTCGTCGCCGTGCCCGTCCTGGTCGGCTCGCTCGGCCGTGTCCCGGCGGGAGCCCTGACCGACCGGTACGGGGCGAAGCGGATGTTCCCGCTGGTCTCGGCGCTGACGATCGTCCCCGTACTGCTCCTGATCGTGGTCAAGGACAGTTACGGCCTGATGCTGGTCGTCGGCTTCCTCCTCGGTCTCGGCGGCACGACGTTCGCCATCGGCATCCCCCTGGTCAACTCCTGGTTCCCGCCCGCGAAGCGCGGTCTGGCGCTCGGGGTGTTCGGCATGGGCATGGGCGGTGTCGCGCTGTCCGGCTACTTCACGCCCCGGATCGCCAAGCACGGCGAGAACCTGCCGTTCGTGGTGGTCGCGCTCGCCCTCGCCGCGTACGCGGTGCTCGCCGCGTTCCTCATCAGCGACCGCCCCGACCGTCCGGTGCCGACCGCCTCCCTCGCGTCGCGGCTCCGCTCGGCGGGCCGACTGCGGGTGACGTGGGAGCTGTCGGCGCTGTACGCGATCGGGTTCGGCGGCATCGTCGCGTTCGGGGTCTACCTGCCGACGTACCTCAAGACCTGGTACGAGCTCGACCCTACGGACGCGGGCACCAAGGCCGCCGGGTTCGCCCTGGTCACGGTCGTCTTCCGGCCGATCGGCGGCTGGCTCTCGGACCGGATCCATCCGGCGCTCGTGACGGCCGCCGCGCTCGGCACGGCCGCCCTGTTCGCGATCGTCCAGGCCTTCGACCCGCCGCTGAACCCCGGCGGCACGATCGCCCTGCTCGTCATGGCGGCCGGACTCGGCACGGCGAGCGGCTCGGTCTTCGCCCTGGTCTCCCAGGTCACCCCGCAGGCCCAGGTGGGCAGTGTGACCGGCATCGTCGGCGCGATGGGCGGCCTCGGCGGGTTCGTGCCGCCGCTGGTGATGGGCGCGATCTACAGCGCGAAGGGCTCGTACTCGATCGGCTTCATGCTCCTCTCCGACCTGGCGCTCGCGGGCTGCGTGTACGCGTACGGGCGGATGCGCGGGATCCGCCCGGACGGCGAGAGCCCGGACCCGAAGCCCGCCGAGGTCACGGCGGGCCGCCCCTAGACGGTCACGTGCCCACGGACACGGTCACGCGCCCACGCCGAGGAAACGCAGCACGGCCAGGACCCGGCGGTGGTCGGCGTCCGCCTTGGGCAGGTCGAGTTTGGCGAGGATGCTGTTGATGTGTTTGGCGACGGCGCTCTCGCTGACGACGAGCTGGGTGGCGACGCCCGCGTTGGAGCGGCCCTCGGCCATGAGGGAGAGCACTTCCCGTTCCCTGGCCGTCAGCCGTTCCAGCGGATCGTGCGACCGCCGTACGAGGAGCTGGGCGACGACCTGCGGGTCGAGCGCGGTGCCGCCGTCCGCGACCCGCCGCAGCGCCTCGATGAACTCCTCGACGTCCGCGACCCGCTGCTTGAGCAGATAGCCCACGCCGCTGGTGTGGGCGGCGAGCAGGTCGGCCGCGTAGCGCTCCTCGACGTACTGGGAGAGCAGCAGCAGGGCGGTCGACGGCCGGCTGCGGCGGATGGACAGCGCGGCGCGCACCCCCTCGTCCGTGAAGCCCGGCGGCATCCGGACGTCGATCACCGCCAGGTCGGGGCGGTGCTCCTCGACCGCGGCGAGGAGCCCCTCGGCGTCGCCCGCCTCGGCTGCCACCTCGAAGCCGGCCATCTCCACGACCTTGACCAGTCCCATCCGCAGCAGGACGGAGTCCTCGGCGATCACCGCACGTCGCACACGGGGCTCCTCCTGCCCGGCGTCCTTCAGTTCTGGCACGGCAGATCCACGCTCATCATGGTCGGTCCCCCCACCGGGCTGCTCATCCGGAACGTTCCGTCGACGGACCGCACGCGTTGGGCGAGCCCCGTCAGGCCGCTTCCCTTGCCGGGGTCGGCCCCGCCCAGGCCGTCGTCCTCGATCATCACCCGCAGTATCCCGCCCAGCCGGGTGACGGTCACATCGGCCCGGGTCGCCTCCCGTGCGTGCTTGGCTACGTTCGTCAACGCCTCGGAGACGACGAAGTAGGCGACCGCCTCGACCGCCGGCGGCGGCCGTCGCGGCAGGTCCGCCCTCAGCCGTACGGGCAGCGGGGCGCGGGCCGCGAGTCCCGACAGGGCCGCGTCCAGGCCGAGTTCGTCCAGGACGGCGGGGTGCAGGCCGCGCACGAGGCTGCTCAGCTCCTCGATCGACTCCTTCGCCTCCCGGTGCGCCGCTTCGATCACCTCGCGCGCCTCGGGCGGCAGGTCCACGAGCGTGGCCTTGGCTATGCCCAGGTTCAGTGCCAGCGAGACGAGCCGTTGCTGCGCCCCGTCGTGCAGGTCCCGCTCGATGCGCCGCCGTTCCGCGTCGGCGGCGTCCACCGCGCCGGCCCGGCTCTCGGTGAGGTCCTCGACCCGCCGCGCCAGGTCCTCCTCCCGGCTGCGCCCGAGCAGGGTGGGGACCACGTGGCTCTCCAGGCGTACGAGGGCGGCGGCCAGGGGCGGGACTGCGGCGAGGACGAGCAGTCCCGCCACGGAGAGGTACGCGGCCTGCGTGGAGTATCCGGGGTGCTTGATCCGCCATTCCCAGGGGATCGCGTAGACCCACCCCGTGGTCAGGGAGACGGCCAGTCCGACCGGTATCAGCGCCACCACGACCGCTTCGAGCGTGCCGAACAGCGTCCCGGCCAGGGAGTGGTAGGCGAACTGGCGCAACGACCGACGCCACCCCGGGCGGGGAATGTCGATCCCGAGCAGCCGCCGGAATCGCCAGCTCTGGGCCACGGTCAGCGCCGGCACGCAGAACACCGTCGTCACGACCACGAACCCCAGGGCGATCGGCGCGCTGTCGTCCGCTCCCCCGATGGTCCCCCACAGGAGGCCGAAGACCACGGACAGCAGGGAAACCATGAGGAGATGGAGCGGCGCCCCCAGAGCGAGGAAGGACGCGTCGCGCGTCAGGCGGGTGAGCGCTCGCCGCAGCCGGGTACGGATCTTCATGCCTTCACCGTAGGCGCCGGTCTCCGCGGCCTGCCATGAACCTGTCGTCCGCATCGGGGGTGCAACCAGTGCCACCCCAGGACGGACAGCGGTGTTACTGACTCCGGAGCGCGGCGACCGGAGGGTTGATCACGAGCCCGACGGCCGGGTTCGTGACAGCGAAAGCGACCTCCGACATGGCCCTGACCTCCCTCGTCCCCCTTGCCGCTGACGGCAGTCGCGCTTCCGTCGGCATCCCCCGCCCCGGCCGCGTCCGCCGCCTGCAGGGCCGCGTGCTCCTGGGCGCGGGCCTCGCCCTGCTGCCCTGGCTCGGCTATCTCGCCGGTACGCTCCCGCCCGCCGAGGCCGCCGCCTGGGTCGCCCTCGACGCCCTGGAGGCCGCCGCGCTGCTCACCGCCGGCAGCCGGCTGCTGCGCGGCGACGCCCGTCACCGCGCGCCCGCGGCCGCCGCCGCGGTGTTCCTCCTCGCCGACGCCTGCGTCGACCTCGCCACCTCCGCCGCAGGACCGGAGCTGGCCGTCGCCGTCGCCATGGCCGTGTGCGCGGAGCTCCCCCTCGCGGCCCTGTGCGCGGTGATCGCCGCACGCCCGCCACGAAGGGGTGGTCCCCGACCTGGGACATCGGCCGCGCCACGCCCTCCGCACGGGCAGAATTCCTCCTGGTAGCCCCCTCCCTCGACGACCCGAGGAGTACGACCGGTGAGTGCGCTCTTCCCCGCCCTGGCGGACCCGTCCGACCGCCCCGCCCTGCGTGTCGGCCCCGACACCCTGACGTACGCCGAGCTGGCCCGCGCCGCCGGCGCCCTCGCCGGGCGCCTCGCCGGGGTGGAGAGGGTGGCCGTCTGGGCCACGCCGACCGCCCGGACGGCCGTCGCCGTGGTCGCCGCGCTGTTCGCGGGCGTGCCGGCCGTGCCGCTCAATCCGCGCACCGGAGGGCGGGAGTTGGCGCACATCCTGGGCGACAGCGCGCCCGGCCTCGTGCTCGCGGGGCCGGAGGACGAGCTGCCGGGCGGGCTCGCGGCGCTCCCCCGGGTCGACGTGGGGCTCACCGGGCCGGAGGCGCCGTCGGCGGCGCCGGTCGACCCGGAGGCCACCGCGCTCGTCGTCTACACGTCCGGAACCACCGGCCCGCCGAAGGGCGTTCTGCTCTCCCGCCGGGCGGTCGCCGCCTCCCTCGACGCGCTGGCCGAGGCCTGGTCGTGGACGGCGGACGACGTCCTCGTGCACGCGCTGCCGCTGTTCCACGTCCATGGGCTCGTCCTCGGGATCCTGGGCCCGCTGCGGCGCGGCGGCGAGGTCCGGCACCTGGGCGGGTTCTCGGTGGACGGCGTCGCGCGGGAGCTCGGCGCCGGGGGCGGCACGATGCTGTTCGGCGTACCGACCATGTACCACCGGCTCGCGGACGCGCTCGACGCGGACGACCGCCTCACGGACGCGCTGGCGGGCGCCCGGCTCCTCGTCTCCGGCTCGGCGGCGCTGCCGGTGCACGACCACGAGCGGATCGCCGCGGCGACGGGCCGGACCGTCGTGGAGCGGTACGGGATGACCGAGACGCTCATGAACACCAGCGTGCGGCCGGGTGGCGAGCCCCGCCCCGGGACCGTCGGGACCCCGCTCGCGGGTGTGGACCTGCGGCTCGTGGACGAGGACGGCTCCGTGCTGGAGGAGTCCGACGGGGAGTCCGTCGGAGAGGTGCAGGTGCGCGGGCCGAACCTGTTCTCCGGTTATCTCAACCGGCCGGACGCGACGGCCGCGGCCTTCGACGGCGACTGGTTCCGCACCGGCGACATGGCGGTCCGTGAAGCGGACGGCGGGGTGCGCCTGGTGGGCCGGAAGGCGACGGACCTCATCAAGAGCGGCGGCTACAAGATCGGGGCGGGCGAGATCGAGAACGCGCTCCTCGACCACCCGGGCGTCCGGGAGGCCGCCGTCACGGGCGAGCCCGACCCGGACCTGGGCGAGCGGATCGTGGCGTGGGTGGTGCCGCAGGACGGGGAGAAGCCCCCGAACGACGAGGAGCTCGCCGACCACGTGGCGGGGCTGCTCGCCCCGCACAAGCGCCCCCGGGTGGTCCGCTACCTCGACGCGCTCCCCCGCAACGACATGGGCAAGGTGCTGAAGAAGGCGCTGCCGAGCCCCCGTTGACGGCGTGAAGGCCGGGCCCGCACGCAGGGCCCGGCCGCACCGCGTCCTACCGCACGCCGGCCGCGCGGATCAGCTCCTGCGTCACGGAGCCTCCCCGGTCGTCGCTCGCCCCGGCGCGCAGCGAGACGGAGCCCGCGCCCTCCGGGATGCGCAGCTCACCGGTCCAGGAGGCGCCGCGCCAGGACTTCCTGAGCGCGACCTTCGTCCAGGTCGCGCCCTCGTCGTAGGAGGCCTCCAGGGTGCCGGTGCCGATCGTGCCGGTGCCGGCCGCGCCCTTCACGTACTCGGCGGAGATCCCGACGGGCAGCCGGCTGCCGGCGCGGACGTCGCCGTACAGGTCGGTGTCCAGGTCGAAGCCGAGGTTGAGCAGGGGCAGATAGGTGATCCGGTCGTCGGGGGTCTCGGCGGAGCGGAAGGTCCACTCGCTGTGGCCCTTGATGCCGAGCCGCCAGCGGTCCGCGTCGAGCGCGGTGTCGGTGACGACCTTGTACGTGGCCTCCTCCGCCGGCGCGTCCCAGGCGTAGGCGCCGGAGCTCTTCTTCCGGTCGACGCGGACACCGTTCACGTACACCTCGGTGTACTGGGTCATCGTGTCGTCGCCCCACACGTTGCCGAAGCCGGTGTGGTCGCTGCCGGAGTCGCCCCAGCCGGGGGTGTTGAAGCGGAGGTCGTTGCCGGTGCGCTGCTGGCCCCAGCCGAGGCCGGTGCCCAGCCAGGGGTGCCAGACGGGGCCGAACCAGTCGAGGCCGACGCGGCTGCCGCCGCGGTAGACGGACTGTCCGCCGCGCTCCTCCAGGGAGTCGCCGAGGTCGACGGACTCGTGCCAGCGCTGTCCGGCGCCGGTGGAGACGTACTCGGTGCGGGTCGTCGGGAAGGCGATCCACTCCTTGAAGCCGAAGCCGATGCGGAAGGTGTCGGTGATCGAGTACCGGAACTCGCCGCCGAGCTCCTCGCGCTTCGTCGGTGCGCGGAAGGTGGAGTCGATGGTGGCGAGTTCGTCCTCGTCCGGCCGGAAGACGAGGTCCGTGCCGATGGCGCCGGGGTGTCCTTCGGAGAGGTCGTAGGTGTACGGGGTGAAGCGGGTGCCGGTGAGGTCGGCGCGCAGGCCCCGGGCGGCGCCGGAGGCGAGCCGGGCGGCGTCCGCGGTGTTGACGGTGGCGACGGCGAGCGGCCGGTCCTCGTAGCCGTCGGTGCCGAAGTACTTCATGAGCCGGCCGGGCTGGTCGTCGGTGACGAAGAGGATCTTCGCGCCGGCGTCCTGGGCGGTCTGGGCGAGCGCCTTCGGGTCGGCGCCCTCGGTGAGCCGGACGAGGACGGCCTTGCCGGTGACGTCCTTGCCGCCGTACTCGGCGGGGGTGCCGGTGCCCGCGTCGACGAGGCCGAGGCGGTGGCGGCCCTCCAGGAGGGTGCCGCCGGCCTGCGGGGTGGCGCCGGAGAGCCGGATGCCGTCGACGGACGCCTCCAGGAGCGGCTTGCCGAGGCGCCACACGGTCCGGTACTCGAAGGTGCCGGTCGCGGGCTTCCGGGTGGGCGCGGCGAAGACCGAGTCGTAGGCCGGGGGGACCTGGACGGCTCCGCCGTAGGAGGCGCCGTTCGCCTTGCGGTCGAACTCCATGAGGAGCTGGCGGGTCTCGGTCCGCTTGTCGACCTCGGCGCGGATCTCGCGGAGCTGCCGTCCGTCGAGGGTGATCTCGCGGTCGCGGTCGAGGACGATCTCGGGCTCGGTGAGGAAGCCGAGGCCGAGGGAGTCCTCGCCGTGGGAGCCGCGGACGTCGAGGAAGGTGTCGACGGTGTACGTGCCGGGCTTGAGGCGCAGCTGGAGCGTGCCGGACTCGCCGACGGTCGCCGGGAAGGGGTCCTCGCCCTCGGCGAGCTTCTGCACGCCCAGGTAGGCGGGGGTGGCGGCGCCGTCGCGGTCCTTGACGTGGACGGTGAGGGTGTAGCGCTCCTCCTCCTTCACCAGGCCGAGCGCGGTGTGCGCGACGGCCGGGCCGCCGGCGGTGGCGGTGATCCGTCCGGAGGACCGCCCGACGGGGGCCTTGGTGCCGTCGCCGGTGACGGTGGTGGACGCGGAGCCGTGGGCGGGGACGGTGAGGGCGGTGTCGGCGAGGGTGGCGACGCCGGTGGGCATGCCCTCGACGGCGAGGTTCAACGCGACGGGCCGGTCGGAGGAGTTGGTGTAGGTGACGGTCTTGGTGACCGGCTTGCTCGCCTCGTACGGCCAGGAGGTGAAGCCGAGGTCGGCGGAGCCGGTGGCGGTGATGTCCGCGGAGATCGCGGCGGCCACGTCGACCCGGCCGGCGCCGAGCTCGTACGAGCCGGCGTCGAGGGTCTTGGAGGAGGACATCAGCGCGTTCTTGAGCTGGGCGCCGGTCCAGTCGGGGTGCTTCTCGGCGAGCAGCGCGGCGACGCCTGCGACGTGCGGGGTCGCCATGGACGTACCGCTCATGGTGGTGTAGAGGCCGCTGCCGGCGACGAGTTGGGAGCGGGCGGCGAGGATGTTCACGCCGGGGGCCGACACGTCGGGCTTGAGGGCCTGGTCGCCGTGGCGGGGGCCCTGGCTGGTGAAGTAGGCGGCGCGGTCGGCGGAGTCGACGGCGCCGACGGTGAGCGCGGAGTCGGCGGCGCCGGGCGAGCCGATGGAGCCGGGGTAGCCGGAGTTTCCGGCGGCGATGACGAAGAGGGCGCCGGTCTCGGCGGAGAGGGTGTTGACGGCCTGGGCCATCGGGTCGGTGCCGTCGCTGGGTTCGCGGGAGCCGAGGCTCATCGACACGATCTTCGCGTCGATGTCCTTGGCGGCCCATTCCATGCCCGCGATGATCTGCGACTCGGTGCCGGAGCCCTGGTCGCTGAGGACCTTGCCGACGGCGAGGGTGGCGCCGGGCGCGACGCCCTTCTCCTTGCCGTCGCTCGCGGCGCCGGAGCCGCCGACGGTGGAGGTGACGTGCGTGCCGTGGCCGCCGCGGTCGGCGACCTCCTGGCCTTCGATGAAGGACCTGGTCTCGGCGATGCGGCCCGCGAGGTCGGGGTGGCCGAGGTCGGCGCCGGTGTCGAGGACGGCGACCTTGACGCCCTTGCCGGTGAGCCCGGCCTCCCAGGCCTTCGGGGTGCCGATCTGGGTGTTGGACTCGGCCATGGCGGCGTCGACGCGGCCGTCGAGCCAGACCTTGCCGGGGGCCGACCTCGTGGTGGGGGAGGTGAAGCCCTGCCAGAAGGCGGCGGGGTCGGTGGCGGTGACGGCGGCGCCGCCGATGCTGGGCAGGGCACGGACGGTCTCGGTGCCGCGCGGGGCTGCGGCGCTCCGGGCGCCCCTGGCTCCGTAGGTGACGATCAGGGGGAGGTCGCCGGTGAGGCCCTGCTCGACGAGGCCGGTGACGTCGAAGAGGCGCGGGTCGAGGGCGCCGGAGGCCAGGTAGGGGCGGGCCTCGTCGGGGACGACGGTGACCCGGCCGTTCACGGTCCGGCTGCGTACCGCGCCGGTGGCGCCCTTCGCCCGGTCGACGGTGACGGTGCTGCCGCCGTCGCCGAGCTCGGTGAGCGTGACGCGGTCGCCGGTGACGAGGGTGACGGTGGTGCTCGTCGCGGACGCCTTGAAGGTGTCCGGCACGGTGGGGGCGGTGTTCGCGGCGGCGGCGGTCTGCCCGGCCGAGAGCATCATGAGGGAGATGCCCGCGGCGAGCAGCGCGGCCCTCCCTCTGTCGAAGGGTGCGGTCCTCGACGTCATCGTGGGAACTCCTCGCGGACCCGGGGTCGGGGGTGGACCGGGTCCGCGAGGAGTCTTGGCCTGTGGGGCGGGAGTTGACCCCGGTCACTCCTGGCGGTTATGTGCCGTGGCGGCCAACCGCCAGGACAGTGGGGGCCGTTGGGGAGATATGGTCACGGAGTCGGGTCAAGGGCGTCGTAGCGGCGGAATCCGCGTCCGTAGAGGGCGAGGAGTCCGATCGCCAGGACGCAGGCGATCCCGCCGCCGGTGACGGCGACCGCGGGCGAGGTCAGGTCGGCGACGGAGCCGGCGAGGAAGTCGCCGAGCCGTGGCCCGCCCGCGACGACCACGATGAAGACGCCCTGGAGCCGGCCGCGCATCTCGTCGGGGGCGGCGACCTGCATCATCGTGTTCCGGAAGATCATCGAGACGGTGTCGGAGTAGCCGGCGACGGCGAGCAGGAGCAGGCCGAGCCAGAGGTTCCGGGTCAGTCCGAAGACGGCGATGGCGGTGCCCCAGGCGGCGACGGCGAGGAGGATCGCCTGCCCGTGGTGGCGGATGCGGCCCTGCCAGCCGGAGAGGACGCCGCCGAGGAGCGCGCCGAACGCGGGGGCGGCGACGAGGAGTCCGGTGGTCTTGGCATCGCCGCCGTACCAGAGGACGGCGACGGCCGGGAACAGGGCTCGGGGGTGGGCGAGGATCATGGCGCAGAAGTCCGAGAAGAACGTCATGCGCAGGTTGGGGGGCGGGTGGCGAGGAACCGGAGCCCGTCGAGGACGGAGGCCCGCTTCGCTCCGGTGCGCTCGGGCAGCATCGAGGGCAGTCGCCACATCGCGTACAGCGAGGCGGAGAAGGCGATCGCGTCGATCAGGTACGCGGTCTGGTAGCCGGCCAGACCGACGATCACGCCGCCGAGGCTGGGCCCGACGAGGGTGCCGAAGGTGGTGGTCATGGAGTTGAGCGCGTTGGCGGCGCGCAGCTGCTCGGGCGGCAGGAGCCGGGGGATCATCGAGGAGCGGGCGGGCGCGTTGAGCGCGGCGCACATGGCCTGGAGGGCGACGATCCCGTAGAGGAACCAGACCCGGTGGAAGCCGGCGAAGGCGGCGACGGCGAGGCCGGCGGAGAGCACGGCGAGGCCGGTGGAGCTGGCGAGGCCGAGCTTGCGGCGGTCGACGGTGTCGGCGATGGCGCCGCCGTACAGGCCGAAGACGACGAGCGGGACGAGGGCGAAGAGTCCGACGAGCCCGACGGAGAAGGGCGAGCGGGTGATGTCGTACACCTGGAGGGAGACGGCGAGTGCCGTCATGCCCTGTCCGACCCAGGTGACGGTGTTGCCGAACCAGAGGCGGCGGTAGTCGGCGGACGTACGCAGCGGGGTGAGGTCGGCGAAGAGGCGGCGCTGCTCGGGCTCGGAGGCCTGCTGGGTGGCGGTCACGCGACGTCGTAGCGCAGCTCGGGGCGCTCCCAGTGGATGTGTCCGGCGGGCCGGACGGTGCCCGTGCGGACGGCGCCGGTCCGCAGGTAGAACTCCTCGGCGGGCGGATGGGCGACGACCCGCACGGAGTCGAGCCCGGCGGCCCTGGCCTGCTCGGTCATGTGCTCCATGAGGAGCCGGCCTATGCCGAGCCCCTGGGCGGCGTCGGCGACGAACGCGAGGTCGAGTTCGGCCTCGGCGACGAGGAGCGCGTAGAACCCGAGGACGCGGCCGCCGTCGGCTTCGTCGACGGCGACGTAGACGGGGTGGTGCTCGATGTACGTCCCGCCGACCTGGTAGCCCTCGACCATGGCGGCGTAGTCGCCCCGGTAGGCACGGGAGGTCCGGACGAGCCGGGTGAGCCGTGGGGAGTCGTCGGCGGTGGCGCGCCGGATGGTGATGTCGGACATGGAGTGAGTATAGGAGCGAGGGCCTGCCATGCTCCTTACAATTTGGGAAACGCCGGACCGCACCCCTCCCGCCTCACCGCTCGGCGAGCCGCATCGGCTGCGGCCCCGGGGAGAGGACGATGCGCGGGACCGGGCGGGGCGGGCGCGCGGAGACGGGGGTCAGGCGCCAGCGCGACGCGATCGCGGCGAGCGCGAGACCGGCCTCGGCCGTGCCGAACACCTCGCCGACGCACTTGGTGGCGCCGAGCCCGAACGGCAGCCAGGCGTCCCGGGGCACGTCCGTGCCGGCCCACCGGCCGGGGTCGAAGAGCGCGGGGCCCCGGAAGAGCTCGGGCCGCCGGTGGAGGAGGTAGAGGCAGCAGATCACGGTGGCCCCGGGCGGCAGCGACAGCCCGGCCAGCTCGGTCGTGCGGGTGGCGGTGCGGGTGACCGCCCAGGCCGGCGGGTAGAGGCGGAGCACCTCGCGCACCACGTCGCGGGTGCACGGCAGCCGGGGCAGGTCGGCCCCGGTGACCGGTCCTCCGGCCAGGACCGTGTCCAGCTCCTCGTGCAGCCGGGCGGCGGCCCCGGGGTGGTCGGCGAGGAGGCGCAGGGCCCAGGCGACGACCGAGGAGGTGGTCTCGGCGCCGGCCAGGACCAGGGTGGCGACCTGGTCGCCGAGCTCGGCGCCCGACAGCGCCCGGCCGTGCTCGTCGCGTACGGCGAGGAGCAGCGAGAGGGCGTCGCCGTGGTCCACCCCGGACGCCCGGTACGCGGCGACGATGGCCGCGACGCCGCCACGCCAGCGGTCCAGGGCCCGGCGGTAGCGGCGGCGCGGCGGGGACGGCACCCGGTCGACGGCGGGCGCCACGACCCGTGTGTAGACCCCGCGCAGCAGGACTTCGAGGGCCTCGCGCAGCTCTTCGGCGGCGCGCGGGGCGATGCCGGCGGAGAACAGGGTGCGGACGGCGACGGCGGTCGTGAGCCGGAACGCCGACGGCGGCTGGGGGTTCGACCGGCGGGTCGCGCAGAGCGACGTGGACGACACCTCGTACTGCGTGGAGTTCCTGCGGGCGGCCGATCCGGGACTGTTCGGCGCCGAGGTGGCGGCCGGCGAGCGGTATCTGCTGGCCCGGCAGGGCGCGGACGGCGGCTTCCCGACCTTCGAGCAGGGCACGGCCTCCGAGGTCGCCATAACGGCGGCGGCCGTGAACGCCCTCGCGCCCGAGCCGGCGCACCGCCCGGCGGTGGAGGCCGCCGTCCGGTTCGTCGTGGCCCGGCAGGAGGCCGTCGGGCCGTTCGAGCGCAGCTGGAGCCTCAACGAGAGCAACGCCCTGTTCCGCACCGTCCTCGCGTACGACTCCTTCCTGGCCGTGACGGCCGGTGGGCCCGGCACGGCGGCCGGGACCGAGGTGGCGCGGGCCCGGGCGCGGGCCGTGGCGCGCCTTGTCGACACACAGAACGCGGACGGCGGCTGGGGGCACGTGCCGTCCGATCCGAGCGATCCGATCAGCACCGCGTACGCGCTGATCGCGGTGGCCCGGACACCGACCGTGCCGTCCGCCCGGGGTGCGACCGGGCGGGCGGTACGCCACCTCCTGGAGCGGCAGCGGCCGGACGGCGGCTTCGTCTCCCGCCCCGACCAGGCGGGGCCGCGGCCGCTCGCCTACCACGTGCCGCTCCTGACGGACGTGTGCGTGCTGCTCGGCCTGAACCACGCGCGCGCGTCCACCGCACGCCGAGACCCGTGCGACCGCCCCCTCGACAGATAGTCTGCGCGGAGATAATCTACGTACACATCATTTGGTCGAGGAGGCCGTCATGTGGGAGTACGAGCACAGCGTCGAGACCACCGCCGCCCCGGAGGCCGTCTGGCGCCTCTGGGCCGACGTCCCCGGCTGGGGCAGCTGGAACGCCGAGATCGAGAAGATCGAGATCAGCGGCCCCTTCGCGACCGGCTCCCGGATCACGATGACCCCGCCCGGGGACGACCCGGTCCTGCTGCACGTCGCCGAGGCCGTCGAGAACGAACGGTTCGTCGACGAGGCCCGCTTCGGGGACCTGCTGCTGCGCACGGTCCACCGGCTCGAGCGGGTCGACCAGGACCGGATCCGGGTGGTCTACCGGATGGAGATCACCGGGACCGGCGCGGACGAGGCCGGCCCGCAGATCGGCCCGGGCATCACCGCCGACTGGCCCGACACCATGGCCGCCCTGGTCGAACTGGCGCGGCGCTGATGCCCCTCGACCCCGGGCAGAGCCCCGGATTCCTGCTGTGGCACGCCACGCTCCGCTGGCAGCGCGACATCGCGGCGGCCCTGGCCCCGCTCGGCCTCACCCACGTGCAGTTCGTGCTGCTCGCCTGCGCCTGGTGGCTCAACACCCGGGGCGAGCAGCCGAACCAGCTGACCCTGGCCCGGCAGGCCGGCACGGACGTCAAGATGACCTCCCAGGTCCTGCGCACCCTGGAGGGCAAGGGCCTCGTCGCACGCGAGGTCGACCCGGCCGACACCCGCGCCAAGCGGCTGCGCGTCACGGACACCGGTGCCGCCCTCGCACCCCGCGCGATCGCGGCGGTCGAGGCCGTCGACGCCGAGTTCTTCCGGCCGGTACGGGCCGAGGATGCGGTGGCCCTGCTGGGCCGCCTGGCCCACCCCGAGACCTGACGGGGCCCGCGCGCCCCAGAAGCCCTGACGCGCGGGCCGGACGGTCGAGGACGCCTCAGAGGCCGGTCGCGCAGGACGCGAGGTCGTCCGGGTCGACGGCGTCGAGGCGGGCGGCGAGCGCGTCGAGCCGCTCCCGCAGCTCGCGGATCTCGTCGAGGCCGAGGCCCGTGGCGGCGGCGATCCGGCGCGGCACGCCGAGGGCCTTCTCGCGCAGGGCGGTGCCGTCGCCGGTGAGGCGGACGGTGACGGACCGCTCGTCCTCGGGACTGCGGCGCCGCTCGACGTATCCGGCCGCTTCGAGCCTCTTGAGCAGCGGCGACAGGGTTCCGGAGTCGAGCTTCAGCCGCTCCCCGATCCCCTTCACGGGCAGCTCACCGTGCTCCCAGAGCACGAGCATGGCGAGGTACTGGGGATAGGTGAGGCCGAGCTCCTTGAGGGCCTCGCGGTAGACGCCGTTGAAGGCGCGGGTCGCCGCGTGCAGCGAGAAGCAGATCTGGTGGTCGAGCCGGAGGAATTCGGCGTCCGGGACCGAGTCGAGCGTCTCCATGGCTCCAGGATACGCGAGGTCCCTCACACGCTATTAAGTTGTGCACAACTAAATCGTGCGCTACAAATGAGGGGCCACCACTTCCCGGAACCCGGACAGGACGGAAGAACACCCATGGACGCGATCTACACCGCCGTCGCCACCGCCAACGGGCGCGAGGGACGCGCCGTCAGCTCCGACGGCCACCTCGACCTCCCCCTCGCCCACCCGCAGGCGCTCGGCGGCAACGGCCAGGGCACCAACCCCGAGCAGCTCTTCGCCGCCGGGTACGCGGCCTGCTTCGCCAGCGCCATGGGCGTCGTCGCCCGCCAGGAGAAGATCGACATCTCCGAGGCCTCCGTCACCGCCGAGGTCTCCATCGGCAAGGACCCGGCGGACGGCGGCTTCGGCCTCGCGGTCGTGATGCGCGCCGAGTTCCCCGACCACCTCCAGGGGGAGGCGGGTCTCACCCTCCTGAAGAAGACGCACGCCTTCTGCCCGTACTCGAAGGCCACGCGCGGAAACATCGAGGTCGAGCTCGTCGTCGAGTAGCCCGCCGGCCGCCCGCCGATCAGCGCGGCGCGTGGTTTTCTGTTGGTTCCCGTACGCCCCTGGTGGTCATCGACCCACCAGGGGCGTTCGGTTGTGAGTTTTCACGTTCGGGCACGGGGGATTCGTCTGCCGTACGACGGGCAGTCATGGGACGGCCGCCGGGCGGTGGTTCACGGGCGCTCTCCTGTGGGGCGCCCGTCAGCCGGTCCGCCCGGCTGTCGCACCCGCACCCCCGTCGACGTAGCACTCACCCCCGGAGGGCAACTCCCCCATGGCCGACCTCAACCGCCGCCGGTTCCTTCAGCTGACCGGCGGCGCCGCCGCGTTCACGATGCTCTCGGAGAGCATCGCCCGCGCCGCCGCGATACCGGCGCAGGGATCCACCGGCACGATCCAGGACATCGAGCACATCGTGGTCCTGATGCAGGAGAACCGTTCCTTCGACCACTATTTCGGGGCGATGAAGGGCGTACGGGGCTTCGGCGACCCGCGCCCCGTGACCCTGCCCAGCGGCAAGTCGGTCTGGAACCAGTCGGACGGCAACAAGGTCACGCTCCCCTTCCGGCCGGACAGCGCCAAGCTGGGCATGGAGTACCTCCAGGGCCTCAACCACGACTGGGCGGGTGGCCAGAGCGCCTTCAACAAGGGCAAGTACGACAACTGGATCCCGGCCAAGACCAAGGCCACGATGGCGCACCTCACCCGTGAGGACATCCCGTTCCACTACGCGCTCGCCGACGCCTTCACCATCTGCGACGCGTACCACTGTTCGTTCATCGGCGCGACCGACCCCAACCGCTACTACATGTGGACCGGTTACGTCGGCAACGACGGCACGGGCGGCGGCCCCGTCCTCAACAACGCCGAGGCCGGCTACGGCTGGACCACCTACCCCGAGCGCCTGGAGGCGGCGGGGATCTCCTGGAAGGTCTACCAGGACATCGGCGACGGCCTGAACGCCGCCGGCTCCTGGGGCTGGATCAGCGACGCCTTCCGCGGCAACTACGGCGACAACTCCCTCCTCTACTTCAACAACTACCGCAACGCCCAGCCGGGCAACCCGCTGTACGACAAGGCCCGCACGGGCACCAACGCCAAGGCGGGCGAAGGCTTCTTCGACAAGCTCCGCGCCGACGTCCAGTCGGGCAGCCTCCCCCAGATCTCCTGGATCGCCGCGCCCGAGGCCTTCTCGGAGCACGCCAACTGGCCCGCGAACTACGGCGCCTGGTACATCGCGCAGGTCCTGGACGCGCTGACCTCGAACCCGGACGTGTGGGCCCGTACGGCGCTGTTCATCACGTACGACGAGAACGACGGCTTCTTCGACCACGTCGTCCCGCCGTACGCCCCGGGCTCGGCCGCGCAGGGTCTCTCCACCGCGTCCACGACCCTCGACTACTTCCCGGGGAAGACGGGCTACGTGGCCGGCCCCTACGGCCTGGGCCCGCGCGTCCCGATGATCGTCGTCTCCCCCTGGTCCAAGGGCGGCTACACCTGCTCGGAGACCTTCGACCACACGTCGGTCATCCGCTTCATGGAGGCCCGCTTCGGCGTCCGCGAGACCAACATCTCGCCCTGGCGCCGTGCCATCTGCGGCGACCTGACCTCGGCCTTCGACTTCTCGCGCACGGACGCGCAGCCGGCCGCGCTCCCGCCGACGGCCGGCTACTACCCGCCGGACAAGAACCGGCACCCGGACTTCCTGGCCACCGCCCCGGCCGTCGGCACGATGCCCCGCCAGGAGCCGGGCGCCAAGCCCACCCGCCCGCTGAAGTACGCCCCGTACGTGGACGGCGCGGCGGACGCGACGGCGGGCACCTACCGCCTCACGTTCAGCGGCGGCCCGGCGGCGGGCGCCCAGTTCTACGTGACCTCGGCGAACCGCACGGACGCCCCGTGGACGTACACGGCGGAGGCGAACAAGTCGATCGCGGACACCTGGAACACGAAGTACAGCAAGAGCCTGACCGACCTCACGGTCCACGGCCCCAACGGCTTCCTCCGCCGCTTCCGCTCCCCCGGCAAGACGGCGGTCCCGGAGGTCCAGGCCCGCCACAACGCCACCGCGGGCACCCTGGACCTCACCTTCACGAACGCCGGAACCACCGCCTCGGTGACCGTCACCGACGCCTACGGCGGCACCCCGACGACCCTCTCGGTCCCCAAGGGCGCCACGGTCACCCACACCGTCGACGTCTCCGCCGCCCACCACTGGTACGACGTCACCGTGACCTCGACCGCGAGCGGCGACTACCTCCGCCGGCTCGCCGGACACATCGAGACGGGTGCGGCCAGCCAGTCCGACCCGGCCATCCTGACGAACTGAGCCCACGACGAGGGCCCGTACGCACCCCGCGGCGCGTACGGGCCCTCGTCCCGTCTCCCCGGCACCTCAGCCGAAGCGGCCCTCCACGTAGTCCGCCGTCCGCCGGTCCCGCGGGCTGGAGAACATGGCGTCCGTGGGACCGTGCTCGACGATCACACCCGGGGTGGCCTGCTCGGCGAGGAAGAAGGCGCACTGGTCGGAGACCCGGGCCGCCTGCTGCATGTTGTGGGTGACGATGACGATGGTGACCTCGTCCGCGAGCTCGCGGACGGTCTCCTCGATGCGCCGCGTCGACGTCGGGTCGAGCGCCGAGCAGGGCTCGTCCATCAGCAGGATCCGGGGCCGGACCGCCAGCGAGCGGGCGATGCACAGGCGCTGCTGCTGGCCGCCGGAGAGCGCTCCGCCGGGCTGGCGCAGCCGGTCGCGGACCTCCTTCCACAGCCCGGCCCGGGTCAGGCACTCCTCCACGAGCAGGTCCCGGTCGGCCGCCGCGACCCGGGTCCCGGTCAGCTTCAGGCCGGCCGTGACGTTGTCGTACACCGACATCGCGGGGAACGGGTTCGGCTTCTGGAAGACCATGCCGATGCTGCGGCGGGCCTCGGTGAGCCGGCGCCCGCGCGCGTAGATGTCGTCACCGTCCAGGAGCACCTCGCCTGCGAGCTCGGCGCCCGGGATCAGCTCGTGCATCCGGTTCAGGATGCGCAGGAAGGTCGACTTGCCGCAGCCGGAGGGCCCGATGAGCGCGGTGACCCGGCCGGCGGGCATGGTCAGCGAGACCCGGTTGAGGACCTTGCGGGATCCGAACCAGGCGGAGAGGGAACGTGCGTCCAGATGGGAAGCCACGACTGTCCTTAGAGGAGGTTGGGAAGGAGGAGCGCGACCTGGTCGCCGACCGTGAGGCCGAGCGCGAGCAGGACCGGGAGACCGACCAGCCAGACGTGCGTGCGGGACACCCGGGAGCGCGCCCACACCAGTACCCCGGCGGCCAGCAGCAGGGCCTGCGACCACAGGACCGCCGGCAGCCAGGACGAGGGCTGACCCGCGAGCGGCAGCTCGTCGGCGGGGACGCGGCCGAAGCGGAAGGCGGGCACGGCGCCCGGCTGCGGCGGAGTGATCAGCTCGGCGTCGACCTGGAGCAGCCCGTCCGGCCGGAACGCGGAGCCCGTCGCCGTCATCAGGGTGAGCCGTCCGGTCCCCGGCTGCATGGCGGGCGGCTGCGGGTCGCCCGCGCGCCGGACCCCGGTCACCCGGTACTTGTGCGTGCCCTGGCCGGTCGTGACCTCGACGGTCTCCCCGATCTGGAGGCTCGCGAGGTGCGCGAACGGGCCCCCGTACCCGGCGCGGCGGCCCATCACGATGCTGGTGCCGGCCTGGCCGGGCAGCACGGTGTCACGGCGGTGCCCAGGCCCGGACGCGAGCACCTCGGCGGAGCTGCCCTCCCGGACCACCTCCCTCACCCCGAGCTGAGGGATCGTCAGCAGGGCGACGGGGGTGCCGGGTTCGGTGTCCGGACCGATCGGCGCGGTGGCGCCGGCCAGGGCGGCGCGCAGATCGGCGTAGCCGACCCGGAGGTCGCGCTCGTGGCGCAGGCCGCCGAGCGGGCCGACCTCGGCGACGAAGCCGAGGAGCAGCGCGCCGAGGATGGCCAGGGTCCCGCCGACGGCCCACAGCCGGCTGGTGCGGGGCGCGGGCCCGGCCTGGGCCGGACGCGTGTCCACCGGGGTGAGGGTGGCTGTCATCGCGAGTGCTCCGTACGTCGGTGGTTCAGTGGGTGCCGAAGGTGATCAGGCCGCGGCGGCGCGCCCAGCGGACGGTGAGGACGCCGGTGACCAGCAGGACGGCGCTGAGCAGCCCGAGCAGTACGGGGTCGGAACCGGTGTCCGCGAGACCGCCGCCCCGGCCGCCGCCGCCCGTGTTGCTGCCGGAGCCGGAGCCCGTCGAGCCGCCGGAGCCGGACGCCCCGCCCGCGGCGGAGGAGCCGGGGTCGGTGGTCGTGGCGGTCGGGGTGGTGGGCCGGATGCTGGTGGAGACGCCGACCGTGTCGCCGCCGGTGGCGGTGGGGCTCGCGCTCGTCGTGGGCGAGGCGGTTCCGGTCGGGGTGGCCGTCGGCGTGCCGGTGCCGGTGGGCGTGTCCGTCGCGGTGGGGGTGTCCGTCGGCGACGCGGTGCCGGTCGGGCTGGCCGTGCCGGTGGGGGTCTCGGTGGCGGTCGGCGTGGCCGTGCCCGTCGGGGTGTCCGTGGGGTGCGGTCCCGCCGGGTCGGTGTCCTGGTAGACCGTGGGCGAGGTGAACCAGAGGGAGCCGGTGAAGTCCCCGTAGGTCTCGCTGCCGAAGGCCTTCCGGCAGATCACCGTGAGGTCGTACCGGCCCTCCAGGGTGGTGAAGCCGGCCTCGTTGGCGTAGTCCCGCATGGTCATGGTCAGCGGCACGATGAAGCCGGTGCCGTCGGGGTCCTGCCCGTAGGTGGTGAGCGGCGCGTTGCCGACCACGTTCTTGCCCTCGGCGGGGAAGCCCTTGCCGACCACCTTCACGAGGACGTTCGTGGCGGGGGCCGGGCAGGCGCCCGAGGTGGTCACGGCGATGCTGGTCTCGTCGGTGCCCCGGCCCGGAGTGATCTCGGCGGCGCCCAGCGGGGCGGCGGTGGCGGTCGGGACCGTGAGGACGCCGACGCCGGCGAGGGCCGTCGCCGCGGCGAGGGCGACACCGGCCGCGGCCCGCCGGGTGAGGCGAGTGAACTGCACGATGAGCTCCTTGTCAGGGGTTTCGGGGGTGTTCTTCCGGCCCTGTTCCGCCCCCGCCGTCCTCCGGCCGGCACCACGCCCGCCGTTCCGCCGCGTGCGGCGAACCCGCCACCGCCAGGCGACGCCCCCGATGAGCAGCAGGAGCAGGGCGAGCGCCGTCCACGGCACCGTCCACAGCGGCACCGAGCGGGTCAGCGAGGGCAGTCGGGGGTCGACGCCGTCCCGGGTGGCGACCGGCTGCACCGAGACGACGGCCGAGGCGCGCAGCAGCGGCACCACCCCGTCGGCCTCGGCGGTGACGGTCAGCGCGCTGCCCGGCAGGAGCTCGCCGAGGTCGCGGGCGCCCTGGGCGGTGAGCGAGGAGCCGAAGGCGCCGTTGACGCGGACGGCCTGGCGGGCGCCGAGCCGGACGTTGCCCGTGTTGCGCAGGGTGTAGGTGACGGTGGCGGAGCCGGTCGCGAAGGGGTTGAGGGTGCCGTGGTACTCGGCGCGGACGTCGGCCACCGTGAGCTCGGGCCTGATGGCGCCCGCCACCCGCAGGTAGACGCGGGCGCCGACGCGCTGGTCGAGCCGGACCTGGTTGCCCTTGGCGTCCCTGCCGGTGCCGGAGAGCGAGGCGACGATGCCTCCGGTGTGGTCGCCGGGGGTGACGTTCCTGGGCACGGTGAGGGTGAAGGGGACGATGACCTTGTTCTTGGGCGGGACCGTCACCTTGTTCCTCGCCAGCTTGATCCAGCTGCCGGCGTCGGTCGGTCGCGCGCCCGCGGGGAGCAGGTCGAAGCCGCCGTCGACGGTGTTGACGGCGTCGCTCGCGTAGACGGCGAGGGTCAGCGGCTCGGAGCCGTAGTTCCACAGCGCGATCTGGTCGCGGATGCCGGCGCCGCCGGTGACCCCGTACGAGAAGTGGGGCCGCTGGTCGGGCTTCTTGGGGCCCGAGGGCTGGACGCCGAAGACGGCCTTCTTGTTCTCGGCCTTCCCGTCCCGTGCCGGGGCGGCGGTGGCGGCGCCCGGCAGGAAGGCGAGGAGCAGGAGCAGCAGCAGCAGCAGCGCGAGCGCGCCGGTCCGGCGGGCGGGGCGGTGGTGAGCGGTCATGACGGTTCTCTCCAGAGGTCAGGGGCGGGGCGGAACCGCGGCGCGGTTCCGCCCCGGAGCTCACGCCTGGATCAGATGGCGGTGAGGGTGAGCGTGGTGGTGTACGTGCCGGCCGTGGTGGAGGTCGGCGCGCTGAGCGCCAGGTCGGCGCCGATGTGGGCGGTGCCCAGGCCGGTGCCGTTGGCCAGCGTGCGGGCGGACTTGAGGCCCGCGGTGCCCGCGTCGCCGGGGGCGACGCCCTTGGCGGCGGGGACGGCGGAGCCGGCGGTCACGGTCTGCGCGGGCGCCTTGTCGACGACCTTCGGGGACCAGCCGAGGTTCTGGCCGTTGATGGCGTGGGTGGCGCCGTCGCTGAAGTCGGCGACCTGGCCGCTGACGGTCCAGCCGGGGTTGCCGGCGCGGGTGTCGGTGAGGGTGACCGGGCTGAGGGCGCCGGCCGTGTTCAGCAGGTCGCCGTCGCCGTTGAGGACCGGCGAGGGCAGGGTGACCCGCGGGTTGTCGACGCTGATGACGAGGGCGCCGGCGTTGACGGTGGTGGTGATGGTCTCCGAGGCCGTCACGCCGGTGAAGGCGCCGATGGTGTACGGGACGGCGTTGGAGTCGGAGCCGGTGTACCGGGCCGGGTCGGCCGGGACGAAGACGGCGGTGAGGGAGTGCGGTCCGGCCGGCAGGCTGGACGTGGTCAGGACGGCGGTGCCGTTGTTGACCGGGACGGTGCCGAGCGGGACGGTGGAGCCGCCGACGGTGTCGGTGAACCTGACCGAGCCGGCCGCGCCCGCCGGGGAGACCGTGCCGGTCAGGGTGACGGGGCTGTACTGCGGGGTGCTCGTCCCCGGGGAGACCGCGAGGGCCGTGCTGGTCTGCGTCGCGGCGGCGGGCTTGACCTCGTAGGAGACGGCCGTCGAGGTGGAGCCGTTGTACGAGACGTTGGACGGGGTGAACACGGCGGTGAGCGCGTGGGTGCCGGCCGTCAGGTTGCTCGTGGTCAGCGCGGCGGTGCCGCCGTTCACGGTGACCGGGGTGCCGAGGTCGGTGGCGCCGTCCTTGAACTGGACGGTGCCGGCGGCGCCGGACGGGTTGACGGTGGCGGTCAGGGTGACCGCGGTGCCGACCTGGGCCGGGCCGGCCGGGGTGACGGCGAGCGAGGTGGTGGTGTCCGTCTTCACGGCCGGGTCGTTGGCCTGGTACGTGGTGTTGGACGTGAACCAGATCGCGCCGGTGAAGTCGCCGAGGCTGGTTCCGTTGAAGGCGGTACGGCAGATGACGGTGAAGTCGTACCTGCCCTGGAGGGTGGTGAAGCCCGCCTGGGAGGCGTAGTCGCGCATGGTGGACGTCAGCGGGATGACCATGCCGCCGTTGCCCGCCGTGGGGTACGTGGCGATCGGCGAGTTGCCGACCACGTTGAGGCCGCCGGCCGGGAAGCCGGAACCCTCCACCTTCACCAGCACGTTGGTGGCGTTGGACGGGCAGGCGCCCGAGGTGGTGAAGGCGATGCCGCTGGTGTCGGCGCCGGTGGCCGGCGCGATGTCCAGGGTGCCGATCGGGGCGGCGTGCGCGGCGCCCGCGGTGGCCAGGCCGGCCGCGAGGGCGGTGGTGACGGTGGCGACACCCAGGGCGAGAGCCCGGGAGATTCTGTTCTTCAGCACGGGGAGGCTCCTCATCACGGGGTCTGCTTGGTGGTGTCGCCGCAGTTCGGGTTGGTCGCGAAGCCGTACGTGTTGATCACGGCCGCCTGCTTGCAGATCCCGGAGTCGGGGCCGACGAAGACGTCGCTCCACGGGGAGGTGCCGACCTTGCTGGTCGGGATGACGTTGTAGACATCGCGCTTCACGCCGAAGCCGCTGTTGAGGACCGTCGGCGAAATGCCGTCGACGGTGCCGAGGATGGCCCGGCCGCGCAGGTCGGCGATGGTCTGCGAGGACTGCGCCTGGTACTGGGCGATGGAGAACGGCACGATCGACTTGTCGTCGAGGACGCGGCCGTCGTGCTCCTGGACCGGGGCGGTGCCCTTCTTGTCCTTGATGCAGGGGTGGACGCCCGCGACGACGTCGGCGTCGGTGATGCCCATCTGCGACTCCCAGAAGGAGCGCGTGCCGGAACCGGCCTGCGGGAGGTAGACCGTCAGGTCGTAGTTGGGGCCGGAGCCCACGTAGTTGGGGTCGCAGTGGTAGATGGCCTTGAGGTCGGCCAGCGTCAGCTTGCGCGGGATCGAGGAGCCGGGGGTGATGGCGTAGCTGACGCCGTCGATCGCGAACGGCACGTACGTCAGGCCCGGGCTGGCCGCGCCGAGGTTCAGCGAGGAGGAGCGGGAGAAGTCGAGGCAGCCGTTGCCGGCCTGGAGGGAGTTGAGGAGCGCGGCCCGCCCGGCGCCGGAGCCGTTGGGCCGGGGGATGGTGCAGTTCGGGTTCGTCGCCGGGTTCTTGGTGGTGATGGTCGCGGAGCCCGTGGCGTCGTACGAGCCGATGACCTTCTGCCCGTTGATCGTGACGGCCTCGGCGAGGCCGTTCATCACGTCCTGCGTGGTGTCGGAGCCGACACCGGCGAGCTGGCGGTACTGCGGCGGGCCGGAGGGGTCGGCGGCGGCCAGGCCGCTGCCGACGGTGACGGCCACGAGCGCCGCCACGGCGAGCGCGAGACCGGTCTTCTTCTTGTTCACTGAGGGTTCTCCTCGGCTAGGCTGCGCTCCGGGTGGTGCCCGGAACGTGTGCGGTGCTTCCGTTGGCGCGGACGAATCGAAGGTTTCGGGTATCACCTCCCCATCCGGTGACGGGCGGCCGCCAACAGACGGGGCAGGTACCTCGGCAGCGCCGGGCCCGCGAAGGCCGCGAGGGCGCCGAGGATCAGACAGACGAGCAGCGCGTTGCGTACGGCGCCGACCGTCCAGGCGGGTGTGGGGGCGCCCACGGCCGTGACCGTCTGCGCGCCCGGGGCGGGCGAGGCGGCGGTGGGCGAGTGCGCGGGAGTCGGACCGGGGCTCCGGGAGGCTCCCGTACCGCCGGCCGCTCCGGTGGAACCCGTAGCCGAACCGCCGGAGCCCGCGCCGGAACCGCCGGCGGCCGCGTCCGAACCGCCGGAACCGCCACCGGAGTCGCCGCCCGAACCGCCGGCCGCGCCCGCTCCCCCGGAGCCGCCGGTGACCGTGACGGAACCGGAGCCCCCGGTCACCGTGACGGAACCGGAGCCGCCGCCGGCGGGCGGCGTGGACGTCGGCACGGCGGTCGGGGCCGGGGTGGTCGCCGTGGCGGTGGGCGTGGGCGTCCCGGTCGTCGGGGTCTTCCCGGCGTCGGCGACCACCTTCCGCGCCACGCCGCGGGTCTGCTCGCGCAGCGCCTCGGGCAGCGGGGCGTATCCGCTCGGCAGGTTGCCCGCGGCGACTCCGGGCGTCTGTCCGGCACCGGCCGCGTAGGTCAGCAGGGTGCCGTAGTCGCGGCCTTCGGCGGCGGTGAGGTCGGCCGGCACGGTGGCGGCGTAGGTGAGGACGGTGAGCGGGTAGGCGGCCGGGTCCCGGGTGCCCGGGTCGGGCACGGTCACCCCGTCCGCCCCCGGCTTGCGGACCTTCGCGGCCGCCGTCAGGGAGGCCGCGTCGGGGGCGACGAACTCACCCGCCCCGTTGAGGAGTTCGGCGCGCATCAGGCCGTAGCGCTCGGCGGTGGCCGTGTCGGTGACGGCGAGCACGGCCCGCTGGCCGGCCGGCTGCGGCGGGTCCTTCTTGTACGCGGGCGGGGTCGCGGTCGCGTCCCAGGAGGTGCGGGCCAGGGTGTCGCCCCGGCCGGCGGCGCGCGCGGCGGCGTGCATGTCGGTGGCGTACGGGTGCTTGTCCTGGATGCAGAGCGGGTGCTCCGGCCGGTCCTCGAACGCCTGGCAGTACGGGTCGCTCTTGGGGAAGGAGTCCAGGGGCAGTGTGGCGTCCTTGTAGTGCGGGTTGACCTTCATGCCGGAGTTCCCGGGGTCGCCGTGGGCGCCCCGGTCGTCCGGGGTGCCCTTGAGGAACTCGGCGGCGGCCGGGTCCTGGGCGATCCACTCCCACAGCTGCCGGGTGGTGTCGGCGAGCGGCTGCGGGACGAGGGCGTCGCCGAGCTTGCCGCCGAAGTCGAGGTCGGCGTACTCGGGGTTGTACCGGAGGAACTCGGGGTCGCGGCCGAGGTTCACGGGGTTGCCGGCGACGCTGTCGGCGAAGCGGGAGACGCCGTCCGGGTAGGACTCGGTGAGCAGTTTGGCGACCAGTCGCGGGGTGAGCCGCAGGGTGGTCATCCGGGTGCCGTTGCGCTGCCGCACCTCGTCGGGGGCGCGGAAGCCCGCCTGGCTCTCGATGGAGTAGGCGAGGGTGATGCCGGAGAGGGCCACCGGGGCGTAGACGGGGGTGCGGCCGGAGTCGCCGCGGTCGGCGGCGCGGCCGACGAAGACCATGCCGGGCGTGCCGGAGAGCAGCTTGACGCGGGCGGTCGCGTCGGGGACCTGCGCGTAGCCGTAGATGGCGCCGTCGCCGGTGCGGCAGAGGGACGGCTGCCAGCGGGTGATGGCCTCGGCGGCCATCTCGCTGCCGAGGGTGCCGCGTTCGTCGGCGCCGATCGGGCAGTAGCTGCCGATGGGCTCGAAGCCGAGCGGGACGGTGATGCGGTGCTTCCAGTTCGCCGGGCTGAGCGGGGAGGACTGGAGCTGGCCGCCGGACTGGGTGGTGTACGAGGTGCCGTCGATCTCGGTCGTGCCGCGCGGCACGATCACCAGCCAGCAGCCGCGGCCGGTGACGGTGCCCTGCTGCTCGACGGGGGCGCCGCAGCCGAGGCCGGGGGCCTCGACGCCGGACTGCGCCTCGAAGTAGACCTCGCCTGCGCCCCTGGCGTCGGTGCGGGCGTACGGGATCTCGTTGGTGCTGTTGACGTCGAAGAACTCGTTCCAGTTGCCGGGGCTGACCTCGTCGCCGGTGACCGAGCGGAAGGGCGCGTACGAGATGCCGCTGGGGGTGGGCGGGGGCAGCGGCTGGTTCTCGGAGTCCTTGAGCGTCGGGCCGTAGTTGAGCTGGCGTCCGTTGGTGTAGGCGCCGGCGGACTGGTTGCCGGCGCCCGCGCCGAGCGCGGAGGAGCCGCCGAACTGGCACTGGTCGGTGCCGGGGCCGTTCTCGTCGCCCCAGCACTGCATGATCTGGAGGTAGTTGGCGGCGTAGGCGGTGTCGGAGACGGTGGGCGCGCCTCCGGTCCAGCTGATCCGGATGACCTGGTTGACGAGGTTGCGGGTCTGGCCGACGGTGATCCTCAGGCCCGCGAAGTCGCCGGTGCCGGAGACCGTCACCGCCGAGCTCTCGCCGGTGGCGGCGTACGCGGGCGGGGCGGCCGGGTCGAGGCCGGTGCCGACGGTGGCCACGACCGGGACGAGGGCCAGGCAGAGCGTGCCGAGGAGGGCCCGCAGGCGGCCCGGGCGTACGGGGCGGGGCGGGGTCATCGGGACTCCTCCCCCGCGCGGCGGGCGTCGGCGAGGCGCCGGTGCAGCAGCGGCGGGCCGACGGTGACGCCGATGAGCAGGAGCGCGCCGACGATCATGAGGGTGGTCTGGAGTCCGCCGCCGATGCTCGCGGCGGTGGTCACGGGGACGCCGTACAGGTCGCCGCCGGCCGTACCGCCGGAGCCGTCGCCGGCGGCACCGCCCGTGTCGCCCTGGACGACGGGCTGTCCGGTCACGGGGTCGAGCGCGCCGCCGGTGGTCGCGCCGGTCCCGCCGGAGGCCGCCGATCCACCGGTGCCGCCCGCGGCACCGCCGCCGGTCCCGGCGGAGGCCGCGCCGCCCGAGCCCGCGCCGCCGGAGGCGCCCGCCGTACCGCCGGAGGCCGCGCCGCCCGAGCCCGTGCCGCCGGCGCCGGCCGTCCCCCCGGTGCCGCCGGTCGCGCCGCCGGAGGCGCCGGCCCCGCCCGCGGCGCCGGTGCCGCCGGAGGAACCGTTCGTCGGGGTCGGGGTCTTGTCCCCGCCGGTGCCGGTGCCGCACTGCTGGGCGCCCTTGAGGTCGCAGGGGGGCGGCATCGGGGCGGTCCTGGCGAGGGTGTTGGTGCCGTCGCTGGAGAAGGTCGGGTTGTTGCACTTCCTGATGTCGATGGACTCGGCGACCACACCGGGGATCCTGCGGACCTGGGTCAGGCCGGCCTTCACCAGGTTGATCGGGAGCGGCGAGTAGCCGAGCCGGTCGACCGACTGCTGGCCCTGGCAGAGGAAGTAGTAGGCGAAGGCGCCGAGGGACTTGCCCTTCTGCGCGTTGAAGTTCGACTCCACCGCCGTCGGGACGATCATGTAGCTGTAGCTGGAGAGCGGGTAGGTGCGCGGGTCGGTGCTGTCGTAGACCCCGTCGAGCTTCTGGGTGAGGTCGGGGTTGATGTCCGCCTGGGTGAGCGAGACCGCCACGTTCTGGGCGGTGGGCTCGGTGTAGTAGCCCTTGGCGTTGAGGATCTTGGCCACCGGGAAGCCGGTGGTGGACACGGCGTACGAGTACTCGACGTAGGTGATCGTGCCCACGTTGCCCTCCTGGGCGACGTAGCCGGACACACCGTTGGAGCCGGACTGGCCGACGAAGCCCTTGCCTCCGACGACGGGGAAGTTGGAGGTCGGTCCGCAGGGGGTGCGGCGGCCCGCCTGGCCGCAGTAGGCGTCCCACAGGGCGGGGTGCTTCTTGCTGAGCCAGGTGGTCAGCTGGGCCGTGGTGCCCGAGCCGTCGGAGCGGACGACGGGGACGATCCGGCGGGCCGGGAGGCTCGCGGCGATGCCGGGGTTGTCGGCCTTGAGCGCCGGGTCGTTCCACATGGTGATGACGCCGGTGAAGATCTTGGCGACGTTCTCGCCGGAGAGCCTCAGGTTGGTGACCCGGCGGTTGCCGATCCGCAGGTTGTACATGAAGGCCGTGCCGCCCGCGACGATCGGCATGTAGCCGAACTTCCGCGAGGGCGGCGGGTCGGCGACGCCGGAGTCGTTGATGCCGTACGGGATCTCGGAGACCGCGAAGTCGACGGTGCCGTTGCGGAACTGGTTGCGGCCGTCGGAGGAGCCGGTGCCGTTGTAGTTGACCGTCATCCCGTACTGCTTGACGTTGGCGCGCCACTGGTCGAGGGCGTTCTGGCTCCAGGTGGAGCCCGCGCCGGAGACCGGTACGTAGCTCTCGGCGGCGGCGGGCGGAGCGGCGGGCACGACGAGGGCGAGCGCGGTGACGAGCACGGCCAGGGTGCGCCGCAGCAGGCTCGCGGGGCGGGCCGGTGGGCGTCCGGACATCGGGGTCTCCTGATCGGTGGCGGGCGGAGCGGTCGTACGGGGACGGTCGGCGGGCGGTCAGCCGACCGGTGGCGGCGGGGTGCCGGGCTCCTCGGCCGGGCCGGGGACCGCGGCCGGCCCGTCCGTGCCGGCCCCCATCCGCTCCAGGTCCCTCAGCGAGGCGGCGGCCCGGCGTCGCTGCTGACTCCGGCTCAGCTGGCCGGGTCCGCGTCCGCCGATCACCCGGGCGAGCAGGAACAGCAGCAGGACCAGGGCCATCAGCAGGGCGGCGCAGCCGAAGCCGCGGGCGATCATGTTCTTCTCGGGTGAGGCCACCAGCGTGAAGGTGGCCAGCGGCAGCGAGGTCTGCGGCCCTTCGAAGGGGTTGAGGTTGAGACCGGTCGCGGCGCCCGAGGTCAGCAGCACCGGCGAGGTCTCGCCGATGCCGCGGGCGGTGCCGAGGATCACGGCGGTGGTGAGCCCGGAGCGGGCGGTGGGCAGGACGACCGTCCACACCGTGCGCCACTGCCCGGCGCCGAGCGCGTACGAGGCCTCCCGGAGCGAGCCGGGCACCAGCCGGATGACGACGTCCGAGGCCCGGATGATGATCGGCAGCATCATCACGGAGAGCGCGAGGGCGGCGGCGAAGCCGGACTTCCCCAGGCCGAGGGCGAGGATCGCGGTGGCGTAGATGAACAGGCCGGCCACGATGGACGGCAGGGCGGTCATCGCCTCGACGATGGTGCGGACGAACCGCGCGTACCGGCCGGGCACCTCGTTGAGGAAGACCGCGCAGGCGAGTCCCAGCGGCACCGTGATCAGCAGCGAGATGCCGATCTGCTGGAGGGTGCCGACGATCGCGTGGAGCATGCCGCCGTCGGTGATCGGCTGGAGGGGTCCGGTGCCGGACATGTCCTCCGTGAAGAAGTTCAGGTGGGGCAGGGCCTCCCGGCCGCGCCACAGGGCGTAGCCCACGATGAAGAGCAGCGCGGCGAGCAGCAGCAGCGCCAGGGCGTGGACGACCGCCTGGGCGAGCCGGGCGCGGATGGTGGCGCCGTTCTCGTCGAGGGAGATCAGCACCGCGTAGAGCGCCATGAAGGCGAGGTACAGGACGACGGCGAAGCCGAGCGAGCCGTCGAAGGGCAGCACGCGGTCGAAGAGCGTCGCGGTCAGGGCCACGGCCGCGGCGGCCGAGCCGAGCAGCGCGAAGACGTCGCGGGCGTGCAGGGAGGAGGTGGTGCGACGCTGCTCGGCGGGCGCGCCGGGGCCGTCGGGGACGACGTCGGGCGTGACCGTGGCGGCCGGCCTGGTCTCTTCGGTGGTGAGGGTCATGCCTCGGCTCCCGTTCCGGACCGGCTGCGGGCGACCACGGAGGACGCGATGAAGTTGACGACGAGGGTCATCAGGAAGAGCGAGAGGCCGGCGGCCATCAGCGCGGACATGCCGAACGGGCTGGCGGCTCCGTAGCGCAGGGCGATCAGCGCGGAGACGGAGTTGGCGCCGTTCTCCAGGATGTGGGGCTGGAAGACGAAGACCGGCGAGATGATCATGACGACGGCGATGGTCTCGCCGAGCGCCCGGCCCAGCCCGAGCATCGTGCCGCCGATGATGCCGCCCTTGCCGAAGGGCAGGACGACGGTGCGGATGACGCCCCACTGGCTCGCGCCGAGCGCGAAGGCTCCCTCGCGCTCGCCGGGCGGGGCCTGGGCGAAGGCCTCGCGCATCACCGAGCAGGCGATGGGGGTGACCATCAGCGCCACGACGATCCCGGCGATGAACGTGGAGGAGGTGTAGACGGTGGCGGGGGCGAGCGGATCGTCCGGATCGGCGCCGTTCACCGCGAAGAGCGGGATCCAGCCGACGTAGGTGGAGATCCAGCGGGCGAGGCCGGTGATGTGCGGCTGGAGGAAGAAGAAGCCCCACAGGCCGTAGACCACGCTGGGCACGGCGGCCATCAGGTCGACGAGGCTGACCAGGGTCCGGCGCAGCCTGCGGGGCGCGTACTCGGTGATGTAGAGCGCGGTGCCGAGGGCGAGCGGCAGCGCGAAGGCGATCGCGGTGAGGCCGATGAGGATCGTGCCGGGCAGGACGGCGGCGATGCCGAAGTGCCGGGAGTCGGGCTCCCAGGCCGGGGTGGTGACGAAGGAGCCGCCGGCTCCGCCGAGGGCCTGGGCCGCGCGGACGGCGAGGAAGACGCCGACCAGGGTCATGGTGACCAGGACGACGGCTCCGGCCCCGCGGGCGCCGATGCGGAAGACGCGGTCGGCGGGGTCCTTGGAGGCGGTCCTGTCCCGCGGGACCTCGGTGTCGGCGGTGGTGGTGACGGTGGTCAAGAGACGTTCCCCTGGACGGCGTCGGGCAGCCGCAGGCCGCGCATCCGGCGGGTGTACGTCACCCCTTCGGCCACCTGGCCCTCGACGGCCGCGGCGAGGAAGAGGCCGAGGCTGTCGCGGCACTCGCGCTGGCGGCGGAAGGCGCGGGCGGAGACCGCCACGCAGCGCTGGTCCACGGCGAGCTGCCAGGTCCAGGTGCCGTCGGCGGAGGTCATGGCCACGTGCGGGACCGCGCGGTCGAGACCGGCGCGCAGCCGGGTGACGGCGGCGCTGCAGGCGGCGTGGCCGCGGTGGAGCTCGGGGCCGCGTCCGAGTTCGTGGTTGTTGGCGCCGACGAGCCGCCAGCTCACCGCTTCCGGGCGGCACGCGGGGAGCGTCCAGACGTCCGGCACCTGACGTCTCTCGACGTCCACCCATGACACAAAGAGAAACCGTGGCCGAGACACGGAACCGCCCCCTTCGCCCGGACGTCACGCGTGGCCGACAATCGGCCACGCGGCGTCGTGGCTGCGGGCATGACAATCACGGCGTCCGGGGCTGACCACTCCACAGACCGGTGAAGCAGCAACGGCGAACACATGAACGGGAAGCAGAAGACCTTGGGAGGTCTGCGCACAGCCGGGCCCGGTCGCTCCGCGGATGGACGGCTTCGCACGGAATGCCGCCCCGCAGGAGGCCGCGGCTCCGGCCCGTGGGGCGGATGCGGGGACACGCGTACCAGCCTGTCGACACAGGTATCGGGGTGCACGCCGGCGCCGGTCCGCCCGAGCGGAGGGACACCATCCGGCCAGACGGCCGGACCACGGTCAGCGACCGCGCCCGTCGCGGGCCCCGGTCTCGTCGAAGGGTTCGTGCGACGCGGCCGCGGCGAACGCCACGCCGCCCGGGGTCAGGCTCGCGGCCAGGGCGCGAGTGCGGTCTTCAGCGAGCGTCCCGTGCCGCATTCCGGTACGGGACTCCAGTCCTCGCGACGCCCGGTGCGCCGGGCCGGTGCAGGCCCGTGTCGCGGGCGGCGCGGAACGCGGCGAGGGCCGCTCGGGCCGCGGCATCGTCCACCCGCCCGGGGCGCAGGGCAGCGGCGAGTGCCGCCTCGACGTCGTCGTGCTCCCGCATACCGCCTTCACCACTCATTCCAGCATGTCCGTCGCGAGCCGCTTCAGTCCGCGGTGCGCGGCGGAGCTGACCGCTCCCACCAGCTCGCAGGGCTTCGGCGGTGGACACCGCCCCCAGAGCCGACAGACCCGCTATCGACCGAATTCAGGGTCGGTAGAAGTGCGTTTGAATCTGCACGGGAAGGTGTGTTCGGGATCCCCGTGCGCCTCGACCGTCGTACCCATCCGCAGGGCCCCCTTGTCCACGGTGAAGACGAGGGTATCTGTTTCCACCACTCCCCCCTTCTCGAAACGAAGCACGAGATAGGGTGGCCGGCCAGGGTCTTTGGTGACCGCATGCCATGTGCCGTCGGTCGAACGGCGTGTCACCTGCTGGCCCCGCACAGGGCCGTTCCACTCGATCGGATAGTCCTTGACGGTATAGGTGTAGTCGTCGCGCAGCCGGATCACCGGAAGCGGCGAGCCGCATTCCCGTCCTCCGTCCCATCGGCCGACCAATTCGGAATGACTTACGGTCTCCGGGTGCACGTAGGTGGGTTCGTTCGTCCCGCAAGCGGTCGAAGCGAATGCCGTCAAGGTGGCAGCCGCGAGGCTTGCGCCGCTGCGCAATACGCCGAATTTCATGCTGTCTACTTCCAGTCGCTCCGGACGGCCGGGCCGCCCCTGGTGATCCCTTGGGGTCCCCAGGAGCGGCCCGGCCGCTTTCAAGGGCTCCCGCCGACCGACCGGCGGGAGCGCGTCAGTCTGCTAGAAGAAGATGCTGGACAGCGCATTCGTAATGCTGTCCAACAGGCCGGGTGACGACTCCGACTGCCCCGACGGAGCCTTGGGATCGGCGAGGTCGATCGTCTCCGTCCACGTCACGTCCTGCGTCTTCTCACTGAAACGCCCCGTGGCGTAATTCGCCAGGAGAGGTTCGGCGATGTGCTCGTCCCACCACGGGCTGTACCCGCCGGCCCCCGGACCGATGTGCGTACCGGAGTTGATGTCGCTGGTGTTCTGCACATGGAACTGAACGGTCGCCGTTCCCGCCTCCTTGTCGACCGACTGGACCGTGTAGTCCATGGTGTAGGAGCCGAGGAACGCCGCGGACATGTTGGTCGTGAAGTCCAGGATGAGGCTCTTGGTGTTCAGCGACTGGTTCAAGCCGTTGTTGGTGATGCTGCCGTCGTCCTCCTTCTTCTGCTTGACCGGGTCGCCCAGGTTGTAGTTACCGATGTTGATGTTGTCGGCCGCGATCTCGCGCACCCGCTGGACGTGGTAGTGGTCCATGAGGTTCTGCGTGAAGGCGTCGTTTCCGCCGAAGTCCCGATGCTTGGGGCCGCTGCCGGTGACCCATTCGAATCCCAGATCCACTCCATTGGGATTACCGGCGGTTCCGAAGCACGAAGGGCACTTCTCTCGAAGGATCGGCTCGGCGGCGATCACGGGGCTGGCAAGGGTGTCCGTGAGGAGCCCGATACCGCCGACCCACGCCTTGGCGAAGGTGTCGTTGTAGGGGCAGAAGGCCCCGTCTTCACACCAGTTGTGTCCATCGATCTCGACGTTGCTGATCGGGTTGCCGCCCGTGAAGGCGTAGCGGTTCCCCGTGAAGGGGTCCGATCCCAGCTGCATGTCGGCCAGGGCGCCGTTGTACATGTCCCGGCTGGTGAAGCGGTTCAGGCCGGGGCTGTAGTCACGGAAGCCCATGTCGTAGGTGCCGCTGGCGGAGTCCCAGCGCTTGGCGCTGAAGCGGTAGGGGTTGTACGCCTCCTTGTCGGGCTGGGCGGTGTCGGGCTTGTCGATGCCGGTGAACTCGGCGTCGTTGTTGCTGCCGTAGGCCGTGTAGCCGTAGGTCGACTTGGTGTCACCGGTGGTGTCGGTGAGGGTCTCGACGTCGGTGTGGCCGTTGTAGCCGTAGACGCCGAGCTCCTCGGAGCCGTCGGTGTTCTTCTTCAGCTGCGTGAGGCGCTCGCCCCACGGGCTGTACTGGTAGGACTTGGTGACCTCGCCGGCAACGGCCTCGTTCAGGACCTCGCTGGAGGTACCGAGGTAGTTGAAGTCGGTGGTCTTGCCGGCCTCCGTCTTTGACGCCGTGCGGTCCAGCGGGTCGAAGACGTACGTGGTCGTCTTCGTCGTGACCCCGTCGGTCTGCAGCTTGGCGTTCTTGACCACGTGGTCGAAGCCGTCGTAGTCCCGGTCCTCGACCACCTTGCCGCCCGCGACGACCGTGTCCAGTCGACCGTACGGGTCGTAGTTGTAGCTGTTGCTCGCGGCGCCGATGCTCGAGCTGAGGAGCCGGTTGCGGTCGTAGGTGTAGTTGGTCGTGACGTTCTTGATCGTCTGGGTGACGACGTTGGCGTTGTTGTCGTGGACGTACGTCTCGGTGCCCGCGCCGGTGCCCGTCTTGACGGACTGGGCGAGCCGGTTGACCGGGTCGTAGGTGGAGTCCGTGGTGGAGTTCAGATACGCGCCGTGGTTGTCGGCGTTCATCTTGGACGCGACGTCCTGCGCCTGGTTGCCGTTGGCGTCGTAGGCGTAGGTGTGCGAGGAGACCAGGGTGCCGTTGGGCTTCTTCTCGGTCTGGGTCTTCAGCGCCGCGTTGAGGTAGTAGGTGTAGTCGACCGTGTTGCCGTTGGCCTTCGTCTCCTTCAGACGCAGGCCGCGGTCGGTGTAGGTGTAGTCGGTGACCTTCGGCGAGGCGTCCGAGACGGACTTGCCGACCTTCACCGTCTTGACCTGCTCACGCAGGTCGTAGATGTACTGCGCGTACTGGTCGGGGTGGGACGTCGTCGCCTTCTGGCCGTTGGCGTCGTAGGTGAACGACGTGGCCTTCTTCTCGACGCCGGACAGGGACTCGCTGACCTTCTGGACCTGGTTGAGGCCGGTGTAGGTCATCGAGTACGTGTCGATCTTGGCACCCGAGGAGGTGTCGGTGATCGAGGCGAGGTTGCCGTTGGCGTCGTACGAGTAGGTGAAGTTCTTCTTCTCGGTGTCCGTCTCGGTGACGGTACGGACGATCTTCACCGCGTCGGCGACGACCTTGCCGGAGGCGTCGGTCGCCAGGGTGATCTTGGACGCGATGCCCTGCTTGAACGTGTACGAGCCCAGCGAGACCCAGGTGCCGCCACCGGTGGTCTGGTTGACCGTCTTGTCGGTGGTGCCGGCGTCGTGGGTGACGGTGTACTTCGCCGCCGTGGAGGCGCCCGAGGTCGTCGGGTACTTCGCGTAGGCGGTGTAGCTGCCGTCCTGCGGGACGTTCAGGGTCCAGGTGAACGTGTCCGTCGACGTCCCCGCCGCGTGGGTGCGGTGGTCGAAACCCTGCTGGCCGGTGGCCGAAGCCGTGGCCCAGGTGCCGGTCGCCGACGTGGTCTGGGTGTCCGAGTTGTCGGCCACCACCACGTGGGCGCCGACCGGCACGCCGTCGTCGGAGCGGGCCTGGATGCTGCCGTCGGGGTAGTACGCCCAGCCCTGGGTCCGCGAGCTGGAGCCGCCGGCGGAGGTGAGGGTGCGCGAGACCTGCTGGCCGGTCGTGTTGTAGCCGTAGGAGGTGACGATGTCCCACGGGTCGGTGGACGTCTTGGTCCAGCCGTTGTCGAAGTAGGTGTAGTCGGTGTCGTTACGCACCGTCTGACCCGCCGACGGCGGCGCGGAGACCCGCGAGGTGCGGCCGACCACGTCGTAGGTCGTCTGGGTGTAGACGTTGGGGTCGTTGTAGCGCGCGTCCGCCGGGTCGTAGGGCTGGTACTGCTTGACCGGACGGTTGAGCTTGTCGTACTCGGTGCGGCTGGTGAAGTCGTCGACGGCCGCGGTCGCGGTGCCGCGCGGGCTGATCACCTTGGTGGTGTTGCCCATCTGGTCGTACTCGTACTTCGTGGTACGGACGACGCCGGTCGAGTACGGGACCCGCTGCTCGATCGTCTTGCCGCGCTGGTCGTAGACGACCTCGCTGGTGTTGCCCTCCTTGTCGGTGCTCCTGACGACCAGCGAGTCCTTGTCGTACTCGCTCGTGGTGAACTTGCCCGCCGCGTCGGTGACCTTGGTGACGCGGTGGTTGAGGTCGAAGGAGCTCTTGCTGGTGTAGTCGGTGGTGTCGGCGGTGGCGTTCTTCTTCGGGTCGATGACCGTGACCGGGTTGCCGACGATGTCGTACTCGTAGGAGACCTTGTCGCCCTGGGCGTTCACCACCGACATGAGCTGGTAGATCTCGTTGTAGTTGTTGGTGGTGACGTAGTCGTCCGGGACGGAGGTCGTCGCCACGCCCTTGGGCTCGGTCGTGGTCTTGAGGTTGCCGACCTTGTCGTAGGTGTAACGCGTCGTGCGACCGCTCAGGTTGTTGTCCGGGCCGGTCGACTCGGTCACCTGGTCCGCCGGGTCATAGACCGCGGTGGAGACCACGCCGTCCGCGGCCGTGCTGGTGGTGACGTTGTCGTTCGCGTCGTACACCGGGGCCGGAGTGGTGATGAACACCGCCTGCGCCTGGTCCTTGGGCACCTTGTTGACCAGCGGACGCTTGAAGGCGTCGTAGGTCTGGGTGGTGGTGGTGCCCGCCGCGTCGGTCACCGAGGTGACCTGGCCGCGCTCGTCGTAGACGAACGAGGTGGGGTGGTTCTCCGCGTCGGTGATCGTCTTGGGGTAGCCCATGACGTCGAAGTCGGAGTTGTTGGTGGCGTTGCCGTTGGCGTCGGTGGCCTTGGTCAACTGCCCGTAGGCGTCGTAGTCGTACTTGGTGGTGTAGTCGTCCGGCACCGAGGTGGTGGCGGCGCCCATGGGGTCGGTGACCGTCTTCAGGTTGCCGAAGGCGTCATAGCCGAACTGCCACTTGCGGCCCTCGGGGGAGGTCTTGGTGGACAGGTCGGCCGAGAAGCCGTCCGCACGGGTCTGGTACGTGTAGACCGTCGCCGCGGTGCCGTTCTTGTTGGCCTCCGCGTCCTTCTTCGTCAGCGGGTTGCCGGTCTTCGGGTCGTACGTCCAGGTGGTCTGGGCGCCGTTCGCCTCCTTCAGGAGGATGACGTTGTTGTCCGCGTCCCAGGACATGTCCAGGGACTCGGACTTGGCGTTGGTGGACTTCACCTGGCGGCCGAAGTCGTCCAGGACGTAGTCCGTGGCGTGCGACTCGGAGTCCGTGACCTTGGTGTCGGTGAAGCTCGGGTTCACCGTGTCCGCCTTGTAGGCGAACGTCGTGTTGTTGTTCAGGCGGTCCGTGATGGTCTTGGTCCACCAGTGGTACTTCGGGTCGTCACCGGTCTGCGGGGCGTAGTAGTCCAGCTTGGTGGCGTTGCCCCGGGGGTCGGCGGCCGCCACCATCTTGACGTTCTTGTTGCCCTGCGTGGCGTCGTAGGTGAACTTGAACACCTTCGGCTGCGAAGAGCCCACGCCGTCGGTGAACTGGCCGAGCAGGCCCTTGTCCGTGTACCAGAAGTTGATCTTACGGCCGGAGACGTCGGTGACCGACTTGATGTGGTCGTAGATCTTGGAGTTGGTCAGGTTCGAGCCCGTGGCGATGGTGCCCGTGCCCGAGACGTACTCGTAGGAGTTGTCGCCCTTCTTGAAGTAGTCCACCGTCAGCGTCTGCCGCGACGCGGGGTCGGTGATGTACTTCAGGAACTTGGTGGGCTTGTTGTTGGACTTCCGCTCCTCGTAGGTGAACAGCATGGTGTTGCCGTTCTTGTCCACCGTGGAGGTCAGGTAGCCGTCGCAGCCGAACAGGAAGCGGGTGCCGTCGGGACGGGTCATCGTCCAGGCGTCCGGGATCGGGTCCTTCAGCGGGGTGCAGTCCAGACCCGCCTTGGCGGCCAGCTTGTAGTGCACACCGGCCGGCGCCTTCCACGAGCTCGTCGCCGAGTCCCAGCGGAACACGTGGGTGGTGCCGTCACCGTCGGGCAGGCGCACCTCGGTGGGGTTGGGGTTGGGGTGGAAGTCCAGCGGGGCCCCGAGCCGGATCGGCCCCGATGCCTGCATGGACCAGCCGTAGCCGGAGACCGTGTCGGAGGTGTCCAAGCTGTTGTAGGCCAGCCGGAAGAACGTGTTCAGGCCCCGGCCGGGGTTGTTGAACCCGTTGTACGACCACACGACGTTGCCGGAGGCCATGTTGTTCATCATGCTGGCGCCGGCGCCGGTGTTCTTGCCGGTGTAGCCGTAGAACTTCTCCAGGCCGAGGGTGTTGGAGGTGGGGTCCTCCACCGCGACGTTCTGGCTCAGGCCGGGGATGCCGGAGGTGCCCGATATCCAGGTGCCGGTGGTCTTGTTGTAGACGTCCCAGGTCAGGACGTAGTCGGTGCGCTTGTTGCCGTTGTCCGAGTTGATCGGGGTCTTGACCTG